>NZ_JBWVZJ010000002.1:0-900817 GCF_056675995.1 Piscinibacter sp. PDB1-1
CTGCGCTGCGCCTTCGAGGTTGTACAGCCGCACAGCGCTCGTCCAGCGCGCAAGCAGATTCGACAGCGGGGCAGGCAGTGAAGTCGCCAGTGCGGCGTCGCTCAGGCGGTCGTTCATGGGGAAGGCTCTGTGGGGAATGGCCGCGGATTCTGCAGCGCAACACCCCGATCCAACGCCTGAAAACAGTCTCTTACACCCTCACTCGCCCCTCAGGGGGTGCCACCCTCCCCTGGGTGTCGCGAGACCTCAACGGCTCAATGCGCCTGATCCCAATTCGGGCCCACCCCGACTTCGGCCAGCAGAGGCACCTTGAGTGCCGCCACGCCGGCCATCAGGCGCGGGATCTCGATGCGCGCCCATTCGAGTTCGGCCTCGGGCACTTCGAAAACGAGTTCGTCGTGCACCTGCATCACCATCAGCGTGCGCAACTGCTTCGCATCGAGTTCGGACTGCACCGCGATCATCGCGAGCTTGATGAGGTCGGCCGCGGTGCCCTGCATCGGCGCGTTGATGGCCTGGCGTTCGGCGCCGGCTTTGCGCGGGCCATTGCCTCCGTTGATCTCGGGCAGGTAGATGCGCCGGCCGAACAGCGTCTCGACATAGCCAAGGGCCTTGGCCGAGGCCTTGGTGTCGTCCATGTATTGCTTGACGCCCGGGTAGCGTGCGAAGTAGCGCTCGATGTACTGCGTGGCCGCATTGCGTTCGATGCCCAGGCTGGCCGCGAGGCCGAAGGCGCCCATGCCGTAGATGAGGCCGAAGTTGATGGTCTTGGCGTAGCGGCGCTGTTCGCTCGTCACGGACGCGGGCTCGATGCCGAAGACCTCGCTCGCAGTGGCCCGGTGCACGTCCATGCCTTCGGCAAAGGCCTTGAGCAGGTTCGCGTCACCGCTGATGTCGGCCATGATGCGCAGCTCGATCTGCGAGTAGTCGGCGCTGACGATCACATGCCCCGGTGGCGCGATGAACGCCTCGCGCACACGCCGGCCTTCGGCGGTGCGGATAGGGATGTTCTGCAGGTTGGGGTCGTTGCTCGAGAGCCGCCCCGTCACCGCCACCGCCTGGGCGTAGTTGGTGTGCACGCGTCCGGTATGGGGGTTGACCATCAGCGGCAGCTTGTCGGTGTAGGTGCCCTTCAATTTCGACAGCGAACGGTGCTCCAGCAGCTTCTGCGGCAGCGGGTAGTCCTCGGCGAGCTTGTCGAGCACCTCTTCGTCGGTGCTGGGCGCGCCGCTGGCGGTCTTCTTGATGACGGGCAGGCCGAGCTTGCCGAACAGGATTTCGCCGATCTGCTTGGGTGACCCCATGTTGAAGGGCTGCCCCGCGAGTTCGTGCGCCTCGCGTTCGAGTTGCATCATGCGTTCGCCCAACTGGTGGCTCTGCTGTGCGAGCAACTGGGTGTCGATCAGCACGCCGTTGCGCTCGATGCGCTGCAGGATGCCCGCCACCGGCAGCTCGATCTGCTCGTACACGTAGCGCAGGCCTTTCTCCGCCTCGACCTGCGGCCACAGGGTCTGGTGCACCTGCAGCGTCATCTCGCTGTCTTCGCACGAGTACTCGGAGGCCTTCTCGATCTCGACCTGCGCAAAAGGGATCTGGTGCGCGCCCTTGCCGCACACGTCTTCGTAACTCAGGCCGGCGCGGCCAAGATGGCGCTGCGCCAGGCTTTCCAGGCTGTGCGGCTTGTGGGCTTCGAGCACGTAGCTTTCGAGCAGGGTGTCGTGCACGTAGCCACGCACGGTGATGCCGGCGTTGGCTAGCACATGGGCGTCGTATTTGATGTTCTGGCCGAGCTTGGGGGCCTCCGCGTTCTCCAGCCAGGGCTTGAGGCGGGCGAGCACCATCTCCACTGGCAGCTGGTCGGGCGCGCCGGCGTAGCTGTGGCGCAGCGGGATGTAGGCCGCCTCGCCGGGGCTCGTGCTGAGCGAGAAGCCGACGATCTGCGCCACCATGCCGTCGAGCGAATCGGTCTCGGTGTCGAAGGCGGTGAGCGGGGCCGACTCGGCCTTCTTCGCCCAGGCCTCCAGCTCATCCAGCGTCAGCACGGTGGTGTAGCTGCGGTTGATGGCCTGCGGCGCGAGCATCGGCGTGGGGTTGTCGAGCATGGCAGCGGCTTCGCCCGCCGGCGCCGGAGCGCTCATCGACCCTTCGAGCTCGCGCTTCATGGTCTTGAAGCCATACCGCGTGAAGAACTCGAGCAGCGACGCCTTGTCGATCGGCTTGAGCGACAGAGCGTCGAACGATGGCCAGCCGGCCACGTGCTCGGCGAGATCGCAATCGGTCTTGACCGTGACGAGCTTGCGCCCGGTGGGCAGCCAGTCGAGTGCCTTGCGCAGGTTCTCGCCGGCCACGCCTTTCACCTTGTCGGCGGCGTCGATCACGCCATCGAGCGAACCATGCTCGGCGATCCATTTGGCGGCCGTCTTGGGGCCGACCTTCTCGACGCCCGGCACGTTGTCGACCGCATCGCCCATCAGGGTGAGGTAGTCGACGATGCGCTCGGGCGGCACGCCGAACTTCTCGGTCACGCCGGCCACGTCGAGCCGCTCATTGCTCATGGTGTTCATCAGCGTGACGTGCGCGTTGACGAGCTGCGCGAGATCCTTGTCACCGGTGCTGATGACGACTTTCTGCCCGGCCTTGGCAGCCAGTTCGGACAAGGTGCCGATCACGTCGTCGGCCTCCACGCCCGGCACGGTGAGCACCGGCCAGCCCAGCAGCTTGACCACCTCGTGGATCGGATCGATCTGCTTGACCAGGTCTTCGGGCATCGGTGCGCGCTGAGCCTTGTACTCCGGGTACCAGTCATCGCGGAAGGTCTTGCCCTTGGCATCGAACACGCACACCGCGTGCGAGGGCTTCACGTCCTGCAGCGCCTTTTTCATCATCGCCACCATGCCGTGCAGCGCCCCCGTGGGCACGCCCTCGGGCCCGCGCAGATCGGGGAGCGCGTGGTAGGCGCGGTAGAGGTAGCTGGAGCCGTCGACCAGCAGCAGAGGGCCGTCTGCGGGTGCGTCGTTGGGCAGGGTGGCATCGTTCATGGCGGCGATTGTCGTGGAAGCTTGTTGCCGCATCACCCGTGTGGGGGCTGCACCCGTCGGTGGGCTGTTCGGCGCGCTGCGGCAACCTTAGCCTGCGGACTTTCTTGTCGACAGACTGAACCCCATGTACGTTCCAAGCCGCCGCGCATTCCTGCTTGTTTGTGGTCTCACGCAATGGGTGGCCGCCCCGGCAATCGCAGGCGGCCGGCCACTGATGCTCGCCAACATCTACCGCACCGGATTGCCTCTCGACGACTACTGGGTCAGTGAGAAGTACGACGGCGTGCGCGCCTACTGGGATGGCCAGCAACTCTGGTCACGCCAAGGCCACCGTATCGCCACCCCGGCATGGTTCACTCGCGGCTGGCCTGCGCAGGCGCTCGACGGTGAACTCTGGGCGGGCCGCGGCCGCTTCACGGCCGCAAGTTCGGCGGCGGCGCGCGACGGCGCAGACATCGCGGCCTGGCGCGAACTGCGCTACATGGTGTTCGACCTGCCGTCGCACCCGGGCACCTTCAACGAGCGCCTGGCCGCCCTGCGCAGTTTGCTCGCCAATCCCGCGACGACGACGCTTCAACTTGTCTCGCAGCGCCGCGTGGCAAACGACGCAGCCCTGCAAGCGCTCATGCATGAGACGGTGAAAGCGGGCGGCGAAGGCCTGATGCTGCACCGCGGCGCGTCGTTCTACCGCGGCGAACGCAGCGACGACTTGCTCAAACTCAAGCCCCAGCTCGACGCCGAAGCGCGCGTGGTCGGCCATCTCCCCGGCAAAGGCAAGTACGAGGGCCTGCTTGGCGCGTTGCAGGTCGAGACACCGCAGGGTATGCGCTTCAGGCTGGGCAGCGGGTTGAGCGACGCCGAGCGCCGGTCACCACCGCCCATTGGCAGCGTCGTCACCTACCGCTACCGCGGCATGCACCCGAACGGCACGCCTCGCTTCGCCACGTTTCTGCGAGTCCACAGCTAACGTCAGCGCCTGCCCACCAGCCGCGGCACGACCGCCAGCACGCCAAGCGCGAGCACGGTGCTGATCAGCGCGGTCAGTTCACGGCCCAAGCCGCAGGCGAGGCCGATGGCCGCCGTCATCCACACGCCGGCGGCCGTGGTCAGGCCCTGCACCTGCTCTTCGGAGCGGTTCTTGATGATCGCGCCTGCACCGAGAAAGCCGATGCCAGCCACCACACCCTGGATCACGCGGCTCATGTCCGCCACCTGCATGCCGGCCTGCTGAGGCACGAGCACAAAGAGCGCGGCCCCCATCGCCACCAGCATGTGGGTTCGGATACCGGCGGCCTTGCCCTTGTGCTCGCGTTCGTAGCCCAGCGCACCGCCGAGCAACGCGGCCAGCAACAGGCGCAGCAGCAGCCGGGTGACGTGTTCCACATCGGTGATGTCCGAGAACTCCGCCTGGAGGGTATCGAGCACGCGTTGCCATTTGGTCATGCCGGTCACGTGGCATACGGCGTGCCATGGACAACGCCGCGTTCGCACCAGGCCTGCTGCCTACAATCGTCGACCATGAATTCCCCGCAACCGACCCTCGGCCTCACGCTGTACTGGCGCTGACATGGCAGTTTTTACTGAAGTCTCTTTCGACGAGGCCGCCGAACTGGTCGGCCGGCTGGGGATCGGCAACCTGAGTTCGCTCAAAGGCATCGCCTCGGGCATCGAGAACACCAACTACTTCGTCGACACCACCCAGGGCCGCTACGTGCTCACCGTGTTCGAGCGCCTGACCTTCGATCAGCTGCCGTTCTACCTGCACCTGATGAAGCACCTGGCGCACCACGAGATCCCTGTTCCAGACCCGCAGGCCGACGACCGTGGCGAGATCCTCCACAGCCTGCACGGCAAGCCCGCCGCGGTGGTGAACCGTCTGGCCGGCAGCCACCAGTTGGCGCCTGACGTGAGCCATTGCGAAAGCGTGGGCGCCATGCTCGCGCGCATGCACCTGGCGGGCATCGACTACACGCGGCACCAGCCCAACCTGCGCGGTCTCGGCTGGTGGACCGAGACGGTGCCGGTGGTGGCGCCGTACCTCACCGCAGACCAGCGCGCGCTCATCGAGAGCGAACTCGCCTTCCAGCAGCAACTCGGCGCTTCGGCGGCCTATGCCGCACTGCCGCGCGGCCCTGTGCACGCAGATCTGTTCCGCGACAACGTGATGTTCGAGGGCCACCAGCTCACCGGCTTCTTCGACTTCTACTTTGCGGGGGTCGACACCTTCCTGTTCGACATCGCCGTGTGCCTGAACGACTGGTGCACCGATCTGGAAAGCGGCCGCCTCGTCGAAGACCGCGCCATGGCCTTCGTTGCCGCCTACGACGCAGTGCGCGCGCTCAGCTCCGGCGAGCGCCGGCTGATGCCCGCCCTCATGCGGGCGGCGGCACTGCGCTTCTGGGTCTCGCGGCTGTGGGATTTCCACCTGCCGCGCGACGCCTCCATGCTCAAGCCACACGATCCCACGCACTTCGAGCGCGTGCTCACGCACAGGGTCGCTGAACCCTGGCACCCTGCCCTGGTCTGACGCCCCATGCAACTTCGCATCGTTCCTGCCAACCGTGGCGCACAGTGGGTGCGCCAGGGTTTTCGCATCTTCTTCTCGCGGCCGCTGTCGTTCATGGGCCTGTTCGGCGTGCTGCTGCTGGGCATGATCGTGTCGCAGTTCATCCCATGGGTCGGGCCGCTGCTGTTCTCGGCCTGCCTGCCGATCATCTCGCTGGGCTTCATGATGGGCACGCACCAGGCGCTCCAGGGCGGCTACCCCACCCCGCGCGTGTTCGCCGAGGTGCTCAAGGGCCCGCAGGCGCGCACGCTATGGAAGCTGGGCGCGATGTACGCGGCGTGCATGCTGGTGGTCTCGCTGGTCTATGCCGGCATCGATGGTGGCCGCATGCAGGCGCTGCAGGAGACCGCCATCGAAGGCAAGGCCTCACCCGAAGCCCTGGCCCAGCACTTCGCCGACGGGCGCCTGCAACTCGCCTTCCTGTGGTTCGCTGCAGCCACCGGCCTGCTCAGCGTTCCGTTCTGGCACGCGCCGGCGCTGGTGCACTGGGGCAGCCAGTCGGTGGGCAAGGCGATGTTCTTCAGCACCGTGGCCTGCTGGCGCAACAAAGGCGCGTTCCTGATGTACGGCCTGACCGGCGTGGGCCTCGTGATGGGCTTCGCGCTGGCGAGCTCGCTGGTCTTCTCCCTGCTGGGCTCGCCGGGCCTCGCCTCGATGGTGATGATGCCCGCCGTGCTCATGTTCACCGCCGTGTTCTACGCCTCGCTGTACTTCACGTTCACCGATTGCTTCGAGCCCGCACCCGTCACCGCACCACCCCCACCCGCCTTGCCCCCAGAGGAGCCCGCCCCATGAGCGCCACGCCGCAGAAGATCGCCCTCGTCACCGGGGCAGGCACCGGGATCGGCAAGGCCACCTCGCTGGCCTTGCTGCGCGCGGGCTACGGCGTGGTGCTCGCCGGGCGGCGCGCCGAGCCGCTTGAAAGGGCCGTGGCCGAGGCTGGCGCCCTGGGGGCCCACGCCTTGGCCGTGCCCACCGACGTGGGCCAACCCGAGTCGGTGAAGTCGCTGTTCGCGCAGGCCCATGCGCGCTTCGGGCGTCTCGACCTGCTGTTCAACAACGCCGGCAGCGGCACGCCCCCCATGCCGCTCGAAGACCTGAGCTACGAGCAATGGAAAGCGGTGGTCGATGTCAACCTCACCGGCGCGTTTCTGTGCACGCAGCAAGCCTTCAAGATCATGAAGGCGCAGACACCGCGAGGCGGGCGCATCATCAACAACGGCTCGATCTCGGCGCACGCACCCCGGCCGTTCACCGCCCCCTACACCTCCACCAAGCACGCGATCACGGGCCTGACCAAGGCGACCTCGCTCGACGGCCGCGCCTACGACATCGCCTGCGGCCAGATCGACATCGGCAATGCCGCCACCGACATGACCGAGCGCATGACCCGCGGCACCCTGCAGGCCAACGGGCAGATGATGGTCGAGCCGCGCATGGACGTCGAGCACGTGGCCGACGCCATCGTGCACATGGCCGCGCTGCCGCTCGAATCGAACGTGCAGTTCATGACCATCATGGCCACCAAGATGCCCTACGTCGGCCGGGGCTGATCGCCCATCGCACAAAAAATAGGCCGCGGGCTTGCGCCTGCGGCCAAAGCTCTTCTACTCTCGTTGTCCGGGCTCATCGCCCACGCAAAGCATAGGTTCCAGATTTGTCAGCCGCGTGACGGTGCCGATCTGCCCTCATACTTGTGCGTGGCCCGCTGAGGCCCCCCTCAACCTGGAGAAGGACTCGATGAGCAGCATTCACTTCATCGGCGGCGAAAAAGGCGGCGTCGGCAAATCCTTGATGGCGCGCGTGCTGGCCCAGTACATGATCGACAAGCAGCTGCCCTTCCTCGGGTTCGACACCGACCGCTCGCACGGCGCGCTGATGCGCTTCTACGCAGGCTACGCCTCGCCGGTGGTGGTGGATCGCTACGAGGCGCTCGACGCCATCATGGAGGCCACCGTCGACCAGCCGCAGCGCCGCATCCTCGTCGACCTGGCCGCGCAGACGCACGACCCGCTGGTGCGCTGGATGGACGACTCCGGCGTGCTCAACCTCGCCGATGAGATGGGGTCGAGCATCCACTACTGGCACGTGATGGACACCGGCAAGGATTCGGTCGACCTGCTCAAGCGCTTGCTCGACCGCTTCGGCCCGGCGCTCAAGTACGTGCTGGTGCGCAACCATGTGCGCGGCAGCGACTTCAGCGTGCTCGAGCAGTCGGGCGAGCAATCACGCGCCATGGCGCTGGGTGGCCAGGTGGTTTCCGTGCGCAAGCTGCACGACTCCGTGATCAACAAGATCGACGCCAGCAGCTCCAGCTTCTGGAAGGCCAAGACGCCCAGCGAAGTCGAAGGCCCCGCCGCGCTCGGCCTGATGGACCGCCAGCGCCTCAAGATGTGGCTGCGCGACGTCTACCGAGAAATCGACGAAGTCGAGATCTGAGCCGCCGTGAGGGATTAGCCCCGCGTGCGGCGCGGGGTGCGTGGCACGGCGTGGTCACCTCCCCCGCTCGATAACTCCATCCACTGCAGCGCCTCGACGTGCGCCATGAAGGCATCGAGGTAGGCCGGTGACAAGCCATGCAAGGTCTGCAGCGCGCGGCTGACGATGTGCGCCGAGTTCAGCGGGCCGGCCTGCGCGGGCACCTGGGCCAGCGCCTGGCGCAGGCGCTGTTCCACCCGCAGGCGTGACCAGGTGCCCTGGAACGCGACCACCGACTGCAGCGGCTTGGGCAGGGCCATGCGTGCACCTGCGGCCGGTGCGCCGCCCGGGGTGCGATCCAGGCGATGCACCAATTGCGACAGCGCTGACAGCGCCGACGCCTCAGGTTGTGGAGGTGCAGCTTGCGCGGCGCCAGCGTCCGACGCCTCGGCCAACAGGGCCTCCACGCGCTCGATCATCAATCGCCGCGCCTCTCCCTGCTGAGAAGCCACGCGGCCCGCCAACGCCGTGACCACACGGTGACGCACCGGGGGCATGTGCGGGCGCGCCGACTCCACGCGCGCCAACAGGTCGTCGCCGCTGCTCAGGGTCACTTGGGCGGCCCTTTCAGCGGGCCCTTCGGTGCCGGCATCGGCGCAATCTCGACGCGGCGGTTCAGCGCCCGCCCGGCCGACTCCTGATTGGAAGCGACAGGCCTTTCCGAGCCGAAGGCCGCCGCGAACACCGCGTTCGACGGAACGCCCGCGTCGATCAGACCGCGTGTCACGGTCAGGGCCCGCTGGGCCGACAGCTCCCAGTTGTCGGCGAACTTGGCGCGGGTGGTCTCGCGCATCTGCCGGTCATCGGTGAAGCCGCTGACCATCAGCACTTCTTCTCGCGCCACCAGGTAGGCGGCCAAGGGGCCGGCCAGGCTTTGCAGCAGTTGATGGCCTTCTGGCTGAAGCTCGGCCGAGTTGAAGGCGAACAGCACGCTGCCGCTGATGGCAATGCGCCCGTCGGTGAGGCTCACGCGGCCTGCCGCCAGCGGGATGGCCAAAGCGCGCTCCAGCGCCTCGCGCCGCTGCTGCTCGGCCTGGCGCTGCGCCACTTCGCTCTTGAGGCGCTCGGCCAGGTCGAGCTGTGTCGCCATCACAAAGACCAGGATCAGCACGAACGCGCCCAGCAGCCCGGCCATCAGGTCGCCGAACACGGCCCAGACCGTGCTCGTGGAGCCGCCTTCGACTTCGTCGAACTCATCGCGCACGGGGTCGTCGTCCAGCGTCATGCTGCGTCGGCCTCGGCGGGGCTGGCATTCGCCACCGGCGCGCGCCCGATCTGCTGCAGGTCTTCGACGATCTGCTTGTGCGAGCCGAGAGTGAGATCGACGATCTCGCGCGCCTGGGCCACGTAGTACGCGAGCTGCTCGTCGCTGCGCGCCATGCTCTGGCCGAGCGCGCCTTCGACGCGCTGCAACTGCGCCATCAACTGTTCACTCGAACGGCTGAAGTGGTCCACCGCCGCGCTGAAGCCTTCGCCCAGGCTCGCAACCTCGGCCGCGCCGACGGTGACTTGCGCTGCCACCTGCTCCAGCGAGCGCGACTCGGCCGCCACCGTCTCCTGGAAGCGCGCGCCGACGCGCTCGATCACGTCGGTGGTGCCCGACACCAACGCATCGATCGCGCTGCGTTGCTCGGTGCTCGCGTGGTTCACGGCATCGAGCAGGCCCGACAGCGTGGCCAGCAGGCGGTTGCGCTCTTCGATGGCGGCGTTGTCGCGCACCAGGCTGTCGCTGAGCGCGCCGCGCAGTTCGCCGATGACCTCGGCCGCAGCACGCGGGGCCTCGGAGGCCGATTGCACCAGGCGGCTGATCTCTTCGATCGTGGCCCGCGCGTGTGCCTCGGCTTGCGCGGTGATCGCCTGGGCCGTCGATTCGAGCGTGGTGCAGATCTGCTGCTGGCGCTCGGCCAAGGCCTGCTCACTGCGCTCGGCCTGCCGGCTCAGGGTGCCCGTGGTGGCCGCCAGGCCGTCGTGGAAGGCGGCGAGGCGTTCACGCTCGCGCGCCGTGGCATCGGCTTGGGCGGCCGCTTGCGCATCGGCCACGCCTTGCAGCAGCGCGGCTGCATGCGCCTCGAACGCCTTCTGCGTGCCCGACCAGCCGGATCGCGTGTGCTCGATCAGCGCCCCATGATCCTCGCGCTGGCGGGCCATGGCCTCGCCCCACGCGGCGCTCCAGCGGGCGGTGCTGTCGTCGAGCCGCGAGGCCACGCCATCGACCAGCGCGTCGGAACGGGTGGCGAAGGTCGATGCCACCTTGTCGAGTGCAGCCTGCAGGTCGCGGGCCGCCGCGGCGCCCTGCTCGCGCTGCGCGTCGAGCGCGCTCTGCCAGCGCGCTGCCATCGTGTCGCGCAGCGTGCCGGCCTCTCGCGCCAGGCCTTCCATCGTGGCCTGTACGGCGGGTTCGATGGCCGCGCCGGCGAGGCGAGCGCTGTCGGCCAGGCTGGTCTTCAGCGATTGATCGACCGAGGCGGCCAGGTCCCGATAGGTACGTTGCGTCTCGTCGTGGAACTTGCCTTGGCTCTCGAGCAAGCGCTCGTGCATGGCCTGGCCCTGCTGAGTGAGTTGCTCGACCAGGCCTTGCAGTTGCGATACCACCGTGGGCATCACGTCGGCCTGCGCTTGAAGCAGGCGCAGCGATTCGTCGCGCTGAATCGCCTGCCGGTGCGCCTGCGTGAACGGGTGCAAGGGCCCAGCCACCAACGCATCGAATTGCTGCACGCAACGCGCCCGTTCGCGCCGCGCCAGGGCCGACATCAGCCCGAGCATGGCGGAAGCCGCCACACCCGCGACCGAGCAGCCGAACGCCAGGCCCAGGCCCTGCACCGGTGCGGCCAGCGAGGCACGAATCGCCTCGACGTCAGTAGCGTGTTCGAGCGCAAGACCGGTTCCCTTGAGCGTCACCACCATGCCCAGAAACGTGCCGAGCATGCCCAGCAGCACGAGCAGGCCTGACAGGTAGGGCGTGAGCGCCGGGCCGGGGAGCGCCGCGCGGCCGCCCTCGACGCGCAGGCGCACGCTGGCATGCAGGCTCGGGTGGATCGGCGACAGCCATTCGGCCAGCGACGCAGGTGCCGGCGTGGCCGCCCGGATCGCCGCGCCCAGGCTGTCGCTCGCCTGCTGATAGCGATGCAGTTCGAACGCCCCGAGCAGGTAGAAGGCGCCGATCAACAGCACCAACGACAAGGCCAGCACGTGGCCGGGGAAGTAGCCCGCGCCCACCCAGGCCACGGCGATCAGGCCGGCTGCGAAGGCGGTGTGATGAAGAAGTCGGTTCATGGGGTCTCTTGCGGTGTGACCAGGCTGTCGAGCAGGCCGCGCGCAGGCATCAGGCGGTGCGCGAGTTCTGCCAGGAGGACACGTTCCATGTCCTGCCGGAAAGCCTGTGGCCAATGGGTGTCATCGGCGCCGGCGGCGGCGCGCGCCATCCGGTCGAAGTGGGATTGAAGCCGCAGCGGCACGAGGCCCAGCAGCGTGCGTTCGTGGGCGCTGAGCGCGCGGTCCATCACGGCGTCGATCGCGGCGAGTTGCGCGAGCGCTGGCGAGCGCTGCGAAAGCGCATCGCGCAGGCGCACGCGCAACGCGGCGATCGCGTCGTGCATTGCCTGTTGCTGCCCGTGGCAGTGGCGGCGGTGCGGGGCGAAGTCGGTCGGGCTCGAACCGGCGTCGTCGGGGCCTGCAGCGATCGATGCCGCCAGCGCCGCGCGTACGCGTTGGAAATCCGCCTCCTCGCTGACCGATGTGCTCGCTGCCGGGCTGCCATCGACACGGGCCGGGGCAGCATTCAGCGCGGTGGACAACGAGATCGCGTCTGCCCAGCCAAGCCAACGGCCCAGGCGCTCGGCAAAGGCCGGTGCGGTGTCGGGAGGAGGCGTCTCGGCCAGGCGGGCCAGGAGGCGGGTGAGCTCCGAACCGACCACGCCCGCGCGGGGAGACCCTTGCAGCATGGGTGCCAGTCGAAGTGCCTTGGAAAGGGGGCGCAGTTTACTACGCCCCCTCGCCCTCCCCCTGTCTGGGAGCACCCTTGCAGGGCCATTGCGGCGATGGCGGCGCGGCAACGCCCAGCCGTCGATTCGTGCCCTGCCACAAATGACCAAGGGGCCGCAGTCTCCTGCGGCCCCTTGGCGGCCCTTAGATCGGTTGACGGCTCGGCATCAGCTGCCGATGCGCCCCCCGTCGTTCTTGGTGATGGCGACGGTGGCCGAGCGCGGTCGCGCCGTCGTGGTACCTGCGGTGTCCTGGTAGCCGACATTGGCTGGCCAGTGGCTGCGGTAGCTCGCCGGGTTGGCCACGTTGGCCGCGGTGATCGTCTCGCCCGGGTGCTGAATGTTGGCGAACACCGTCAGGCCGTCGGGTGTCTCGGTGCAGCCCGTGAGTTCGCAATCGCCGGGGCCCACCAGGAAGCGCTTGAGCGTGGTGGCGCTCGGCCGCGTGCCGACGTAGGTGCGCACGTCCACATTCGCAGCGCCGGCCACGGGGTAGCTCAGCGTGGCCGCCGCGCCGTCGCCCACGGTGCCAGGCACGCCGATCAGCATCATGCAGTTCGTCGCGTCGGTATAGGAGCCGTCGTCGGTCTGGATGTACAGCAGCTTGGTGTTCTGGCTGAACCACAGGCCGTCCGGGCTGGAGAAGTCCTGGTCGTCCGTCAAGCCCGAGATGTTGACGCGGGCTGCGTACTCGGCATCGGTGAGCGTGGTGTTGGCGGCATCGCGTGCAGCCTGGGCGCCGAAGAGGTAGACGTCCCAGTTGAACCCGGTCGCAGCGGGTTCGCCGCCGCTCTCGCGCAGCCGGATGATGTGGCCGTTGACGTTGCCCGGCGACCCGGGTGCAGCGCCGGCGCGCGAGTCGGCGTAGCTGCGCGGGTTGGGTCCGTCCAGGCCGAGCTGCGTGCCGGTGGGCGCGAGCTTGCGGTTGCTGTTGTTGGTGAGCGTGTAGTAGATCTCGCCGCTCACCGGGCTCACGGCGCACCACTCGGGGCGGTCCATCTTGGTGGCGCCCACGGCGTCGGCCGCGAGGCGCGCGTTGATGACCACGTCGCCCTGGTCGGCGAAGGCGTAGCCCGCGTAACCGGCGATCGCGGCATTGGCGATGTTCAGTTCGATCCAGGTGCCGGTGCCGTCGGCGTTGAAGCGCGCGACGTACAGCTTGCCGCTGTCGAGGTACTTGTCGCCAGCGGCGATGCGGTCGGTGGCGTTCGCGTCGGCGGCGTCCCAGTTGGTGGCGGAGACGAACTTGTACATGTACTCGCCGATCGAGTCGTCGCCCATGTACACGGCCAGCGGCTTGCCCACCACGGGCTTGCCAAACGAGGCGCTCTCGTGGGCAAAGCGGCCCAGCGAGGTGCGCTTCTTGATCGCCTTGGTCTTGTCGTAGGGGTCGATCTCGACGATGTAGCCGTAGGTGTTCAGCTCGTTGCGGTAGTCGTCCACGCCATCAGCCGACGCACCGGTCTTGCTGATGTCCCAGCGGCGGTACTTGTCGTCGGCGCCCGAGGTCTCCCAGCCGTGGCGGCTGGCGGCGCCCTGCGCGCGGCCATACCGGTTGAGCGAGGCCACGCTCTTCGCGTCGCGCGCGGCGTTGTCGGCGGCGCCGCGGGTGAAGTAGCCGGCCCAGTTCTCCTCGCCGGTGAGGAAGCTGCCCCAGGGCGTGTAGCCCGTGCCGCAGTTGTTGATGGTGCCGCGCCCTCCCGTGCCGGCGGGCGAGTAAAGGGTGCGCATCAGCGCGTGGCCGCGAGCCACGCCCGACAACTGCACCGGCGTGAGCGGTGTCACGCGGCGGTTGTAGGCCGAGTCCTTGGCGTAGGCCCACTGCGTGCCGGTCTTGCGCACTTCGACCACCGACACGCCGTGCGCCGGGATCTCCTTGTCGGACTCCGACGCCGGGCGCGGGCGCGGGCTGCTGCCGTTGGCGTGGAGGAAGTTGTCGGTGAGCGCTTCGTGGTTCATGGCCAGCAGGCCGCGCGTGGACCCGTTGGCGTCGCGAGCGGTGCCCGCGGCGTTGAGGCCGAAGTACTCCATGCCGTCGTGGTGGTCGCCGGCGCGGTTGTCGTAGTCGGTGTCGGTGCCGTCGTTCTTGAAGGCCGGCGTGGTGGCGGTGAGCGGGTCGCCCAGCGCGTAGATGGCCGCGGCGGTGTAGCCGGCGGGCACGGTCACGGTGTCGGCCGTGCTCTTGGCCACGGCGGCGAAACCGAGCGAGGTGATGGCCGAGGGAGCCGCAGGTGCAGGCGCCGGTGCGGGTGCTTCCTCGTCATCGTTGCCGCCACAGGCCGCCAGGCTCCAGCTGCCCAGCACAGCCGTCGCGGCGGTGCCGACACCGCCGCGCAACAGATTGCGGCGGCTCAGGCGCGCATCGAGCACGCTCAGGAAACTCGGGTTCGCGCTGGTGTTGAGGTCTTCGTCGTCGGAGTGGGCCGCGGCGGCCGCGATGTGGCCCTCGTAGGGTTTGTTCAAGGTGTCCTCACAGGGTGTCTGAGCGATGCAATTTCTGCCAGCAGGCAGGCCGGCGGCAGCATATGAAGCGGGCATGTCGAAGCCATGACGAGAACGTGTCAGCTTCGTGACGCCGCTCGGCTGTGCCGCGCGGCCCCGTGCAGATCGGCCCGCGCGCTTCCCCGGCACGCAACGCGCCGGGGAGCGGACCCTCGAAGTGAATGCCTCAGGCGCCGACAGGCTTGCCGTCGGTGCGCCGCACGACGATCGTCGCCGAGCGCGGAGGCAGGGTGTTGCCCTGCACGTTCGAGGGCCAGGTGCCGCCCGGGTGCTGGATGTTGATGAAGAACGTGGTCAGATCGGGCGTGTAGGCCAGGCCTGTGATCTCGCATCCATCGGGCCCGACCAGGAAACGCGTGGAGCGCTTGGTGGCCTGGTCCACGTAGTACATCGCGTTGTTGCCGAAGGTGTTGGTGATGCTGGTGCCGGTGCCGGCGTCGGTCTGCACCCACAAGCGGCCCTGCGGGTCCACGCGGATGCCATCGGGGCTGGAGAAGCTGTCGCCGTTGATGTTGCCCTTCTGGTTGGCAGGTGTGAAGCGCGAGTCACCGCCCAGCAGGAACACCTCCCAGTTGAACGTGGTGGCCAGCGGCGAGTCACCGGTTTCCGCCCACTTGACGATGTGGCCGTGCGGGTTGGTCGCGCGCGGGTTGGCCGCGTCGGTCACCTGGCGGCTGCCGTTGTTGGTGAGCGTGACGTAGATCTTCTTGTCGGGCCCGACGGTGATCCACTCCGGGCGGTCCATCAGCGTCGCACCGGCCACGCGCGCGGCGGCCTTGGTGTTGATGAGCACATCGGCCTGCGTCGCGAAGTCGACGGTGCGCGGCGTCTGTGGGCCCTGGGTCACGTTGCCCGGGTCGGTCGCGCCAGGCACCAGGCCGTTCTGGCCCTGCACCAGTGCCACCCATTCGCCCGTGCCGTTGGCGTTGAACTTGGCGGCGTAGAGCGTGCCGCTGTCGAGCAGGTTGGCGTTGGCCGCGCGATCGTTCGGGTTGTACTTGGCCGAGCACACGAACTTGTAGATGCAGCCCGGCGTGCCGTCATCTCCCATGTAGATCGCCACGTCGTTGGCCGGGCTCAGCATGTAGGCCGTGTTCTCGTGGTCGAAGCGCCCGAGCGCCGTGCGCTTGACGGGCAGCCCGTTGAGCTGCGCCTGCGGGTCGATCTCGACCACCCAGCCGTAGCCTTCTTCGGGCTGCGTGGGATCGAGGTAGTTGTCGGTGGTCTCCTCGCACGTGAGGTAGGTACCCCACGGCGTGTTGCCGCTGGAGCAGTTATTGAGCGTGCCGACCACCGTGGGGCCCACGACCGATGCCGCCGGGCCACTCACGTTGAAGGTGGTGTTGCCGGTGTAGCGGCGGTTGTAGGCGGACCCTGCCTTCACGCGCCAGGTTCCGTTGGCAAGTTCGACCTCGATCACCGAAACGCCCACCGACGACAACACGATGCGCGTGGCTTCCGGCGTCACCGGGTTGGGCAGGGTGCCGCCCGCGAACAGGATGGCCGCGTCGGGCGCCTCGTGGTTGATGGCAAGCAGGCCACCGCGCTGCGGGTCGACGCCAGGGATGGCATAGAAGTGCATGCCGTCATGCTGGCCACCGGCAAAACGCTCGGTGCCGGCCGAATCCTGGAAGCTGCCGTTGAAGGCCACGGCGCCGGCGACGACTGCATCGCCCGCGCAGAACATCACATCGGCGGTGTAGCCAGTGGGCACCACAACCTGGTTTCCGGTGGTGGCCGAAACCTTGTCGAAGCGCACGCTGTAGTCCTGCGCTGCAGCGGCAGGCGCCGGGGCGGCATCATCGTCCCCGCCACCGCAGGCCACGAGCGGCAAGGCACCGAAGGCCGATGCGATGGTTGCGCCCAAGCTGCCCCTGAGCAGCGAACGGCGTTGCACGGTGGCCTTGTTCAAGACGTCTTCGAACATCTGGCCTGGCACATGGTCGACTTCGACACGGCCACGTGCGCGCGCCGCTTCGGCGCGAAGTCGATCGGTGATGTATGACATGGAAAGCTCTCCGGTTGAAAACCGGCGGATGCTAGGAACACGACGTGACGAAGGCGCGTCGGTTTCGTGACCGCCTTGTCACGCGCAGCCACAAGCCAGCGCTCACGCTTCAGCGATCCGGTGGCGCCCCTTGGTCGCACTTTCGGCACGGCAGCGATCGCCCGAGCACCGCCACGCGGCCCTCAGGCGTCACGACCCAGGGCCGGTTCTGCCAGGGCGGGTCGTGGCGCACATGCTGGTTGTGACCGCACTCCAGCTCGGCCACCCAATGCTGCTCGTCGTCTTGATGAAAGCCGGTGATCCTGCGATCCATCGGCTGAGCGCTACTCGATCGGCGTGAGCTTGGCCACGCTCAGCGCCAGCCACTTCATGCCGTGGCGGCCGAAGTTGATCTGCGCTCGGGCGTCGGCCCCTGTCCCTTCGAGCGTGACGATCACACCTTCACCGAACTTGGCATGGAACACCGACTGCCCGGTGCGCAGGGCCACGCCGTCCGAGGTCTGCACCTTGGGCGCCATGCTCCTGGGCACGGCCGGCGGGTTCGCGCCCGCGCCCACCATCGACTTGAGGCCCGATCCGCGCTCCCAGGCCGACTGGTATTCGCGCGCAAAGCCCGAACCGAAGCCCTGGTTGCGCGGTGTGATCCATCGCAGCGCGCTCTCGGGCAGCTCGTCGAAGAAGCGGCTCTTGATGTTGTAGCGGGTCTGGCCGTGGAGCATGCGCGTCTGGCTGAAGCTCAGGTACAGCCGCTTGCGCGCGCGGGTGATGGCCACGTACATCAGGCGGCGCTCCTCTTCCAGGCTCTTCAGGTCGGACATGCTGTTCTCGTGCGGGAACAGGCTTTCCTCCAGGCCGGTGATGAACACCGCGTCGAACTCCAGACCCTTGGCCGCGTGCACCGTCATGAGTTGCACCGCGTCCTGCCCGGCCTGCGCCTGGTTGTCGCCGGCTTCGAGCGATGCGTGCGTGAGAAAGGCCGCCAGCGGCGACATGATCTCGCCCGTTTCGGCATCGGGCGCCATCTCGACAGCCGCAGCTTCGCGGTGCTCGTCGATCGGCAGCGCGACCGCGTCCTTGCCGAACCCCTCTTGCGTGACGAAGGCCTCGGCCGCGTTGACGAGTTCCTCCAGGTTCTCGATGCGGTCCTGGCCTTCCTTGTCGGTCTTGTAGAAGTCGAGCAAGCCACTCTCATGCAACACGTGCTCGATGATCTGGCGCAGGTTGAGGCCCTTGGTCGCCTCGCGCATCGCATCGACCCGCGCAACAAACGCCTGCAGGTTGGCGCCGCCCTTGGCTGGCACCGCCCCCACGCTTTGCGCGAGGCTGCGCCCGCTCTGGCGCGCCACATCCTGCAATTGCTCGATGGTGCGCGCACCGATACCCCGCGTGGGGAAGTTCACCACCCGCAGAAAGCTGGTGTCGTCGTTAGCGTTCTCGATCAGGCGCAGGTAACTCAGCGCGTGCTTGACTTCGGCGCGCTCGAAGAAGCGCAGGCCGCCATACACCTTGTAGGGAACACCGGCATTGAAGAGCGCGCTCTCGATGACGCGGCTCTGCGCGTTGCTACGGTAGAGCACGGCGATGTTGCTGCGGTCGGTGCCATCGCGGTGCAACTGGCGCGCCTCGTCGACGAACCACTGCGCCTCGGAGAAATCGCTCGTGGCCTCGAACACGCGCACCGGCTCGCCCGGGCCGGCTTCGGTGCTCAGGTTCTTGCCGAGTCGATCGGCGTTGTGCGAGATCAGCTCGTTGGCGGCATCAAGAATGTTGCCGTACGAGCGGTAGTTGCGCTCCAGCTTGATCACCTGCTCGACGCCGAACTCCTGCTCGAAGGCCTTCATGTTGCCCACCTGCGCACCGCGAAATGCGTAGATGCTCTGGTCGTCGTCTCCCACCGCAAACACCGCCGTGTGCGGGCCGGCGAACATCTTCAGCCATGCGTACTGCAGGCGATTGGTGTCCTGGAACTCATCGACGAGGATGTGCCGGAACCGCATTCGGTAGTGCTCGCGCAGCGCAGCGTTGTCGCGCAGAAGCTCGTAGGTGCGCAGCATCAGCTCGGCGAAGTCGACCACGCCTTCGCGCTGGCACTGCTCTTCGTAGGCCTGGTAGACCTGCACCAACACGCGGCTCTGTTCGTCGCGCACCTCCACGTCCTTGGGGCGCAGGCCTTCTTCCTTGCTACCGGCGATGAACCAGGTCACCTGCTTGGGTACGTAGCGCTCTTCATCGAGGTTCATGCCCTTGATGACGCGCTTGACGGCGGAGAGTTGATCGCTCGAATCGAGAATCTGAAAGCCCTGCGGCAGGTTCGCGAGCCTCCAGTGCGCGCGAAGAAAACGGTTGCACAGCCCGTGGAAGGTGCCCACCCACATGCCGCGCACTGGCACGGGGAGCATGGCGCCCAGACGCGTAAGCATCTCTTTCGCAGCCTTGTTGGTGAAGGTGACGGCCATCACACCGCCTGGCGTGAGTTGTCCGTTCTGTATCAGCCAGGCGATTCGCGTGGTGAGCACGCGGGTCTTTCCCGATCCGGCGCCGGCGAGGATGAGCGCCGGCCGAGCCGGCAGCGTCACCGCGGCAAGTTGTTCGGGGTTCAGGCCGCGCAGCAGCGATGACCCGGTGGCGGCGGTTGTTTCTTCAATGGCAGACATCGCCGGATTCTAGGAACCCGGGGAACCAGCGTCTGTCAGGTGGGTTCAGGGGCGAGCCACGGCCTGCGCGAGCCGCCTGCGACGTGCCGCAGGTAGTCGGCACCGCCGGCGGGCAAGGTGACGTTGAAGCAGGCGCCTTCGCCGGGCCTGCCCTCGGCCGTCACCTGGCCGCCATGGCGCTCCACCACCCGGCGCACGATGGTCAGGCCCAGGCCGTGGCCTTCATAGCGCGCGCCGTGCAGCCGCACGAAGGGCGAGAACATGCCCTCGGCCGACGACGGATCGAAGCCCGGGCCGTTGTCGCGCACATGCAGGCGCACCACCTTGCCATCGCCGCTGCCGGTGATCTCGACCCGGGGCGCACTCGACTTGTGGCTGAACTTGAGTGCGTTGCCCAGCAGATTGCACAGCGCCACACGCAGCATGGCCTCGTCGGCCTGCACCTCGGGCAACGCAGCCACATTCACCGCCACGGGCGCGAGGCGCGGGTCGGCAAGCTTGAGTTGCGCCACCACGTCATCGACCAGCGGGCCCAGCGCGACCCGCGACAGCAACGGCGCCGCGCCCGACACGCGCGCCAGCGACAGCAGCGCGCCCATCATGCTCACCGACACCTCGGCCTGCTGCGTAATGGCCGGCAGCATGCGAAGTACGGCCGAGGTGTCACCGCGGCGCAGAGACTCGTCGGCCAATCGCGAGAGCTGAGCAATGCTGCCCACAGGGCCGCGCAAGTCATGCGCCACGTTGCGATTGAACGCGTCGAGCGCGTCGACCATCTGGCTCAACTCGTTGGTTCGCGTGGCCACTTGCGACTCGAGCGTGTTGTTGAGGACGGTCAGTGCCTCTTCGGCCCGCGCTCGGCGCTGCACCTCGCCTTCGAGGCTGCGGCGCCGCCGCAGCAGGCTCACGGTCAGCAGGGTCTGGCCGATCAGGGTGACGGGGAAGAGGCCCATCTGGCGCAGCAAGGTGGAGTTGGGGTCGACAACGAGATTGAACACCGCCAACCCAGGCATCGTGAGCAAGGCCAGGCCCAGCAGGCCGTGGCCCGCGCCGGGCTCGCGCCGCGCGCACCAGAATGACAGCAAGGCCAAGCCCAGCACATCGAGCATGAGAAGCAGGTTCGCCCAAGCCCGCGGCACCTGCAGCCATTGCTGCGAGACCGCGAGCACGAGCGACGCGGACATGGCCAACGGCAACAGCAAGGCCGGCAGCAACTTCTGTCGCAGGCTTGGCGCAAGCGGCAGATAGGCGACGAAGCCCGCACAAAGAAACGCCAGGCCCGCGATCACCATCAGCGGCCACAGGTTGTCCTCCATCTTCGGCCCGGTCGGCAGGTGCGGCGCGTCCAGTACGGCCCAGGCGGCAATGAACAACATCGAGAGCGAGAACGCCCCCATGCCGCGCTCGTGGTCCCGCCACCACAGCACCGCGTTCAGCACCCCCAGTAAGGCGAGCACGAAGGCGAACACATCGGGCCCGGTGTAGGTGAGCGTCTGGGGCATGGATGGAGCG
This sequence comes from Piscinibacter sp. PDB1-1, assembly GCF_056675995.1. Lineage (NCBI taxonomy): Bacteria > Pseudomonadati > Pseudomonadota > Betaproteobacteria > Burkholderiales > Sphaerotilaceae > Piscinibacter > Piscinibacter sp. PDB1-1. The sequence goes on from NZ_JBWVZJ010000002.1 coordinate 20,739, forward strand.
GGTGGGTAGGGAGCCAAGCTTGCAAGCCATTGGTGGGGGCGTCAAGCGTGCAACTCCTTCCCTCTTTCACGGCGTTGACAGCACAGCCTGCGGGTCAGCGAAAGGCCGCCGCGAGGTGCGGCAGCTCGCGCGCGAAGGCGAGCCAACCTCGCATGAACCGTGGTCTTTGCCCTCTGCGCTCATGCTGCGCTTGCGTAGAATGCGTCACCGGGCCCAAATTTTGGTGCCCGGTTTTTTGTGCCCGCCCCATCCCCGCCGATGGGCTTCAAGGGCCACCGGGTTCCAAGTCAAGCGCTCGCAGCCATTGGGCCGCGCACTGCGTCTTCTTCGACATCAACGCGCCGCTCCTTCGATCTGTGACCTACACGTGTCCTTGACGACACAGGAGCCTGATATGGAAATCTTCGACTACGACAACATCCTCTTGCTGCCGCGCAAATGCCGCGTGGAAAGCCGCTCCGAGTGCGACGCCTCGGTCGAGTTCGGCAGCCGCACCTTCAAGCTGCCCGTGGTGCCGGCCAACATGAAGACGGTGGTCGACGAGCCCATCTCCGAATGGCTGGCCGCCAACGGGTACTTCTATGTGATGCACCGCTTCGACCTCGACAACGTGGCCTACGCGAAACGCATGCGCGAGAAGGGGCTGTTCGTGTCGATCAGCTCAGGCGTGAAGGCCGAGGACTACAAGGTCATCGACCGCCTGGCCGCCGAGGGCGTGGGCGCTGACTACATCACCATCGACATCGCACACGGCCACGCCGAGACGGTGCGCAAGATGATCGAGCACATCAAGCAAAAGCTCCCCAGCACTTTCGTGATCGCCGGCAACGTGGGCACGCCCGAGGCGGTGATCGACCTGGAAACCTGGGGGGCGGACGCCACCAAGGTGGGTATCGGCCCGGGCAAGGTATGCATCACCAAACTCAAGACCGGCTTCGGCACCGGGGGGTGGCAACTCTCGGCGCTCAAGTGGTGTGCTCGCGTGGCCACCAAGCCCATCATCGCCGACGGCGGCATCCGCGATCACGGCGACATCGCCAAGAGCGTTCGCTTCGGCGCCTGCATGGTGATGATCGGCTCGCTATTCGCCGGCCACGAAGACTCGCCCGGCAAGACGGTCGAGGTCGACGGCAAGCTTTTCAAGGAGTACTACGGCTCGGCCAGCGACTTCAACAAAGGTGAATACAAGCACGTCGAGGGCAAGCGCATCCTGGAGCCGGTGAAGGGCAAGCTCGCTGACACGCTGCGCGAGATGCGCGAAGACGTGCAAAGCTCCATCAGCTACGCCGGTGGCACGCGGCTCGCCGACATCCGCAAGGTGAACTACGTGATCCTGGGCGGCGACAACGCCGGCGAGCACCTGCTGATGTGATCGGCCCGATGGGGCTCGACGAAAGGTGGTGGCGCCCGCGCCCTGCTACAGGGCCACCGGGCCCGCCACGGCGGCCTTGCCGGCGCCTCGCGCCGGCTGCTGGCGCAGCCGCTCGACCGCCTGTTCGCTCAGTTCGATCTGCGACTTCATGAGGCTGTCGTTGCGACCCATGACCTCGCCGGCCTGGGTGCGGAAGGCGAGAACGGCGTCGACCGCCTTGTCGAACTGATCGAAGGCCTCGCGGATCTTGTCGATGCCGAGTTGGGGGTTGCTCGCGATTCGCGCGGTGTCGTCATCCTGGCGCCCCGCAACCGCTGCGCCCTCTGGCAACCAGTTGCGCCATGACGAGCCGGCGCCCTGGAGCGTCTCCATGGCGTCGAACGAATGCCCGGTCGCCCGGGCCACCGTCTGAACGACACCCAGCGTGCCGATCACGGTGCTGGCGACGCGGCCGCACCCGTTCATCAATTCGCGCCCGGTTTTCTTGAGCCCTTCGAGCGAGCGATAGCCGTTCACGCATACCGCCTGCTGGGCAAGGATCTGCGACAGCTTTTGCCTGGCGGGGCCGAGCACGTGCTCGCGCACCGTATCGGCTCGCGCGGGATCGGCGAGTTGGATATCGCCCAACTGGGCACTCAGCCGCGCCAGCATCACGCTCGTGAAATGGGCCGCCGCCGCCAGTTGCTGCATCGCCTGCCACAGCCTGGCGCGTGCCCCCTCGATGGAGACCACTTCGCGCTGCATCGCCTCTCGCGCGGCATGCAAGCGCGCCAGCCCTTGGTTCAAACGGGACCCGGCCTGCTCGACCTGGCGAAAGTACGGCTTGAGACGCGTGCCCGACGAAATCACGCCGAGGATCTTGTGCGGCGCCAACAGATCGCCCGCATGGCGAGGGTTCAACTTGCCGAACTCGGTACACATCTCGGTGATCGCGACGAACGCGGGTTCGTCGGAATCTCCCACGAACCTGCGCTGCGGCATGCGCCCCTGGATCAGGCGCGCGGCATGCGAGATCTCGGCGCGGCCGAGGGCCGCCACGCTGTCCAGCAGCAGTTGGAACGGTTCGCCGCCCAGCTCTGCCGCAAGAAGTGCTTCGACAAAGCGCACGACCTGGTCCTCGACGGCCACCACCGCACCTACCTCGAGCGGCACGGCCGCGCCGGCAGCTTCCGTCGACACTGGAACCACCGCCTCGGGCAGCGCCAGCTGGAAGTTGGGCACCTGTGGCGTGGCCACGGTGGGCGTGTCGTCAAAGTTGGCCATCGGGCAAGGTCTCTGTTGGAGCTCATGTTAGGGGCTGAGGTGTGCCGAGCGTGCGTTGCCCCCAGCAATTGCCGGGGTGACGGTGACGAACCTCACGGACATGTGTGCCCACGCGCTGCGCACCGCGGCCATCGGAGGCCGCCGCCTACAATTCCCGACTCCCCGCCCTATGCCTCACGGCGCCCTTGTCGCGCGCCCGAAGTCCGCCATGACCGAACTCGCCAAATCGTTTGAACCCACCGCCATCGAAGCCAAATGGGGGCCCCTGTGGGAGCAAAGCGGTGTCTACTCGCCGACGCTCGATCCGGCCAAGCCGTCATTCAGCATCCAGCTGCCGCCACCCAACGTCACCGGCACGCTGCACATGGGGCATGCGTTCAACCAGACGATCATGGACGCCCTCACGCGCTACCACCGCATGCGCGGCCACAACACGCTGTGGGTGCCGGGCACCGACCACGCCGGCATTGCCACGCAGATCGTGGTGGAGCGGCAACTGCAGGACAAGGGCAAGAGCCGCCACGATCTCGGCCGCAAGAATTTCGTCGCCAAGGTGTGGGAGTGGAAGGAAGCCTCCGGCTCGACCATCACCCAGCAGATGCGTCGCATGGGCGACTCGGTGTCGTGGCAGCACGAGTACTTCACGATGGACGAGAAGCTGTCGAAGGTGGTCACCGACACCTTCGTCAAGCTGTATGAAGAAGGCCTGATCTACCGCGGCAAGCGGCTGGTGAGCTGGGATCCGATCCTGAAGTCCGCAGTGTCGGACCTCGAGGTCGAGAGCGAAGAAGAAGACGGCTCGCTGTGGCACATCCGCTACCCGATCGAAGGTTCGGATGAATCGCTGGTCGTCGCCACCACGCGCCCCGAGACCATGCTCGGCGACACCGCGGTGATGGTTCACCCGAAAGACGATCGCTACACGCACCTCATCGGCAAGCAGGTGAAGCTGCCCATCACCGGCCGCCTGGTGCCGGTAATCGCTGACGACTACGTGGATAAGGAGTTCGGCACCGGCGTCGTGAAGGTGACGCCCGCGCACGACACCAACGACTACCAGGTGGGCCTGCGGCACAAGCTGCCCATGCTCACCATCTTAACGCTCGACGCGAAGGTGAACGACGAAGCCCCCGAGGCGTATCGCGGGCTCGATCGGTTCGTGGCCCGAAAGAAGATCGTCGAACAACTCGAAGCCGAAGGCCTGCTGGTCGAGGTCAAGAAGCACAAGCTGATGGTGCCGCGCTGCGCACGCACCGGCCAGATCATCGAGCCCATGCTGACCGACCAGTGGTTCGTGGCGATGACCAAGGCAGGCGCCCCTAAGGATGGAAGGCCGGGCAAGAGCATCGCGCAGGAAGCCATCGAGGCCGTGGAAACGGGCGAGGTGAAGTTCGTGCCCGAGAACTGGGTCAACACCTACAACCAGTGGATGAAGAACATCCAGGATTGGTGCATCTCGCGCCAGCTCTGGTGGGGCCACCAGATCCCGGCCTGGTACGGCGAGAACGGCGAACTCTTCGTGGCGCGCAGCGAAGACGAGGCAAACGCCAAGGCAAAGGCCGCTGGCTACACCGGCACGCTGCGCCGCGACGAAGACGTGCTCGACACCTGGTACTCGTCGGCACTCGTCCCCTTCTCCACGCTGGGCTGGCCGGAGAGGACGCTCGAGCAGGATCTCTTCCTGCCGTCTTCAGTGCTCGTCACCGGCTACGACATCATCTTCTTCTGGGTCGCCCGGATGATCATGATGACCAAGCACTTCACGGGCAAGGTGCCGTTCAAGCACGTCTACATCCACGGCCTGGTGCTCGATGCCCACGGCAAGAAGATGAGCAAGAGCGAGGGCAACGTGCTCGACCCGGTCGACCTGATCGATGGCATCGCGCTGGCACCGCTGCTCGACAAGCGGACGATCGGCCTGCGCAAGCCCGAGACCGCCCCAAAGGTGCGCAAGGCCACCGAGAAGGAGTTCCCGGACGGCATCCCCGGCTACGGGGCCGACGCACTGCGCTTCACTTTCGCCACGCTGGCGACCCTCGGCCGCAGCATCAATTTCGACAGCAAGCGCTGCGAGGGCTACCGCAACTTTTGCAACAAGCTCTGGAACGCGACCAAGTTCGTCTTGATGAACACCGAGGGCCACGACTGCGGCCTGAAAGAACACACCAAGGCCGAATGCGCGCCGGGCGGTGCGGCCCACGGGTACATGAGCTTCAGCCAGGCCGACCGATGGATCGCCAGCGAATTGCAGCGTGTGGAAGCCGCGGTCGCACAGGGCTTTGCCGAGTTCCGCCTCGACAACGTGGCCAACGCGCTCTACCAGTTCGTGTGGGATGAGTACTGCGACTGGTACATCGAGATCGCCAAGGTGCAGATCCAGAACGGCAACGAAGCGCAGCAACGCGCCACACGGCGAACGCTGATCCGCACGCTGGAAGCCACGCTGCGCCTGCTGCACCCTCTTGCGCCGTTCATCACCGCTGAGCTGTGGGACAGCGTGGCCACGATCGCCGGCCGCAAGAACGCCGAGACCATCGCCAGCGCCACTTACCCCGAAGCGCAGATCGATCGAATCGATGCCGCGGCAGATGCCTGGATGACTCAGTTGAAAGGCCTGGTGAGCGCGTGCCGGGCGCTGCGCGGCGAGATGGGGCTGTCACCCAGCGACCGTGTGCCGCTCTACGCCACGGGCGACAAGGATTTCCTCGACCAGGCAGCCCCGTTGCTCAAGACGCTGGGCAAGTTGGCCGAGGTCAAGGTGTTCGACGACGAAGCCGCCTTCAACGACACCACCAGCCAGTCACCCGTGGTGGTGAGCGGCGGGTCGCGGCTCGCGCTTCATGTGGAGATCGACGTGGCGGCCGAATCGGAACGCCTGGGCAAGGAGATCAAGCGCCTGGAAGCCGAGCTTGCCAAGGCACAAGGCAAGCTGTCGAACGAATCGTTCGTGGCGCGTGCACCGCAGGCCGTAGTCGATCAGGAGAAGCAGCGCATCGCCGATTTCACGGCTGCATTGGCTCGGCTGAAAGATCAGTTGGCACGCCTGGGTCGGTCGACCTGAATTCGCGCGGCGCTGGCGGCGTGGCCGCCAGCAGTTCGTCGATGCGCCGCGCCACGGCCCAGGCGCTGCGCAAGCGCGACTCCCGCGTGGTGCTTGCCACGCGCGGCGTGATCTGCAGGTTGTCCACGCCATTCAGCGGGCGCCCTTCGTCCAGCGCACCGGGCTCGAGGCTGTCCAGCCAGACCGCGGCCAGACGGCCGGCGTTCAACACGTCGGCCAGCACGCGCTCGTCGAACACCCCGGAGTGGGCCACGCTCACGATCACCTGGTTCGGTTTGCAGTAGGGCAGGAATCGCTCGCCCAAAAGCCCGTGGTAGCGGCTGAAGTAATTGAGTTGCACGCACACGGCGTCGCTGGTCTCGATCGACTCACGCAGGCTCAGTGGTGTCACGCGCCAACGGTCCCACACGCCGTCGCTCGCATGCAGGGACGGGTCGTATCCCACCACGCGTGAGCCAAAGCCACTCAGCATCTGCACCATGGCCTTCGCAGCCGGTGGCATGCCGATCAGCCCGACCGTGCACGCACCGAGCTCGCGGCCTACGCGCATGCCGTCGGCCCCTTCGACGGGCACGCGGCGCAACAGCGAGAGCAGCGCGCCGATCATGAACTCGGCCTCGGCCTGCGCCGTGGCGGTGAGGCTGCGAACCACTTCGACACCGGCACGCGAGCACGCGTCAAGATCGATGTTCTCGGCACCACCACTCACACGGCCCACCGCGCGCAGCACCGGCGCGTAGTGCAAAGTTGCGGCATCGACTGCTACGTTGGATGGCAGCACAAGAGCACGGACGTTGTAGAGCTGCTGCCGGAACTCGCGCGCGTCGCGGCTCAGCTCGGGTGCATACCGAACGGCGTGGCGCGAGGCGAGCCAGTGCACGACCTCGTCATCAAGCGCTTCGATGATCAGTACGTCCATGCCCCACTCATCCCCGGTGTGCGCCTCGGGCATGCCGAATGCCACAATGAATTCGAGAGACTTCGAGAACCTTCCCTAATCCCCAACTTTGATTGTAAGCAGATGTTAGTCACCAAAGCGATCTTCCCCGTGGCGGGTCTTGGGACCCGTTTCTTGCCTGCCACCAAAGCTCAACCCAAAGAGATGCTGCCAGTGGTCGACAAACCGCTGATCCAGTACGCCGTCGAAGAAGCCTATGCAGCAGGCGTGCGCGAGATGATCTTCGTGACCGGCCGCCACAAGCGCCCGATCGAAGATCACTTTGACATGACCTTCGAACTTGAAGTAGCCCTCGAACAAGCGGGCAAGCAAGATCTGCTCGACGTGGTGCACTCGGTCAAGCCAAAGGACATGGAGTGCATCTACGTTCGCCAGCCGCAGGCACTCGGCCTCGGGCATGCGGTTCTGTGCGGGCAACGCTTGATCGGCAACCACCCGTTTGCCGTGCTGCTGGCCGACGACCTCATGGTCGGCGACAAGCCGGTGCTGCAGCAGATGACCGAGCAGTTCGACGAATGGCGCGTGTCCATCCTGGCCGTGCAGGAAGTTCCTGCCGAGCACACCCGCCGCTACGGCATCGTCGATGGCACACCCGTCAACGACGTGCTGATGGATCTGAGCCGCATCGTCGAGAAGCCCGCTCCTGAGAATGCGCCCTCACGCCTGGGCGTGGCCGGTCGCTACATTCTCACGCCGGGTGTGTTCCATGAAATCGCGAACCAGCCTCGCGGTGTGGGCGGCGAGATCCAGCTCACCGACGGCATCGCCGGCTTGCTACGCAGAGAGAAGGTGTTCGCTTACCGCTACGACGGCAAGCGCTACGACTGCGGCAGCAAGGAAGGCTTCTTGCAAGCCAATGTGGAACTCGCCCTGAAGCACCCGCAACTCGGCGACGGTTTCCGCGAGTACCTGCGTTCGCTGGATATCTGAGCAATGCGGGTCGAGCCCGCTCCCAAGCGCCGTTGAATGCATGGGCCAACGCAGGTCGGCCCATGCGTACTTACCGTCGTCTCAGGTAGTGAATGAACTCGTCGTTGGCAGACGACTGCTCGACGAGTTCATTGCCCGTCTGGCGAGCAAACGCCTGGAAATCGCGCGTCGAACCCGGGTCGGTGGCAACCACCTTGAGCACTTCGCCGCTGTGCATGTCGGCCAGCGCCTTCTTCGCCTTCAGGATGGGCAGCGGGCAGTTCAGCCCGCGGGTGTCGAGTTCCTTGTGGAAATCCATCTCAGTCCTCCGCGCTGGGCCGGCGCGCCGGGAGATCCATCCATTGCGGCGTGATCCCGCACGATTTCAGCCAATCAGCCATCGCCTGGCCGGTGCCAGCGGGCCAGCACTTCACCTCGGCGGGCGGGATGATCTTGTACTCGGCCAGCTCGGGTGACAGCACGATCTCGCCGCGCGCCACCGCGTGGTAGGCGATGATCACCTGGTTCATGCGCTGGAAGTCGTAGACGCCGATCAGCTTGAGCGCATCGACCTGCAGCGAGGTCTCTTCGGCCACCTCGCGCGCGATGCCGCCTTGCGGCGTTTCACCGGCCTCCATGAAACCCGTGATGAGGCCGAAGAAGCGGCCCGGCCATGCCGCATTGCGGGCCAGCAGCACATGACCATCACGGTCTGCCAGTTCGATGACAGCGGCGAGTACCGGTGTCGGGTTGTTCCAGTGCGTCCACTGGCACGCCGGGCAGCGCGTGCGCAGCTTGGGGCCCCCGTCTTCGTCGAGGGAAAGCTGCTGCAGCGGTGTGGCGCAGTTGGGGCAGTAGTTGTACGCGTGCTTCATGGGCTTCAGGCAGGAAAGACGCCGGTTGAGAGATAGCGATCGCCGCGATCGCAAACCACGAATACGATGGTCGCGTTCTCGACTGTCTTGGCGATCTGCAGCGCCACGCAACACGCACCCGCTGCGGAGATGCCGGCGAACAGGCCCTCTTCGCGGGCCAGCCTGCGGGCCATGTCCTCGGCCTCGTCCTGCCCCACATTGACGGTTTCGTCGATGTAGGTCGGGTCGTAGATCTTGGGCATGTAGGCCTCGGGCCATTTGCGAATGCCCGGAATGCGCGAGCCCTCAGCCGGCTGCGCGCCAATCACGCGAACGGCTGCGTTCTTCTCTTTCAGGTAGCGCGAGGTGCCGGTGATGGTGCCTGTGGTGCCCATGGCGCTCACGAAGTGAGTGACGCGCCCGGCGGTGTCTTCCCAGATCTCGGGGCCGGTGGATTCATAGTGCACACGCGGGTTGTCGCCATTGGCGAACTGATCCAGCACGCGGCCCTTGCCATCGCGCTGCATCTGCTCGGCGAGATCGCGGGCGTACTCCATGCCGCCGCTGCGCGGGGTAAGGACGAGTTCGGCACCGAACGCCTTCATGGTCTGGGCGCGTTCGATGGACAGGTCCTCCGGCATGATCAACACCATGCGGTAGCCCCGAACGGCCGCGGCCATCGCGAGCGCAATGCCAGTGTTGCCGGAGGTCGCTTCGATGAGGGTGTCGCCCGGCTTGATGTCGCCGCGCTCTTCGGCACGCCGGATCATGCTGATGGCCGGGCGGTCTTTCACGGAACCACCGGGGTTGTTGCCCTCGAGCTTGCCGAGGATGACGTTGCCGCGCATCTCGTTGTCGGCGCCGGGGATGCGCATCAGGCGAACGAGCGGCGTGCGCCCGATCGCGTCTTCGATCGTCTTGTATTGCACCATGGTCTCTCCTGGCCTGATTGTGGCAGGGCCGATGGACGGGTGCAGTGAAGGGGAAGAAGGGGTGGTGCCTCGGGTCGGAATCGAACCGACACTCCTTGCGGAACGGGATTTTGAGTCCCGCGCGTCTACCAATTTCGCCACCGAGGCCGGTGAAGCAGAGGGCGCGATTTTGCCACAGCGTTCGATGGGCTCTTGATCAAACCGGGTACGCTTGCGGCTTTGTTCCTTCAGCAGTTCGCCGCATGCCCCCGATTCCACCCATCACGCAGTTCCTGATGCTGGCCTGCACCGCCATCTTCTGCCTGCAGCAGGTTTTCATGCCCGTGCAGTATCTGTTTGCACTGTTCCCCGTCAACAGCGGGCTGTTCTGGCCCTGGCAGGTTCTGAGCTACGCCTTCCTTCACGGCAGCGTCCTGCATCTGTTCTTCAACATGCTGGGCCTGTGGATGTTCGGCGCCGAGCTCGAAATGCTCTGGGGCCGTAAACGCTATCTGAGCTTGCTGGCGATCGGCGCCATCTTCGGCGGCCTGACCTTCGTGGTGGCCACCTGGTCGGGCGGCAACACGAGCCTGGTGGGTGCGTCGGGGTCGATCTACGCGCTGCTGATCGCAACCGCGATGTATTTCCCCGATCGCACAGTGATGCCGCTCTTTCCACCCATCCCGATGAAGATGAAGGTCTTCGTCGTGGTCTTCGGCGCGCTGGCATTGCTGATGAGCTGGAATGGCGACCTCGGCTCGCTCGCCCACCTCGGCGGCATGCTCGGCGGGTGGCTGACGATCCGCTACTGGCGCGGGCTCGCGCCCTTCAGTCGCAGGCGCTGACGAGCCCCTCGCGCACCGTCGGGTAGCGCAGTTTCAATCGCAGCTCGGTCTTGAGGCGCCGGTTGTCGAGCCGGCGCGACTCACTCATGAACGTCAGCTGCACCGGCGACAGCACAGCAGCCGCTTGGTCACGCGCGACGCGCGGTGGCCGTGGCAGGCCACACAGGTCGGCGGCGAGATCGAAGTAGTCACCCATCTTCATCTCGGTGTCGTCGCTCGCGTGCAGCACGCGTTGCGGCAAGCCGCGGTGGAGCGCAGCTACACAGGCACGCGCAAGGTCGTCTGCGTGGATGTGATTGGTGTAGACGTCGTCCTCGGGCGCAAGTACGGGCGTGCCGCGCTGCAGCCGCTCACGCGGGTGACCACCTCGCCGATCCGTGGCGTAGATGCCAGGGATTCGCAAGACCGTGGCCCTCACTCCACAGGCCAGCCCGTAGTGCAGGACCAGGCGTTCGGCATCCACCCGGCGCCGCGCACGATCAGTGGCTGGGCATACCGCACGTGTTTCGTCGAAGCGAGCGCCTTGCGCGTCGCCATACACACCACTGGTGCTTGCGTAGACGATGCGTCGCACCTGACCCTTGCGCGCCAACGCCTGCAGCAAATGAGCAGTGCGCGTGTCGATTGCGCCCTGGCCCGGGGGCGGCGCCAGATGCAACACCGCCTCAGCCAACCCCGCCAGACGGCCCAGGGTGCCTGGCTCGTCCAGATTGCCCAGCACAGGCACAGCACCTGATGCGCGCAGTTCGGGCACTCGATCAGGCGAGGACGTGAGCGCAAGCACGCGCCAATGCGCACGCAGGAGCCGCAGCACGCGCAGCCCCACATCGCCACACCCGATGATCAAGACCGAAGGACGTTTGAAGCGCGAGGTGCGCTGAGAGTGCAAGGGCATGAGGCAAGCGGGCAAAATCGCCGACTGTGCAATTGAGAAGTGTGGCTTGAGGTTATCCCATGACGTTTACCGTGACCGTGCTGCCCAGCGGCGTCAGTTTCACAGTCGATCGCGATGAGCCGATCCTCACCGCAGCCATCCGCCAAGGCGTGGGCCTGCCGTACGGCTGCCGCGACGGCGCATGCGGCTCTTGCAAGTGCAAGTTGGTCGCAGGGCGGGTGATCCATGGCACGCACCAGGTCAAAGCCCTGAGCCCCGCCGAGGAGGAGGCCGGTTTCACCCTCACCTGCCGCGCAGCGCCGCAAACCGATGTGACGCTCGAGGCGCGAACGGTGGCGGGCGCAGGTGAGTTTGCCGTGCGCAAGATGCCTTGCCGAGTCACGACGATCACGATGCCCGCCCCCGACGTGGCCGTGCTGCAGATGCAGCTGCCCGCAAACGATGCGCTGCAGTACCGGGCCGGTCAGTACGTCGAATTCGTTCTTCGAGATGGGCATCGCCGCAGCTACAGCATGGCCAACGCGCCTGGCACGCGCACCGACAAGCCGGGCATCGAACTGCACATCCGCCACATGCCCGGCGGGCTGTTCACCGACCATGTGTTCAGCGCGATGAAGGAGAAGGAAATCCTGCGCCTCGAAGGCCCGTTCGGCAGCTTCTTCTTGCGAGAAGACAGCGACAAGCCGATCGTGCTGCTGGCCAGCGGCACCGGCTTCGCGCCGGTCAAGGCCATCGTCGAGCACATGCAGCTCAAGGGCATCACGCGGCCCGCAGTGCTGTACTGGGGCTGCCGCAGCAAGACCGATCTCTATATGCACGACTGGTGCATCGAGGCAGCGAAAGCAATGCCCAATCTTCGCTACGTGCCCGTGCTGTCCGAGCCGCAGCCGCAAGATGCGTGGACGGGCCGCACCGGCTTCGTCCACCAGGCGGTGATGGCAGATCTGCCCGATCTTTCGGCGCACCAGATCTACGCCTGCGGCGCGCCGATCATGGTGGAGTCGGCCCAGCACGACTTTGTCGCGCATTGCAACCTGCCGCTCGACGAGTTCTTTGCCGACAGCTTCACCTCCGAAGCCGACAAGCATGGGGCGTGAGGCGCCCCGCCCTTCTCGCCTCGCCTACTCGCCGAGGTAGGCCGCGCGCACCTTCGGGTCCGCCAGCAGGTCAGCCGCCGGGCCGGCCATGGTGACCTCACCCGACTCCATCACGTAGCCACGGGTGGCAAGTTGCAGCGCGCGGCTCGCGTTCTGCTCCACCAGCAAGATGGTCACGCCCTGCTTGGAAAAATCGGCGACGACCTCGAAGATCTTGTCGACCATGATCGGAGACAGCCCCATCGACGGCTCGTCCATCAGCAGCAGTTTCGGGCGCGCCATCAGCGCACGGCCCATGGCAAGCATCTGCTGTTCCCCGCCCGACATGGTGCCCGCCAGTTGGTTGCGCCGCTCCTTGAGCCGCGGGAAGATGCCGAACACCTTGTCGATGTCAGCCTGCACCTCGTTGTCCTTGCGCACGAAGGCTCCCATCAACAGGTTCTCGGTGATCGACATGCGAGTGAAAGTGCCACGGCCTTCCGGCACCATCACCAGGCCTTGTTTCACCAGGTCCCACGCGCCCTGCCCCTTGATCGATTTGCCCAGGTACTCGATCTCGCCCGCAGCCACCGGTTGCAGCCCGGTGATGGCCTTCAGCGTGGTCGTCTTGCCAGCGCCATTGGCACCGATGAGGCTCACGAGCTCTCCCTCGCGCACCTCGAACGACACGCCCTTGACAGCCTGGATGCCCCCATAGGCGACCTTCAGGCCGCTCACCTTGAGTAGTGTGCTTGTCGTCATGATGTTCGTTCAGTGCGCCTTGTGGCTGGCGCCGAGGTAGGCCTCGATCACCTTCTCGTTGCGTTGCACCTCGGCCGGCGTGCCTTCGGCGATCTGCTTGCCGTAATCGAGCACGGTCACGCGGTCGCACAGGCCCATCACGAGCTTCACGTCGTGCTCGATCAGCAGGATGGTTCGGCCGTCCTTGCGGATGGTGTCGATCAACTCACGCAACACCACCTTCTCGGTGGCATTCATGCCCGCCGCGGGTTCGTCGAGCGCGATCAGCTTGGGATCGGTGGCGAGTGCGCGGGCGATTTCAAGGCGGCGTTGGTCGCCGTAACTCAGCGTGCGCGCCTTGAACTCGGCGTACTTGCCAATGCCCACGTAGTCGAGCAGTTCCTGGGCTCGCTTAGCGATGGCGGCTTCCTCGGCCTTGAAGCTGCTGGTGCGGAACACCGCGCCCACCAGGCCCGAGGCGGTGCGAACATGGCGGCCGACCATCACGTTCTCGAGCGCCGTCATCTCGGCGAAGAGGCGGATGTTCTGGAACGTGCGCGCGATGCCCGCCTTGGCCACCTCGTGCACGGCACTGGGCTTGTAGGGCTTGCCACCGAGCTCGAAGCTGCCCGAGTCGGGCGTGTACAAGCCGGTGATCACGTTGAAGAAGGTGGTCTTGCCGGCGCCATTGGGGCCGATCAAGCCGTAGACCTGGCCTGCAGCAATGTCGATGCCGACATCCGAGAGTGCCTGCAAACCACCAAAGCGCTTGGAGACCCCGCTGACCTTGAGAACGCTGCTGCTTGTCATGGCGGCGCTCCTCAATTGCCTTGCGGCGTGGGCGCCGCCTTGCCGTGCTCGGGCGTCGGCCACAGCCCACGCGGCCGGGCCAGCATGATGGAAATCATCGCAAGCGCGATCAGCAACTGCCGCAGGATGGCCGCATCAAGCCGCCCGTCGGTCATTTGCTGCAGGGGGCCTGCGACATAGCGCAACACCTCAGGCAAGGCCGCGAGCAGCAAGGCGCCGAGCACCACGCCCGGGATGTGCCCGATACCACCGAGCACGACCATCGCCACGATCATCACCGACTCTTGCAGGCTGAACGACTCCGGCGAGACAAACCCCTGGAAGCTCGCGAACAGTACGCCCGAGACCCCGCCGAACGTGGCGCCCATGCCAAAAGCGAGCAGCTTCAGGTTGCGGGTGTTGATGCCCATCGCTTTCGCGGCGACCTCGTCTTCGCGGATGGCCATCCACGCCCGCCCGATGCGCGAGCGCTCGAGCCGGTAACAGATCAGCACGCTCACGATCACCAGCACCAAGAAGAAGTAGTAGTAGCTCGTCACGCTCGGCAACTCCATGCCGAACACCGAGTGGCTCTTGGCCAGGTCGTAGCCGAAGAACTTGACCGAGTCGATCTGGTTCAGGCCCTTCGGGCCGTTGGTGATGTTGACCGGAGCATCGAGATTGGTCAGAAATACGCGAATGATTTCGCCGAAGCCCAAGGTCACGATGGCGAGATAGTCACCCCGAAGCTTGAGCGTGGGAGCGCCGAGCATCACACCGAAGCCGGCAGCCACCAGCGCACCCAAAGGCAGGGCAACCCACCAGGGCACGTGCAACCCATTCGGGAACGCCGCGGCAAACGCCGGGAAGGTCTCGATCAGGTGGGGTGACGCCACCAGGCCCATCATGTAGGCACCCACCGCGTAGAACGCCACATAGCCCAGGTCGAGCAGGCCGGCGTAGCCCACCACGATGTTCAGCCCCAGCGCGAGCAACACGTACAGCAGTGCAATGTCGAGAATGCGCACCCACGCGTTTCCGAACTGCTGCGCGATCAGCGGCACCAGCAGCAGCAAGACGCCAGCGACGAGAAAGACGACGAGCTTGTTCTTTTTCAAGTCCATGTGCAGCTCCCGGGTCAGGCTCGGTCGGCCACGCGCTCGCCCAGCAGGCCCTGAGGCCGCAAGGTGAGCACGAGGATCAGCACGATGAAGGCGAAGATGTCCTGATAGTGGCTGCCCAGCACACCCCCTGTCAGGTCACCGATGTAGCCCGCCCCCATGGCCTCGATCAGGCCCAGCAACACACCGCCCACCATGGCGCCCGCCAGGTTGCCAATGCCGCCGAACACGGCTGCGGTAAATGCCTTGAGGCCGGGCAGGAAGCCCATGGAGTGCTGCACCGAGCCGTAGTTGGCCGCGTACATCACGCCGGCCAGGGCCGCGAGCGCCGCACCGATCACGAAGGTGGCCGAGATCACCATGTCGGGCCGCACGCCCATCAGGCCAGCCACGCGTGGGTTCTCGGCGGTGGCCCGCATCGCTCGGCCAAGCTTGGTGCGATTCACCAGGTACATCAGGCCAGCCAGGGTGACGGCCGTGGACACGAGGATGATGATCTGCACGGTGTTGATCACCGCGCCGCCGATGAAGAACGGCTCTGAGGGCAGCAGGATCGGGTACGGTTTGGGGTTGGGCTTCCAGATGATCATCGCGAGCGTCTGCAGCAGCAATGACATGCCCATGGCAGTGATCAGCGGAGCCAGGCGCGGCGCATTGCGCAGCGGCCGGTAGGCCACCTTCTCGATGCTGAAGTTGAGCACCGCGCAGACGATGATCGCGGCAGCCAGCGAGATCAGCAGCAGTAGCCAGCCGGGCCACCCGGTGCCGGACAAGGCGCTCACGACCGTCCAACTTGTGAGGGCCCCCACCATCAACACCTCGCCGTGGGCGAAGTTGATCAGATTGATGATGCCGTAGACCATCGTGTAGCCAAGCGCCACCAGCGCGTACACGCTGCCGAGCACCAGACCATTGATGATCTGCTGGATGAAAGTGTCCATCGAGGAATCTCCTGGAAATCTGAAGCGGCCGGTCTTTTGGACCCCGCCATGCTCTCTAGCAAAAAACCCGCCGTGGTGGTGCCGATGCGGGTTCTGCTCTGGGTTCTGGTTCGGGCTGAGGGATTCTAGGGGCCGGATTGCACCCTGCAGCGTGGGCGCTTCTCCCTAGAGCACTGGCCTGGCGCTGGTGTAGCTCTGGGGTGTTCGCACGCAGGCGGGTCCCACTCAGCCCCGCTTGCCCGGCGCGCCCGCACGGGCTTCGTCGTTCAGGCGGCGCAATTCATCGAGCCGTTCGCCGATGCGGATCTCCAAACCGCGTGGCACGGGCTCGTAGAAACGTGGAGCCTTCAGCCCATCGGGCCAGTAGTTCTCGCCGGCGGCGAAGCCACCCGGCTCATCGTGCGCGTAGCGGTAGTCGCGCCCGTAGTCCAGCTCCTTCATGAGCTTGGTCGGTGCGTTGCGCAAGTGCAGTGGCACCGGGCGGGTGCTGTCTTTGGCGACGAAGGCCCGAATCGCGTTGTAGGCCTTGTAGACCGCGTTCGATTTGGGCGCCATTGCGAGGAACACGACCGCCTGTGCCAAGGCGAGTTCGCCTTCGGGTGAGCCCAGCCGCTCGTACGTCTCCGCTGCGTCGAGCGCCATGCGCAAGGCCCGCGGGTCGGCTAGGCCGATGTCTTCACTGGCCATGCGCACGATGCGCCGCGTGGCGTAGCGTGGGTCGACGCCGCCGTCGAGCATCCGCACGAACCAGTACAACGCAGCATCAGGGTCGCTCCCGCGAACCGCCTTGTGCAAGGCCGAGATGGTGTCGTAGAACTGCTCGCCGCCCTTGTCATAGCGGCGCAACTGCTCGCCGAGCGAGCGCTCAAGCTGCGCCTCGTCGATTTCGGGCACATCCCCCGCCATACGCACCAGGTTGTCATAGGCGTTGAGCAGTCGACGGGCATCACCATCGGCGTAGCCGACCAGGCGGTCCCGCGCCGCATCGCTCAACGCGGGCGCAGACAGGAGTTCGCGCCCGCGCTTCAGCAACTCGGCCATGTCGCCGTCGGTGAGCGACTTCAGCACATGGACCGTGGCGCGAGAAAGCAGCGCAGAGTTGACTTCGAACGACGGGTTCTCGGTGGTGGCGCCGATGAAGGTGAAGAGACCCGACTCGACATGCGGCAGGAAAGCATCCTGCTGCGCCTTGTTGAAGCGGTGCACCTCGTCGACGAACACCACGGTGCGCTTGCCGCTGGACTGCGCGACTTGCGCGCGCTCAACGGCCTCGCGGATGTCCTTCACCCCTCCCAAGACCGCCGAGATCTGGATGAACTGGGCATCGAACCCGTCGGTCATCAGCCTCGCAAGTGTCGTCTTGCCGACGCCTGGGGGCCCCCAGAGGATCATCGAGTGCAGCCGCCCCGAATCGAACGCGACGCGCAACGGCTTACCCTGCCCGAGCAGGTGCTGCTGGCCGATCACATCGGCCAGCGTCTTCGGGCGCAGGCGCTCGGCCAGCGGCGCCTGGGGGTCGTCGTCTCCGAGGGGCAGCGGCAGAGATTCCATCGCGGGATTGTCGCAGCGGGGGCTTGCGACTCGCGCGGGGTCAACTACTGCTCGATCACATCCGCGCCCTTGGGCACGGTGAAGACAAAGGTCTCGGGCCCGATGGGCTCGTTGGCCGTGAACTGCTTGAACTGCAGCACCGACCGCTGCCCGAAGGCATCGGTGACTTCGATCGTGTCCAGCGTCTTGCCCTTGAAACCCACGCGCACGGATTTGAAGCTGCCGTCCTTCGCCTTGGGTGTTGCCTCCACCCAATCGAGGCCCTCCTTGGTGGGCTGGGCAGCGAGGTCGAAATCTTTCTCCAGCGAACCGCCGGCAAGCAGCGCTGCGGGCGTGGCGCCCAATGCCTGGCTGAACTTGCGCGAACTGGCCTGGTTCAAGTCGGCGTCGTAGATCCATACCTTCTGGCCATCCGCCACGATGGTCTGCTCGAAGGGCCTGAGGTAGGCGAAGCGAAAGCGGTTGGGGCGCGAGAACTCGAACTTTCCGCTCGACGTCTTCTTCTTGGCGCCATCGGGCGATGTCACCGTCTGCGTGAACTCGGCGCGGCCCGTCTTCACGTCACGCACGAACTCCTTCAAGGTGTCGACGGACGACTGGGCATTGGCGGACGCGGCAGCAACCGTCAGCAACATCGAGAAAAACAGCTTCTTCATTCGCTACGCGCCGGGACGATGATGTCGCGGTTGCCGTTGGTGGACATACCGCTTACGAGCCCGGATTTCTCCATTTGTTCCAGCAAACGGGCCGCACGGTTGTAGCCGATGCGCAAATGGCGCTGCACGAGCGAGATCGAGGCGCGGCGGTGCTGGAGCACGACCGCCACGGCCTGGTCGTACATCGGGTCGGATTCACCATTGCCGCCGCCGGGCATGTCGGAGGTGCTCACATCGCCCTCGCCGTCGAGCGTGCCGCCTTCGAGAATGCCTTCAATGTAGTTCGGCTCGCCCTGCTGCTTGAGGTAGTCGACGACGCGGTGCACTTCGTCGTCGCTCACGAAAGCGCCGTGTACGCGAACTGGCAAGCCCGTGCCGGAGGCCATGTAGAGCATGTCTCCCATGCCAAGCAGCGCTTCGGCACCCATCTGGTCGAGGATCGTGCGGCTGTCGATCTTGCTGCTGACCTGAAAGCTCAGTCGCGTGGGAATGTTGGCCTTGATGAGGCCGGTGATCACGTCCACGCTAGGGCGCTGTGTGGCAAGAATCAGGTGAATGCCGGCGGCGCGCGCCTTTTGAGCAAGGCGGGCGATCAGTTCTTCGATCTTCTTGCCGACCACCATCATCAGGTCGGCCAATTCGTCGATGACCACCACGATGAAGGGCAGGCGCTCGAGCGGCTCGGGCTGCTCCGGCGTGAGGCTGAAGGGGTTGGGAATGCTCTCGCCCCGCTCGACGGCTTCGGCGATCTTCTTGTTGTAGCCGGCCAGATTGCGCACGCCCAGCTTGCTCATCAGCTTGTAGCGGCGTTCCATCTCGCCCACACACCAGTTGAGCGCGTTGCCCGCCTGCTTCATGTCGGTCACGACCGGCGCGAGCAGGTGCGGGATGCCTTCGTACACGCTCATCTCCAGCATCTTCGGGTCGATGAGGATGAGGCGCACATCGCGCGCCTCGGCCTTGTAGAGCAGCGACAGAATCATCGCGTTGATGCCCACCGACTTGCCCGATCCGGTGGTACCGGCGACCAGGCAGTGCGGCATCTTGGCGAGATCGGCGACAACGGGCGCGCCGATGATGTCTTTGCCCAGGCCCATGGTGAGCTGCGAGGCCGCGTCGTTGTAGACCTGCGACCCGAGAATCTCGGAAAGGCGAATCGTCTGCCGCTTGGCGTTGGGCAACTCCAGCGCCATGTAGTTCTTGCCTGGGATCACCTCGACAACACGGATGCTCACCAAGCTGAGCGAACGGGCCAGATCCTTGGCCAGGTTGACGATCTGCGCGCCCTTCACACCTGTGGCCGGCTCGATCTCGTAGCGGGTGATCACCGGCCCTGGCGAGGCAGCGACCACGCGCACTTCGACACCGAAGTCCTTCAGCTTCTTCTCGATCAGCCGAGACGTCATCTCCAGCGTCTCGGGCGCGACGGTTTCCTGGCGGCCCTGGGCGGCATCGAGCAAGTCGACCTGCGGCAACTTGGTGTCGGTCAGCTCGGTGAAGAGTGGCTTCTGACGCTCCTTCACAACTCGCTCGGATTTCGGCACCTCGATGATTGGTGCCTCGATCACGATGGGCACATGTTCTTCATGCAACTGGTGCTCGACCTCGACCACGTGGTCACGCTCGCGCGCGGCACGCTCGCCGATGCGCTGATCTTCCGCGCGCTCGATGCGCTCGACACGCCGCTCGCGCAGCGAATCCACCCATCGGCCAATACCTTCTGCGGTGCGCATCCAGGAGAACCGGAACGCGAGCGCCAGGCCCGCCACAAGCACCGCGATCCACAGCACGCCCGACCCGGCGAAACCCAAGAGACGTTGGCTCACGGGCCCCAGCAGGTAGCCCAACACACCGCCCGCATGGCCACCGGCCACACCACCTTCGAACTGATAAAGGCGCGTCCACTCCAGCGCACAGCTGGCGCTCAAAACGCACGCCACACCAACCCAGAACATCCAGAGTGGCGCATTTGCGCCTTGTGGCTGAGGCGCATCGGCCCCGCGCAGCGCGCGCGCCAGTGAGCCCAGCCAAGCACGCAGCGCCATGGCCATGCCCCACCAAGCTGAATAGCCAAAGAGGAGGAAGACAAGATCGGAAAAATAGGCGCCCAGCGCGCCAATCTTGTTGATCGACTGCGTCGCCGAGCCGGAGGTGGTGAACGCTGCATCGGCCGGGCTGTGGGTGATCAACGCGATCAGCGCCAGCAACCACACCACGCCGCCCACCAGAACACCGAACCGCGCGCGCAGCCCCATAGGCGCTAACGGCGGAAGATGGTTCACCCCTGTCACCCCACCCCGAGAGTGAGAGCCAGAAGCCGATGCCGAAGTACCGGCATCGGATCGCAGCGATCCAAGCGGAAAAGTCATGCGGCCATTGTGGCCGAAGCCATCAGGCGCCAGGCAATGGGCAGCAGGGTGGGCTGTATCAGCCTGTCAATCGTTCCTTGATGATGACCGAGCCGTTTTCCTGCGTCTCGACCATGCCTCGGTCTTCGAGGTCCTTCATCACGCGGCTGACCATTTCGCGCGAGGCGCCCACGATCTTGGCCATGTCCTGGCGAGAAACCTTGTTGCGGATGATCTTCACCTCGCCGTCGTCCTCTGCCATGTCGAGCAGCGAACGTGCCACGCGGCCATAGACGTCCAGCAGCGCAAGCGATTCGATCTGGCGGTCAGCGCTGCGCAGGCGCTGCACCAGACCACGCATGATGGCGTACGAGAGGCTGGAGTTCTCGGGCAGGCAGCGCGCGAACTCAGCGCGGCCCAGGATCAGCATGTCGGTCTGCACCTCAGCGCGAACCGTGGCCGAGTGCGGTTCGTTGTCGATCAGACTCATCTCGCCGACGTAGTGGCCGGGGTGCAGGACGGCGAGGATGACTTCCCTCCCACGTGAATCCGACGTCAATACCCGCGCGCGGCCGGTCAACAAAATGAAGAGCGCGTTCGACTTCTTGCCGTGTTCAACCACAATCTCGCCGCGGCGGAAGCGCCTCTTTACCACGCTGTCGGCGATCGCTGAAGCCTGCTCGTTGGTGAGCAGGGAGAACAGCGGCACGCGCCGGATCAAGTCCAAGTTGGACAACATGGCCATCGGAGAACCTCCTTTGTTGGTCGATTGTGCAGATGCGGATTCAAACGTGGAAAACTAACGATCCCGATAATTATCGATATTGTCACCATTACACGAATTGATGCCAGTCGGCGTCAACCCCATGTCAGACTGGCGCGAGCTACTCGCATTCGTCCACATTTTTTCTGCTCAGTTTCTCCATGACGCAATCTACGCAACACGCCCAAGTACTGATTCTGGGTTCGGGCCCCGCTGGCTATACCGCAGCTATTTATGCCGCACGCGCCAATCTCAAGCCGATGCTCGTCACTGGGATTGCCCAGGGTGGTCAGTTGATGACGACGACCGAAGTGGATAACTGGCCCGCCGACGTCATGGGCGTGCAAGGCCCTGAGTTGATGCAGCGCTTTTTGCAGCATGCCGAGCGCTTCAACACGCAGATCGTCTTCGACCACATCAACCAGGTCGACTTCAGCAAGCGCCCGTTCACGCTCAAGGGCGACTCGGGCACCTACACCTGCGACGCGCTGGTCATTGCGACGGGCGCATCCGCCAAGTACCTCGGGCTGCCCTCCGAAGAAGCCTTCATGGGGCGCGGCGTCAGCGGTTGCGCGACCTGCGACGGATTCTTTTACCGCGACCAGGATGTGTGCGTGGTCGGCGGCGGCAACACCGCCGTCGAAGAGGCCCTCTACCTGTCGAACATCGCACGCAAGGTTCATCTCATTCATCGCCGCGACAAGTTCCGCGCCGAGGCCATCTTGATCGACAAACTCATGGAGCGCGTCAAGGCCGGAAAGATGGAACTCCACCTGTGGCAGACGCTTGATGAAGTGCTGGGCGATGCCTCTGGCGTCACCGGGGTCCGCTTGAAGAGCACTCAGGACGCCACGACGAGCGAACTCACGGTGAAGGGTTGCTTTATCGCCATCGGCCACCAGCCGAACACCGATATCTTCAAAGGGCAGTTGGAGATGAAGGACGGCTACATCGTCACCCGAAGTGGCCTCGGCGGGATGGCGACCATGACCAGCGTGCCTGGTGTGTTTGCGGCCGGTGACGTTCAAGACCATGTGTATCGGCAAGCCATCACCAGCGCGGGCACGGGGTGCATGGCCGCACTCGACGCGCAGCGTTTCCTGGAGCTCTGAGCTCAGGCATAGCCATCGGCTCAAAAGCGGGCTATAATCGTCGTCTTTGCCGAAAGCGGGCCGCAAGCGCTGTGTGCGTCTCGAGCCTCAGTGCCCCGTTCGGCCCTATGTCTGAAACGAGATCACACGGAGAAGCGTCATGGCACGCGTCTGTCAAGTCACGGGCAAGCGCCCGATGGTGGGCAACAATGTTTCCCACGCCAACAACAAGACCAAGCGCCGTTTCCTCCCGAACCTGCAATACCGCCGGTTCTGGCTGGAAACTGAAAACCGCTGGGTCCGTCTGCGCATCAGCAACGCCGCGCTGCGCCTGATCGACAAGGTGGGTATCGAGCAAGTCGTCGCTGACTTGCGCGCCCGCGGCGAAATCTGATTTAGGAGCCGATCATGGCAAAAGGTGGACGCGAAAAGATCAAGCTGGAATCGTCAGCCGGCACCGGTCACTTCTACACGACCGACAAGAACAAGAAGACCACGCCCGAAAAGATCGAGATCATGAAGTTCGATCCCAAGGCTCGCAAGCACGTGATGTACAAGGAAACCAAGCTGAAGTGATTCGGCTGAGGCCCTGAGGGCATCAACAAGAAACCCGCTCGGATTGCATCCCAGCGGGTTTTTTGTTGCCTGCGAGATTCTCTACCCGCACACACTGCAACGCGGTCAACACGCTCACAGAGTCCAGTCGCACAAATGAAAAGGGCCCGCTACTGCGGGCCCTGAGATCGATCCGGCTCTTGTTTAGCTATGCCCTTATCAGGCGTGCTGCGCCGCGCGAAGCTTCAGCGCGAACTCCTGCAACGCGGCGATCCCGCTCTCTTCGGCCTTCTTGCACCAAGCCTGGAGGTCGGCAACCAGTTGCTCGGCGGATACGTTCGTGCGGGTCCACAGCAAGCGCAGCTCCTCGCGCATGGCCACCAACTTCACGAGCGCGGGGCTGAGGTCACGGGCGCTATCGACCTGGGCGCGCAGATGACTCGGGATCTTGTCTGCGTCGCGATGCAACCAACGGCGCGCCAGGCGCATGTCGGCCAGCTTCTTTGTGCCGTGCGCACCCTCCGCCTTCAGGCGTTCAACTTCGCCGCGGCAGGTTTCACGAAGACCACGAGCGTACTTGGCCATGACCTCGTAGCGATTCGCGATCAAGGCCTCCAGCGTCTTGGAGTCGGCAACCGCCTTCACATCACCCAGCTTGAGCGTCGGGGCCGTCTTGCGCACCTTGGCAAGGCCGAGCATTTCCAGACCGCGGATGTAGACCCAGCCAATATCGAACTCGTACTTCTTCACCGACAGCTTGGCGGAGGTGGGGTAGGTGTGATGGTTGTTGTGCAACTCCTCACCACCGATCAGGATGCCCCAGGGCGAGATGTTGGTGCTGGCGTCTTGCGCCTCGAAATTGCGATAGCCCCACCAGTGACCCAGGCCGTTGATGATGCCGGCGGCGGTGATCGGGATCCAAAGCATCTGGACGGCCCAGACCGTCAGGCCGATGGCGCCAAACAGCATGAGGTCGATGATCAGCAGGATGCCGACACCTTGCCAGCTGAAGCGGCTGTACACGTTGCGCTCCATCCAGTCGTCCGGCGTACCGTGACCGAACTTGGCGAGCGTTTCCTGGTTCTTGGCTTCGGAGCGATAAAGCTCGCTGCCGGTGAGCAAGACCGTCTTGATGCCGTGGGCGACCGGGCTGTGGGGATCATCGGCCGTCTCGCATTTGGCGTGGTGCTTGCGGTGGATGGCGACCCATTCCTTGGTCACCATGCCGGTGCTCAGCCAGAGCCACAGGCGGAAGAAGTGCGACGGTGCCGCGTGCAGATCGAGCGCTCGGTGAGCTTGCGAGCGATGCAGAAAGATCGTGACAGAAGCGATCGTGATGTGGGTCGTTGCGAGCGCGAACAGCAATACCTGCCACCACGTCGCGTCGAGCAGGCCATTGGCCAACCAGTTGACCAAGCCATTCCACAGGGACATCAATTCGTTCATCAAATAGCCTCTAAGCCGCAGAAGAAACGGCGTTGTTCATTGTAGGTGACGGCTCACCGTCAATCCCCCAAAAACCGTGGTGTTCGGGACCACTGATCTCGCAAGCTTGTGCCGTATGTCGGCAAAACAATCCTCAGACCCGCTCCCAGGCAGCGGCGAAAAACGCGTCCGTGCCGTGCCGGTGTGGCCACAGCCGCAGGAAATCGCCCCGAACCAACTCGCCCGATTGGGCCACGTGCGCCTTCTCAAGGAGTGGAGCCACCGGCAAAGGCTTGAAGTCACGGCCGTGCGCCTCGGTGAAGGCGGCGGCAATGTCTTCGTTCTCGGCATCCAGCAGGCTGCAGGTGGCATAAATGAGGCGACCGCCCGGCTTGAGCAAGCGAGCCGCACTGGCCAGGATTGCTGACTGTTTGGCGCGCAATTCCTCGATCGATTCGGGCGATTGACGCCATTTCAGATCAGGATTGCGGCGCAAAGTTCCCAGACCGGAGCAAGGGGCATCGACCAACACCCGGTCGATCTTGCCGGCCAGGCGCTTGATCCGCTCGTCGCGCTCGTGGGCGATCTGGACCGGATAGACGTTCGACAGGCCACTTCGGGCCAGGCGAGGTTTCAGCGCCGCCAGACGGTGGCCGGAGGTGTCGAAGGCATAGAGGCGGCCCGTATTCCGCATTGCAGCACCAAGCGCGAGGGTCTTGCCGCCAGCGCCAGCGCAGAAGTCGACCACCATCTCGCCACGCTTCGCATCGGTGAGCAGCGCCAGCAGCTGGCTGCCTTCGTCCTGAACTTCGACCTCACCCCTGGTGAAGGTATCGACCCGGTTGAGCGCCGGCTTGCCCTGCACGCGCAGGCCCCAGGGAGAGTACGGGGTGGGTGCCGCCTCGATGCGGGCGTCTGCCAGCGCTTTCTGAACATCGTCGCGCTTGGCCTTGAAGGTGTTCACGCGCAGATCGAGCGCCGCGCCTTCGTTGAGGCTGTTCACCAGCGGCCAGAACTCGTCGCCCAAGGCTGGCTTGAGCGTCTCGGCCAACCACTCCGGAAGGTTGTGGCGCAGTTTCTCGGGCAGCGCGTTGCGGTCGATGCCCTGCACCTGAGCAAGCCACTGCTGCTCGGGCTCGGACAGCGCAGCACGCAAAAACCCCTCATTGCCTTGCCAGCCCAACAGGGCGAGTCGGCGCTCCATCTCACCCTTGCCCGATTGCGCCAGATGCTGGAAGAGCGCCCGCTGGCGCAGCACGGTGTAGGTGGTTTCGGCGAGTGTGTGGCGCTCGCGCTGGCCGAGCGCACGGTTGGCACGGAAGAAATCGGACACGACGCGGTCGGCCGGGGAGTCGAACTGCAGAACCTTGTGCAGCAGATCGGTTGCGAGTTCGAGCAAGGCGTTGGGATGCATCGGGCGATTATCCTTTCCCGATGAGCGAAGACACCCTGCCCCCTCTGCCTGAAACCCCTCTCGGCCGCTACCGGCACTACAAGGGCGGTGAATACGAAGTCATTGGCGTGGCCCGCCACAGCGAGACACACGAGCCCTTGGTGGTGTACCGGCCGCTCTACAACCAAACGGGATGGTGGGTGCGCCCCCACGCGATGTTCTTCGAGTCGATCGACCTGGGTGCCGGGCCGCGGCCACGCTTCCAGCGCATCGACGCCGCCTGAGGCCTCAAATCAACTGCGGCTCTCCACTGCTGTGGGTGACGATGCCGTCGTTCACCCGCAGCAGGCCTTGAACCAGCCAGCGCACCGCGCGCGGGTAGATCAGGTGCTCTCGCGCGAGCACGCGCGCCGACAGCGTGGCCTCGGTGTCGCCCGGCAGCACAGGGACCACGGCCTGCGCAATGATGGGCCCGTGATCGAGTTCGGCCGTCACGAGGTGGACGGTTGCACCCGCCAGCTTGCAGCCGGCTTCGATCGCCCGCCGATGCGTATGCAGGCCGGGGAAGGACGGGAGCAGCGATGGATGCACGTTCACCATGCGCCCCTCGAACTGCTTCACGAACCCCGGCGTGAGGATGCGCATGAAGCCGGCCAGCACGACCAGGTCGGGCGAATGGCGCTTCAGCACACGCGCCAGCTCGGCATCGAACTCATCGCGCCCGGCGAATCCCTTGTGATCCACCACGTCGGTCGCAATACCGCGCTCGCGTGCGAACTTCAATCCGGCGGCATCGTGGCGGCTGCTGACGACGGCCGCCACGCGCGCGGGCCAGCCCTCGGTGGCGCAGGCCTGCACGATCGCCTCCATGTTCGACCCGCGGCCCGAGATGAGGATGACTATGTTTTTCATCGGGCGGCAAGTGTATGTCGGTGCCCCCGCCGCTTCGCTGCGCCGAAGGCCCGGCAGGCGCCAGTTGCTTGGGCCTTGCTTGATAATCCGCATCCCCTGCGAGAGACACCATGACCGACCGCGCAATCCAACGTGTTCTGACCGGCATCACCACCACCGGCACGCCGCACCTCGGCAACTACGTGGGCGCGATCCGCCCGGCCATCAAGGCGAGCCAGGAGGCCGGCGTTGAAAGCTTCTTCTTTCTCGCCGACTACCATGCGCTGATCAAGTGCGATGACCCGGCGCGCATCGAACGCTCGCGCCTGGAGATCGCCGCCACCTGGCTCGCCGCGGGGCTCGACACCGAGCGCGTCACCTTCTACCGGCAAAGCGACATCCCCGAGACACCCGAACTGACCTGGATCCTCACCTGCGTGACGGCCAAGGGCCAGATGAACCGCGCGCATGCCTACAAGGCCGCCACCGATGCCAATGAAGCGGCAGGCGAAGACATCGACGCCAACATCAGCATGGGCCTATACAGCTACCCCATCCTGATGGCGGCCGACATCGTGCTCTTCAATGCCCACCGCGTACCGGTCGGGCGCGACCAGGTGCAGCACATCGAGATGGCGCGCGATGTGGCGCAGCGCTTCAACCACCTCTTCGGCCAGGGGCGCGACATCTTCGTGCTGCCGCGCGCCGAGGTCGAGGAAGACGTCGCCATGCTGCCCGGGCTCGACGGACGCAAGATGTCCAAGAGCTACGACAACACCATCCCGTTGTTCGAAGGTGGCGCCAAGGGCTTGAAGGACGCTATCGCGCGGATCGTCACCGACTCGCGCGTGCCCGGCGAACCCAAAGACCCGGACAGCTCATCGCTCGTCACCATCTACGACGCCTTCGCCACGCCAGAACAAAAGGCCGCCATGCGCGCCGACCTGCGCGCCGGCCTGGGCTGGGGCGACGCCAAGCAACGCACGGTCGATCTGATCGAATCGCACGTCGGCCCGATGCGCGCGCGCTACGAAGAACTGATGGCTCACCCCGAGCGCGTCGAAGAGGCCCTGATGGCTGGGGCCGCCAAGGCGCGCGCCGTGGCCGCGCCGCTGATGAACGAAGTCCGCATGGCGGTGGGCCTGCGCAAGATGGTCGCGGCCGCACGGCCAGCAACGGCTGACACCTCGGCCACCAAGACCGCCCTGCCCGTCTTCAAGCAATACCGCGAGGCCGACGGCCGCTTCTACTTCAAGCTCACCGCCGCCAATGGCGACGTGCTGCTGCAAAGCGAAGGGCTGGCCGACGGCCGCGAAGCCGGCAGCTGGGTGAAGCGCCTCAAGACCGAAGGCAGCCAGGCCCTGGCCGGTGCGCCGGTGGCATTCAGCGACCGAGGCGCGCTCGAAGCGGCCCTGGCCGACCTGCAGGCCGCGGCACTCGCCGACGCCAAGGCCTGATGAGGGCGGCAAGCTGAGCACCGAGGCCCGCATGGCCGGCATCCACATCACCGACATCGAATCCGCCATCAACTGGTGGCGCGAGCGTTCGCCCTCGCCCGACGGCATCACCGCGTGCAAGGAGGTGCTCGCGCTGGCCGAGATCTATGCGCTGATGGTGTACTACCACGAGTCGGAGTGCGACGAAGACTCGATGCCGCCCAAGGCGCGCGACGCCTGGCTCGCCTGGTACGCAACTACACCCGATGCGCCGTGCATCGCCATCTGCTCCACCAGCCAGGGCGACGACATCTGCAAGGGCTGCGGCCGCACCTTTGACGAAGTGCAGCACTGGACGGTGATGAGCCCCGCCGAGAAGCGCCATACCTGGCGGCGCATCACGATGGACGGCACGGCCTGGCGCTTCAACCGCTACAGCGAACGCGCCGGCACGCCACCACCCGCCTCCGGCGCGCCCGAGGAACCGGCTTGACCAGAGCGCGCGCCCTGCTGCACAGCGCGCGCCGCATCGCCCCGCTCGCCTGGCCGGTGTTCATCGGCCAACTGGCCGTGCTGGGCTTCAGCACGGTCGACACGATCATGATCGCGCGCTACGCCGCGGTCGATCTCGCCGCGCTGGCCGTGGGCGCGGCGGCCTACATCACGGTGTTCATCGGCTTCATGGGGATCGTGCTCGCCATCGGCCCGATCGCGGGCCAGTTGTTCGGGGCGCGCAGGCTGCGTGAAGCCGGGCAGCAGTTGCACCAGAGCATCTGGGTCGCGCTGGGTCTCTCGCTGATCGGCAGCCTGCTGCTGTGGTTTCCGGAACCGTTTCTGTTCGCGGCCAAGGCCTCGCCCGAAGTGGCCGAAAAGGTTCGCGGCTACCTCGGCTACCTCGCGCTCGCCTTGCCGCCGGCGCTGCTGTTCCAGGCATTCCGTGGCTTCAACACCGCGGTCTCGCGGCCCAAGATCGTGATGGGGCTGCAACTCGTCGGCCTCGGCTGCAAGGTGCCGTTGAACGCACTGCTGATCCATGGCCTGCCGGCCTGGAACCTGCCCGCCATGGGGGCAGCCGGTTGCGGGCTGGCCAGCACCATCGTGATGTGGCTCCAGCTGCTGCTCGCGTGGTGGGTGTTGCGGCGCGATCCGTTCTATGCGCCTTTCGGCTTGCATGTCACGCACCTCGATCGCCCGCACGCGCCGAGCTTGAAAGAACTTCTGCGCCTGGGGGTGCCGATGGGCCTGTCGATCCTGATCGAGGTGACCGGCTTCACCTTCATGGCCATCTTCATCTCCCGCCTGGGTGCCACGGCCGTGGCCGGCCATCAGCTCGCGGCCAACCTGGTGGCGCTGATGTTCATGATGCCGCTTGCGATCGCCAACGCCACGAGCACGCTGGTGGCCCAGTCGATCGGTGCCGACCAGCCCGGTGACGCGCGGCGGCTCGGCTGGCACGGCCTGCAGATCGGCGCGCTGATCGCCGCCGGGCTCGGCGTGCTCGTGTACCTCACGCGCGAGAGCGTGCTGCGCGCCTACACCGACAACCCCGCCATCCTGGCCGCCGCCATGCCACTGCTCGCGTGGGTAGCGGTGTTCCACCTGGCCGATGCCACGCAGACCATCGCAGCCTTCGTGATGCGTGCCTACCGCGTGGCCACCTTGCCGATGGTGATCTATGCCGTGGCGCTCTGGGGCGTCGGGCTGGGTGGCGGTTGCGTGGTGGCGTTCAATCTCACTGGGCTCACGCCTCCTTCGCTCCAGGGCGCGCCCGGGTTCTGGTCAGCGGCCGTGACGGGGCTCGTGCTCTCGGGAGTGGGCCTGTGTGCGCTGATGGCGTGGGTGTTGAAGCACAAGCACGGCGGCGCGCAGGCCGCGTAGCGCTGGTGTTCAGGCGGTCGGCAGGCGCAGCTCGAAGCAGCTTCCGCCGCCCACACGTGCAAGGCAGCGCACGCTGCCGCCGTGACGCTCTGCGATCTGCTTGACGAGGCTCAGCCCAAGGCCCACGCCCCCGGCCTGCTCGGCATGGCCGGGCATGCGATAGAAGGGCTCGAAGATGCGCTCGCGCTGTGCCTCGGGCACGCCAGGCCCGCGGTCGCATACCTGCACGCTCACGTCCTTGCCTTCTTTTCCAACCAGCGCGGTGATCTCGCCGCCCCCGTAGCGGCGTGCGTTCTCCAGCAGGTTGCGCAGCGCGCGGCGCAGCAGGCGCTCGTCGCCAGCCACGATGGTCGGCGTGCCTTCGACGGCGGCGTCCACCCGCGCGCCCTCCTCGGCCGCGAGCGCCAGCAACTCCACCGGGCCGTGCCGCTCGACGTGCCTGACGGCATCGAGCCGGCTGGCGAGCAGAACCTCCTCGACCAGGGCATCGAGTTCGGCCACATTGGTGTCGATCTCGCGCTTGAGGCGCGCCTGCTGTTCGGGTGACGCCTCGTCGAGCATCGATACCGCCATCTTCATGCGTGCGAGCGGCGAGCGCAGTTCGTGGCTCGCGTTCGCCAGCAGCGACTGATGCGAACGCACGAGTGTCTCGATGCGTTCGGCGGCCTGGTTGAAGCTGGCAGCGACTGCCGCCACTTCATCGCGCCCGGACACTTCGACACGGTGATGCAACTCCCCCGCGCCGAACTGCTCCACCCCCTTCTTCAACGCCTGCAGGCGGCGGGTCAGGTGGCGCACCGCGGGCCAGGCACCGATGGCCACGGCCACGAACAACAGGCCCAGCACGACCACCGGGCCGATGCCCTGCTGCCAGGCCGAGGGCACAAAGGCCATCGACGGGCGTGGCGGCGGGCCACCCGGCTCGCGGGAGGGTGGCGCGCCGCTCACCGCGCGCGACATGGGCCGGAAGCCCGGCCGCATCACCCACAGCACGCGCCCGTCGTCCAACGACACGGGAAAGCCGCGTGCGCCGGTCTCGGCCTGGCGGCGCTGAAACGACTCGGATGCTCCGATGCGTACGCCATGGCCATCGTCGAGCGCCAATGGCATGCGCAGGCGCTGCGACCACTCGGCCAGGGACGCGGCCTGCTCGGCCGCTGGCGCCTCGGGCGGAGGGAGCGAGCGCTGGAGCAAGTCACCCCAGGCCGACATGCGCTCGACAAGCGTGGAATCGGCCGCGCGGCGCTCCAACTCGATGTGGTGCTGGAAGAACCAACCGGAACCGAACGCGAACAGCAGCAGCACGGCCACCACGGTCAGGTAGATGCGCAGGGTGAGCGTTCTCATGTCATGACCACCCCTCGCCCGACGCGTACGTCGGACGATCCCCCAAGGGGGTGCGTACCAGCTCGGGAGCGGCCCGGCGCTCGACCCACCGTGTGTGTCTCATCCATCATTCGTCGTCGTCCGCGTCCTGCTTCTTGGCGAACACGTAGCCGGCGCCGCGCACGGTGAGCACACGCCGCGGGGCCTTCGGGTCGTCTTCGATCACCGCGCGGATGCGCGAAATGTGAACGTCGATGGAGCGGTCGAAGGCTTCGAGCGGGTGGCCTTTCAGGCTGTCCATGATCTGGTCGCGCGAGAGCACGCGACCGGGGCTTTGCGCCAGGACCACCAGCAGATCGAACTGGTGGCTGGTGAGATCGCACGGCTGGCCGTTCAGGCGGGCCACGCGTGCGCCGAGGTCGATCTCCAGGCGACCGAAGCGCAACACCTCGTCGGCGGCGACTTCCGGCGTGGCACGGCGCAACAGCGCCTTCACGCGGGCCAGCAGTTCGCGCGGCTCGAAGGGCTTGGGCAGGTAGTCGTCGGCACCGAGCTCCAGCCCGACGATGCGGTCCATCGGCTCGCCACGGGCCGTGAGCATCAACAGCGGCAGCTTGCGCGTGCGCGCGTTGTTGCGCAGTTCGCGGCAGAGGTCGAGGCCGTCGCCATCGGGCAGCATGAGGTCGAGCACGAGAGCGTCGTAGGCCTCGGCGGCCAGGCGCTCGCGGCCTTGCGCGAGCGAGCCGGCCACCTCGACCCTGTAGCCGGCCGAGCCCAGGTAGTCACCCACCATCGTCGAGAGGCGGGCGTCGTCGTCGATCATCAACAAGCGGGCACTCATTGCAGATGCTTCTCCAGGACCAGCGCGCGGCACCGGATCGTGCCGCGCGGCCAGGGTCGAATCAGAACACAAGGCCGGCCCCGATTCACTGGGCGGGGGCGCTTGCACCGGGCTTGCGGTGCTCCATGCGTTTCTGCATGCGGTCCTTCATGTGCTGCTCGCGCTTCTTGATGCGCTCGCCGAGCTTCACGCGCTGATCGGGCGTGAGCACGTTGCTCACATCGAGCATCGCCTGGCTGACGCGCTTGCTCACCTGATCGTGCTGGGCCATGCGTTGCTGGCGCAGGGCTTCAACGGCACGGGCGTCGACCACCGGCGCGGTGAAGACCGCCAGAGCCTGGTCACGCTGACCGCGGTTGGCGTCGTGCAGGGCCTTCAGGTCGGCCGATGCCGCTCGGGCGATCTGCTTGATCTGGGCGCGCTGTGCGTCGGTGGCGTTCAAGCCGTCGAGCATGCGGTCGACACCGCGGTCGGTGCGCTCAGCCGGGCCGAACAGCATGCCCGGCGCGCCGAACTCGGCGTGGGGGCCACGCGGGCCGCCATGTGACGGCTGCGCCCAGGCCGTGACGGCCACCGAGCCCGCCAGCGACATGACCAGGCCGATCACCACTCGCTTCATGCCCCGGGCGGCGCTGTTAGCGGCCGGGGTTTGGGTCGTCTTTGTTGCAAACATCACGAATCTCCTTGCAGTCGTGGACACGTTCATCCACGACGTCATGGTCGCGTCGGGGGGTGAAGCCGCCGTGGCTGGGGGGTAAAGATCTGTGAACAGCGACTGGCCGTCAGCGCACGCCAAGGAGCCGCCGCCTCAAGCCGGCGGGTGAGTGGTCGATAACCGGGAAACCGCTTGGTCGAAACACCCGGCCGCGGCCTACCCGAATGTCGAAGCCCACCGCCACCATCGACAACGTCGTCCTGCTTCGGCGCGCCAGCGCGCCAGGGCCGGCTGTCGCTGCGCCCCTGCCCACGCCTCCGCGGCCCGGGCAGCAGGGCGCCGATGGTGCGCGCGAAGACAGAGTCGAGGAAGACGGCAGCGAGGACGAAGGCCAAGCCGCCGCCAGCGAGCGCACCAGCGACCAGCGCGGCGAAGGACGCCGCCGCGCCTGGCAGCGCGAGAACTGGGCGATCGCCGGCAGTTACGTGCTCAATGGCGTCTTCCTGGAGGCGTTCGCGTATGTCGGTTCGCTCTCCTGGGCCGCCGGCCTGCTGTATGCCATTCCCGGGCTCGTCTCCAGCGCGATCGCGGCCTGGCTGATCGGTACGCGGCGCACGGAACACCTGCGCGACCCGAGCCTGTCGGCGCTGCACGCCGTGGTCAGCGTGTCGGTCGGCCTGATCGGTGTGGGGCTCTTCCCGCAACTGGCGTTCGCCTACGCGCTGATGCTTTTCACTGCGTTCATCACCGCCACCTACCGCATGCCCAAATGGCAAGTGCTGCTGATGCTCGGGGTCACTGCCAGCATGTTCGCCCTGCTCACCGTGGGCCAGGCGCGATGGTTGCGCATCTCCAACCAGTCGGCCGCAATCCAGTTCGTGAACTGGCTTTTCTTCGTGAGCGCGCTGGGCCGCTGCGTGCTGCTCAGCGTGATCAACGCCAGAAACAACCGCCTGCTGCGCGACCGTGGGCTGCAGATGAAGGCCACGCTCGCCCAGATCGAGCGATTGGCCAATCATGACGAACTGACGGGCGTGCTCAACCGACGCCGCCTGCTGCAGATCCTGCGTGAAGAGATGGACCACACCGACCGCAACGGCACGCCGGTGAGCGTGGCGCTGTTCGACCTGGACCACTTCAAGACCATCAACGACACGCTCGGCCACCACACCGGTGACCTGGTCCTCAAACAGTTTGCCGCCGCCGTGCAGGCGCAGGCGCGTACCACCGACCGCTTCGGCCGCTACGGCGGCGAGGAGTTCCTTCTCGTGCTGACCGGCGCAGACATCGAGCACGCCCACCGTGCCGTGGAGCGCACGCGCAACGCGCTGAGCCTCGTCGACTGGGGCGCGATCGCACCCGAGCTGCGCGTGACCTTCTCCGCCGGCATCGCCACCTACCGTGATCGCGAGAGCCTGGAGCTGCTTCTGGGCCGCGCCGACCTGGGCCTGTACGAGGCCAAGCACGACGGCCGCAACTGCACCCGCGCCGCCTGAGGACGCCACCCCATGCACACAGCCGCCCTCGCCACGCCCCAAGACGTCTCGGCCCTCCAGGCCGCGCGCGATGCCGAGCGCAAGAAGACCGCGCATTGGGTGCGCAACTGCCACCTCATGGCCTTCAGCTACGTGCTCGACGGCTTGTTCCTCGCGTTGTTCTACCTGGCCGGCACCATCGGCTGGGAGCCGGTGCTGATCTACACGCTCGGCGGGCTCGCGATCAGCCTGGGCACGGCCGCGCTCATCCGCACTGGCTGGACCCACCGGTTTAAGGACCCAGGCATCACCATCGCGCAGACCATCGTCTCGCAGGCGATCCAGCTAGCCTTCATGCACTACGTGCCCGAGGTCGGGTTCATGTTCGTGCTGCTGCTGTTCGTCATCTACTCCACCGTGGCGATGCGGGTCGAGGTGCGCGAGGCCATTACGGCCTGGGTGGTCATCAGCGCGGCCATGGGCCTCGTGCTGATGTTCAGCAGCCAGCCTCCGCGCGTCCCCGCGTCGAGCCTCGCCGAACAGGTGATCGCCATGGGGTTCATCGCACTGACGCTGTGGCGTTGCGTGTGGCTCGGTTCTTACAACAGCAACATGACGGCGCTTCTCAAGAAGCGTGGCCGCGAGCTCGCCGAGCTCACCAAACGTGTGGACATGATGGCCCATCACGACGAACTCACCGGTGTGCTCAACCGCCGCAGCCTGCTCAATGCGCTGCGCGACGAACAGCAGCGCGCCGACCGCCAGAAGCAGCCGCTGTGCGTGGCGCTGCTCGATCTCGACAAGTTCAAGTCTGTCAACGACACGCTGGGCCATCTGGCCGGCGACAAGACGCTGAAGATCTTCGCTCGCACGCTCACCGAGCACACCCGCCGCTCCGACCGTTTCGGGCGCTACGGCGGTGAAGAGTTCCTGCTGATCATGACCAACACCGACCGGGACAGCGCCCTGGTTCCCATTGACCGCATGCGTGAGGCATTGGAACGCGCCGACTGGAACGAGGTCGCGCCTGGCTTTGGCATGACTTTCTCGTGCGGCGTGGCCTGCTATCAGCCGGGCGAAAGCGTCGAGGCGGTTCTGCAGCGTGCCGACGAGGCGCTCTACCGCGCCAAGGACGACGGCCGCAACTGCACGCGGCTGGGCTGAGCCGCCGCGCCGGTCGGGCTCGACGAACGCACTCGTCCTACATCAAGGTCGGATTGCGCCGACAGCGCGGGCCCGCCCGCCTGCCTACATTGGCGCATCCACCCGGCTTGGAGCAAGCAACATGATGAAACGCGGACGAGTCGCAAGCGACGTGTCGATGATCCTTCGCGGCGCCGGCGCACCACGCGCCGTGCCCCCCGGCCCCTGCTGGGTGCTTGAGGGCCCGCACTGGATCGCCCTCATGTGGCACGAAGGCACCGAGCGCCACACCGCCGAGATCTCGCAGCGCGACTACGCGAGCTTCCTGGAACAGGGGTGCATCCAGTTCGCCGATGGCAACGCCGACAGCGCCGGTCCGGCGCTCCTGCGCGGCAATCGCATCCACCCGCGCGAGCCCCACACACCCGTAGCGGCGCTCAATAGCCGCTGGTGAGTCGACCGGGCGGTCGCGCTGGCCGCGGTCGTCACGGTAGCGCGACCTCATCGCTGCCGTTCAGGCGCTGGTGATCGACTCGCCACCCGCAGATCGACGGCACAGCCAATCGGAGATGCCATCCAGCAGCGCCACGGGGTCGGCTGGCTTCACGAAGTGGTGGTTGAAACCCGCCGCCTCGGCCTGGAGCCTGTCTTCGCGCTGGCCATAGCCGGTGAGCGCGATCAACAGCAATTCGCGGTGAGCCTCCGATTGACGCAGGCGCCGCGCGACCTCGTAGCCGTCGAGCACCGGCAGCCCGATGTCGAGCACGACCACCTCGGGCGCGAACGAGTTGACGACCGCCAGCGCTTGCGCGCCGTCAGCGGCCGTCACGACCTCATGACCACCCAACTCGAGAAACGCTGCCACGCTGCGCGCCGCATCGCGGTTGTCGTCCACCACCAGAACGCGGCAGGCCTGCGGCGTAGCCCGCGCACTGGGGGCGGGCGCCACATCGGTGCCGCTCACGAGGCCGACGCATGGCAGCCGCAGGGTGAACTCCGAGCCCCGCCCCGTCCCCTCACTGGCCGCCACGAGGCTGCCGCCATGCATCTCGGCCAGGCGGCGAGCCAGCGTGAGGCCCACCCCCAGGCCACCTTGCGTGCGATCGAGCCCACGCGCGCCCTGCGTGAACAGGTCGAAGATGTGGGGGAGCAGATCGGGGCCGATGCCCATGCCATGGTCACGCACCCGGATCACCGCGCCCTGCTCACCCTGCGTGGCATGGACTTCGATCAACGTACCGGTTTCGCTGTACTTGCTGGCGTTGTTGAGCAGGTTGGACACAACCTGCGAAAGCCGCGCGAAGTCGCCCTGCATCCACATGGATTCGGCGGGTAGAGACACCCGCAGACTCTGGCCGCGTGAGTCGATCAGGGGCTGAGCCGTCTCCACGCTCTGCGAGATCACCGCGTTCAGATCGAGCCGCTCACGCGCCAGCACGATCTTGCCCTGGCTGATGCGTGCCACATCGAGCAGCTCGTCGATCAGCCGCGTCATCTGGCGCACCTGCCGCACCATGATGTCGCTCGCCCGTTCGAGCTTCGGGTCGTGCGGCGCCACGCGGCGGATCACTTCGAGCGCGGTGCGGATCGGCGCGAGCGGGTTGCGCAGTTCGTGCGACAGCATCGCCAGGAATTCGTCCTTGCGCCGCACGCTTTCCTGCAGGCTCAGCTCGACGGCGCGCCGCTCCACGATCTCGCTTTGCAGGCTGCCGTAGAGATTGGCGTTCTCGATGGCCACCGCCGCCCGCGCAGCCAGGTCTTCGAGCATGACCCGATTCAGGCGGTGCGCCGCACGGTCGTTGGCCACGAACAGAACACCCAGCAAGCGGTCGCCGTTGATCAAGGGCAATGCGGCAGCCTCGCGCCACGGGCCGGCGTCTGCAGCGCTCGGCGCGCCCCAGCCCCGGCCGAGCTGTTCGAGCTGCAAGCGGTCGAGCATCACGCTGCGCCGTTCGCGCGCCGCGCGCGCCAACGCGACCTTGATCACGCCGCCGAGCTGCGCCTGCGGCACCGAACGCGCCTCGCCGCCCCAGCACACCAGCACCTCGGCAAGCGCACCCTGGTCATCGGGCGGCGCCACCAGCGCGGCGCGTGCCAGCTCGGGCGCTACCAGGCGCAGCAGTTCCTGGCGCGCCACCTGCACCTGCAGCGATCGGTTGAGCACATCGCTGGCGGCCGAGAGAAACGCAGAGCGCCGGTCGCTTTCTTCGGCTGCCAGCCTGGCGGCCTCGGCCGCCGCCACCGCGGCGCGTGCATCGGCCTGCCGCTTGAGCTGCCGCTGCAGGGCGAACAGACGCACGAACACGCGCACCTTGCTGCGCAGAATGTGCGGCACCACGGGCGACAGGATGTAGTCCACCGCCCCCAGCGCATAGCCGCGCTCGGTCTGGATCTCGTCGGCGTACGAGGTGATGAAGATGATGGGCGTGTCGACGGCGCGCTTGTACTGGCGGATCAGCGAGGCGGTCTCGAAGCCGTCGATGTCGGGCATGTTCACGTCGAGCAGGATCACCGCGAACTCGCGCTGCAACACCTCGCGCAATGCCTCGCGACCGGAGCGCACGAAGACGAGCTCCTGGTCCAGCTCCTCGAGCACGGTGCGAAACACCAGCAGCTTCTCGGGCAGGTCATCCACGATGAGGATGCTGGTCTTCTCCTCTCCATCGGGCTCGGCCTGGGCGGCCGACCGGCCTGCGGGTCGATCGCGATCGGCTGTCATGCGCAGAGCCACCCGCGCAGCGCAACCAGCAGGTGGGCGGTGTCCACCGGTTTGCTGAGGTAGTCCCAGGCACCGGCCTCGATGCATTTCTCGCGGTCGCCCTTCATGGCCTTGGCCGTCACGGCAATCATCGGCAGGTCACGACCACGCGGCAGGCGCCGCAGGCGCCGCATGGTCTCCATGCCGTCCATCTCCGGCATCATGATGTCCATCAGCACCACGTCGATGGCCGGGTCGGCCTCCACGAGGCGGATCGCATCACGCCCGTTCTCGGCCGAGACGATCACCATGCCCTGCTCGTCGAGAACCGTCGCCAGCGCGAAGATGTTGCGCATGTCGTCGTCGACGATCAGCACCTTCTTGCCTTCGAGGCTGCGATCCGATTGCTGCGTGGCGAGCACCGACAGCCGCTCCTGCTCGGACATGGCCGACTCGCCGCGGTGCAAAAAGAGCGCCGTCAGGTCGAGCATGCGGCGCAAGTTGTCGGTGTGCCGCAGCGCGAATGCGCTGTGGCCCCGCTCCCACGCATTGGCAACCGCCGGGTCGTCACCCACCAGCACGATGGGCAACTGGCGCGAGAGCGGGCGAGACTCCATCAGCTCGATCACGTCCTCGGGCCCGAAACCACCGTCCATGCCGTCGGTCACGATGCAGTCGACATCGCCCTGGGCCATGGCGCGGCGCATGGCGTCGGCCGACTCGCACAGCATCACGTCGGTGTCTGCCTCGAGGGCGGCCATGAAGCTCTCGCGCAGGTTCGACGGCTGCATCGACACCAGCAGGCGCCTGCGCGAGCGGCCCACATAGTCGTGCAGCTGCTGAAGAGCAGCCTGCACCTCGTCGCGAGACTGCAGCGGCTTGGTGAGAAAGCCCACTGCCCCGCTGCGCAGTGCGCGTTCGCGGGAGTCGTCGGTCGAGACGACGCATACAGGTATGTGGCGTGTGGTCAGGTCAGCTTTCAGCCGCTCCAGCAGCCGCCAGCCTTCCATGTCGGGCAGGTGGATGTCGAGCGTGACCACCGCCGGCTGGAAGTCCTTGATCAGAGCCAGCGCACCGGCGCCGCTGTTGCTCACCAGCCCCTTGAATCCGACATCCCGGGCGGCGTCGAGCAACACGCGCGCGAACGCTATGTCGTTCTCCACGATGAGAAGGACGCTGTCGCTGTGCAGGATGTCGGTGCGGTCGTCGTCAGCGACATCGGGCAACAACGCGTAGTCGGTCTCGTCGTCGGCCGCGGGCGGCGGGCTCGCGGGCTCATGCTCGCGTGGCACAGCCCGCTCCGGGCGCGGCGTCGGATCGGGCGTGCTGCTGCGCGCGTGGCGGCTGCTGCGCGGTGGGCTGTAACTTTGCGGCAGGTAGAGCGTGAAGTTGCTGCCCTGCCCCGGCGCGCTCACGAGGCGAATCTCGCCGCCCAACAGGCGTGCCAGCTCGCGGCTGATCGCCAGGCCAAGGCCGGTGCCGCCGTACTTGCGCGAGGTGGAGCCATCGGCCTGCTGGAAGGCCTCGAAGATGATCTGCTGCTTGTCGCTCGAGATGCCGATGCCGGTGTCCCTGACCGAGAAGGCCAGCACCTGGCCGGACCGGTTGAGCTCCTCGTTGTCGCGCGACCAGCCGTCGCGAGCCACTTCGATCGACAGATGGACCTCGCCCTGCGGCGTGAACTTGAAGGCGTTGGACAGCAGGTTCTTGATGATCTGCTGCAGGCGCTTGACGTCCGTGACCACCAGCTTGGGCAGCGGCGGCGTGGCAACGATCTCGAAGCCCACGTGCTTGGCCTCGGCCACGTGGCGGAAGCTGCGGTCCACGCTGCGTTGCAGGTCTTCGAGCCGCAGCTCCGAGACATCGAGCACCACCGTACCCGACTCGATCTTCGAGAGATCGAGGATGTCGTTGATGAGGGCGAGCAGGTCGTTGCCCGAGAGGTGGATGGTCTTGGCGAACTCCACCTGCTTGCCGCTCAGGTTGCCCTCGGCGTTCTTGCACAACTGGTCGGACAGGATCAGCAGCGAGTTGAGCGGCGTGCGCAGCTCGTGCGACATGTTGGCCAGGAACTCCGACTTGTACTTCGACGTCAGCGCCAGCTGCTCGGCCTTCTCCTCCAGCGCCTGGCGTGCCTGCTCCACCTCTGCGTTCTTGCGCTCCACCTCCTGGTTCTGGTGCACGAGCAGCCGGGCCTTCTCCTGCAGCTCCTCGTTGGTCGTTTGCAGTTCTTGCTGGCGGTTCTGCAGCTCTTCGGCGAGCAGCTGCGACTGCTTGAGCAGATCTTCGGTGCGCATGTTGGCGCTGATCGTGTTGATCACGATGCCGATGGATTCGGTCAGCTGGTCGAGGAAGGCCTGGTGCGCCGGGTTGAAGCGTTCCAGCGAAGCGAGCTCCAGCACGCCACGCACTTCGCCTTCGAAGACGATGGGCAGCACCAGGATGTCGAGCGCCGCGCCATCGCTCAGGCCGGTGGCCACGCGGAACGAGGCGGTCGGCACGTTGGTCAGCAGGATCTTGCGCTTCTCGATCGCGCACTGGCCGATCACGCCCTGCCCGAGCTCGATCTCCTTGCCGTGCGCCGCTTCCCCGCCCGAGGCGTAGCTCGCAAAGAGCTTGAGCTTGCGCTCCTGCGGCTGCGTGCCCAGCACATAGAACTCGGCCTGCTGTGCGCCCACCACCGGCGCGAGCTCCGAGAGGATCAGCTGGCCGACGGTGATCAGGTCCTTCTGACCCTGGAGCATGCGGCTGAACTTGGCGAGGTTGGTCTTCAGCCAGTCCTGCTCGGTGTTCTTGTGCGTGGTGTCCTTCAGGTTGCGGATCATCTCGTTGATGGTGTCCTTGAGCGCCGCCACCTCGCCCTTGGCCTCGACCGTGATGGATCGCGTCAAGTCGCCCTGCGTCACGGCAGTCGCCACCTCGGCAATGGCGCGCACCTGGGTCGTCAGGTTGGCGGCCAGCTGGTTCACGTTTTCCGTGAGGCCCTTCCATATGCCGGCCGCGCCTGGCACCTTG
Organism: Piscinibacter sp. PDB1-1; assembly: GCF_056675995.1. Lineage (NCBI taxonomy): Bacteria > Pseudomonadati > Pseudomonadota > Betaproteobacteria > Burkholderiales > Sphaerotilaceae > Piscinibacter > Piscinibacter sp. PDB1-1. The sequence goes on from NZ_JBWVZJ010000002.1 coordinate 61,615, forward strand.
GCCTGGCCGCCGAGCTTGCCTTCCACGCCCACCTCGCGCGCCACCGAGGTCACCTGGTCGGCAAAAGTCAGCAGCGTGTCGGTCATCGAGTTGATGGTCTCAGCCAGCGCGGCCACCTCGCCCTTGGCCTCGACGGTCAGCTTGCGGTGGAGGTCGCCGTTGGCCACCGCCGTGACCACCTTGGCAATGCCTCGCACCTGGCCGGTCAGGTTGCTGGCCATGAAGTTCACGTTCTGCGTCAGGTCCTTCCAGGTGCCCGACACGTCGCGCACCTGTGCCTGGCCGCCCAGGCGGCCTTCGGTGCCCACCTCACGCGCCACGCGCGTCACTTCGGCGGCAAAGGAAGAGAGCTGGTCGACCATGGTGTTGATGGTGTTCTTCAGCTCCGAAATCTCGCCCTTCACGTCCACCGTGATCTTCTTGGACAGGTCGCCCGCCGCGACCGCCTTGGTCACGTCGGCGATGTTGCGCACCTGGCTCGTGAGGTTCGAGGCCATCAGGTTCACCGAGTCGGTGAGGTCCTTCCAGGTGCCGGCCACGCCCTTCACATCCGCCTGGCCGCCGAGGTTGCCTTCGGTGCCCACCTCGCGCGCCACGCGCGTCACTTCGGCGGCAAAGCTGCGGAGCTGGTCCACCATGGTGTTCACGGTGTTCTTCACCTCGGAGATCTCGCCCTTCACGTCGACCGTGATCTTCTTGGAGAGGTCGCCCGCGGCCACCGCCTTGGTCACGTCGGCGATGTTGCGCACCTGGCTGGTCAGGTTGCCGGCCATGAAGTTCACCGACTCGGTGAGGTCCTTCCAGGTGCCGGCCACGCCCTTCACGTCGGCCTGACCACCGAGGATGCCTTCGGTGCCCACCTCGCGCGCCACGCGCGTCACTTCGGCGGCGAAGGAGTTGAGCTGGTCCACCATGGTGTTGATGGTGTTCTTGAGCTCCGAGATCTCGCCCTTCACATCCACCGTGATCTTCTTGGACAGGTCGCCGGCCGCCACCGCTTTGGTCACGTCGGCGATGTTGCGCACCTGGCTGGTCAGGTTGCCTGCCATGGAGTTCACCGAGTCGGTGAGGTCCTTCCAGGTACCGGAGACACCCTCCACCCGCGCCTGGCCACCGAGCGAGCCTTCGGTGCCCACCTCGCGGGCCACGCGCGTCACCTCGGAGGCAAACGAGCGCAGCTGGTCCACCATCGTGTTGATGGTGTTCTTGAGCGTGAGGAACTCGCCCTTCACGTCCACGTCGATCTTCTTGGAGAGGTCGCCCTTGGCCACGGCGGTGGTCACGTCGGCGATGTTGCGCACCTGGGCGGTCAGGTTGCCGGCCATGGAGTTCACCGAGTCGGTGAGGTCCTTCCAGGTGCCGGCCACGCCCTTCACGGTGGCCTGGCCGCCGAGCTTGCCTTCGGTGCCCACTTCGCGCGCCACACGCGTCACCTCGGCCGAGAAGTTGCCGAGCTGCTCCACCATCTTGTTGATCGTGCGCGCCGTGCGCAAGAACTCACCCTCGAGCTCGCGCCCTTCGATCTCGAGCGCCATGCTCTTGCTCAGGTCGCCCTGCGCCACGGCGCCGATCACGCGGGCCACCTCGCTCGTCGGGTGCACCAGGTCATCGATCAGCGCATTCACCGAGTCGATCGATTCGCCCCAGAAGCCCCGCGTTTCGCGCAGCGAGGCGCGCTGCTTGATCTTGCCCTCTTTGCCGACCACCTGGCGCAGCCTCCGCAGCTCGCCGGCCATGGCCTCGTTCTGCTCGACCAGTTCATTGAAGACGTCGGCCACCTTGCCCGGCAGGCCTTCCCAGTCGAGCGGCAATCGCACGCTGGCGTCGCCACGGCGCAACTGAGTCAAGGCGGCCAGCAATGTGGCCATCTCGCGCCCGGCTTCGTGCCCGGCATCTTGTTGGGGCACCGCCATCGCTGCGGCATCGAGGACTTTCATGGCATCCGCCTTCCACTCTTCACGACTGCGCATCTTGTGTGCCCTGGTCGCTCCTCGCCCTGGGCTTGTAAAGGCGCAGCCGGGAGCAAGCGTAGAAGCGGCCTACGCAGTTACGCGAAGGACGATCGACAGGCAGCGTGTAGGACGACGCCGCATCTTGCGTAGGGGCACCGTCTGAGGCGGGTTCTGGAGGGGGTCGAGTGCATTTCTGCACGCTAGACTTTTTTGCGATTTTTGCCTTGGAGTACCACTTTGAAACCCGTCTCGATCCTCTATGTCGAGGACAGCGAAGACCTGCGCGACACCATCAGCATGCTGCTGGAGGGCCCCAACCGCGAAGTAAAGACTTGCGCCACCGGTGAAGAGGCGCTCGCGGAGTTCGCCAAGCAAGACTACGACGTGCTCGTCACCGACGTCAGCCTGCCCGGCATTTCAGGCACCGATCTGGCCCGCAAGCTCCTTGCGGACCGTGCAGATCGCTGGATCGTGTTGTGCTCAGGCTACGAGTTCGCCGACCACCTGCACCTGTTCGGGCCGAACGTGCGCGCGCTGCGCAAGCCCTTCGAGCCCGATGACCTCGACGACCTGATGAACGGCATCGTCGACTCTGTCGCCGCGGCGCATTGAAGGCCGCGCCCTCACGCGCCCAAAAAAGAGCCCGCGCGAGGCGGGCACAAGTCGAGAGGAAACGAGAGGAAAGCTGACCTCGGCCTGAGCGTCAGCCCTTCAGGAATCGAATCATCTGGAACATCGCCACGATGCTCAGCCCCACGATGAGCCCGCTGGCGAACAGCAGTTTGAGCACGCCGACGCGGTTGTCACGGCGCTGGCGGTTGCGCGCCGACGAGGGCGTGTCGACCAGGTAACCGCTCAGGGTGGAGTAACCGGTGCTGCGGCCGAAATCGGTCGGGCGCTCGTCGGCGGGTTCGTGGGCCCAGTCGAACACCTGGGTCGGCTTGAAGTCGGGGGCGTGGCGGCGGCTCATGCCCGCAAGTCTCCCGGAGACACACACCTTGATACAACCCTCGCTCACGGGGCTCGGGGCCACCCAGGCGTGGGGCCGAACGCCCCGACCGGACGCCTCGCACCGCATCAGGATTGAGTCGTCGCGTGCCCTTCTATGGCACCAAAGGGCAATAGACCCAGTGGGCGCAGCGTGAAAAACTGCCTGTTACCTCCCCCCGAACAGGCTGATTCCCCACCGACATGTCGCGAGCCAGACGCGAACGCGCCAAACGCAGAGAGAACCAGGCGGCGCTCGGCGATACGCCAGCCCCTGCCGCAGCCCCAGCGGCCCCGGCACCGGCCGGTCGTCGTCGCCCTCACCCCCTCTGGATGTATCTCGTCGCCATCACTGGGGTGGCCGCCATCGGCTACGCCGGCACCCTGTGGTGGCTGTCGAACCGCAACCCGGCGCCCACCAAGATCGAAGTCATCGCCGGCGATGGCGTCAAAGGCCCCGCCGAGATGGTGTGGGTCCCGGGGGGTGAGTTCCTGATGGGCAGCGATCACAAGCTCGCGCAGGCCAACGAGAAGCCGGCCCACAACGCCCGCGTCAAGGGCTTCTGGATGGACCGCCACCACGTCACGAACACGCAGTTCGCCACCTTCGTGAAGGCCACCGGCTACGTCACCACCGCCGAGCGCAAGCCCGACTGGGAAACCATCAAGCCCCAGGTGCCGCCCGGCACGCCCCGCCCGCCAGAGTCGGCGCTGATCGCCGGCGCGATGGTGTTCACCGGCACCAATGCGCCGGTGCCCGACTACCGCGACTTCTCGCGCTGGTGGAGCTATGTGCCCGGGGCCGACTGGCGCCACCCGCGCGGCCCCGGCAGCTCGATCGAAGGCCTGGGCGAACACCCGGTCGTGCAGGTCAGCTACGAAGACGCCCTTGCCTACGCCACCTGGGCCGGCAAGCGCCTGCCCACCGAAGCCGAGTGGGAGTTCGCCGCCCGCGGCGGCCTCAGCCAGGCCACCTACGCCTGGGGCGACGACTTCGCGCCCGACGGCAAGCCCATGGCCAACGTCTGGCAGGGCCAGCAGGCCACGCCCTTCCCCGTCGTCAGCCCCAAGGCCGGCGGCGCGCTGGGCACCTCGCCGATCGGCAGCTTCCCGGCCAATGCGTACGGCCTGTTCGACATGACGGGCAATGCCTGGCAATGGGTAGCCGACTGGTACCGGGCCGACCAGTTCGCACGCGTCGTCAAGAGCGGCGCCCCGCAGGTCGACCCCACCGGCCCCACCGACAGCTGGGACCCGGCGGAACGCGGCGTGCCCGCAGACGCCCCCCGGCGCGTCACGCGCGGTGGTTCCTTCCTCTGCAACGAGGCCTTCTGCATGAGCTACCGCCCGAGCGCCCGGCGCGGCACCGACCCCTACACCAGCATGTCGCACCTCGGTTTCAGGCTGGTGATGGACGAGACCACATGGCAGCAGCGCGCCAAGGCTGCCGCCGCACAGACGACACAACCCAACGGTGGCTGATGACGCCACGCCAAAAGAGGAGCCGCTGATGAACCTTCCACTCGCCACCCGCCGGGTCTTCCTGGCACTGGGCGCCGCCATCGCCACCGGCTTGGCCGGTTGCGCGAGCACGCCGTCGAGCACCGACCCGCTGCCGTCCTGGAACGACGGGCCCTCCAAGAAGGCCATCGTCGAGTTCGTCACCGAAGTCACCCGCAGCGGCGGCCCGTCGTATGTGGCGCCCGCCGAGCGCATCGCCGTCTTCGACAACGACGGCACGCTGTGGGCCGAGCAGCCGCTTTACTTCCAGTTCATCTACTGGCTCGACGTGGCCAAGGCCGCCGCGCCGCAACACCCCGAGTGGAAGAGCAACCCCGCCTACGACGCCGTGATGAAGGGCGACGTGGCCGGCGCACTGGCGAACCAGAAGGCGCTGTTCGAGATCCTCACCGCCGCAAGCGCCGGCATCAGCGTCGAGGAATACGACAAGAGCGCCCGCGACTGGCTCGCCAAGGCACGCCACCCCAAGACCGGCCGCCCGTATACCGAGATGGTCTACCAGCCGCAACTCGAACTGCTGGCCTACCTGCGCGCGCAGGGCTTCAAGACCTTCATCGTCTCGGGCGGCAGCCATGAGTTCATGAGGCCCTGGGCCGAGGCGGTGTACGGCATCCCGCCCGAGCAGGTGGTGGGTTCGTTCACGCCGCTCAAGTTCGAAAACTACAAAGGCAGCCCGGCCCTGGTGCGCCAGGCCGGCCTGGAGATGAACGACGGCCCCACCAAGCCCGTGGGCATCTACCGCCAGATCGGCCGCCGGCCCATCATGGCCGTGGGCAACTCCGACGGCGACCTGCAGATGATCCAGTACACGACCGCAGGCCCCGGCCGCCGGCTCGGCGTGATCGTCCACCACGACGACGAGGCCCGCGAATTCGCGTACGACCGCAAGAGCCACATCGGCACGCTCGACAAGGCTTGGGACGAAGCCACCGCCAAGGGCTGGACCGTCATCAGCATGAAGAGCGAATGGAAGCAGATCTACCCGCCGAAGAAATGAGGCAGCAAGACCAGGTGCCGCTTCGGCAGCACCCGACCGAGAGAACTTGCCGGCACCGGGCCGGCGAGACAGTTTGACCCAGCAAAGGAGCGACAACCATGCAGTTCTCGTTGAAACAGGTACTACGCACAGGAGGACTCGCGATCGCGGCAACCGCGACGATCCTCTCGCTCGCGCAGCCACTCGCCGCACAGGCGCAGACCAAGAAGCCGAACATCCTCGTGATCTTTGGCGATGACGTCGGGCAGACAAACGTCAGCGCCTACGGCCAGGGCGTGGTCGGCTACAAGACGCCCAACATCGACCGCATCGCCAAGGAAGGCATGATGTTCACGGACTACTACGCCGAGAACAGCTGCACGGCGGGGCGCTCCACCTTCATCACCGGCCAGACGGCCAAGCGCACCGGCCTGAGCAAGGTGGGCCTGCCCGGTGCTCCGGTCGGCCTGCAGGCGCGCGACATCACGATCGCCGAAGCGCTGAAGGCCCAGGGTTACGCCACCGGCCAGTTCGGCAAGAACCACCTGGGCGACCGCGACGAATACCTGCCGATCAAGCACGGCTTCGACGAGTTCTTCGGCAACCTGTATCACCTGAACGCCGAAGAAGAACCCGAACGCCCGTATTGGCCGAAGGACAAGAACGACCCCTTCGTCAAGAAGTTCTCGCCGCGCGGCGTGCTCAAGGCCTCGGCCGACGGCAAGATCGAAGACACCGGCCCGCTGACCAGCAAGCGGATGGAAACGATCGACGACGAAACCACCGCCGCCGCGATCGACTACATGAAGCGGCAATCGTCCGCCGGCAAGCCTTTCTTCACCTGGATGAACTTCACCCGCATGCACCTGTTCACGCACGTGCGCGAGTCCATGCGCGGCCAGTCAGGGATGCCCGGCAACGAGTACGCCGACGGCATGATTGAAATGGATGGCAACGTCGGCAAGCTGCTCAAGGCCGTTGACGACCTGAAGATCGCCGACAACACCATCGTCATCTTCACCACCGACAACGGGCCCAACCAGTTCAGCTGGCCCGACGCCGCCACCACGCCGTTCCGCAGCGAGAAAGACACCAACTGGGAAGGCGCCTTCCGCGTGCCGGCCATGGTGCGCTGGCCGGGCAAGATCAAGCCGGGTGAGGTCACCAGCGAGCTGTTCTCCGGCCTCGACTGGTTCCCGACCCTGCTGGCCGCCGCGGGCGACACCGGCGTGAAGGATCGGCTCGCCAAGGGCACGACCATCGCCGGCAAGAGCGGCAAGATCCACCTCGACGGCTACAACCAGCTCGACCTGCTGACCGGCAAGTCGCAAAAGGGCGCACGCGAGGAGTTCTTCTACTTCAACGACGACGCCGAACTGGTGGCCATGCGCGCCGGCAACTGGAAGGCCGTGTTCTGCGAACAGCGCGCGCCAGGCGGCATGCAAGTCTGGGCCAACCCCTTCACCTGCCTGCGCCTGCCCAAGCTCTACAACCTGCGCATGGACCCATATGAACGGGCCGACGTGGTCTCGGACCAGTACTACGACTTCCAGACCAAGAACGTCTACCTGACGATCGAGGCGCAGACCCGGGCCGTCGCCCACCTTCAGACCTACATCGACTACCCGCCGAGCCAGTTGCCGGCCGAGTTCGGCATCAACGATGTGCAACGCGAGATCAACGAGCAGATCAGAGAGAAGCTCCACAAGGCTCCGGCCAAGAAGTAAGCCCTTGAGGCTCACCCCGGCTCGATGAGCCGATCCGGCGCGGAGACGGGCATGACAGCCCGCCTCCGCGCCTTTGCTTTTACATTGCTCGCTTTCACCCCCTGGCAGCCATGACCGCGACCTCCAGCGTGCGCACGACCCCCCCCCGAGAACCCATGGCTGCTGCAGAGACCGAGCCCGCGGACCAGGCAGGCGGCTTCCACATCGCCCTTCCCGCGCTGCTGCTCTTCCTGTCGGGCGGCGCGGCCCTGGTCTATCAGGTCGTGTGGATCAAGCAGCTCTCGCTGGTGGTGGGTGTCGAGGTGCATGCGGTGAGCATCGCCGTGAGCGCGTTCTTTGCCGGGCTCGCCGCCGGCGGCTGGTGGCTGGGCCGCCTGACCGACCGCATGAGCCGGCCGCTGCGCCTGTGCGCGGGCCTGGAGCTTGGCATCGCCGCGCTGGCCGTCGCGACCACCGTGGCGCTCTCGCTTGCGGCACCCGCCTTCGTGGCATTGCAATCGAGCTTGGGCCCGCTCGCCTGGCTGCTGCCGCTCGTGCTCGTGGCGGTGCCGGCCTTCCTGATGGGCGGCACACTGCCGGTGCTGATGCGCAGTGCCACTGTCACGGCCCATGGCGCCCAGGTCGCCACCCACGGCGGGCGCCTGTACGCCGCCAACACGGCCGGCGCCATCGCGGGCGTGCTGCTCGCAGCCTTCGTGCTGATCCCGGCGCTCGGCGTGCGCGGCAGTGTCTATGCCGCGGCCTGCGTGAACATCGTCGTGGCCGTGCTGGCGCTGCTGATCGATCGCAGCGCGGCCGGCGCTACCGATGCCGCCCTGGCTGACGCGGCCACGCCCGCCAGCTCGCGCACCGCATTGATCGTCTACGCCATCGCCGGCGGGCTGGCACTGGGCTATGAAGTGGTGTGGTCGCAGGCGATCGTGCAATTCATGAGCACGCGCGCCTATGCCTTCGCCATCGTGCTGGCAACCTACCTGGCGGGCCTCGTGCTCGGCAGCGCGCTCGCCGCGAAGCACGCCGACCGCACGCGCAACGCGTGGGGCATGTTCGGCGTGTTGATCGCGCTGGCCGGGCTGGTCGCGCTGCTGGAGTTCGTGGTGCTCGGCGCGTGGCTGCCGTCGTGGCAAACGGCCGTGGCCCGTGCCGTGACGACCGAGAACCCGCTGGTGGCGATGAGCGCGCGCTTCGCCGTGGCCGCGGCGTGCATCGTCTTCGTGCCGACCGTGCTGCTGGGCGCGGCCTTCCCGTACGCACTGCGCCTGGCTGTGGGGCCGGGGCGCGTCGGCACGGGCGTCGGGCGGGTCGTGGCGGTCAACACCGTGGGCGGCATTGTCGGCTCGTTGGTCGTGGGCTTTGCACTCGTTCCCGCCCTGGGCCTGGTGCGCACGCTCGCCTTGCTGGCAGTGGCGGCCGCCGCGCTCGGGGCCTTCGCCGCGTGGCGGGCCGAAGGCCGCTGGCGGGTCGCCGCACCCGCGCTCCTGGTGGTGACACTCATCTCCGCGCTGCTCGCCGCCCCCGACCGCCTGGCCACCCTGCTGGCGCAATCGCGCGGCGGCACGTTGGTGGCCTACGAAGAGAGCCGCGGCGGCACGGTGGCGGTGATCGAGCAAGGCAGCGGCGGCCGCAAGTTCCGCCGCCTGTACATCCAGGGCGTGTCGAACTCGGGTGACACCATGACCTCGCTGCGCTACATGCGCCTGCAGGCACTGCTGCCACTCATCGTGCACAACGGCACGCCGCAGTCGGCGCTGGTGATCGGGCTGGGCACGGGCATCACGGGTGGTGCGTTGCTCGCCTGGCCGGGCCTGGAGCAGCGCGAGGTGGTCGAGCTGCTGCCCGCGGTGGTGCGCGCAGCGCCCAGCTTCTCTGGCAATTACAACCTGACGGCCGACACCCGCATGACGGTTCGCGTGCGCGACGGCCGGCACGAGCTGCTGGGCAACCCGCAGCGCCACGACCTGATCACGCTCGAACCCCCGCCGCCCTCGGCCGCCGGCGTGGTGAACCTTTACGCGACCGAGTTCTACCAACTGGCGGCCAAGCGCCTGCAGCCGCGCGGGCTCGTGGCGCAGTGGCTGCCGCTGCCCACGCAGAACGACGCCGACACGCGCGCGCTGGTGCAGAGCTTTCTTGCCGTGTTCCCCCATGCCACGCTGTGGACGACCGAACTGCACGAGATGCTGCTCGTGGGTTCGCTGCAACCCATCGAACTCAATCTGGCGAGCATCCGCCAGCGCTTCGCGCAGCCCACGGTGGCTCGCGCGCTGGGCGCCGTAGGCATCGCCTCACCCGAGGCGCTCCTCGCCACCTGGGTCACCGACCGCGCGGGCCTCGCGCGCTACGCTGGCGACACACCCGCCGTGACCGACGACCGCCCCGCCATCGAGTACGCGCCCTGGGTGCGCCGCGAAGAATTCCCGATGACGCTCTCGAACCTGATCGAGCTGCAGACCGAACCGCCCCTCGAAGGCGCCGACGAGGCCTTCACCGAGGCCGTGAAGGCCGAGCGCGCCACGCTGATGGCCTTCTACCGGGCGGGCCTGGCGGCCTACATCGGCGACCGCGATGCCTGGGCCCGGTCGATGAACCGCGTGATGCGCGCCGATGGCGACAATCCTTACTACCGCTGGTTTGGTGGGCAGACGCGCTGAAAGCGCAGTTCACCGCCTGGCCGACCCAGCCGCCGAATCGGCCTGCACCAACGTGCAATGGACGCCCCCCGCGGCGAGGCGCAGACTCGACCGGTCCGTTCTCAGCCACTGGGGATACGCGTGCAAGCCATCGCGCGGCACGCCCTGAACTCGCCACTCGGCCAAGCTGAGCAATGTGCCTGCCGAACGGTCGGACCGGGTTCGCCCTGGGCCGGACAGAGAGTGATTCCGCCACTGGATCGACCACAGGAGAAACGCAAATGAACCTCAGCTTACCGGCACTGCGCCGAAGCACCAGCCTCGCGCTGGCGGCCACGGCAGCCACCTGCGCGCTCTTCATGCCGCCGACCGCGCAGGCACAGACGCAAGGCAAGAAGCCCAACATCCTCGTCATCTTCGGTGACGACGTCGGTCAATCCAACATCAGCGCCTACGCGCACGGGGTGGTGGGCTACACCACGCCCAACATCGACCGCATCGCCAAGGAAGGCATGATGCTGATCGACTACTACGCCGAGAACAGCTGCACCGCAGGGCGCTCGTCGTTCATCACCGGGCAGTCGGTGTTCCGCACCGGCATGTCGAAGGTGGGGCTGCCAGGCGCGTCGGTGGGCTTGCAAGACCGCGACATCACCATCGCCCAGGCCCTCAAGCCGCTGGGCTACGCGACCGGCCAGTTCGGCAAGAACCACTTGGGCGACCAAGACCGCTTCTTGCCCACCAAGCATGGCTTCGATGTGTTCTTCGGCAACCTGTACCACCTCAACGCCGAAGAAGAACCCGAGCGCCCGTACTGGAACAAGAACGACCCCGAGTTCCTCAAGTTCTACAGCCCGCGCGGCGTGCTGCGAGCCACGGCCGACGGCAAGATCGAAGACACCGGCCCGCTCACGCGCAAGCGCATGGAGACGATCGACGACGAAACCACCAGCGCCGCCATCGACTACATCAAGAAGCAGGGGCAGGACGGCAAGCCCTTCTTCGTGTGGATGAACTTCACGCGCATGCATGTGTTCACCCACGTGCGCCCCGAGTACCGCGGCAAGGCCGGCCTGGGCAACGGCCACGAGTACGCCGATGGCATGTGGGAGATGGACCAGAACGTCGGCAAGCTGCTCAAGACACTTGAAGACGCCAAGCTGAGCGAGAACACCATCGTGGTGTTCACGACCGACAACGGCCCCAACTTCTTCTCGTGGCCTGATGCCGCCAACACGCCTTACCGCAGCGAAAAAGACTCTGGCTGGGAGGGTGCCTTCCGCGTGCCGGCGGTCGTGCGCTGGCCTGGGCAGATCAAGCCGGGCTCGGTGAGCACAGGCCTGTTCTCGGGGCTCGACTGGTTCCCCACCCTGATGGCAGCAGCCGGCGATCCTGGCATCAAAGACAAGTTGCTGAAGGGCACCAGCATCGGCGGCAAGACCGCCAAGATCCACCTCGACGGGTACAACCAGCTCGACGTGCTGACCGGCAAGACGACCAAGAGCCCGCGCACCGAGTTCTATTACTTCAACGACGACGCCGAACTCGTCGCGATGCGCTACGACGTGCTGCAACCGGGCGCGACGACGCCCACCTCCTGGAAGATCAACTTCTGCGAGCAGCGCGCCCCCGGCGGCATGGAGATCTGGAAGGAGCCCTTCACCTGCCTGCGGGCCCCCAACCTCTACAACCTGCGCATGGACCCCTATGAGCGAGCCAGCGTGGGCCCCACCAACTCGTGGCACCAGTTGGAAACAGAGAACCCGTACATCCTGATCGACGCGCAGCGCCGCGCGGGGGCCTTCCTGCAGACCTTCGTCGACTACCCGCCGAGCCAGATCCCGGCGAGCTTCACGATCGACCAGATCGAAAGCAACGTGAAGCGGCAGGTCATGGAGAAGATGCGCAGCAACCCACCGAAGTAGCCTGGCAACCCAGGGGCGAGCCCAGCCGCAAGAGGCTCGCCCCCTCAGACCCGAGGAACCGACCGATGAGTACGACCGCCCGCGAACCGATCCTAGACCTCCAGAAGCGCATGGGAGCGTCCATCATCGGCCAGGAGCGCATGATCGAGCGCATGCTGCTCGGCCTGCTGGCCGACGGCCACCTGCTGGTCGAGGGGCTGCCGGGCCTGGCCAAGACGCGCGCCATCAAGAGCCTGGCGCGCAACCTCGACGCCAAGCTCTCGCGCATCCAGTTCACCCCGGACCTGCTGCCGGCCGACATCACCGGCTCCGAGGTCTACTTCAGCGAAGGCGGCAAGGGCGAGTTCAAGTTTCAGCCTGGCCCGCTGTTCGCCAACCTCGTGCTGGCCGACGAAGTGAACCGCTCGCCGGCCAAGGTGCAGGCGGCCTTGCTCGAAGCCATGGAAGAGCGCCAGGTGACCGTAGGCGGCACCACGCACCGGCTGCCGCCGCTCTTTCTGGTGATGGCCACGCAGAACCCGATCGAACAAGAAGGCACCTACCCGCTGCCCGAGGCGCAGATGGATCGCTTCTTGATGCATGTGCAGGTCACCTACCCGGCTGCGCAGGCTGAGGCCGAGATCGTCACGCTGGCACGCGCCGAAGAAGGCGCCAAGGCCGGCAAGGCCCCCGCAGCCGAGCAGGCCCGGCTGGCGGCCGACGTGATCTTCGCGGCGCGCAGCGAGGTGCACGGCATTGCGGTGAGCGATGCCGTGCAGAAGTACATCGTGGCGCTGGTGCAGGCCACGCGCGATGCCACGCCGCTCGACGCCGAGCTGGCAAGCTGGATCCAGGTGGGCGTGAGCCCGCGCGGATCGATCGGCCTCGACAAGGTGTCTCGCGCCCACGCCTGGCTGCAGGGCCGCGCCTTCGTCACACCCGAGGACGTGCAGGCCGTGGTGCACGAGGTGTTCCGCCACCGCCTGATCCTGAGCTACGAGGCGCACGCCGCGAAGGTGAGCGCCGATGCGGTGATCGACCGATTGGTGCAGAAGGTGGCGGTGGCCTGAGGGCGCATCGGCAATGGTTTTCTCGTTGCGCCGCACCAAGCCGGCCGAGACCGAGGCCCAGCCCGGCGTGCATGTCGACGCCGCCGCACTCGCGCGGCTCGAACACGAGGTGCGCGACTTTCACTTCCGCCCGCGGCAACCGGTGCACAGCCTGCTGGCGGGCCGCCACGCCTCGAAGCTGCGCGGGCGCGGGCTCGAGTTCGAAGAGCTGCGCCCCTACCTGCCCGGCGACGACATCCGCACCATGGACTGGCGCGTCACCGCCCGCACCGGCAGCCCGCACGTGCGCGTCTACACCGAAGAGAAGGACCGGCCGGTGCTGCTGGTCGTGGACATGCGGCAGAACATGTTCTTCGGCTCGCGCCGGGCGATGAAATCGGTGGCCGCCGCCGAAGCCGCGGCGCTGGTCGCGTGGCGCGTGTTCGCCGATGGTGACCGCGTGGGTGGCATCGTCTTCGGCGACAAGGGCGCCGGCGAGATCCGCCCCCGCCGCAACCGTGACACCGTGCTGCGCCTGCTCGGCGAGATCGCCCAGCGCAACCTCGCCCTGCGCGCCGATGCTCCGGCCCACCGCGGCGCGCAGCAGCTCGACACCGTGCTCGAACGCGTGGCACGCATCGCGCACCACGACCACCTGATCGTGGTCGTGAGCGATTTCGACGGCCACACCCCGCGCACCCGCGACCTGCTGCTGCGCCTGTCGGCCCACAACGACGTGCTGACGATGTTGGTTCACGACCCCTTCCTCAGCAACCTGCCTGCCTCGGGCGAGATGGTGGTGAGCGATGGCGAACTGCAGGTCGAACTGGGCTTCGGCCGCGCGCCGCAACGGCGCGGCATCAGCGAGTTCGTCAAATCGCACGGCAGCGCGCTGCTGGCCTGGCAGCAAGGCATCGGCGTGCCGGTGCTGCCGATCTCCGCTGCCGAAGAAACCGCGCCCCAGTTGCGCCGCCTGTTGGGGCGGCTCGAAGCGCCGAGCCGAAGGGGCGCACGATGAGCGAGCCCATTGTTGCCGTGACGGCGCCGGCTGCATCGGCCGCGGCCTCCGCCCCGCCCGGCCCCACGCCGCAGGCGTTGGAGGCGCTGCACAAGCTGGCCGATGTGGCCATGCCACCGCCCGTGCCGTGGCTGCCGCAGACCGTCGGCTGGGCCGTGCTCGCCGCCGTGCTGGCCCTGCTGCTCGCCTGGGGCTTGTGGCGCGCCATCGTCACCTGGCGGCACAACCGCTACCGCCGCGAAGCGTTGCAGGAACTGGCGCAGCTCGATGCCCATCTCAGTGCCCACCCTGAAGACGCCGCGCAGCGTGAGGCCACCTTGCGCACCGTGCCCGCGCTGCTCAAGCGCTGCGCCCTGGTGGCCTGGCCACGCGTACGCACCGCCTCGTTGAGCGGCGCGGCCTGGGCCGCCTTCCTCGACGAGCACCTGCACGGCCGCCTCGACCCGGGCCTGCGCAAGCTCGTGTCCGAGAGCGAATACCTGCCGGCCGGCGCGCTCCAGTCGGTGAACGCCGCCGAGGCCCGCGCCCTGCTGGGCGCCGCGCGCAACTGGGTCCGCCAGCACCAGGCTCGCAAGGGAGAAGGCCATGTACCAGCTTGAGCACCCCTGGCTGCTGGCCCTGCTGCCGCTGCCGCTGTTGGTGTGGCTGCTGCTCAAGCCCTACCGCGAAGAGAGCGCCTCGGTGCGCCTGCCCTTCTTTGCCGAGGTCGCCGAGGCCGCGGGGCTCAAGCCCGCGCCGGGCGCCGTGGTCCCGCGCCGCAATTGGCTGCAGTGGCTGGTCGCGCCGCTGGCGTGGGCGCTTGTGGTGCTCGCGCTGGCGCGGCCGGTGTTCGTGGAGCCGCCGATCGAGAAGGTGCAGCCGGCCCGCGACCTGTTGCTGGCGCTCGACCTCTCGCAGTCGATGGACGAGCGCGACTTCAGCAACACCAAGGGCCAGCGCATCGCGCGCGTGCAGGCGGTGCGTGATGTGGTGGCCGAGTTCGTGACCCGCCGGCCCGGTGACCGCATCGGCCTCATCGCGTTCGGCGACGCACCGTACCCGCTCGCGCCCTTCACGATGGACCACCAACTCGTCACCGCGCTCATCGCCGACACCGTGCCCGGCATGGCCGGGCCGCGCACCGCATTCGGCGACGCCATCGGGCTGGGCATCAAGATGTTCGACGAGAGCCACGCGCCGCGGAAGGTGATGATCGTGCTTACCGACGGCAACGACACCGCCAGCCGCATGCCGCCCGAGCGCGCGGCCGAGATCGCGAAAGACCGCAAGGTGATCGTGCACACGGTGGGCATCGGCAACCCCGGTGGCTCGGGCGAAGACAAGCTCGACACGGCCACCTTGCAGCGCACGGCGCAGACCACCGGCGGCCGCTATTTCTTCGGTGCCGATCAGAAGCAGCTCCAGGCCGTCTACGACGAACTCGACCGCATCACGCCCCACAACGAAAAGACGCAATCGTGGCGGCCCAAGCGCGAACTCTTCATGTGGCCGCTGGGCGCCGCGCTGCTCCTCACGATTGCCTACCAGCTCGTGATGGCGCTCACCTCCACCTTGAGGCGTGGCTGGCAGGCCGCGCGGCAGGAGCACTGAGCACCATGTCTGAGCTCGCAACCTGGCTGGCCGACCACGTGGACCCGGCGCTCGCCGCCTTTCACTTCCTGCGCCCGATCTGGCTGCTGGGGCTGATCCCGGCGGGGCTGCTGGTGTGGGTGGTCGGCTGGCGCGACAACGTTCGCCGGCGCTGGCGCGGCAGCATCGCGCCGCACTTGCTCGACGCGCTGGTGGTCGAGCGCCGCCGCCGCTGGCGTGTGCGTCCGGTGCACCTCATGGGGCTGATCATTGCGCTGGGCTCCATCGCCGTCGCCGGCCCGACCTGGGAGCAGGAGAAGCCGCCTTTCGTCGAAGACCGCGCACCGCTGGCGATTGCCATCGACCTCTCGCGCACCATGGACGCCATCGACGTGAGCCCCACGCGGCTGGAACGCGCCAAGCTCAAGGTGAAGGCGCTGCTCGCGCACCGCCAGGGCGGCCGCACGGCGCTCTATGCCTACGCCGGCACGGCTCACATGGTGCTGCCGCTCACCGACGACGCCAAACTCATGGCCACCTTCGTCGACGCCTTGCAGACGGGCATCATGCCCCGCGATGGCCGAGACACGGTCCAGGCGCTCAAGATGATCGACGCCGATCTCGCCAAGGAGCCCGAGGCCGGCACCGTGCTCTTCATCACCGACGGCATCGAGCCTGCCGCCACCGAGGCCTTTGCGGCGCAGATGCAGAACCGCCGCACCCAGCCGCTGGTGCTGGCGATCGGCACGCCCGAAGGCGGGCCGCTGCGCAGCGGCGCGAGCGGCTTCGTGCAAGGCAGCGACGGGGCACGCGTCTTCTCACGGCTCGATGTCGATGCCTTGAAGGCCTTTCAATCGAAGACCGACGTGCCGCTGGCCACGTTCACGGCCGACGACGACGACGTGGCCTGGGTGCAGCGGCGCGTGCAGTCGCACCTTGCGCAGAAGAACGCCGAGCAGGGCATGCGCTGGAAGGAAGCCGGTTGGTGGCTCGCCATCCCGATGGCCTTTCTCTCGGCGCTGTGGTTCCGCCGCGGCTGGACGGTGCGCTGGGTCAGCGCCGTGCTGCTGGGTGCGGTGCTGCACGCCGCGCCCGACAGCGCCCTGGCGCAAGGGGGTGCGGGTGGCGGCTGGCATTTCATCGACCTCTGGCTCACGCATGACCAGCAAGGCCGGCGGGCCTTCGAGCGCGGCGACTTCCTCGAAGCCGCGCAGCACTTCGACGACCCCACCTGGCGCGGCATCGCCTACTACCGCGCCGGCCACTACGCCGAGGCCGAGCAGAGCTTCGCGCGTGTCGACTCTGCCGAGAGCGACTTCAACCAGGGCAATGCCCTCGCGATGCAAGGCCGCTATGCGGCCGCCGTGCAGCGCTACACGCAGGCCCTGAAGCGCCGGCCCGACTGGCCCGAGGCCAAGGCCAACATGGCGATTGCGCAATCGCTCATCCCGCCCAAAGCCAAGGACAAGCCCGACGAAGACCTGGGCGAAGACCCCGACCTCAAGCCCGACCAGATCCAGTTCGACGACAAGGGCGGCCAGAAGGGCAAGAAGCAAATCATGGTGGCCCGGCAGCAAACGGCCGACACCTGGATGCGCAACATCCAGACCACGCCCACCCAGTTGCTCGCGCGCAAGTTCGCGGCGCAGGCTCAGCGCAGCGCCCCCAAGAAGGACGCGCCATGACCAAGCGCTGGTTGCGATCCGCCGCGCTCGCGTTTGCCGCGTGCGCTGCTGCCATGGCGAGCGCTGCGGCTTTGGCGGCCGGGCCGTCGATCAAGGTGGCCCTGGCCGCTCGGCAGCCCATCTTTGTCGGCCAACAGGTGCACATGGCGGTCACCGTCACCGCGCCCAATTTCTTCAGGTCTGCACCGCCCTTCCCGCCCCTGAACGTGCCGGGCGCGATCGTCACCATGCCCGACGAGAGCGGCCAGAACTCCAGCGAGACCATCGGCGGCGTGACCTACGCCAGCATCACCAAGACCTACATCTTCTCGGCGCAGCAAGAAGGCAACTTCACGCTGCCCCCAGCCGAGGTCGCCTTCACGTATGCCGACGACGAAGGCAAGCCACGGCAGGCAAAACTCAAGATGCCGCCGTTCAAGATCACCGCCAAGCTCCCACCCGGCGCGGCGGCTGCGGCCGCCAGCGGCGCGAGTGGTGCGGCAGGCGGCATCGTGCCCGTGGCACGCGTGTCGATCAGCCAGAGCTTCGATCGGCCGGGTGCCGTCTTTCACGTGGGCGATGCGCTGGTGCGCACCATCCACACCACCGTCGACCGCACGCAGTCGATGATGATCCCGCCGCCCGACGCCGAGACCATCGACGGTGTGCGCGTCTTCGCCGCCGACCCGGTGCTGCGCGACGAAACGCGCGATCGGCAAGGACTGGTCGCCGGCCACCGCACCGACCGGCTCACCTACGTGTTCGAGAAGCTCGGCACCTACACGCTCCCCTCTGTGGAGATCACGTGGTTCGATGCCACGGCCGGCAAACCGCGCACGGCCGTGGCACCCGAACTGGTCGTGAAGATCGAGCCTGGCCCGGCGACGCAAGGCGCCATCGCCCCCGAAGCAGCCTCGGCGGCGGCCTCTTCCGCACCGGTGCGGCACACGCACCGCTGGCGCACGATCGACATCATCAAGGCGCTGGCCGCGGCTGCGCTCGCGCTTGCTGTGATGTGGTGGGCGATCCGCTGGATTCGTCGCCAGCTGCCCGCGTGGCGCGCTCATCGCGCCGCACGGCAGGCCGCCAAACTGACCAGCGAGCCGGCGCTCTTTGCAGCGGTACGAGCCGCACGCCAAGGCGGCGCGGGCAGCGTGCACGCCGCCGCCCTGGCCTGGTCGCGCCACACCGGCACCACCATGTCAGCCTGGGTCGCGTCGTGCCGCGACAAGACACTCTCTCAAACCTGGGCCGAACTGCAAACCGCCGCGTTCGCGTCACACCCCGCCACGGGCTGGGATGCCGGCCCGTTCCTGGAAGCGTTCGGCACATGCCGCGACGCCTGGCGCCACACGGCGCAAGTCGACGCTCGCCCGCCTGCCTTGCCGGCGCTCAATCCGTAGCGTACTGAGACGGGCTAGGCGACGAGCGCTCGCCCGCGAGCTTCGTCCCCCACGTGGCAGGGCTTGCGCAGGCACACATCGAAGTGATGTGGTGCGGACCGTGGTACTGCTGGCACGCCTGCCTACACTTCACTCGAATTTGCAAACAAGAACGAGCATGTCGACGACGAAACGAGTGCTGGTGCTGGGCGCCAGCGGGATGATCGGTCGAGCCATCCTGGACGAGGCCCGTGGGGCCAATGATTTGAGTATGTTGCCGGCCTCCCATCGAGATCGCCCCGGGCACATCCATATCGACTACGAGTCGATGACGACACCCGAAGCCTGGACGCGCGACTTGAGCGATCAGGCCATCGACTGCGTCGTCAACTGCGTCGGCATCTGGAAGGGATCGGTCGAGCAATTCGAGTTGATCCAGTACACCGTTCCGGTGGCACTGTTCGACGCCTGTGATCGCCTTGGCATACGGGTGGTGCACCTATCGGCGCTAGGGTTTTCGGCAAGCTCTCCGCTGCCTTATGCGTCGACGAAGGCACGCGCCGATCAATACCTGCTGGACCACTGTACGCAAGGTGTCGTGGTGTACCCCTCGCTCGTCTTCGGCAGCGGCGGCGATAGCTCCCGATTCTTCCTGAACCTGGCCGCTTTGCCCCTGCAGGTCGACTTCGGCTTCCCACGCAACCTGCAACCGGTTCATGTGCGTGAAGTCGCTCGCGCGGTCGTGGGCGCGCTGCGTGCCGGCGAGCCGCAGCGTGCAATCGAGTGCGCGGGGACACATCCGGTCAGCATCCCCGAGTACTTCGACGACCTTCGCACAGGCATGGGACTCAAGCCGGCGCGGATCACGCTGAGGCTGCCAGCGTGGTGCGGCAAGCTGCTCTTCCGAGCCGGCGAGTTGCTCGGCGCGCACTTCGTCAACCGGCAGACTTGGATCCTGCTCCAGACCGGTACGCAAAGCGGCCGGCAGAACCTCGCGGCCTTGCCCTACGACCACTTCGCGACGGTCGCAGACGGGCGCATGACTCAAGAAACCCAGCTCTACTGGTTCGCGCGGCTGGGCATGGCGTTCCTGTGGTTATGGACCGCAGCGGTCACGTATTTCGCGTGGCCTCAACGCGAGACCTTGTCCTGGCTGGACAGCCTATGGCATGGGCTTGGCACGCCGTTCTGGCTGGGCGCCTCGTGCGTGCTGGATGCCAGTCTGGGGGCGGCCTCGCTGCTGTGGCCGAGCACGCGGTTGTGGTTGGCCCAGACCGCCCTCACCGCGGTCTACTCGGTCGGCCTGGCTGTCGCGCTTCCGTGGTCATGGGGTCACCCCTTCGGGCCGCTGACCAAGAACCTGGCCGTCGTAGCGACGATGCTCTTCCTGGCAATGCAAGAGTCCCGGAGAGGGCGGTGATGTACCTGACGTTGAAAACCCTGCACATCGTGTCGTCCACCATTCTGTTCGGCACCGGCATCGGTACCGCGTTCTTCATGTGGATGGTCAACCGCAGCGGCAACCGGCAAGCGATGGTGGTCGTGACCCGGCACGTGATGAAGGCGGATCTCTACTTCACGACCCCATCGGTCATCGTCCAGCCGCTGTCGGGCCTGGCGCTGATGACCCTCGCCGGCTTTCCGATGCAGTTCGCACCCATGAATTGGCTCGGACTGTCGCTGGTGCTCTACGTCGTGGCTGGCACCTGTTGGCTGCCGGTGCTGTGGCTGCAGTGGAAGATGCATCGACTCGCAGCACTCGCTCCCGACGAACCAGAACTCCCGCCAGCCTACTGGCGCTGCGAGCGAGCCTGGACACTCTTGGGCGTGCCGGCGTTCGTCAGCCTGGTGCTTGTCTTCTGGTTGATGGTCGCCAAGCCGTTGTAGCGGCAGCGAGTGGCCCGGGAAAGGGTGAACGCCAGGTCTCTTTCGATCGTGGCGGCTATCGTGCGTATTTGCTACGCCCAAAGAAAGAGCCAGCCCTAAGGCTGGCTTTTGTTCTTGGCGGAGAGGGTGGGATTCGAACCCACGGTACCTTGCGATACGCCTGATTTCGAGTCAGGTACATTCGACCACTCTGCCACCTCTCCTGAATCGGTGTCCGGCGGGTCGTTTGCCGGAAAGCCTGTGATTCTAGCTCAAGCCTTCAGGACTGCTTGACCGCCGAGGTAAGGGCGCAGGGATTCCGGCACGGTAATCGAGCCATCGGCGTTCTGGCCGTTCTCCAACACGGCCACCAGCGTGCGGCCGACCGCAAGCCCGGAGCCGTTCAACGTGTGCACCAGCTCGTTCTTGCCCTGCGCGTTCTTGAAGCGCGCCTGCATGCGGCGTGCCTGGAAGGCCTCGCAGTTCGACACCGAGCTGATCTCGCGGTACGTGTTCTGAGCCGGCAGCCACACCTCGAGGTCGTAGGTCTTGGTCGAGCCGAAGCCCATGTCGCCGGTGCACAGCGTCACCACGCGATACGGCAAGCCCAGCGCCTGCAGCACCGCCTCGGCGTGGCCTCGCATCTCTTCGAGCGCCTCGTAGCTCTTCTCGGGGTGCGTGATCTGCACCATCTCGACCTTGTCGAACTGGTGCTGGCGGATCATGCCGCGGGTGTCGCGCCCGGCGCTGCCGGCCTCGCTTCGGAAGCACGGGCTGTGGGCCGTCATCTTGATCGGCAGCTGGTCGGCGGACAGCACGGTCTCGCGCACGGTGTTGGTCAGCGAGATCTCCGAGGTAGAGATCAGGTACTGCTCAGCCTGGTCTTCATCGCCACCGCGGCTGACCCAGAACATGTCTTCCTTGAACTTGGGCAGCTGGCCGGTGCCTTCGAGCACCTCGCGGTTGACGATGTAAGGCGTGTAGCACTCGGTGTAGCCGTGCTTGAGCGTCTGCATGTCGAGCATGAACTGCGCGAGCGCGCGGTGCAGGCGGGCGATGGGGCCGCGCAGGAAGCTGAAGCGCGAGCCCGACAGCTTGGCGCCGGTGTCGAAATCGAGGCCCAGCGGCGCGCCCAGGTCGACGTGGTCCTTGACGGGGAAGTCGAAGCTGCGCGGTGTGCCCCAGCGGTGCAACTCGACGTTGCCCGATTCATCGGCCCCCAGCGGCACGCTCTCGTGCGGCAGGTTGGGCACGCTCATCAGCATGCTCGACATCTCGGCCTGGATCACCTCCAGCCGGTCGGCACTGGCCTTGAGGTCGTCACCCAGCCCACCCACTTCCGCCATCACGGCCGCGGTGTCCTGGCCCTTGGCCTTGAGCATGCCGATCTGCTTGGACAGGCTGTTGCGCCTGGCCTGGAGTTCTTCGGTTCGCGTCTGGATGGCCTTGCGCTCGGACTCGAGCGACTGATAGCGGTCGACGTCGAGGTAGGGCTGGGGGTTCTTGCGCTTCTCGAGCGTGGCGATCACGTTCGCCAGGTCTTTGCGCAGCAGGGTGATATCAAGCATCTTGTGGTTCTGGGTAAGCCGTTAATCGCGAACTACTTCAAGCCCTTGGGCAGCGGGAAGTGCACGGTCTCTTCCACGCCCTCCATCTTGCGCACCGACACCGCGCCGAGTGCCTTGAGGCGGCCGATGACCTGCTGCACGAGGATGTCGGGCGCCGACGCGCCAGCGGTCAGGCCCACGCGGCTGCGGCCCTCGAACCACTCGGGCTTCAGGTCGTCGGGCTGATCGACCATGTAGGCCCGCGCACCCAGACGCTCGCCGAGTTCGCGCAGGCGGTTGCTGTTGGAACTGGTGGGGCTGCCCACCACGATGAGCACGTCGACCTGCGGCGCCAGCACCTTGACGGCGTCTTGCCGGTTCTGCGTGGCATAGCAGATGTCTTGCTGCTTGGGCTGGCGGATGTTGGGGAAGCGCTGCTTCACCGCATCGAGAATGCCGGCCGCATCGTCCACCGAGAGCGTGGTCTGCGTGACCACCGCGAGCTTCTCGCTCTGCGCCACTTGCACGCGGCCCACGTCGTCGATGTCTTCGACGAGGTAGATGCCTTCGTTGAGTTGGCCCATGGTGCCTTCGACCTCGGGGTGGCCCTTGTGGCCGATCATGATGAAGTCGTAGCCTTCCTTGTGCAGCTTGGCAACTTCCACATGCACTTTGGTCACCAGCGGGCAGGTGGCATCGAACACGCTGAAGCCACGCTCATCGGCCTCCTTGCGCACCGCCTGCGAGACGCCGTGCGCGCTGAACACGAGCGTGGCGCCGGGCGGCACCTCGGCCAAATCTTCGATGAAGATCGCGCCCTTGGCCTTGAGGTCGTTGACCACGTAGGTGTTGTGCACGATCTCGTGGCGCACGTAGATCGGCGCACCGAACTTGGCGATCGCGCGCTCGACGATCTCGATCGCGCGGTCCACGCCCGCGCAGAAACCGCGCGGCTCGGCCAGCAAGACTTCATCGAGCATCACAGCACCCCGATCAGTTGCACTTCAAAGGTCACCGGCTGGCCGGCCAGCGGGTGGTTGAAGTCGAACAGCAGCCAATCACCGCCCACCTCGCGCACCACGCCGGCGTAGGCGCCCTGGCCATCGGGCGTGGGGAACTGCACCACGTCGCCCAGGCTGTACTTCTCATCGGGGTCGCCCAGTTCGTGCAGCAGGCTCAGCTTCACGCGCTGGATCATGTCGGGGTTGCGCTCGCCAAAAGCCTCGCCGGGGGCGAGCTCGAAGCTCGTACGCGTGCCTTCGGCCAGGCCGATCAGCCGGGTCTCCACGGCGGGTGCCAACTCGCCCGAGCCGAGCGAGAGCGTGGCCGGCTTGTCGTTGAAGGTGTTGATGATGTCGGCGCCGTCGGGGCCGCAGAGTCGATAGTGCAGGGTCAGGAAGGAGCCCTGCTGCACGCGATTGGCGACGTGGTTCAATGAATTTCCTGGTAACAACTCAACCCCGAATTTTAGGTGCCCCGCCTCCATGGTGCTCAAAGACCTTCCGCCCGATGCCCGCCCCCGCGAGAAACTGCTGGCGCGCGGCCCCTCCGCCCTGGCCGATGCCGAACTGATCGCCCTGCTGCTGCGCACCGGGCTGAAGGGCACCTCGGTGCTCCAGTTGTCGCAAAACCTGCTCGGCGAATTCGGCGGCCTGACGGGCTTGCTGCAAGCCCAGCCTGACGACCTCAAGCGCATCAAGGGCTTGGGCCCGGCCAAGCGCGCCGAGATGACCGCGGTGCTTGAACTCGCTCGCCGCTCGCTCGCGCAAGAACTCATGCAGCGGCCCGTGTTCGACTCGCCCACCCGCGTGAAGGAGTTCCTGCGGCTGAAGATCGGCGCGCTGCCGCACGAGGTGTTCACCGTACTGTTTCTCGACGCCCAGAACCGCCTGATCCGCGCCGAAGAGATGTTCCGCGGCACCCTCACCCAGACCAGCGTCTACCCCCGCGAGGTGCTCAAGCGGGCGCTCGAACTCGGCGCGGCCGCGGTGCTGCTGGCGCACAACCACCCGTCGGGTGCGGCCGAGCCGTCCAAGGCCGACGGATACCTGACGCAAACGCTGAGCAAGGCACTGGCGCTGATCGACGTTCGCGTGCTCGACCATCTGGTGGTGAGCCAATCCGACGTGGTTTCCTTCGCTGAACGCGGGCTGATGTAGCACCGCGAATTGCTGCAAATCTCGCACTTGCAGCACAGACTTGTATCAAGACGTACAAGGCGTGAGAAGTTCCCTTCCCGACAAAGGCACCTCGCTTCTACATTGCGCCGCAGGGAACTCTCGGAGGGGGAAACATGAGCACCGACATCGTCGTCTGGCTGGCACCGTTCGCGCTCGTCGTGGTGACAGTGGGGCAATGGATCGCCTTGCGCTCCAAGTACCTGGACGGGCTCGACAAGCAGCGCACGCGCCACACCCAGCAGATGCAAACCGCCGGCCAGCACATCGACCAGGCCAAGCGCCAGATCGCGCAACTGCAGCGCGACCTGAGCACGACCAAGGCCCAGCTGGCCCGCCAGCTCACCCGCGCCGCGCTCGCCAACGCGGCCGCGCCGGCACCGCCACCCGCCGCGCCAGTCGTGCGGCCGGCCGCACCTGCCGATCGCCCCGCGCTGCCGGTCGATGGGTTCGCCGACACCCTGCCCTCGCTGCAGTTCCCGCACGACGCGAGCATCCTGACCTCTTACCCCGCCAAACGGTAGCCAGCGCGGCGGCAGTTTCTATACTGCCGCCATGACTTCCATCGCCGACCTGCGCAAGAGTTACGAACGCGACGAACTGGACGAAACCGCTTCGCGCGGCGATCCGATGGAGCAGTTCGGCGTCTGGTTCCAGCAGGCCCTGGATGCCCAGGTGCCCGAACCCAACGCCATGACGCTCGCGACGGTGGGCGCTGATGGCCGGCCGTCCACGCGCATCGTGCTGATCAAGGGCTTCGACGCACGCGGCATCGTCTGGTACACCAACTACGACAGCCGCAAGGGCCAGGAGCTGGCGGCGCATCCGCAAGCAGCGCTGCAGTTTCATTGGGTCGAACTGGAGCGAGTGGTGCGCATCGAGGGCCGCGTCGAGAAGACCAGCGGCGACGAGTCGGATGCGTATTTCGCCTCACGCCCACTCGACAACCGCCTGGGCGCCTGGGCCTCGCCGCAAAGCCAGGTGATCGCCTCGCGCGCGGTGCTCGTGGCCAACGCCGCCAAGGCGGCGGCACGGTATGCGCTGTCGCCGCCACGCCCGCCGCATTGGGGTGGGTTCAGGCTCGTGCCCGACACCTGGGAGTTCTGGCAAGGGCGCAAATCGCGCCTGCACGATCGACTGCGGTACCGGCTGGAGGCCGGCGCGTGGCTTCGCGAGCGCCTCGCGCCCTGACCCGCATCCCCGCGTGCGCGGGGCAGCGCCTTCAGCGCAGCAGCCCGTAAGAGATGAAGTTCGCCCGACGCCAGTGCTTGTACTTGGCGAAGAGACGGCGCATGCCCTCGTCGGCCTCGGCGCGGAAGTTGGGCGGGCGCACCACCGAGACGGTCTCGCAATCCACGAGGCCCATCTTGAAGTTGCAACCGTACTGCGCAAGCTGCACGTAGCCCCAGCCCCAGTGGTTCCAGTCGGCTTCGATCATGTCCCAGAAGCGCGGCCACGAGCGGGCGTCGAAGGCGGTCAAGAACACCTCGATCACATCGACCAGCCGCCCCACCGGCACCGGCCGCTTGTACATGATCTTGTGCGGCGTGATCGAGCGCGCCGACAAGGCAGGCGCTGCCATATCGAGCTGGTTGCGCTGCATGACGTCGATGAAACGCCGCCAGTCGAATTCGTCGACCTCCACGTCTTCCATCGCGACGAAGATCACGTCGTAGCGCGCGGCTACCGCCGGCGTGATGTAGCGCTTGAAGTACCGGTAGATCACGCCCGGTTCGTGGATGAAGGTGCAGCGCTCGAATTGCGGGCCCTCGAAGCGGTGCCCGTCGTAAACGAAGATCAGGAAGTCGAAGTGCTCCGGCGGCAGGCGCTCCAGCATCTTCTCGAGCTGCGCCTGCCCCGACGCGCCGACGGGCGATGCATACAGATAGCGGCCGGTGCGCCGCGGCGGCAACTCCGCGGCGCGCTGCGCGTCTCGCTCGCGCACCCAGCGCCGCAGCCTCCCGCGGGCCTGCAGGCCCAAGAGCGCGTCACGACCTTTGCGAGCCAGCACCTTGAGTCTCTGCATGAACGCCCTCATTCGGGTTTTGTGCGATGCAGCATGATGCACCTGCTATCACGCTCCCTGAGCGGATGGAACGCTGCCTGTAGGGGCATTGAGGTCCCAACACGGCCACGTCGCAGCAGGCGCCCGTCGAGTCGCAGGGGCTACTTAGCTCAGGTGAATCTGCGCCAGGCCGCTCAGGCCGCGCAGGAAGGCGTGGAAGTCGATCGGCTTGGTCCAGTAGTCGTCGAAGCCGGCCTCTCTCGCGCGCCGAATGTCTTCGGGCATGGCGTTGGCCGATAGAGCCACCAGCGTGGCCACGGCAAGCGCCGGGTCGGCCCGCAAGCGGCGCAAGACTTCGAAGCCGTCGATATCGGGCAGTTGCATGTCGATCAGCACCACATGCGGCCGCTCGGTGGCGGCCATCTGCACGCCGGACAACCCATCGATCGCGATGCTGAGCACGACATCCGTGCGCAACGCGACCAGCTCCTGCACCAGCACCACGTTGACCGGGTTGTCCTCGATGTAGAGCACCTTGAGCCTCAGGCTGGTGTGTGCGTCCGCCACGTCGGCCCCCGGGCCGTACTCCTCTGCTTGCGCCCGTGCGGCAGGCGCCTGCTCGGCCGGCAGCGTGACCCGGAACTCGCTGCCCACGCCGACCTGGCTGGTCACGAGCACCTCCCCGCCCATCAGGCGGACCAGGTGGTGCACGATCGCCAGGCCGATGCCCGTGCCCTGAATGCTGCCGCGCTCCGCCCCGAGGCGGTTGAAGGGCTGGAAGAGCTGGCCGACCTGATCCTCGCTCAGCCCGCAGCCGGTGTCGCGCACGCAAAGCGACCAGCCGGGCGCGCCCAGGTGTTCCACACTCTGCGCCGACACCCACACCTCGCCTCGCGGCCGGTTGTACTTGATGGCGTTGCTGAGCAGGTTCGACAGGATCTGCCTCACGCGCCGCGGGTCGGCCCGCACCCAGCCCGGGAGATGCTCGGCGTGCACGCGGACATCGGCGTGCAGGGCCTGGAGCTGCGTCCACTGAAGCACATCGTCGAGCGCGCTCTGGAGCGACACCGCCTCGTCGGCCAGCGGCAGGGCCTCGGATTCGATGGTGGCCAGGTCGAGCACGTCGTCGATCAGCGCCAGCAGGTGCAGGCCGGCCGACTGGATGCGCTGCGCGCGCTCGAGTTGCTGCGGGCTGGGCGCGTCGTCGCGGTCGTTGGCCATCAGTTGCGAGAAGCCCAGCACGGCGTTGAGCGGCGTGCGCAACTCGTGGCTCATGCGCGCGAGGAACTGGCTCTTGGCCTGGCTGGCCTTCTCGGCCGCCACCTTTTCGCGCAGGGCCTGCTCGATCTGACGGCGCTCGGTGATGTCCCAGGTGACACCCAGCATGCGGTCGGCCACGCCGTTGGCGTCGCGCTTGACGAAGCCGCGCGTGGCCAGCCAGTGCACCGAGCCATCGGGGTAGATCACGCGGAACTCGTTCTCGTACTTGTCCCCGTCGATGCCCGCGCGTGCCTTGTTGCGGTTGATCATCGAGCGGTCATCGGGGTGGTAGGCCTCGTAGCGCTTGTTGTCCTGCGGGGTTTCCGGGCCGACGGGCAGGCCGCGCAGGCGGTACATCTGCGCGTCCCACCGCGCGGTGCCAGTGATGAGGTTGCGCTCCCAGGTGCCGACACCGGATGCCTCGATCGCCAGGCGGGCACGCTCCTGGGCTCGCTCGAGCTCGGTCTTCGCGCGGTGGAGGTCGGTGGTGTCGAGGTTCACGCCGAACGCCAGATCGCGCCCACCCAGCACCTCACGGCGTGCCCACGAGGTGACCCAGCGCACCTCGCCGCTGGGCCGCACGATGCGGAACTCGGCGTGCTGGCCGCCGGCCGCCGCGCGATCGAGCGGGCGGTGGCGCCGCGCGATCTCGCGGTCTTCGGGATGAACCGCGTTCTCGACCCACCGCCGGTGCACCGGCACGGGATCCCCGCGCTTCAGGCCGTACAGCTCGTACATCTGGTCGTTCCACTCGACCACGTTGGTTTCGATGTCCAGACTCCAGATGCCGACGCCCGCCGCATTGGTCACGCGCTCGATGCGCTCCACGTAGGCCCGTGCGCGCTCGCGTTCGGCGATGCGATCCGTCATGTCGATCGACACGCCTGAGAAACCGATCACCGCGCCGTGTTCGTCGCGTTCGACCATGCGGCGGGTGAAGAGATGCCGGTAGCTGCCGTCCGCGTGCCGATAGCGCGCCTCGACGTCGCAGACCTGGTTGGTGGCCGCCGCCTCCTCGGCCGCCTTGACGACGCCCGGCAGGTCATCGGGGTGGACCAGCGCACGCAGGCCATCGATCGTGAGCGGCTCATCCGGGGCGCGGCCGAGCATCCGGTAGCCCCAGTCGCTCAGGTAGGCAACGTTGTCGACGAGGTCGAGGCGCCACAGCGCCACCGCCGCCAGGTCGATGGCGCGCAGCGATGCCGCGGCCGACGACTCCGCCGCCCGCAGACGCTCTGCGCTCGGGGTGTCGTCGAACACCATGCCGGCCATGCGCTCCGGCTTGCCGTCGGGGCCATTGAACACTTCGGACAGCCAGTGCACCTCTCGCACCTGGCCGCTGGGCAGCAGCAACCTGAAGCGGTTCTCGTACCGGCCGGCCTGCTTCACGAACCGCGAAATGCTGCGCGAGAACGCATCGCGATCCGCCGGGTGCACGCGCGCTTCCATCTGCTGGCGCGAGGGCGGGCCGCCGGCCGGGTCGAAGCCGGTCAGCTCGTACATGCGAGCGTCCCAATGGCCGTCGCCAGTCACGATGTGGCGCTCCCACAGGCCGAACTTCAACCAGCCTTGTGCGCGCCGAAGCCGGGTCTCGGTGATTGACGCCGGGGTGATTGACGCAGCGGGGTCGGACGCCTCGCGCGCTTCGAGCCAGATCAACCAACCGGGGGGCAGTTCGACGGCCGTCCAGCCGAGTTCGACGCCCAAGACGGGGATGGAGCAGCGGCCCTCCTTGGAGCCGCCGGGCACCGCGAGATCGGCTCGCAACTGCGCGACCAATGCGTCCCAATGCTGCGGCGACACCTGACGCTGCTGCGCCCAGGCCGTGGCCGCGGGGTTGAGTTGCCAAGCGGCAGATGGATCGCGCTTGCGAGCCGATTCGTCTCGCAACCGAAGGGCAAGACCTGGCGCAGACAGCCAGAGTTGATCCATGCCGTGCATGACGTTGAAGAACCTGCGCGCAGTCTATCGGCCCGCGCCAGGCGGCCAGGGGGGCGAATACCCGTCTTTCACGACGCGAGAACCCAGCGCGCTGCCAACTCGGGCACGGTCGGGCCGCGCTTGCGCCGGGGGGCTCAATCCTTCACGCGGTGAGCAAAGGTCTTGCGAAACTTCTCGACCTTGGGCGCGACGACGAAGGCGCAATAGCCCTGGCCGGGGTGCTGCGCGAAGTAGTGCTGGTGGTAGTCCTCGGCGCGCCAGTAGTTGTCGAGCGGTTTGAGTTCGGTCACCACCGGCGAGCGGTAGGTGCCGCTGGCAGCGATCTCGGCCAGCACGTCGCGTGCGACACGTTCCTGCTCGGGCGAACTGAAGTAGATACCCGAGCGGTATTGCGTGCCCACGTCATTGCCTTGGCGGTTGAGCGTGGTCGGGTCGTGCACCACGAAGAAGATCTCGAGGATCTCGCGCAGGCTGATGACTGCCGGGTCGAAGCTCACACGCACCACTTCGTTGTGGCCCGTATCGCCGCTGCAGACCTGTTCGTAGCTCGGGTCACGCACATGGCCGTTCGAATAGCCGGATTCGACGGCGGTGACGCCCTGCACCCGCTCGTAGACCGCCTCGGTGCACCAGAAGCAGCCGCCGCCCAGGGTGATGTTTTCAACTGCTGCGTTCATCGATTCGGTCTCCGCGTCATTCCTCTGGAACGCCATTCTGCGGCCGCCACCAAAACCACTCAGAAGGCATAGCTCGCCGTGGCGGCCAGGAGCCAGTTGCGCGGCAGCGCGGGTTCGAAGAAGCGGCTGTTGCCTTCGTTGACGATCACCGAGCCGGCATAGTTCTGGTTGCCTGCGTTGTCCACACGCAGCAACTGCGTGAAGCGCCAGCCGGCAAGCTGCTGGACGAATCCGGCGCGCAGGTTGAAGGTCGTCACCGAGGGGGCTGCGTCGGTGTTGGCGTCGTTCACGTACAGCGCGCCGGTGTGCACCACCTCGACCGCCGCGTTGAAGCCACCCCAGCTCGCTACAGGCAGCCAGGCCAGTTCGGCATAGCCGCTGCGCTCGGGGGTGGCCGGCAAGCGGTTGCCATTGTCGAAGCGGGCTCGCAGGGCCGTGAGGCTGAGCGTGGCCTGCAACTCGTCGGTCCACTGGCCCTGGTAGGCCAGCTCCAGCCCCCGCCGCTCGGTGCTGTCGGCATTCTTGTAGGTGGAGCGGCCACCGGCGTTGGTGTCGACCAGGATCTCGTCGCGCGTGCGGATCTCGAACACCGCCCCATCCAGCCGGTGCCCCTCGGCGATCTTCCACTTGCCGCCCAGTTCGAGGTGCCGGCTGCGCGATGCGCGCAGCTCGGTGTTGAGGCCGCTCAGGCCGTCGCTGCGGTAGGCCAGCTCGGTGAAAGTGGGCGTCTCCATGCCTCGGCCGCCGTTCAGGTACACGTTGAGACCGGGGGCCGCGCGCCAGGTCAGGCCGAGCACCGGGTTGATGCCGTCGTAGTCGACGCCGCCGCTGTCGTCCGGGTTGCCGGTGGTGATGTAGTGGTCTTCGGTGCGAAATCGCACGTTGACCGAGCGCATGCCGCCGGTCAGCGTCCAGTGCGGGTGGAGGTCGACGGCAGCCTGCAGGTAGGCATCGCGGTTGTCGACGGTGTTGCGCTCGTCGCGCTTGAGCGCGCCTTGCTCGCCGAGGTTGTTGATGTAGCCCTGGCGGTCTTCGCGCATGGTGTCGTACTCGATGCCGCCGGTGAGGCGCAGGGCCCGGCCTTCGTCCAGCACGACCCGGTGCGCGAGTTTCGCGCCCAGGCCGGCGTAGCCGCGCTCGAACTGCACCATGCCGCCGCTGGAGGTGGGCGATGCCTGCGCGCTCAATGGCACCGACAGGGCGTTGTCCAGCCCGCGCTCGCCCACGTACACGCGGCCGGTGAAGACGGTCTCCTCGCCCAGCCGATGCTCTAGCACCGAGCCCACTTGCTGCTGGCGCACGGTCTTGCGCGTGTCCTGGAGCGTGGCCACGGGCACGGCCTGGCGCGGGTTGGCCTCCCACTGGGCGCGCGTCAGGCCAAGCGGGTCCTGGGAGTGGGGTTGATCGAGGGCGTTCAGCACCACGCTGAGGTGGGTGTCGGGGCTCAACTGGCTTTGCCAGCGGCCATTGAGCTGCCCCCGCTCGGCGGCGCTGTGGTCGCGGTAACCATCGGTCTCGAAGCGCGTGGCCGAGAGCGTGAAGCCTTGGGTGTCGGTGCTGGTACTGAACTTGGCGCCCAGCTTGCGCTGTCCGTAGGGACCGAAGGCCGCGCCGAGCGTGGCCGTGGGCTGTCGCGCGTCGTCTTCGGTGAACACCTGCACCACGCCGCCGGCGGCATTGCCATACAACTGCGCCACGGGCCCGCGGAGCACCTCGATCCGGCCTGCCGAGCTGAGGTCGATGCTGGAAGCCTGGCCCTGCCCGTCAGGCATCGTGGCGGGGATGCCGTCGACGATCAGGCGAACGCCCCGAATGCCAAACGTGGAGCGCGAACCGAAGCCGCGTATCGAGAGCTGCAGATCCTGCGCGTAGTTCTGGCGGTTGAGCACGGTGATGCCCGGTACGCGGTTGAGCACCTCTGACAAATTGACCTGCGGCCCGCCGCGTTCGATGGCGTCGCGCCCCACTGCGCTGATCGCCGCCGGCACATCGAAGGAACGCTGGCCTGCCCGCTCGGCTGTGACCACCACCGGGTCCAGCACCGCCACCGGCGCTTCGGCCTGCGCCACCGCCTGGCCGGCCGCGGCCAAGGCCAGCGCGGCCACCCCCCACTGATCCATCTGCATCGAAACGGGCTCCTGCTACAAGCTGACTGGCCGGCACTGTTTCACGGCCAGCCCCTGCCGGGAAGCCCGAAGAACCGCGCAATATGTCACTGATCGTGCGCCAAGCATGTGCCAGTTCGGAGCACCGGGCAGGACAATCGCGCGCTGTTCGCACATGTTCAGCCGAGGGAGCCCGGCGCTGCGGCGGCGGACAAGATCATTCAAGAAAAGAAAGACACGGATGAATTCACTGCTGAGCCTGCTGGGCATCGAAGCCTGGGCCCCGATCGCGTCCGCCCTCGTGTTCCCACCCGTTCCCTTCATCGTGCTGATCCTCATTGGCGCCCGCCTGATCCTGCCCCTGCGCGGGTTGGGCTGGCTGGTGATCCTGTTCAGTCTGACAGGCCTGTACCTGAGCACCTGCCTGGGCACGGCCCAGGTGCTGACACAGTTCGCGCTCAAGCCACCGGCGCCCATCAGCAGCGAGGGCCTGGCCGAGATCAAGGCGGCGGTGAAAGCCAAGCAGCAGGTCGCGATCGTCGTTCTGGGGGCCGGCACCGAGCGGCTCGCGCCGGAGTACAGCGTGGCCAACTTGACACCTGCCGCGATGGAGCGCCTGCGCTACGGGCTGTGGGTCAGCCGCGAGACGGGCGCGCCGGTCGCCTTCAGCGGCGGCCTGGGTTGGGGCGTGTCCGAGGGCGAGCCCGAGGCGCAGACCGCGTCTCGCATCGCCTCGCAGGAGTTCGGCCAACCGCTCAAGTGGCTGGAGGACCAGTCGCGCGATACCCACGAAAACGCCCAACGCAGCCTGCAGATGCTCAAGCAGGCGGGCGTGACCAAGATCATCCTGGTGACCCATGGCTGGCACATGCCGCGCGCGCTGCGCATGTTCGAGCAGGCCGCGGGCGGCAGCGTGCAGATCCAGCCGGCCCCCATGGGCTTGTCCTTGAGCAGCGACAGGCCTGCGTTCAACTGGTTGCCGACGCCGCGCGGATTCCAGGCCGTTCACCGCGCCTTGAACGAGTTGCTCGCACTGCTCGTGCGCGCCTGACGCAGGCAGAACGCCGGGCCCCCAAAAGCGAAACCCCCTTCCAGCCTCACGGTGGAAGGGGGCGGATGGCTGACGCCATCATTTCGGGGCTCCAGAGGAAGTAGGTCCGGGGCTCCTATAGCGCAGGGACTGCGCCGGTGAGTTCGCCTGCATGCAGGCTCTTCAACACTAGGTGAGCCACCAAGGCTTTGCCAAGTGAGTGAACCTATGACGCCTTCGGGCCCTGTTTGTCAGGATTCATCACCACGTCGAACAGATGCGCTACGCGTTTCTCGACCTCGGCATCCATGCGGATGCCGCGCCCCCACTCCCGTTGGGTCTCACCGGGCCATTTGTTGGTGGCATCGAGCCCCATCTTGCCGCCCAGGCCGCTGACGGGCGAAGCGAAATCGAGGTAGT
The DNA here is from genome assembly GCF_056675995.1 of Piscinibacter sp. PDB1-1. Lineage (NCBI taxonomy): Bacteria > Pseudomonadati > Pseudomonadota > Betaproteobacteria > Burkholderiales > Sphaerotilaceae > Piscinibacter > Piscinibacter sp. PDB1-1. The sequence continues at coordinate 95,022 of NZ_JBWVZJ010000002.1, forward strand.
CGATCGGCGTGTTCTCGACCAAGGTGGTGTCGCGCACGGGGTCCATTCGGGTGGTGATGGCCCAGATCACGTCTTGCCAGTTGCGGATGTCGACGTCGTCGTCCGTCACGACGATGAACTTGGTGTACATGAACTGCCGCAAGAAACTCCACAACCCGAACATCAGCCGTTTGGCGTGGCCCGGGTAGCTCTTCTTGATGCTGATGATGGCCATCCGGTAGCTGCAGCCCTCGGGCGGCAGATAGAAATCGACGATCTCCGGAAACTGCTTTTGCAGGATGGGCACGAAGACCTCGTTCAGCGCCACGCCCAGCATGGCCGGCTCGTCGGGGGGTTTGCCGGTGTAGGTGGAGTGGTAGATCGGGTCCTTGCGGCGGGTCAGCCGCTGGATCTCGAAGACCGGGAACCAGTCCTGCTCGTTGTAATAGCCGGTGTGGTCGCCGTACGGCCCTTCGAGTGCATATAGATAGCCCCCGACCTCCTTGAGCGGCACGCCGCTCGGGCTGTGGCCGGTGTAGCCGGTGGCGGCGGGCGGGATGTGGCCCTCCAGCACGATCTCGGCACCGGCGGGGGCCTGTAGCATTACGCCGGCGTCACCCACGGCGGTGTCGACCACTTCGGTTCGGCTGCCGCGCAGCAGGCCGGCGAACTGGTACTCCGACAAGGTGTCTGGCACCGGCGTCACAGCACCGAGGATGGTGGCCGGGTCGGCGCCCAGGGCCACCGCGATCGGGAACGGCTGACCGGGGTGGGCGAGCGCGAAGTCGCGGAAGTCGAGCGCCCCGCCCCGGTGCGCCAGCCAGCGCATGATGACTTGGCGCGGGCCGATCACCTGCTGGCGGTAGATGCCCAGGTTCTGGCGCCGGCGCGGGTTGGGCCCGCTCTGCGGCCCGCGGGTGATCACCAGGCCCCACGTGATCAAGGGGGCCACGTCGCCAGGCCAGCACAGCTGAATCGGCAACTGCCCGAGATCGACCTCGGCCCCCTCCAATATCTCTTCCTGACATGCCGCGCGGCGCACCGAGGCCGGCCTCATGTCCCACAGCGCCTTGCCCATCTGTAACAAACGGCCTGCATCCTTGAGGCCCTTGGGAGGCTCCGGCTCCTTCAGGCTGGCGAGCACACGGCCCACGTCGCGCAGCTCATTTACCTCTGTCGCACCCATGCCCAGGGCGACCCGACGTGTCGTTCCGAAGAGGTTCGTCAAGGCCGAAATTTTGTAACCGATCGGGTTCTGGAACCAGAGCGCCGGGCCGCCGGAGCGCAGGACCAAGTCACTGATCGCTGTCATTTCAAGCCGCGCAGACACTGGCTCGGCCACCCGACGAAGCTCGCCCAGCCGCTCCAGACCCGTCAAAAAGTCACGCAAGTCGCGATATTTCATTACTTTTAGGAATTAAAAGTCGAGTCGTTATGCTTGACTGGTTATGGATGCGTCTTCCAGAATGCGCCCGGACCTGACTGAGATCAGGGATAACCCGTGCCAGACCTCATCCTGAGCGACTGGCACCACGCTGCCGAATCCGCAGCCAAGTTGTTTGCTGCGGATTATCACTGTCGCATTTCCGGCCGAACGCCTGCGTGCGCGCTGTGGAGGGACAGAGAAGAAAGGAGTGACATGACAGCGCTGCAGAGTTTGGTTTCGCAGTTGAATTCCGGCCGCCAAGCGGTGGCCCACGCCAGCCTCGTGTTCGCCCGTGACGTCGGTCACGGCCTGCTCGAAGTCAGCCACAACACCCTGGCCCTGGTCGGGCTGCTGATCGTTTCGGCGATTCTCTTCGTCGTCGGCCAGCGCGACCTGCGCCATACGCTCGAAGAGCACACGCTCACTTGGCTCCAGGCCCGCCAGGATGCCCGCACGGTCGGTACCGCCGATGCGTTGCTGACCTTGGCGGAACCGGATGCCATCAGCCGCGCGACCGCGGCCGACATCAAGGACCTGACGAGCCAGCAGGCCCTGGTGGCCGTGTGGATCTCGCGCCGCTACCGCGTCGCCCCGGAACCCGTGAGCCGGCTGGTCAAGGAAGCCTGGGCGGTTGGGGCCAAAGCCCACCTCGATCCCACGCTCATCCTGGCCATCATGGCCATCGAGTCGAGCTTCAACCCGTTCGCCCAGAGTTCGGTGGGCGCGCAGGGGCTGATGCAGGTGATGACCCGCGTCCACGACGACAAGTACGAAGCCTTCGGCGGCAACCACGCGGCGTTCGATCCGGTGACGAACCTGCGCGTCGGCGTGCAAGTGCTCAAGGAGTGCATCGCACGCGCCGGTGGCATCGAGGCAGGCCTTCGGTATTACGTCGGCGCGGCCAACTTGGCCGACGACGGCGGCTATGCCGGCAAGGTGCTGGCCGAGCAGGAGCACCTGCGCCAGGTGGTGAGCGGCAAGACGGTGTCCGTCACGGCCCCGCTGCTGGTTCGCCCGTCACCCGCCGCAGTGCCGGTGACCCTGGCCGAGCCCGAAGCGGTGCCGGCGGCAGCCAGCGACAAGAAGCCGTCGCCCGAGCAGGTCGCCCTGCTCCACTGACCCTTGTTTTGACGTACCGCGCCGGACCTGGCGCGGTACACTCCAACCCGCTGCGCAACTGGCGATGGGGCACCTGGACTCACCACGGTGCCTGAGGTGGTGAACCACTGGGAAGCGCAGCCCGACCCGCAAAAGCAACCTGAGCGGGGTCGGTTCAGCCGTTCGCCTGGGCAGCCCCGCAACCGTGTTCCATGCACACGGTCCGCCGAGGGATTCCGACCACGAGGACTGCCACCATGTTTGACCGCGCCGCTTCCACCCTTGCCGCCATCGACCCCGAGATCTGGAGCGCCATCCAGAACGAGAACCGCCGGCAAGAAGACCACATCGAGCTGATTGCCTCGGAGAACTACACCTCGCCCGCCGTCATGGCCGCGCAGGGCTCCCAGCTCACCAACAAATACGCCGAGGGCTACCCCGGCCGCCGCTATTACGGTGGCTGCGAGTACGTCGACGTCGTCGAGCAACTCGCCATCGACCGCCTGAAGCAGCTCTTTGGGGCGAACTTCGCCAACGTGCAGGCCAACTCCGGCTCGCAGGCCAACCAGTCTGTCTTCTTCGCCCTGCTCAACCCGGGCGACACCATCATGGGCATGAGCCTGGCCGAAGGCGGCCACCTCACGCACGGCATGCAGCTCAACATGAGCGGCAAGTGGTTCAAGGTGGTCAGTTACGGCCTGAACGCCCAGGAAGAGATCGACTACGACGCCATGGAGCGCCTGGCCCACGAGCACAAGCCCAAGCTCATCATCGCCGGGGCCTCCGCCTACGCCCTGCGCATCGATTTCGAGCGCTTTGCCAAGGTGGCCAAGGCCATCGGCGCCTACTTCATGGTCGACATGGCCCACTACGCCGGCCTGATCGCCGCCGGTGAGTACCCCAACCCGGTGCCGTTCGCCGACGTGGTGACGTCCACCACCCACAAGAGCCTGCGCGGCCCGCGCGGTGGCATCGTGGTCACCAACCACGAAGAGATCGCCAAGAAGATCAACAGCGCCATCTTCCCAGGCCTGCAGGGCGGCCCGCTGATGCATGTGATCGCCGGCAAGGCGGTGGCCTTCAAGGAAGCGCTGACGCCGGAGTTCAAGGCCTATCAGCAGCAGGTGGTCAAGAACGCGGCCGTGCTGGCCGACACCCTCACGCAGCGTGGCCTGCGCATCGTGTCGGGTCGCACCGAGAGCCATGTGATGCTGGTCGACCTTCGCCCGAAGAACCTCACCGGCAAGGAAGCCGAGGCGATCCTGGGCGCGGCCCACATGACCTGCAACAAGAACGGCATCCCCAACGACCCGCAAAAGCCGATGGTCACCAGCGGTATCCGCCTGGGCTCGCCGGCCTTCACCACCCGCGGCTTCAAGGAAGAGCAGGCACGCATCACCGCCAACCTGATCGCCGACGTGCTGGACAAGCCCCACGACGAGGCCAACATCGCCGCCGTACGCGCCAAGGTGGCGGCGCTGACCAAGGATTTCCCGGTCTACCGCTAACGTCAACATGAGGGTGGGGTTGCCGAGGCAACCCCTTCTCTTTTATGCGTTGTCCCTTCTGTTCGCACGAAGACACCCAGGTCGTCGAGACGCGCGAGTCCGACGAAGGCGATGTCGTGCGCCGTCGTCGCCGCTGCCAGAGCTGCGACAAGAGATTCACCACCTACGAGCGCACCGAGATCGCCCTGCCCTCGGTCGTCAAGAAGGACGGCACACGCGCCGACTTCGATATCAACAAGATCCGCGCGTCCATGTCGCTTGCCCTGCGCAAGCGGCCTGTGAGCGTGGAGCAGATCGACGCCGCGATCGAGCGCATCCAGGACAAGCTACTCAACAGTGGCGCGAAGGAAGTCGCATCGACCAAGCTCGGTGAACTGGTGATGCGCGAACTCAAGCGCATCGACAAGGTGGCCTACGTGCGCTTCGCCTCGGTCTATCGAAGCTTCGAAGACGTGGACGAGTTCCGCCAATTGATTCGCGACATCTGATTCACGACGCCTGATCCCCCGGCCGGATGCCCCCGCGAGAGGCATTCGGTTTCCCCCTCCCGGTGGACGCCGGAATGCGCCGCGCTTTCTACAGTGCTGCCATACCAGACAGAGGGGGAGAGGGAGCATGACAACAAGAGCCGCGGGGTTCACCCTGCCAGAGCTTGCGATCGTGGTGGCGGTCACGGCCACCGTGGCCACCCTGGCCATGCCGTCGTTCGCGAGCTTTGTCGAGACGCAACGTCTGAACGGCGTGGCCACACAACTCGCGAGCGACCTGCAGTTCGCCCGTGCCGAGGCAGTGCAACGCCAGCAGGGCGTTCGGGTGGAGTTCTCGACCGACGCGGCCTGCTACGTGATCCACACCGGTGCCGCTCGTGAATGCCGCTGCAACATCACAGGCGCAGCTCTATGCGATGGCGAGGCCACGGCCGTCAAGACCACGCGCCTGGAGCAGCCGGAGCGCGTGAGTATCGCGAGCAACGTGGCGTCGCTGCGCTTCGATCCGTTGCACGGCACCGCCTCACCGACCGCCACGGTACGCGTGCTCGGCGAGCGAGGCCGAGCCATCCACCAGGTGGTCAACCTGATGGGGCGGGTGAGGTCGTGTTCGCCGCAAGGTCTCGTCTCCGGCTACCGTGCCTGCTGAGGAGGACGCCATGCCCACCAGGCCTCACGGGTTCAGCCTCATCGAACTGATGGTGGCCACCGCCATCGTCGGCATCCTCGCCGCCACGGCCTACCCAAGCTTTCAGGGGCCGGTCCATCGCGCACGCCGAATGGACGGCATCACGGCATTGATGCAGCTCCAGTTGGCGCAAGACCGATGGCGCGCCGCCCACAACAGCTACGCCACGCACGCCGAGCTGAATGCAGCGACCGCTTCGCCCACCCGCTACTACACGCTGCAGATCACGCAGGCGAGCGCGCACGGGTTCAGCGCCACCGCGACAGCCGCCGGCGCGCAAGCCGGCGATGCCGCCTGCAGGGTGCTGCGCCTCACCATCGACGGCGGCGACACACGCTACGCCTCCGGCCCCGACACATCCACCGTGAACAGCAACGCCGACAACAAGCGCTGCTGGGGTGTATGAGGCGGGCGCGCTTCGCCGCTCAGCGCGGCCTGTCACTGGTCGAACTGATGGTGGGGCTGGCACTCGGGCTTGCGCTCACGTCGGCCGGCCTCGTCGCCCTCGCCCACCACCTGCGCGAAAGCAGAGCGCTTCTCGAAGAGGCGCGCCTGCAGCAAGACCTGCGAACGGCCACCGACCTGATCGCGCGCGACCTTCGCAGGGCCGGCCCGCTGAACGTGGACAGCGCCGGGGCCCGCTTCACCCCGGCCAGCGGCGGCAACAGCCTCGCCTATCGCCTGCGCGCCGGCGCCATCGAGATGCAAATGGGAGAGGGATCGTGGCAAGCGCTGACGGATGCGAACACCTTGCGCGTCACGGACTTGCGCATCACGCCGCAAACGCACGAATCGTCGCTCGACGGGTTCTGCAGCCATGAATGCACCGCCGGCAGCACCGACTGCCCACCGCGCCAGACGCTACGCACCGTGGACATCCTCATCGAAGCCCACCCCGTGCAGGCATTGACACCAGCCCGCCGGTCGACATCCACCGTGCGTCTGCGTCACGACGCTCTGGCCGGCGCATGCCCCGCCGCATGAAGAAGACGCTCCAACGCGGCGCAGCCACGCTCGGGATCGCCGTGCTGATTGGCTTCCTGATCCTTGTGGGTGTGGCCTTCGCCCACCGCGGCGTGCTTCTCGACGCCCGCAGCTCGGTCAATCAGTACCGCGCGACGCAAGCGAATGAGATGGCGGAGGCGGGCATCGAGTGGTCGCTCGCGCAACTCAACATCAATGCGCGGGTTGGAGCCGACTGCCTGGCCAGCCACGATGCCGGTGCGGCCACCTTCCGCGAGCGCGCGGCAGCCGGTTTGCATGCGCAGTGCGCGGCCACGGCTCAGGGGTGGGACTGCCAGTGCGACCAGTCAGGCGTCGCATGGCCCCCGACACAAGGCAGCGTATTCAGGGTCGCGTTCTCGCCCGGGGATCGCACGACCACGCTTCGCGTGAACTCGCGCGGCACCAGCGGCGTGCACGGCGTCGAACTCACAGCCCTGCTGGGCCGCCTGCCGGGGCTGGACACCATCCCCGCAGGTGCGCTCACGGTACGCGGCCACGCCCGATTCGGCGCAGGCGGCTTCGGACTGCATCACACGCTGGCGGCCAGCGGCGGAGTGACGCTGCACAGCGGTGGCAATGCCGACACCCAGACGCTGGCCCTTCGCGCACCGCCGGGTACACCAGCCCAGGCATCGGTGCTGAGCGATGACCCGTCGCTCAGCCAACTCACGCCCGCGGGCCTGTTCGCGAGCCTGTTTCGCCTCAGCCCGGCCGCGTGGCAGGACCAGCCCGCGGCGCGCGCCATCGATTGCAGCCAAGCCTGCGACGCCGCCTTGGAATCGGCGGTCGAGACGCATCAACTCGTGTGGCTGCGCGGCGGGCTGCGCCTTGCGCGAGCGCACTCACTGGGCAGCCCCACGCGCCCGGTCTTGATGGTGGTCGACGGCCCCGCCGAACTCACCGCGCCACTGACGCTGCACGGAATGATCCACGGCCGCAACGCCACCTGGCGCGACACAGCCGGCGCGCGAATCCAAGGCGCCGTTGTGATGGAAGGCGACTTCGATGCCGAGGGCGGCACGCAGATCCAGTACGACGCCGCCGTGCTCGACGCGCTTCACCAGCAAACGGGCAGCTTTGCGCAACTGCCAGGGAGCTGGCGTGATGATTGACCAGCCGATACCGAGGCGGCCGCGGCATGCCCATCGCGGCCTCAGCCTGATCGAGGCACTGATCAGCCTGTCCCTGCTCACCCTCAGCGTGGTGGGCGCGCTCCGCTTGCAGAACAACCTGGTCCTTCACGCCGACATCGCCCACCAGCGCACGGCGGCATTGCAGCTGGCGCAGGCGGATCTGGAGTCGCAGCGCGGTTTCAGCGACCACGCGGCCTTCGATTCGATTGCTGACAATCAGCGGACCACGCCTGCCACCAACACCGCCTACACCGTCACGCGCGCGGTGCACACGACGGACGGGGCCATGACGCTTGCGACCGAAGTGCAGTGGCACGACCGCAGCGGCGCGTTGCAGGCCGTTCGGCTGCAGTCCTTGCTTTCCCGTGTGGCGCCCATCTACTCGGCCGCCTTGACGCTGCCGCCCCAGGACCGGGTGCTCGCGCCCCGTAAGCATCTGCCTGCCGGCGCGACTCCCTGGTCATCGGGCAGCAGCCTCTTCAAGCCGACACCGCAAAGCACGGTCGCCTGGCTGATCGACAACGCCACCGGCGTCGTCAGCGCCCAGTGCAGCGCACCCGCGGGGCTCACAGGCAGAGAACTCGCGCCAAGCCAGGTCACCGCCTGCACGCCGCTGACTGCGTTGCTCGTGCGGGGCTACATCCGCTTCTCGCTCGGAGCCATACCGGATGCAACCCGGCCCACGGACGCACCACTCGCGCTGACCCTGGAGCCCGGCACCTGCGAGGTCGAGGCGCACCCGCGGGCGCGCGAACCCCATGTCAGCTACTACTGCGTCGTGCCCAGTGGGGCCCTCGGCGCCGAACCGCTGCGAATCGTGCCCGCCGGCTGGGCCCTCGGCGCCACGGCCGACGCCCGCAAGGCCTGCCGATACCGCGCCGCGCCGGCCAACTACGTCGTGATCCGGGGTGACCTGGCCTGCCCCGGTGCCGACACGCAGCACAATGACGACTCGTACGCCACGACCCAGCACCAACCTTGAACCTCTCGCCCACCGATCACGCCGCGATGCGCGACGCCCTGGCTCTGGCCGAACAGGCCATCGGCCTGAGCGACCCGAACCCACGCGTGGGCTGCGTCATCACCAACGGCCAGGGCGCTGTGCTCGGGCGCGGGCACACCCAGCAGGCCGGCGGCCCGCATGCCGAGGTGATGGCTTTGCGCGACGCTGCCGAGCACGGCCACGACGTACGCGGCGCCACCGCCTACGTCACGCTGGAGCCCTGTTCGCACCACGGGCGCACACCGCCGTGCTGCGACGCGCTCATTGCAGCGGGGCTGAAGCGGGTGGTGTCCGCGAGCCAAGACCCGAACCCGCTGGTTGCGGGCCAGGGTTCGGCACGCCTCCATGCCGCCGGCATCGAGGTACATACCGGGTTGCTGGCCGAGCAGGCCCGCGAACTCAACATCGGGTTCTTCTCGCGCATGCTGCGCAAGCGCCCGTGGGTGCGGCTCAAGAGCGCGGTGTCGATCGATGGCCGCACGGCACTCGAGAACGGAGTCAGCCAATGGATCACCAACGAGGCAGCGCGCACCGACGGGCACCGCTTCCGCAAGCGGGCTGGCGCCGTGCTGACGGGCGTCGGGACGGTGCTCGACGACAACCCGCGGCTCGACGTGCGCCTGGTCGACACCGCACGCCAGCCCTTGCGTGTGGTCGTCGACTCGAGGCTCGACACGCCACCCAACGCCCGCCTGCTCGATGCGCCCGGCGCAGCACTCATCTACGCCGCAGTGCCCGACAAGGCACGCCGTGAGACCCTCACCGAACGCGGCGCGGAAGTCACCCTGGCACCCGGCGAAGGCGGCAAGGTCGACCTGGCCAGCATGCTCACCGACCTGGCGCAGCGCGGCATCAACGAGCTGCATGTCGAGGCCGGGCACAAGCTCAGTGGATCCTTCGTGCGCGAGGGGCTGGTGGACGAGTTCCTGATCTATCTCGCCCCCAAGCTGCTCGGAAGCGGCCATGGGCTCGCCAGCTTCGGCCCCATCGCCGGCCTGGATGAGGCGATTGCGCTACGCTTCGTGAGCGTCGATCGCGTCGGCGACGACCTTCGCCTCATCGCTCGCCCGCCCGGCAGGGAACACTTCTAGAGCGCTCGCGCACTCGCACCCAAGCATCCGCTTCCAAGCACCATGTTCACAGGCATCATCACCGGCCTCGGCCGCATCGTCGACGTCCACGCCCTCGGCTCCGACGCATCGCACGGCAAGAAGCTCACCATCCAGGCACCCGCCGGCTACCTCGACGACGTCCAGCTCGGCGACAGCATTGCCTTGAACGGCGCCTGCATGACCGTCACCACCTTCGACACCACCAGCCAGCGCTTCACCATCGACATCTCGGCCGAAAGCCTGGACAAGACCGCCGGCCTCGGTGAACCCGGCCCGGTGAACCTGGAGAAGGCATTGCGCAGCCACGACCGCCTCGGCGGGCACATCGTGAGTGGCCATGTGGACGGCATCGGCCGAGTCGATTTTTTCGAGCCGGTGGGTGAGTCGTGGGAGCTGCGCGTGCGCGCTCCTCGCGCACTCGCCAAGTTCCTCGCCTACAAGGGATCGATCACCGTCAACGGCGTGAGCCTCACCGTCAACCGCGTGACGGACGTCGCGGACAGCTGCGAGTTCAGCATCAACCTGATCCCGCACACGCTCGAAAACACCACGCTCGGCAGCCTGAAGGCCGGCAGCCCGGTCAACCTCGAGATCGATCTCATCGCGCGCTACGTGGAGCGCATGCTCACGCCCGGTATTTCAGGGGCTGGCGTCTAAATCGCCCCAAGGGCCTGCGCCAGCCGGGAAGAGACCGGCCGCCTACAATTCGCGGATGCCTATCTCCCCCGTTCCAGAACTGGTTGCCGAGCTGGCTGCCGGGCGCATGGTCATCCTCGTGGATGAAGAAGATCGCGAAAACGAAGGCGATCTCGTCATTGCCGCCGATCTCGTCACACCCGAGGCCATCAACTTCATGGCCCGCTTCGCACGCGGCCTGATCTGCCTCACGCTCACCCGCGACCGATGCGAGCGGCTGAACCTGCCGCCGATGACGTCGCGCAACGGCACCCAGCATGGCACCGCGTTCACCGTCTCCATCGAGGCGCGCACGGGCGTCACCACCGGCATCTCGGCCGCCGATCGCGCTCGCACCGTGCAGGCCGCCGTGGCGCGCGATGCGCACGCGAGCGATCTGGTGCAGCCCGGCCACATCTTCCCGCTGCAAGCAAAGGACGGCGGCGTGCTCATGCGCGCGGGCCACACCGAAGCCGGCTGCGACCTCGCCGCCATGGCGGGCCTGTCTCCCGCCTCGGTCATCTGCGAGGTGATGAACGACGACGGCACGATGGCGCGCCTGCCCGACCTCGAGATCTTCGCCAAGGAACACGGCCTCAAGATCGGCACCATCGCCGATCTGATCGGCTACCGCAGTCGCAACGAATCACTGATCGAGCGCATCAGCGTGCGCAAGCTGAACACCGCACAAGGCGTGTTCGACTGCACCGCGTTTCGCGACCGCACCGGCAGCATCCACCTCGCGTTGAGCCACGGTGACATCCATACCGGCCACGAGGTTCTGGTGCGCGTGCACGAGCCGCTCTCGGTGATGGACCTGCTCGACGTCGGCGCCTGTGGTCACTCGTGGCCGCTGCCCAAGGCACTGCAGGCCGTGCAGGCTGCCGGGCGCGGCGTGGCGGTGCTGATGAATTGCGGTGACGACAACGGAACCTTGCTGGCGCGTCTCGGCGTTGCCGACGACAACCCGCCGGTGCGCGCACAGATGGACCTTCGCACCTACGGTGTGGGCGCCCAGATCCTGCGGGAGTTGGGCGTGACCAAGATGAAGCTCCTCGGCAGCCCCCGCCGTATGCCCAGCATGACCGGCTACGGGCTCGAAGTCACTGGCTTCGTGTCCCCCGACCTTTGAAGGAACCCCGTCATGCAAAACGCTGACAAAGGCCAGGTGGCCGAACTCGACGGCACCGACTTGCGCATCGGTATCGTGCAGGCTCGCTTCAACGACAAGCTCACCTCGCAGCTGGCGAGTTCGTGCATCGCCGAGCTCGAGAGCCTCGGCGTCTCGAGCAAGCACATCACGCATGTCACCGTGCCCGGCGCGCTCGAAGTGCCGCTCGCGCTGAACGCCATGGCGCAAACTGATCGCTTCGATGCGCTGATCGCGCTCGGCTGCATCATCCGCGGCGAGACCTACCACTTCGAGTTGGTAGCGAACGAAAGCGGCGCGGGCGTGACGCGCGTGGCCTTGGATCATGAACTCCCGGTGGCCAACGCCATCCTGACGGTCGAGAACGAAGAACAGGCGTGGGCACGCGCCGACGAGAAGGGGCGCGACGCCGCCCGTGTGGCCGTCGAGATGGCCAACCTGCTGGAAGACCTGTCGTGACCGAACCACCCAAGAAGGCCGCCGGCACCAAGGCGGCGGGCAAGCCGCTTGCCAAGATGACCAAGCCGAAATCGTCGCGCCGTCGCTCGCGCGAGTTTGCGGTGCAAGGCCTGTACGAGTGGCTGCTCTCGGGCAGCGAACCCGGCGTGATCGATGCTCATGTGCGCGAGCAGGAAGGCTTCGACAAGTGCGACAGCGCGCACTTCGACGCACTGCTGCACGGCTGCATCGCCGAGGCGGCCGACATCGATGCCGTGCTGACACGCCACGTAGACCGACGGACCGCAGAGCTGTCGCCCATTGAACACGGTGTGCTGATGATCGGCACCTACGAGCTGAAGCACTGCATCGACATCCCCTACAAGGTGGCGATCAACGAGGCCGTGGAACTCGCCAAGAGTTTCGGCGGCACAGACGGCCACAAGTACGTGAACGGCGTGCTCGACAAGGCGGCAGTCGATCTGCGGCCTGTCGAGGTCGAAGCCTTCAGAGCGTCGCGCCGCTGAAGCCATCGGCACGGGCCTCATGAAGCTCGCATCGCGGCTCGATCACATCGAGCCCTTCTATGTGATGGAGTGCGCGAAGGCGGCGGCCGAGATTGCCGCCAGCCCCGCCTGCGACCCGGCGCGTGGCGGCACGCCGATGATCTTCTTGAACATCGGCGAGCCCGACTTCACCGCACCACCCCGCGTGCAAGAGGCGGCCCTGCGCTGCCTGCAGCAAGGCCGCACGCAGTACACACCGGCCACCGGCCTGCCCGCACTGCGTGAACATCTGAGCCAGTGGTACGCACAGCGCTTTGGCGTCGACGTGCCGGCGAAGCGCATCGTCATCACCGCCGGTGCCTCGGCCGCATTGCAGCTTGCCTGTCTGGCGCTCGTCGACCGAGGCGACGAAGTCCTGATGCCCGACCCGAGCTACGCCTGCAACCGCCATTTCGTGGCTGCGGCCGATGGCGTTCCGGTTTTGCTGCCGTCGCCACCCGAGCACCGGTTCCAGCTCGACGCCGCCGGCGTCGAGGCCGCCTGGTCACCCCGCACCCGCGGTGTGCTGCTGGCGTCGCCTTCCAACCCCACCGGCACATCAATCGCGCACGACGAAATGGGCCGCATCGCGCAGGCCGTTCGTTCGCGGGGCGGCTTCACGCTTGTCGACGAGATCTATCTCGGCCTGAGCTTCGACGAATCGTTCGGCCACACCGCCCTCGCCCATGGCGACGACCTCATCTCGATCAACAGCTTCTCCAAGTACTTCAGCATGACCGGCTGGCGCCTTGGTTGGCTGGTGGTTCCTGAATCGCTCGTGCCTGCCGTCGAGAAGCTCGCGCAGAACCTGTACATCTGCGCTTCGGCGGTCGCGCAACACGCCGCGCTGGCCTGCTTCGAGTCCGAATCGATCGCCGAGTACGAACGCCGCCGCCACGAGTTCAAGGCGCGTCGCGATTTCCTCGTGCCTGCGCTCAACCGGGTCGGCCTGACCGTGCCCGTCATGCCCGACGGCGCGTTTTACGCCTGGGCCGATTGCTCCAAGTTCTCGGCCAGCAGCTGGGACTTCAGCTTCGACCTGATGCGCCGCGCGCATGTCGCCATCACGCCAGGCCGCGACTTCGGTCCTCATGCGGGTGAGCGTTATGTGCGGTTTTCATATGCGAGCGCAATGCCATTGCTGCGCGACGCTGTTCAGAGGCTCGAACAAGCCCTTGTCGCCTGAGTGCAATACCGCACACCCTCTTTCGTGACGGGGTGTTACTAATGCGCGAACGCGGTAGTTTTTTGGTGCCTGCATGCACCACCATTGAACTAAGCTCGCATGATGGTGGTTGCTGCACGCCCCGTTGAATGACGCATTCCAGTTTGTCCATGACAGGCATCGCCTCAGAACCGAGCTCCCCTGGCCCTCAAGGCGCCCCCGAAGCGGCAGGTTCGGCCGAACCCGCAGCGTGGATCGACACCGACCAGGGTGCGCTGCCGCCTGCGGGCGTTTCGTTCAGCACCAATCTGCCGAGCAAGTCGGCCGACCAGTTGCCGACCATCGGTCACATCGGTCGCTACGCTCTCAAGTACCAGATCGGTGAAGGCGGCCTCGGCCGCGTGTATGCCGCGCACGATCCGCTGCTGTCGCGGCTGATCGCCATCAAGACGCTGAACCTCGAGATCGCGGCCGACGAGCGCGAGTCGTTCAACTCGCTGTTCCTGAACGAAGCCCGCGCCGCCGGCGGCCTGAGCCACCCGCACATCGTCACGGTGTTCGATGCCGGCGTGAGCGAGCAAGGCGCGTACATCGCGATGGAGCTGCTCAAGGGCCGCGACCTGCGCCAGCTCCGCCTCGAGGGCTGGAAGCCCACGCCGACGCAAGCCGCGCTCATCGTGCGCCGCGTGTCCGACGCGCTGGCGTACGCGCACTCCAAAGGCGTGGTCCACCGCGACATCAAGCCCGCCAACATCTTCATGGTCGGCCGCACGCAGCCGCGCGTGCTCGACTTCGGCATCGCCCGAGTGGCCCATCAGCACGAGGCCCATGGTGAAGGCGAGATCACCGGCGGCTCGCCGTACTACATGTCGCCCGAGCAAGTGCGCCACCAGCCGGTGGACCGCCGCTGCGATGTGTTCTCGCTCGGTGTGGTGCTTTATGAGCTGCTGACCGGTTCGCGCCCGTTCCGCGGCGCATCGCTCAAAGAGATCACCGATCAGGTGGTCGAGTTCGACCCGCCCAAGGCGCACGAAGTCGACGCGACCGTGCCCAAGGCCTTGTCAGACATCGCCGCCCGGGCGATGGAGAAGAACCCGGAAGACCGCTTCCGCTCGGCCCGTGCGCTCGCCCGCGAGTTGCGCCACTGGCTGGAGGAGCACGCGCAGGACACCGCCGAGGGCGAAGACGCGCTCAAGCCCAGCAAGCGCCCCATCGTCTGGGTACTCGGTGCGGTGGCCGCTGCATTCACGATCGCTGCGGCCTGGCTCGCGTTCGCACCGCACGGCTCCGATCAAGCGGCGCCGCAGGTTGCTGCTGTGGAACCCGCAGCCCAGGGGGCACCACCCTCGGTCGTTGCGGCGGCGTCGGTCGTTGCGGTCGCGCCGCCGATCGAAGCACCGGTCGCGTCCGCGCCTGTGGTGGAGCCGCCCGCCGCTACAGCGCCACCGGCACCTGCCCCCAAGGCCACCGAGTTTGCCGAAACACCCAAGCAACGCCGCGCCCGCGAAGCCCGCGAACGCGAAAGCCGCCTCGCCGCTTCGACGGCCGTGGTCGGCAATGGCGTGCTGCGCATCGCCGTCAGCCCGTGGGGCCAAGTTGAAGTCGATGGCAAGGCCGTCGGCATTGCACCGCCGCTCAACGAGATCACGCTGCCCGAAGGGCGCCACACGATCACCATCCGCAATGGCGAGTTCCAACCGTACAGCTCCACGGTGAACATCGTCGCGGGCCAACCTGTTTCACTCAAGCACCGATTCGGATCATGAGAGCACTCCATGCATTTGCGCTCGCATCGTTGGTGATCGCCGGCTTGGCCGGCTGCGCCACGCCGCCGCCGCCAGCGGTTGGTTTGCTCGATGTGACCTCACGCCCCGCCGAGCGCGCACTGTTGACCGGCCTGCGCGCATACGACGACGCGCAGTACCCCGAGTCCGAGAAACAACTCAATCTGGCGCTCAAGACGGGCCTGGTGTCGCCGCGCGACCAAGGCGTGGCACACAAGACACTCGCCTTCATCTACTGCACCAGCAACCGACCGGTCGACTGCGAGGCAGAGTTCCGCGCCGCCAAGAAGGCGGACCCGAACTTCGCGCTGAGCAAGTCTGAACAGGGCCACCCCCTGTGGGGGCCGGTCTACAAGCGCGCCAGCGTGGCGCCTTGAACGGGCGCCTGAAAGTCACGCGGCGATAATGCGCGATTGGCGGCACAGACAGATGCCGCCCCTTACGCGCCAATGACCGCCAGCATCCTGCACACATTCGCGCACGACCTGCGCATCTACTGGGAAGACACCGACGCCGGCGGCGTGGTGTTCTACGCCAACTACCTCAAGTTCTTCGAACGCGCCCGCACCGAATGGCTGCGCTCGTTCGGCTACGCGCAAGAAGAACTGCGCGTGCAAACCGGCGCGATCTTCATCGTCTCGCAGACCGCCGTGCGCTACCTGCGGCCGGCGCGGCTCGACGACCTGCTCACCGTGACGGTGGATGTACAGCACGCCGGCCAGGCCAGCATGCAGATCGCCCAGGTGGCCTGGCGGGGTGAAGAGCGCCTCGCCGAGGGCGAGATCCGCATCGGCTGCGTCGATGCGCAGACGTTCAGGCCGCGCCGCATTCCCCCACACCTGCTGGAGGCGATGGCGAAGGCGCGCCCACCCGCCGAGACGCCATGATCGCCAACTGGATGCGCCGGCTTCTAGGGCATCCGCCACGGCCATTGCTGCCTGAAGGCGCGGTACTCGAGATCGATGCGACGGGCATCACGATCGGAATGCCGCTGACGCTCGAACCTGGCCCCACGCTGTGGCGGTGGTCGCAGGTTCACGAGTTCGGGCTGATGTTCGACGAAGCGCCCTTCCCTGACCCCTGGTTCGGCAACTACATGGAAGCGCAGTGGTTCTTCACGGCCGAGCCCGAGCCCGGCTCGCCTCTGCGCACCTCATTTGACGCCGAATGGCTCCCCTTCGAGACACTTGCCCAGCGTGTGCTCCCGTACCTGGCGGTCGACCTCGACGCCCTGCGCCCAGGGTGGGCGGCCTACCAGAAGGGACTGAAGAATTTCGAAGGTGGTGGCATCTGGGTGGGGTGGCGCCGCGCGGGGTGGTCGTGGCCGCAACCCGCTGATACGCCACCGACGGCATCGCGGGCAGAATCAGGCGATTGACGGAACGCGCACGCCGTTTGCCCCTCTCACCCCTGCACACACGTACCCAAGGGACTCGCTGAATGAATCAAGACTTCTCCATCGTCAGCCTGGTGCTGCACGCCAGCTTCGTCGTGCAGGTGGTCATGGCCGGCCTGCTGGTCGTGTCGCTTGCAAGCTGGACGGTGATCTTCGGCAAGCTTTTCGGCTTGAAGAAGGTGCGCGCCGTCAACGAAGAGTTCGAGCGCGAGTTCTGGGCCGGCAAGAACCTCAATGACCTTTACAACGACGCCGGCCGTCGCGTCGAAGGCGCGCCGATGGAGCGCATCTTTGCGTCCGGCATGCGCGAGTTCCTGAAGATGCGCGAGCGCCGTGTGGCCGACAACGGCCAGCTGCTTGACGGCTCGCGCCGCGCCATGCGCGCCAGCTTCCAGCGCGAACTCGACGCGGTGGAGGCGCATCTGTCCTTTCTGGCAACCGTCGGCTCGGTGTCGCCTTACGTGGGCCTGTTCGGCACGGTGTGGGGGATCATGCATGCCTTCGTCGGCCTCGCCAACCTGCAGCAGGTGTCGCTTGCCACCGTGGCGCCTGGCATTGCCGAGGCCCTGGTCGCGACCGCCATCGGCCTGTTTGCCGCCATCCCCGCGGTGATCGCCTACAACCGTTTCGCCCGCGAGATCGACCGCATCGCGATCCAGATGGAGACCTTCATCGAGGAGTTCTCCAACATCCTGCAGCGCAACGCCAGCCAGCCCCTCCCGGCTGCACCCGCGCCCGGAGTGCGCTGAGATGCCGGCAGTCAGCCCGCTGCGCGGCTCGCACCGCCGCCGCACCATCAACGAGATCAACATGGTGCCCTTCATCGACGTGATGCTGGTGCTGTTGATCATCTTCATGGTGAGCGCGCCCCTCATCACCACGGGCGTGGTCGACCTGCCCAGCGTAGGCCGCAGCAAGCAGCAGCCCAAGAAGGTGATCGAGGTCGTGGTGGGCAAGGACGAGGCGCTGCGCCTGCGCGTGGACAACAAGGAGGTCGGCACCATGACGCTCAAGACCCTGAGCGAGCGCGTGAGTGCTGCCCAAGGTGGCGACGCCAGCGCGCCGGTGGTCATCTCCGCCGACAAATCGGTCAAATACGAGGCGGTCGTGCGCGTCATGGACCTGCTCCAGAAGGCAGGCGTGCAACGTGTCGGCCTGTCGGTGAAGAACAACGGCTGATCAGGGGGCTGTCATGACCGGTTCCACCTTCGGCAACGACGAGTTCAAGCCCAGGCCGCCCGACGGCACGCGCCGCGGCTTCGCGCTCTCCGCCGTGGTTCACCTGGGCTTGCTGATCGCCATCGCCTTCGGCGTGAGCTGGCGCGCAAGCGAACCGGAAGGTGTGGAGGCCGAGTTGTGGGCCGCTGTGCCGCAGATCGCCGCGCAGCGCGACATTGCACCAGACCCACAGCCCACACCCAAACCGCTGCCCAAGGTAGCCCCCAAGCCGGAACCCAAGCCCGAACCCAAACCCGAGCCCAAGGTCGAGCAACCCGACCCGCAGATCGCGATCGAGAAGGCGAAGCAGGAGAAGCTCCGCAAGCAAAAGGAAGAAGACAAGCGCGAGCAGGAGGAGAAGGCCCGCGCCGAGAAGGCCGAGAAAGAGAAAGCCGACAAAGAGAAGGCTGAAAGAGAGAAGGCCGACAAGAAGAAGGCCGCCGACGAGAAGGCGCGCGTCGCCAAGGCAGAGGCAGATCGACAGAAGCAGCTCGACGAGCAGCGCGACAAGAATCTCGCGCGCATCCGCGACATGATGGGTGTCGACGGTGGCACGGCGGGCGGCACCGCGGCGCGCACCGCAGGCCCTTCGGCAGCCTACGCAGGCCGAATCAAGGCGCGCATCTACCCGAACATCGTTCTCACCAGCAACATCGACGGCAACCCAAGCGCCGAGGTTGAGGTGCGCTGCAGCGCAGACGGCACCATCATCGCCCGCAAGATCACCAAGAGCAGCGGCGTGAAGGAGTGGGACGACGCGGTGCTGCGCGCAATCGACAAGACCGAGATCCTGCCTCGCGACACCGACGGCAGCATGCCCTCGCCGATGCTGATCACCTTTCGACCGCGCGACCGTTGAAGCTTTGCGCTGCCGCGCCTCACAGGGCGCGAGCGCCCTTGAGTGCCAATCGCGGCTCCAGCAAACGGTCGAGCGACCACTTGCCAGGGCCCCACAGCAGCAGCGCCAGCAACAGGCTGCCCCAGAACACATGCTGCTGCAACGCGGCCGGCGCGATCTCCTGCAGGCTCAGCACGGCCGCCACGTTCACGATCGACAGGCCCAATGCCGCCACACGCCCGCCCAGGCCGAGCAGGAGCAGCACCGGCAGCACCAGTTCGCCTCCTGTACCCATCACCGCGGCCACGGCGGGTGGAAGCAGCGGCACCTTGTATTCATCACTGAAAAGCAGGAGCGTGGTGTCCCAGTCGTGGATCTTGGTCAGCCCCGACAGGAAGAACACCTGCGCCAGGTAAAAGCGCGCCGCGAGTTGCGCGGCAGGTTGCAGCGATTCGAGGGCGATGACGAATCGGCGCCAGAGAGAGACGGCAGTTGCGAGCGTGGTCACGGTGATGTTCCTCCAGGGTGCGAGCAGCTTGGTCGTGCCAGGCCGCTGCTTCTTGCAAGCGATCAGCCCGCGTGCGGGGGTGATTCAGCGGTGAATGCACGCCAGACCCACCCGTGCTGCAGGGCCTGCACGAGCCACGGCTGAAACGCGAAGTCGTCGCCTGCGCGTCCGAGGGCCGTGGCGAGTGCGTCGCCCGCCAGCAGGCTGCGCATCCAGCGCGCGCTCGGGGGGTCGATGACCGCGGCGCACGCGCGCCAGCCGGAACGCCACACGACGGCAGCCTGCCCTTGGGCCCCCGCAAGCATCGCGCGCACTGAGTTGCGATGTTGAAGCGCATCGTCGTCGGCCTGATGCGCCTTCCAGATGCTCACGACCGGGTAAGCACTCTCAAGCACAGCCACGCCGGGCATCAAGGCCAGATGCAGCCGTTCGGGCTCGGCCTCGCTCAACAGTTGCAAGGTTTGCGGATCGGCATCGGCTTCGCCAGCGCGTTCGGAATCGGCCAGCAGCCATTCGAGGCGCGCCACGTCGGCCAGATAAGGCACATCGGCGAGTTGCTCGCTGGCACCGATGAACGCCGGCAAGCCCTCACCGAAACAAGCCAGATCACCGCGCCGCGGCGGCTCGGCCTGCCAGAAGGCACGCGCGAGCGCGGCGAACGAGTCCTCGCCCACCAAGGCCTGCACGGTCGGGTAAGCCGCCAACAGCGCGCGCTCGGCCGATGCCCCCGCGTTGGCCTGATAGGCCTGCAGGCCGCGTGTCACACCGGCCGGCCGTTCGGCCAGCAACCCATGCAGTGCGGCGCCGTCGTCGCGCTGCACGATGGCAGCGAGCAGCGCCTGCTGCCGCAACGCTTCGGTCGGTTTCGTCATGCGAGGTACTCGTCGGCGCGCCGCGCTTCGCCCAGCAGTACGTCGAGCGCCGGCAGGTCGGTGTCCCACTCGACCAGCGTGGGCCGCGGGCCAAGGCGCGCCATGGTGTGGCGGTACACCGCCCACACCGGTTCGTGCACGCAGCTGCCGTGATCGTCGATCACGATGCCATCGGTCTCGCAGTAGCCCGCAAGGTGGATCTCACCGACGGCGTTCGCGTCGATGGCATCCACCCAGGCGCAGGCGCTCGCGACGGCATCGGGGGCGCCCTCGTTGAGCGCGTTCACCACCAGGTTGTTGACGTCGAGCAGCAGGCCACAACCACTGCGGCGCGCGAGCGCGTTGAGAAACTCGTGCTCGGCCATCTCGGCGCCGGCCCATGCCAGATAGGCCGACAGGTTCTCGATCAGGATGGGCCTGCGCAGGCGCTCCTGCACCTGCGTCACGTTGCGCACCATGATGTCGAGCGCCTCGTGCGTGAAGGCCAGCGGAAGCAAGTCGTTGCCATGCATCACCGGGCCGCCGCTGCGCTGCGCGGCACGCGCAAAGCTCGCATGGTCGGAAACGCGCACGGGCTCGATGCGATCGACCAACCGAGAGAGCCGGTCGAGGTGCCACGGGTCGAGGCCTGCCGCCGAGCCGAGCGACAGGCCCACGCCGTGCAGGCTCACGGGGTAGCAAGAACGCGCCTCATGCAGCACGGCCAGGGCCGCGCCGCCGTCGGCGAAGAAATTCTCGGAGTGGACCTCGACAAAACCGAGATCGGGGCGCCGCTCCATCAACTCGGCATAGTGGGGTTGGCGCATGCCAATCCCGGTCTGTACCGGCTGAGACTGCAAAGCGGTGCGCACCGTGCTCAAGCCTTCAAGGGCCTCACTTCTTCATCGTGTGCATCTTCTTGGCCGCCTCGGCGTCGATGCCGCCCATGTCCTTGCAGGTGCCCTTGGCCACGTACTTCCATTCGTCGGTGCCCTTGTCCACCTTGGACTGGCCAGCGCAGGAGTGGCTGCCCGACAGGCTTGCGCAGTCGTTCTCGCCCATCTTGGCGACGCCGTAGCACTTTTCCTTCTCCTTCGCCTTGTCTTGGGCGGCGGCGTGGCCAGCCAGACCGAGCGCGAGCACGGAAGCCAGGGCGGTTGAAGCGATCAGACGTTGGTTCATGAACGATCTCCTTAGACAGGTGGATAGGTTGTCGGATTGACCGTGCTCTGTCGACCCACGGCCCGGCTTCTTACAGCCGCCGCGCATGATCTGACAGATTGCTGTGGCGGTGGAAAGTATCTGGTGCGAGATCAGGGTTTCAGTCGGCGGGCGGCGCGGGAACCACCCACCCTGCCCGCCGGCGCTGCATCGCCCATGCCAGCGCGAGCACCACGCCCCAGGCGAGCGCATACGCGATGGCTGGGTGCAGCCGGGGCAATGCCAAGGCCAGCACGATGAAGAAGGCGCAAAAGCCGGCCATCCCCTGCACAAAGCCGCTCAGGAGTTCGATGGTCGCGTCAACGCCATGGCGCGTGAGCGTGAAGCCCGGCAACACATTGCCGGTGATCGGCAGGGCCAGCAGCAGCCCGCTCAGTGCTGCAGGGAAGACCTCCGCACCGAGCATCACGGCAGCAGCCAGCGCCATCGCAGCGGCCACGCGCAGCACCAGTTCAATGGGCGGGATGTGCAGCACGGTGCGTTCGCGCCGATGCGCTGGCATGGCACGCAGCACTGCCCACGGTGCGATGCCCGCCAGCACAAATGCCGCCACCGCCGGCAGATGCAGCCACAGCAGCACACCGCCCGTCACCAGAAAGGCCGCATTCGCCGCCAGCATGGCCGCCCACCACGGCCAAGCGCGCCGCACCGCATGCGCGTAGCTGAGCATGTGAACCACCATCGCCGGGAAGGCCACCAGCGTGGCCAGCGCGATCGCATGCGCCTGCGCCACGCTGGCCTGCAGCAGCACGAAGCCCATGATCGGCCCCGCGATCATGGGCATGCCCGAAAGCGTTCCCGCCACCCCATGGCCGAAGCGGCGCGCGGCAAAGCTCGCCGCCAGCACCACGGCGCCCACCAACGCGAGCTTGAGTGCGAAGAGTGCGGTCAAGGTGCCGGGCCGCTCAGGCCACGCCGTAGCCGCCGCCGCCGGGTGTCTCGATCACGAACACGTCGCCCGCATCCATCTGCACCGAGCCGATATGGCCCAGCGTCTCGGCGCGGCCATCGGCACGCTCCACACGGTTCACACCCACGGCGCCGGGCGCCCCACCGGCCATGCCGAAGGCCCCCTGGTGGCGGCCGTTGGAGAGGATGGACGCTGTCATGGGCTCCAGGAAGCGCACGCGCCGCGTACCGCCGTTGCCGCCGCGGTGCAGGCCGGCGCCACCCGAGCCGGCGCGGATCTCGTAGCTCTCGAGCCGCACCGGGAAGCGGAACTCCAGCACCTCGGGGTCGGTGAGGCGCGAGTTGGTCATGTGGGTCTGCACCACGCTCGTGCCGTCGAACCCGCCGGCCGGTCGGCCGGCGGCGTCGATGAACACGCCCGCGCCCGAGCCACCGGAGATGGTTTCGTAGTACTGGTACTTCGCATTCCCGAAGGTGAAGTTGTTCATCGTGCACTGGCCGGCCGCCATCACACCCAGGGCCCCGTAGAGCGCGTTGGTGATGCAGGTGGAGGTCTCCACGTTGCCTGCCACCACCGAAGCCGGCGGGCGCGGGTTGAGCATCGAGCCTTCGGGGATCAGCACGTGCAGCGGCTTGAGGCAGCCCGCGTTGAGAGGGATGTCGTCGTTGACCAGTGTGCGAAACACATAGAGCACCGCCGCCATGCATACCGCGCGCGGCGCGTTGAAGTTGTTGGTGAGTTGGTCGGAGGTGCCGGTGAAGTCGATCACCGCGCTGCGCGCTCCGTTGTCCACGCGGATCGCCACACGGATCTGCGCGCCGTTGTCCAGCGGCAGCGTGAACTCGCCGTCGGTCAGTCGCGAGATCACGCGGCGCACGGATTCTTCGGCGTTGTCCTGCACATGGCCCATGTAGGCCTGCACCACGTCGAGGCCGAACTGCGCCACCATCTTGCGCAGCTCCTGCACGCCCTTCTCGTTGGCGGCGATCTGCGCCTTCAGGTCGGCCAGGTTCTGCTGCGGGTTGCGCGAAGGGTACTCGCCGCTCTTCAGCAGGGCCAGCATCTCGGCCTCGCGCAGGCGGCCGGCCTCGACAAGCTTCACGTTGTCGATCTGCACGCCCTCTTCTTCGATGCGCGTGGAGAACGGCGGCATCGAACCCGGCGTGGTGCCGCCGATGTCGGCATGGTGGCCGCGCGAGCCGACATAGAACAGGATGCGGTCACCGGAATCGGCGAAGACTGGCGTCACCACCGTCACGTCGGGAAGGTGCGTGCCGCCGTGGTACGGGTCGTTGAGCGCATACACGTCGCCGGGCTGCATGCGCCCGGCGTTGCCGGCGATCACGGTCTTGATCGACTCGCTCATCGAGCCCAGGTGCACCGGCATGTGCGGCGCGTTGGCAATCAGGTTGCCTTCTGCGTCGAACAGCGCGCACGAGAAATCCAGCCGCTCCTTGATGTTGACCGAGTAGGCGGTGTTCTGCAGTTGCAGCCCCATCTGCTCGGCGATGTTCATGAAGAGGTTGTTGAACACCTCCAGCATCACCGGGTCCACCGTGGTGCCGATGGCGCGGCGCGCTTCGCGCGGCTGCACGCGCTCCAGCACGAGGTGGTCGAGCGCGGTGATGCGCGCGCGCCAGCCGGGCTCGACCACCGTGGTGGCGTTCTTCTCGGCAATGATGGCCGGGCCGTCGACGGTGTGGCCCGGCAACGCCTGCGCTCGCACCACGAGCGCGGCATCCCACCAGCGCCCGCCGCTGTAGAGCGGCACGGTCTCGGCTGCCGGGGCAGGCCCCGCGGCTGCGAGGGGTTGCGCGAGCTCGGCCGGCGCATCACCCGCGCCCACCGCTTCGACCGACACCGCCTCGACCACCAGCGCGCGTTCGCTCATCAGGAAGGCAAAGCGCCGCCGGTACGCGGCCTCGAACGCCGCCTGGATCTCGTCGATGCTGCCGAAGGGCACGACCAGCGCCGAATCCGTGCCTTCGTAGCGCACATGAACGCGCCGGTGCACCTGCACATCGGCGCTGCTCACGCCCTGTCGGCGCAGTTCGGCTTCCGACTCGGCAGCGAGCGCGTCCAAGCGTTCGCCGAGCGGCTGCATCGATCGCGCAAGCGGCAACTCGATCGCGCTCTCGCGCATCACGCTCTGGTCGGCCAGGCCCATGCCATAGGCCGAGAGCACGCCGGCCAGCGGGTGGGCAAACACGCGCGTCATGCCCAAGGCATCGGCCACGCGGCACGCGTGCTGGCCGCCGGCGCCGCCGAAGCACTGCAAGGCGTAGCGCGTCACGTCGTAGCCACGCGCCACCGAGATCTTCTTGATGGCGTTGGCCATCGCGCCCACGGCGATGTCGATGAAGCCCTCAGCCACCTCTTCGGGGCTGCGCTGTACGCCCGTGCTGCGTTCGATGTCGGTGGCCATGTCGGTGAAGCGCTGCACCACCACATCGCGATCGAGCAGTTCGTTGGCGTGCGGGCCGAACACCTTGGGGAAGTAATTTGCCTGGATCTTGCCGAGCATCACGTTCGCATCCGTCACCGCCAGCGGGCCGCCCCGGCGATAGCAAGCCGGACCGGGGTTGGCGCCGGCGCTCTCGGGGCCGGCACGGAAGCGTGCGCCGTCGAAGCTCAGGATGGAGCCGCCACCGGCCGCCACGGTGTGGATGCTCATCATGGGCGCACGCATGCGCACACCGGCCACCTGCGTCTCGAAGGCGCGCTCGAACTCGCCCGCAAAGTGGCTCACGTCGGTGGAAGTGCCACCCATGTCGAAGCCGATGACGCGCACGTCGGCCCGCGACCCACCCGTCGGGTGGTCTCGCGTAGCCGCGAGTTCGGGTGCCGCAATCAGCGCCGTTCGCACCATGCCCACGATGCCACCGGCTGGGCCCGAGAGGATCGCGTCCTTGCCCTGGAAGGCATGCGCGTCGGTGAGGCCGCCCGACGACTGCATGAAGTAGATCTTCACGCCCGGCATGTCACCCGCCACCTGCTCCACATAGCGGCGCAGGATGGGCGAGAGATAGGCATCGACCACCGTGGTGTCGCCGCGGCCCACCAGCTTCATCAGCGGGCTCACCTCGTGCGAGACGCTGATCTGCGGGTAGCCGATGGCCTGTGCGATCGCTTTGGCCGCCTGCTCGTGCGCCTGGAAACGGTAGCCGTGCATGAAGACGATGGCCACGCTGCGCAGGCCGGCGTCGAACGCCGCCTGCAAGTCGGTGCGCAGCTGTGCTTCATCGAGGGGCGTGACCACTTCCCCCTTCGCGCCCACACGCTCGCGCGCCTCGATCACGCGGCTGTAGAGCAGCTCGGGCAGCACGATCTGGCGGTCGAACAGCCGCGGGCGCTCCTGATAGCCGATGCGCAACGCATCGCGAAAGCCCTGCGTGATGACGAGCAGCGTAGGCTCGCCCTTGCGCTCCAGCAGCGCGTTGGTCGCGACCGTCGTGCCCATCTTCACGCACTCCACCTGGCTGGGCAGGATCGGCTCGCCGGGCTTCAGGCCCAGCAGGTGCCGAATGCCGGCCACCGCGGCATCACGGTACTGCTCAGGGTTCTCGCTCAGCAGCTTGTGGGTGACGAGCGTGCCGTCAGGGCGCTTGCCGACCACATCGGTGAACGTGCCGCCACGGTCGATCCAGAACTGCCACCTAGTCTGCCCCTCGCTCGCGGCATACCGCGATCGATCCCCCGAGGGGATCTCGCCCGCCTTCGGGCGGCCGGGCGGCGGGCTCGTTGCCTCTTCGTTCACCATCGATTGCTCCCGTGACGATTCAAAGCGATGTGGCAGCACGCGCCGCCTGGTCGTACATGCCGGACATGGTGCGCAGCAGCCGCGCCATCTCGCCGATGTCGTGGTTGCGTTCCACGTCGAGGTTGTCGACCAGGCAGGCCTCGCGCACCTCGCGGTACTTCTGCACCAGCGCCTCGCCCTCGGGCGTGGGGCTGTAGAAGACTTCCTTGCCCACCTTGTCGGCCTGCGCCATGCCCGCGGCCACGAGCTTCTTGAGCGAGTAGGCGACCACGTGCGTGTCTTCGTAGTTGAGAACGAAACAGATGTCGGCCAGCTTCTTGTTGCGGGCGCGGTGGCTGATGTGGTGCATGAGCAGCACGTCGGTGATGGTGAGGTCGGGGCAGCCGGCCGCGGCCATGCAGCGCACCGCCCAGCGCGAGAAGGCGTTCCACGCCACGATGAGCCCGAACTCGAACTCCGACAGCTCCACGCTGCGCGGCGACACGAGGTGCGACGACGAGACGATGCCGCGCTTGGCGTCGGCGCCGGCCTTGCCGCCGGCCCGGGCGCTGACGGTCGTGGGGCTCGTAGGCGCCTTGGGTGCTTTGGGCGTTCTGGGAGTCTTGGCGCTGGGCATTCGGTGCTTTCCCGCGAAACATTGAAAATTTATTGACAATTTATCGGAATGATTTCTAGACTTCAAGCGCCATCGCTAATTGCCGTGGCATGTGCCATCGAACACCCCCGGTTGGCACAGCACGTGCTCCTTCCCTTCATCCACCTCGTTGACTGGAACGCCATGAATCTCACCCGTCGCTCCCTGTCCGCCGCCGCCGCGCTCGCGCTGGCTGGCGTCCTGTCGGGCCCCGCCCACGCGCAGACCAAGTGGGATCTGCCGGCCGCCTATCCGGCCAGCAACTTCCACACAGAGAACCTCACGCAGTTCGCCGCCGATGTCGACAAGGCCACCGGCGGCAAGCTCAAGATCACGGTGCACGCCAACGCCTCGCTGTTCAAGGCTCCCGAGATCAAGCGCGCGGTGCAGGGCGGGCAAGCGCAGATCGGCGAGATCCTGCTGGTGAACTACCAGAACGAATGGCAGATCTTTGGCGCCGATGGCCTGCCCTTCCTGGCCGACAGCTACGACGAATCGGCCAAGCTCTACAAGGCGCAAAAGCCCGTGCTCGACAAGAAGCTCGGCGAGCAGGGCCTGATGTTGCTGTACGCCGTGCCCTGGCCGCCGCAAGGCATCTTCAGCAAGAAGCCGATCAACTCGGCGGCCGACCTCAAGGGCATCAAGTGGCGCGCCTACAGCCCGGCCACGTCGCGCATCGCCGAGTTGCTGGGTGCACAGCCCGTCACGGTGCAGGCGGCCGAGTTGTCGCAGGCCATGGCCACGGGCGTGATCGAGTCGTACATGTCGTCTGGCGCAACCGGCTACGACACCAAGACGTTCGAACACCTCAAGTACTTCATCGACACGCAAGCGTGGCTGCCCAAGAACGCGGTGCTGGTCAACAAGGCCGCCTTCGACGCACTCGACAAGCCCACGCAGGCTGCCGTGCTCAAGGCGGGTGCCGATGCCGAAACACGCGGCTGGGCCGTCTCGCGCGCCAAGAACAACGAGTACCTCGACCTGCTCAAGAAGAACGGCATGACCATCTCCGCGCCCTCGGCACAACTGAAGGGCGAGTTGAAGAAGGTCGGCGAGACCATGCTCAACGAATGGCTGCAAAAGACCGGGCCTGAAGGCCAGGCCGTGGTCGACGCCTACAAGAAGATGTGATGGCCGTGGCCGGCCACAAGCCTCCGCTGCTGCGCCGCGCCCTCGACCAGCTCTACGACGGCGCGGCGGCACTGGCCGCCGCGTGCATGGTGGGGCTGCTGGGCATGGTGATGGTGTCGATCGTCGGCCGGCAGATCCATGCCAACCTGCCCGGCGCCGATGCCTACGCCGGCTACCTGATGGCGGCGGCGGGCTTCATGGCGCTGGCCCACACGCTCAAGCGCGGGGAGCACATCCGCGTGACGCTCGTCATCAACTCGCTCTCGCCTCGCTGGAAGCGCGCATTCGAGATCTGGGCGCTGGGCGCAGCCTCGGCGCTCGCCGCCTTGTTCGCCTTCTACGCCTGCAAGCTCGCGTGGCAATCTCATAGCTTTCACGACATCTCGACCGGCATGGACGCCACGCCGCTGTGGATCCCGCAGCTCTCGATGGCCGCCGGCACCGTGATCCTGGCGATCGCCCTGATCGACGAGCTGCTGCTCGAACTGAGCGGCCGCCGTGCCGTGGCCAGCCCTTCGGAGTCGCTGCGCAATGAGTGACCTCTGGATCACCGCACTGCTGATCGTCTCCTTGTTCCTCATCCTCGGTAGTGGGGTGTGGATCGGGCTCACGCTCTCGGGCGTGGCGTGGATCGGCATGCAGCTCTTCTCGTCGCGCCCGGCGGGCGACGCGATGGCCGTCACCATCTGGGGCTCTGCATCGAGCTGGACGCTCACTGCCCTGCCCCTCTTCATCTGGATGGGCGAGATCCTCTTTCGCACGCGGCTCAGCCAGGACATGTTCCGGGGCCTCGCGCCGTGGATGCAGCACCTGCCCGGCCGCCTGCTGCACACCAACGTGGTCGGCTGCGCGATCTTCGCGGCGGTGTCGGGGTCGAGCGCAGCCACCTGCGCCACCATCGGCAAGATGAGCCTGCCCGAGCTGGCACGCCGCGGCTACCCCGACAGCATGGCCATCGGCTCGCTCGCGGGCGCCGGCACGCTGGGGCTTTTGATCCCGCCGTCGATCATCATGATCGTCTACGGCGTCTCGGCCGATGTGTCCATCTCGCAGCTCTTCATCGCCGGCGTGCTGCCGGGCATCCTGCTCGCGGTGGCGTTCTCCGGCTACATCGCGCTGTGGTCGTGGCGCAACCCGCAACTCATTCCACCGGCCGACGCGCCGTTGTCGCTGCGCGCCAAGCTGCAGGCCTCGCGCAGCCTGATCCCGGTGGTGCTGCTGATCACCGCGGTGCTCGGCTCCATCTACACCGGCATCGCCACCGCCACCGAAGCCGCCGCGCTGGGCGTGGTCGGCTCGCTGATCCTCTCGGCGGTGCAGGGCTCGCTCAGCTGGCAGACCTTCAAGGATTCGCTGCTAGGCGGCACGCGGCTCTACTGCATGATCGCGCTCATCCTGGCGGGCGCGGCTTTTCTCACGCTCTCGATGGGCTACATCGGCCTGCCGCGCCACCTGGCCGAGTGGATCGCCGGGCTGGGGCTGAGCCAGTTCCAGCTGCTTGCCGTGCTCACGGTGTTCTACGTGGTTCTGGGCTGCTTTCTCGACGGCATCTCGATGGTGGTGCTCACCATGGGGGTGATCCTGCCCACGGTGGCCAAGGCGGGCATCGACCCGCTGTGGTTCGGCATCTTCATCGTGGTGGTGGTCGAGATGGCGCAGATCACGCCGCCCGTGGGCTTCAACCTCTTCGTGCTGCAAGGCATGACTGGCCGCGAGATCGGCTACCTCTCGCGCGTGGCCCTGCCCTTCTTTCTGCTGATGGTGATGGTGGCCCTGCTGCTCTACACCTTCCCGCAGATCGTGACTTTTCTCCCGACTCACATGAAGGCGTAAGCCGCGCCTTTCCCGCGTATTTCGTGCCTTCTCCCCGGCACGCGCTCCCTACCATGGTTGAGCGGAAAACCGTTCCGCGCATTTGCCTTGCACGCGCGCCGCCGCAGCGCCTGGGGAACCAACATGTCCGATCTGTCCGATTTCGTGAACATGGATTTCACGAACGATGCCTCTTCACGGAGCACTACGCCGAGCGCCGCACCGAGTGCCGCGCCGGGTCTTCCGCGCATCGATGCCATCGAGAAGTCTCGCCACGCACCGTTCCGCTGGCCGACGCCGCCGTTTGCCTCGTACCCCGATGCCGACGAGCAGCACCAGGCGCAGGGCTGCGAGTTCATCGGCACCAACGGCAAGGCCGTGGCCGGGCGGCTGATCTTCTTCGTGCCCGATGACCAGGTGGCGCACGTTCAAGTGCCGCCCGCACGCACCACCATGCCGCTGCGCTTCAGCCAGTTCCGCTCACTGCGGGTGATGGAGCCGCTCAAGCCGATCAGCACCACCCTCGTGACCCACGAGAAACACGCACTGATGCTGGAGCAGCGCCCGCGCAGCACCTTCATCGTGGAGCTGGTCGAGGGCGGGCGCATGGAGGGAACCACCATCGGCCATGTGGAGAACGCACACGGCTTGTTCCTCTTCCCGCCGGTCGACGACAAGGGCAGCGTGCAGCGTCTGTTCGTGCCGCGCGCCAACTACAAGCACTGCGACATCGGCCCGCGCATCGGCGACGTGCTGGTGGAGCAGAAGGTCGCCACACCGCAGCAGGTGGAGCAGGCCGCCGACGTGCAAAAGCAGATGCGCGAGCAAAAGCTCGGCGACATCCTGGTGCTGCGCCAGGTGGTCTCGGCCGATCAGCTCGTGGCGGCGATCGAGAAGCAGGCGCGCATGCCTATGGTGCGCATCGGCGAGGCGCTCACCTCGCTGGGCATGGTGACCGATCAGCAACTGCAAGACGCGCTCTCGCAGCAGCAGCAAGACCGCAACGTGCCGCTGGGCGAGCTGCTGGTGAAGATGGGCATCGTCTCGCGTGAAGACCTGCAGACGGCGCTGGCCCGCAAGATGGGCTACCCGCTCGTCAAGCTCGATGCCTTCCCCGTGGAAGACGAGGCCGTGCGCAAGCTGCCGTACTCGGTGGCGCTGCGCGTGCAGGTGATGCCACTGATGATCCGAGACGGCCGGCTGGTGATCGCGCTCGACGACCCGGTGCGCCGCCGCTCGGTGGTCGACGAGGTCGAGTTCATCACGCAGATGAAGTGCGTGCCGGTGCTTGCGCAGTGCCTGAACCTCGACGACGTGCTGTTCAAGTGCTACGAGAAGATCGGCGCCGCCAGCCTGCAGCGCTTCACGGCGGCCAACGTGGCCGACCCGATTCCCTTCGAGATGCCCGACACCGGCAAGCTCGTCGAGACACTGGAGAAGGAAGACAGCCACTCGGGCGCGCTCGAAGACGAGCGCCAGATCGAGCAATCGGACAACTCGCTCGTCAAGCTGATCAACAACCTGATCATCGACGCGCACAAGGAGGGTGTCTCCGACATCCACATCGAGAGCTACCCGGGGCGCGACAAGATCAAGGTGCGATTCCGAAAGGATGGCCTCTTGCGCACGCACCTGGAGCTGCCGCCCAACTACCGCAACGCGGTGATCGCGCGCATCAAGATCATGTGCGACCTCGACATCTCCGAGCGCCGCAAGCCGCAAGACGGGAAGATCAACTTCGCCAAGTTCAGCGCGCAGCACAAGATCGAGCTGCGCGTGGCCACCATCCCCACCAACAACGGTCTCGAAGACGTGGTGATGCGCATCCTGGCCTCGGCCAAGCCCATCCCGGTCGACAACCTCGGTCTCTCGCCCTACAACCTGCAGCACCTCAAAGAGGCCATGGAGCGCCCCTACGGCCTGGTGCTGTGCGTCGGCCCAACCGGCTCGGGCAAGACCACCACGCTGCACTCGGCGCTCAGCCACATCAACGTGCCCGAGCGCAAGATCTGGACGGCCGAAGACCCGGTCGAAATCACCCAGCCCGGCCTGCGCCAGGTGCAGGTGAATCCGAAGATCGAGTGGACCTTTGCGAAGGCGCTGCGCGCCTTCCTGCGCGCCGACCCCGACGTGATCATGGTCGGCGAAATGCGCGACGAAGAGACCGCGCAGATGGGCGTGGAAGCCTCGCTCACCGGCCACCTGGTGTTGAGCACGTTGCACACCAACAGCGCGCCCGAGACCGTGACCCGCCTGCTCGACATGGGCATGGACCCGTTCAACTTCGCCGACTCGCTCTTGTGCGTGCTCGCGCAGCGCCTGGTGCGACGCCTGTGCAGCCACTGCCGTCAATCGCGCCTGGCGACCGATGACGAAGTGAACGAACTGCTCGACGACTACCTGCACGTGTGCCCCGCCGACCACCCCGCGTTCGACCGCGGCACCTTGCGTGCCGAATGGCTCGGCCGCTTCGGCAGCGACGGCCGCCTGCGCATGTTCCACAGCCCCGGCTGCGACCACTGCGGCCACACCGGCCACCGTGGTCGCGCGGGTCTGCACGAGCTGATGGTCGTCTCACGCGAGATCCGCCACCTCATCCAGACCGGCACCCGCGCCGAACTGCTGCTGCAAACCGCCATGCTCGAAGGCATGCGCACGCTGCGGCAGGACGGCATCGAGAAGGTGCTGCAAGGGGTGACGAGCCTGGCTGAGGTGAGGGCGACGAGCAACGTGTAGGGTGGCTGGGCCGCCTGGCCTGAGTCTCCTTGGCACAGACCGGGAGGTTGGAGTCACTG
Organism: Piscinibacter sp. PDB1-1; assembly: GCF_056675995.1. Classification (NCBI taxonomy): domain Bacteria; kingdom Pseudomonadati; phylum Pseudomonadota; class Betaproteobacteria; order Burkholderiales; family Sphaerotilaceae; genus Piscinibacter; species Piscinibacter sp. PDB1-1. The sequence goes on from NZ_JBWVZJ010000002.1 coordinate 127,293, forward strand.
TGGTGCGGCGCTTCAGCGTGGTGGTAGCTCAATGTTGGAAGGGGCCGCTTTCGGCCAACACCGGACGCCTGCGAGAGACCGGTGCTGGGCGACCCGGTTGGCTCTCGGGTGCTACCGATCCAAAGGACTTCGCACTCCGAACCCTGGTTGCTTCATCACGTGCGTGTAGATCATAGTCGTGGTGACGTCCCTGTGCCCGAGCAGACGTCGTAGCCGTCGCTGCCATCAGAGCTGCCTTTGGCGTCCTGGCGATCACGCCGCTCCTCTACCGCAAGGCCCATGGTGCACGAGGCCCGATGCGGCGCGAACTCGTCGTGACCTTCGGCAGCCGCGGCTACGTGATCGAGTATGAAGTCGCCGGGCCTGGACTGGTCGTCGTGTTGACTGCGCGGCACCAACTCGAGGACGACTACAACTGACCTGCTGACTCCCGGCCGCCTCGCTGGCGTTCCGCCTAGTCGGCCATTCGACTATGGCCCGTTGGCGCCATCGCGATCGAACCCAGGCTTACCACCACCCGTTGTCACCCAGACCTGGATGGCCACGCAAACGGTCCTGAGGGCGTGCATGGGATGCAAGGTCTTCACGAAGTGTTGGTTGAGGCCTGGCCAAGCCAGCCAGGAGGAGCGACGTCCCGCGCGCTTTCTCGAATCGCCGTCGTTCTGAGTCGACTTCTCGAAGTGACGGGTCAGCGAAGCGCTCGCGTTGCCCAGTTCATGCGCGCATTGCTCGGCTTGACGAGCGGCGCAATGGTGTCGAACTGCGCAAGGGTGAATGGACAGGTGCTGACTTGTGAGTACACATAGGGTGTCCGCGTGCCATCGGCCAGCACGGTGGATGTCGCGAGTCTGTACGTGCCAAGAAGTATGTAGTTCCCGTTGTCATCAAAGCTGTAGTTGACGCTGCAGAGGGCAGAGGTGCCGGTGTACTGCGGGTTGCCGGCACTGTCGTAGCCGGCGAGGGCAACGGTGTGGATGTTGTTATCGACCACCACGTCGCCCAAGGCGCCGAGCCGCTCGATAGACGCGCTTCCAAGGCTGGCTGAGCTCAGGATGTAGCCATTCCCGTCGCGGTGGCGCACGTAGGTGGAGCGCATGCGGCTAGTCCCGGTGTCAGCCACGAAGGCCTCACTGGACAGGTCAAAGGTCCCGCTCGAATGCAAGCGCAGGAAGGTGTCGGTGGTAGGGTCGTATGCGGCGGTTGTCGCCAACAAGTACAAGGCACTTCCAGACGGCGCGTACAGCGCACGCTCGGGGGACAGGTACATGTTCTCTTGGTAGGTGCGATAGCTGGCCGTGCCCCAGATGAAGAGGCCGTGCCCCGCCCACGGCGCAACCTGACTCAACTGGGTCGAGTCTCGGTTCACCAACGAGAACTGCGGCAGCGTTGCACCACACTCAAGCGACAGGACGCCCCTGCTGTCTTCCAGCGTGCAGCTGCGCACTTCGATGCGGGCCTTCGTCGGCAGGCTCGTTCCGCGAGCGTTCGTCACGGTGAAGGTGAACTCGTCGTCGGCAAAGCTGAACTCGTCGTCCCCCGAATACCCCCCGTTGGGGCGGTAGGTGAACTCACCCGTGGTTTCGTTCACCAGCGTCACCGTGCCGTGTGTCGGGCGGTCAACGATGGCGTAGCGCGAACGAGGGGACTGCGGCAGCATGCTTCTCAACTCGCCATCGCGGTAGACCAGGACCGACAGCTCAGGAGGCATGGGGAGTGCCGGTGGTGAGAGACGCGCAGCTTGCCCACCGTCGGCATTCGGGTAGTCCGTGTGGTGCAGGACGAACTCGAAGCCCGTGGGGGTCTTTGGGATGGGCGTCTCGCTGAACTTGAAGGTCAGTGCAAGCTGGCCACTGGCAGTGGTCAGCGAGCTGGTGATGGTCGGGGCGGCTACCGAGACGGAGAACTTGCTCGCGTCGAGGTCGCGTTTGCGCTCCTCCCGCTTGAGGGCTGCCGCGGCGTCCAGCGCGGGAATGCTCGCCGGCAAGCTGATGAACGGCGACAGTCGGGCATAGACGGCGGCGTATCCGGATTGGAGCGAGCGTGCCGTCGACAGCGAGCCATCGGTGATGGTTTCGGACAGGCGCATGTCGGCGTAGGGGGTGAAGGACAGGGACTCCTCGTGAATGAACTCCAGTCGACTGCCGACCGCAAGCGGCTTCTTGGCTGCTTGTGCGGTCCTGCGATCTGCGCCCAGAGCCACCGATTGCGAGCCTCCCGAGGATTCGACCCCCAGCTCTTCGGCGTCGAAGCACTCCCTCCCGATGCCGGCCATGCCGGCGCGCGCGGTCTCCGTCCCGGTGACGAACGCAGCTACGGCAACAGCGCCGAACAAGGCGACGCCAGGACCGGATGCGGGTGCCAGGGCTGCCAGCCCAATGCCGCTGGCCAGGAACACCATGCCCTCGGCCAAGAGCTTGCCGCTTCGGACGCACTCGGCGGCGCCCATTGGGGTGGCGCCGCGGTGCGCGGCGCTCAGGGTCTGGAACCGTGACGCGACGGCGTCCGTGGGCAGAGCCGCTTCATTGGCGGCGAGCAGCTGCGCAATCCGCAACGCCTCGGCCGCCGGCAGCGAGTCGATGATGGCAGCCTGGCTCTGCAGGGTAGCGCGCACTTGCTGAAGGACCGCGCGATCGGCAGCCGCGAGCGTGGTGCTGCTCAGCTGAGTCTGGAGGGTGTCGAGGAGGGCGTCCGCCCGCTGATGGAGGTACTGGGTCGCGGGAACAGCGAGCGGGTTGGGGGTGACGGTCAGCTGTCTGGAGAACTTGCGCCCGTCGACGGTCACTTCCAGCAGGTGGCTGCCGGAGGCGAGTGCCGGCACCATGAAACTGAGCGTGCTGCTGCTGAGCCTGGTCGTCACGGTGTTGCCGTCGATGGTTGCGGACACGCTGGTGGCGCCGATTGGCACGACGGCGATTGCGACCTGGTTGACCTTGTAGGTGTCGCCGAGCGGTAGCGTGAGGGCTGCCTCACAGCGCAGCTCAAGCACGGCATCTGAGTTCAGCGTGCCTGAAGACTCGACGAGGTGGCAGCCCTGGTCGGTGGGCTGGGAGGTGACGGAGACCGAGAAGGCTGTGCCGTCATTCAAGGTGGCGAGCTGGTGGGCGCCGTTGGCCGAGATGGTTCTGCTGTGGCCGAGGTTGTCCGACACCACCAAGCTTCCAGACGCGGCCAGGCCGACCACCGTCAGATTGAGGTTGTGCTGGGAGGCGGGTGCAGGGCTGTCGTTGGTGCCGCTGCTGTTGTCATCGCCGCCGCCGCCGCCGCAGGCGCAAAGGGTGGCTGCCAGGGTGGCCGAGAGGATGGACTTGTTCATTCTGGTTGAAGCTTCTGGGGTGGTACTCGTACCTCACCCAATAGGGTGTCGGGCGCTCCCTCCGAGGAGGCCGTCTGACTCTACTGAGCCCCCCAGTGCGGCGTGCGTTGGCTTGCGTGATCGGGTTCACGAGGACGCACTTTTTCCTTTGGGATGCAGGCTTCCCCCGCGGCTCTCTTGGCAGTGAGTGATGCCGGGTGTTCGAACGAACTACGCGCCGATCAACTTCGAAAACCTGTAGCCCACCCGACTCCATTGGGCTGCGGCCTTGCAGCTAGATGGGCATGCCCTCACATTCGGCGAGAGGCCAGCTGAGTCTGGCCGATGGGCGTGGATTGCCGCGCTGAGTGATCGGCGGCGTGAATCGCGTGCGCTCGGCGGCGCTGACGACTGGATTCGTGCTTTCGACTTTGTGCCGTGCCCTGGGGCCATGATGCGAGAGGGTTGAGGTCCGCCGGCGGCGGAGCGACCAGTCGTGCTGCCAAGTTCGGCCAGCGACATTCGAACGGGTGCATCCAACAGCGTGCCGTCTTGAGGGCGATGGCCACGTCCTGGCGAGCGACCAAGAATCCGCCGTTTCAAAACGACGGGAGGCGTGATGGACGAGCTGGCATGGGTGGGGGATGCCGCCAAGCAGGTGCGGCTGCGCCTGCGGCGCCTGCAGGACGAGCACGTCCGAGATCTCGCGAAAGCGCTGCGCGAGCCGTAGCCGTGGCGCACACCGGCGCAGGCCGCTGCGCAAAGCGCCAAGACGAAGGTCTGCAACGGGTCGCAAGCCGAAGTCACCTCGCAACCGTTGCAGGACGCAAGTTGCCCCTAAGCCAACTCCGCCGCCCACCCATACACACACGACTCCCGCTCCTGCCCCTCCAGCACGCGCCGATCCTCTAGGCGCATGCCGGCGGCCTCGAGCACGCGCCGTGAGGCAAGGTTGTCGGGTGAGGTGATCGCCAGGATGCGTGTGAGGCCAAGCACCTCGCGGCCGTAGGCCAGGCAGCCACGTGTGGCTTCACTCGCATAGCCCTGGCCGCGATAAGCCGGGAGCAAGGCGTATCCCACATCGACCTCGGGCAGGCTGTCGCGCTTGAAGAGACCGCACAGGCCGATTGGCTGCGCGTCGCCCTGGCGCAGCACGGCCCAGAAGCCGAAGCCCAGGCGGGCGTAGACCTGGGTCATGCGGGTGTCGATCCACTGGCGGGCGTCATCGAGCGTGCGCACACCGGGGTCGTTGATGGCGGCGATCCAGCCAGGGTCGTTGACGAGCGCCAGCACGAAGGCGGCATCGTGTTCGTCGAAGCGGCGCAACTCCAGGCGGTCGGTGCGCAGCACGGTCACGGCTGGTTCAGTCATGCGCCCGCCTGCACTACCACTGCCCGCCATCGAAGGCGGACTTGCGCGTGGCGCGCACAAGTCGGCTCAGTTCGGTCCAGGCGGCGAGGTACTGCTGGTACAGATCGCTCTCGGCTTCGAAGACGGGGCGAAAGCGCCAGCCCTTGAGCCCGTGCCGCTCGACAGCGGCCTTGACCCGCGCACTCACCACCCAAGCGGGCCAGCCGTGCCAGCCCTGCCAGGGTTCGGCGCTGCGGTTGAAGTCGGGGCGCTGGCTCAGCGCTCCGGCCGGGTAGGCCGCGCAGCCCAGCCGCCGCAGCCTGCCGTGCTCTCGCTCGTGGCGACTATGAATCGCGTCGATCGAGCAGTCACGCACCGAGGGCGGCAGCACGTGCTCGCAAAACAGTTGCGAACCAGCTTCATGTGGCGTGCCTTTCTTGGTGTGGTGGATGGGCACCGTGCTCCAGCCCGAGAGCGCCTCGGTCTGCAAGGCCGCCTGCGCGGCAGCACCCAAAAGGAACTCACCCGTCCATTCGCCTATGCCGGCGATGTGGTTGGGCTGGATGCCGATGCGCGTAAGCGAAAAACCCTGCACCAGGCGAATCGGCTCTTCGGCGCCGGCATCGCGCAGCGGGCTGGCCTGGCAGGCGGCGAAGTTCTTGTCGTAGTCGGCGTCGGTCTCAGGGGCGACCTTGCGGCAAACCGGCTCGTACCACGCGAGCGAGTTCATCTCTTGCTTGCTCAGCACGATCTCGACCGACACGCCGAAGCCATCGGCGCCCTCGCCTGCCGCCAGCACGCGTTGCAGGTCATCGGCCCCGACGCGCACCGCGTAGCGTGCGTTCGCCGGGTCGCCCGAATCGGGCGCGATGGCTTCGGACAATGCCTCTCGGCTGAGTTCACTGGGGGGGTGGAGCCGCGCGTTCAGGTGCATGAGGTGGCCGGCGGGTGCTGCTACTCAATCGCTCAAGCGCGGGTTGTGCGTCTGCATGTAGAGCGCCGCGTTGCGGTAGGCCAGCGGGAAGTGACCCCAGTCCTTTTGCAGTTGTGCGATCTCGGGTGCTACAGGTGTCTGGGCGAGCAGGTTGGTACCCGGTTGCTCGGCGCGGATGTCGTAGATGACCGGTGGTTTGCGGTCGATCAGCATGTGGTTGCCGACCAGCACGCCGAACTCGTCAGGGCCGGTGAACTGGAACTCGAAGGCGACACGCGTGCTGTCGAAACGAGAGTCGAGCAGATCGCGCCCGAGCGTGGTGTTGCGGTAGCCGATGCCGACCAGCGAGGCGATGGTGGGCATCACATCCACCTGCTGCGCCCAGGTGTCCACGCGGCGCGGCGCCACGCGGCTCGGCGAGTAGATGACGAAGGGCGTGTGGCCCTGCGTAATGGCGAGGTCTTTCCACGACTTCGGCAGGTGCGGGCCGGTGGTGCCGATGATGCCGTGGTCGCCGACGAAGGCGAACACAGTGTTCTTGAAGTAGGCCTCTTGGCTGGCGCGCTGCATGAACTGGCCGATGCACCAGTCGAGGTAGGCGAAGGCGCGATATTCATCGCGCGAGATGAAGCCCTGGGCCTTCAGCTCGTCGTCACTCGGCTGGGGCGGCTTGAACGCGGCGAGATCTTCATCGGGGATGGTGTAGGGCCGGTGGTTGCCGCTGGTCTGGATGAAGGCGAAGAAGGGCTGCTTCTGCGCCTTGAATATCTCGTTGGCCTCGATGAAGACGTTCTTGTCGGAGACGCCCCACACATCGACCGAGGGCGACTTGTAGCGCCCCTCCTCATAGATCTCGATGCCGTCGATGTTGGCGGTGAGCACACCCCGCACATTGGCCCACGAGGTGCTGCCGCCGATGAAGTAGAACTTGTTGTAGCCCTTGAACTCGTTGATGACCGTCTGCTGGTTGGTCGCCGCCGGGTTGCGCGAGGCGGTGGATTCGCGCGAGACGTCAGGGATGCCGGTGACGGTGGCGAACACGCCGCGCGCCGTGTGGCTGTGCGCGGCCATCATGTGGCTGAACAGCAGGCCGCCGCGAGCCAGCGCGTCGAAGCTCGGCGTGGCACCGAGCGTGTTGCCGAGCACGCCTGTCTTGTGGGCCGCAAACGATTCGAGCAGCACGAAGACGACGTTCAGTCGCTCGTGGCCGGCCCGCTCGGGCACGGCGCGCAGAAAGGAGATCGGCTCGCCGGGCTTCAGCGGCGGCAGACCGACGAAGCTGCGGATCTGGTCGGCGTCCGGCCGCATCTCTTCGTCGCCGAGGCGCTGGCTGCGAAAGCTCCAGCTGTCGTACAGGCTGTGCAGCGGGTTGAGCGCGAGCGACTGCGCAAAGCTGTTGGGCTGCTCGACCGCATCGCTCCAGCGCAGCGGGTACTGCGAGAGCTTGCCGTGCACCACGAACATCGCGAGCAGCACCGTAGCAAACCCGGCCATGCGTGCCGGCCAGGGGCGCGGCTGCGGTGCGCGCGTGGACCAAGCCCAGAGCGCGCCGAACACCGCATGGCACAGCAGCATCCACAGCCCGAACCCGAGGGTGATCCACACCACCGGGTAGGTCTGCCAGACCATGCCGGTGGCCTCGCCCGCATCGCGCGCCAGCGAGAAGATGACGGAGGTGAGGCGCTGCGTGAGGTAGGCGTAGTGCCCGGCATCGAAGATCACGCCCAGGCCCCACACGGCGGCGGCGATCATCCAGCAGGCCCACCACAGGCCGCGCGCCTTGGGCGGGCGCAGGCGCGGGCCGATCCACGGCAGCGCGCCAAGCAGCCACATCACGAGCACGCTGACGAGCGCCACACGCGCATCGAACCGCGCGCCCAGCCACATCGCGCCCAGCCAGTCGCTTGCATTCATGCCGGGCGGCGCGAACCACCAGCCGAACACGACGCGGGCCACGAGGCCGGCCGCAAAGAGCACCGCGGCCATGCCCAGGGCAAGGCGCAAGTGAGAACGCAGGTATGAACTCAATGGGCGCATGGGTGATGCAATCGGTCAGGCGGTGATCGGCAAGGCGGCCGCAGCACGGCGGGCTCGCCGCCAATCGAGCGCACGGCCCGCCAGGCTGAACAGGCTCCACAGCCACAGCAGCGGGTCGATGAGGGCATCCCACACGTTGCCGCTGGGCAATCGGGTGAGCGAAAAGAACAGGAGCGACAGCGCGACCGTGACGCACGCCTGATGGTGGCGCCCGCTCGTGATGACCCACAGCGCAATGGCACCGACCATCACGCCGCCGAAGGCCGCTTCGGGCCCGTAGCCGCGCACGTACAGGCCGAGCGAGAGCCAGCCGGTGGTGTCGGCATACAGCACGAGGCCGACGATGGCGATGGCGGCCGACATGAAGGCAGGCATCACGCGGTGCCCGACCACCCCGCTCGCGTGGGCCCACACCGCCAGAGTGCAGCACATCAGGAACATGGGGCTCGGCAGATGGAACACGAGGTTCAGCCAGTACGAAGGAGATGCCGAGCCAGGCAACGCGCAGGCGGCGAACACCAGCACCACCCACCCTGATGCCAGTTTCAGGTTGAGCGGCCGGCGCCAGGCGAGAGCCCCCACGCCGCAGGCGGCCAGCACCATGGCCCACGCGAAGTGCGCGTAGGCGTTTTGCAAGGTCAGCCACGGCAGGATCATTTGAGGTCTCCTGCGTACACGATGTCGTAGACGTGGTGGGCAATGGCACTGCGCTGCTGGGTGTAGGTGATGTGCAGTTGCTGGCCGATCTGCACCAGGCTCGGGTACGAGAACTCGTCGCCGAGGCGGCCACGCCGCATGTCGACGCCGCCGCCCCAATCCTTGCCGTCGGTCGACGTCGACAGGCGCAGCCACTGGCGCGGCGAGCCGCCTCCGGGGATGGCGTCGTTGTGCAAGAGCACGTAGCCGCCGTCGGCCAGCTGCAGCGCTGCCACCGAGCTGTCCTGGTTGACGACATCGCTGGCGGGCAGCTCCTGCCAGCTCAGCCCGCCGTCGCGGCTTTCGGCCTGCTGCACGCGGCGCTGTTCGGAGTGGTCGCGCATCACCGCACGCAACTCGGTGCCCGAAAGGGGCAGCAAGGCCGGCTGCAGGGAGGTAACCGAGCCGCCGATGCGGCGCACCCAGCGCGGCTCGCCCTGGGCATTGAACGAGATCACCATCGGGTACTTGTTGCCGAGCTCGAAGTAGGCCGGCAGCAGCCAGCCGCCATCGGCCAGCCCCACAGGGCGGGTTCGCACGAGCACGCTGATGTTCCACAGCGGGGTGAGGGGCAACAGGCGCCGAGCCTTGAAGCTGTTGCCGCCGTCGTCCGACACGAGTTGCGCGACGCGCCCCGCGGCCCAGCCCCCGAGGCCCGTGGCCACCACATACAGATGCACGCGGCCGTCTGGCGCGACCCACAGCACCGGGTTGCCGATGCGCCGCACGCCCATGTGCAGCGCCTGGCCGAGCTCCTTGCGATCGACCACCATGCGCGCCGGGCTCCAGCTGCCCTCGCGCCAGCGTGCGGCGTACACACGCACGTCGGGCCCGCTCTCGCGGCTGCCCGCCCACCAGACCGCCAGCAGTTCGCCATTGGGCAGCCCGGCCAGCGCACTGGCATGAGCCGCGGGCACGCCTTCTGGCATGGGGATGGTGGTGTGGCGCGCCTCGACGAGCCGGAAGCTGCGCGGCCCGTGATGGGCGATCTTGAGCGGCACGGCGCCACCCGCGGGTGCCTGCCGCCAATGCCACCACTCGAGGCCCGTGTACGCCAGCAGGCACACCACCACGAGCAGCCATGCCCACGAAAAGCCGAACCTGCGCTTCACTTGCATCTGGGGTGCCGAGTCTGAATGTGCCGTGTGTACAACCGGGCGAGATTGTGACAGCGCGTACCGGCCTCAGGCTGCATCAACCCTGCGCGCGGGCGCCAACGCCGCCACGGGCGAGCCGCCACGCTGCACGTTGGCGCAGCGCGGTGCAGAATGGCGCGGCCCGAGCCGGCGCACTCGAACGCCCCAGCCGACGGGACGAGGAGACCCCATGCACAGCAGCCGCCATGCCCCGCACCCGTTGGCCGCCCCCTCGCAGCACCTGCCCCTGCTGCAGACACCCGACCACCACCGGGCGATCGAGCAATCGCACGAGCGCTGCCGCGCCATGGGCCTAGCCGAAAGCCGCGTCCCGGAGCAGAACCCGCTGTCGGCCCTGGGAGCGCGGCAGCTGCGCGAGCAACATCAACGCCTGTTCGAGCACGCTACGCCGGTGATGGAGATGCTCTGCCAGCAGCTGCAGGCCACTCACAGCATCGTCGCGCTGGCAGACGCGCAGGGCAACACCTTGCATGTCACGGGTGACCAGGGCTTTCTCGAACGGGTGCAACAGGTGTCGCTGCTGCCCGGCGTGAGCTGGGCCGAAGCGGCCAAGGGCACCAACGCGGTGGGCACGGCGCTCTTCACCGAATCGCCCACGCTCGTGCATGCGCAGGAGCACTACCTGCACGCCAATCATTTCCTGACCTGCTCGGCCGCGCCGATCTTCGATCACACCGGGCAACTGATGGGCGTGCTCGACGTGAGCGGCCCGCAGCAGGCGTACCACGCGCACACGCTGGGCATGGTGGCGATGTCCGCGCGCATGATCGAGAACCACTGGTTCAGCGACCGCTTCCGCCAGGGCCTGCGGCTGCACTTTCATTCCCGGCGCGAGCTGCTCGGCACCGTGGGCGAAGGCCGCGTGGCCATCTCGCCCGACGGCAGCATCCTCGGCGCGAACCGAAGCGCGCTCGAGCTACTGGGGCTCAACATGCCCGCGCTGCGCAAGCTCGGCCTGGAGGCCGTGTTCGGCCTCAGCCTTGCCCGCATTGCCGACCACTGCCGCCAACACGCCGACGCGCCGATGCTGCTGCACCCGCAACACGGCGCCCGGCTCGGCGAGACCCTGCATGCCCGCGCCCACTTCAACTGGCCGACGTTCTGGCCCTCGGTCTCCCTGGCCACGGGCGTCGCGATCGAACCGGCCGCATCGCCGCCCGCCGCTGCACCTGCCGCGCCGGCCAGCACGCTGCAGGAGCAGGAGTTGTCTGCCATTCGCAAGGCGGTGGCGGATGCCAACGGCAACATCTCGCGCGCCGCACGCCAACTGGGCGTGGCGCGCAACACCATCTACCGCAAGCTGCGCGCGGCTGGGTCTGCGCAAGACGGCGCAGCGTAGCGCCAAGCCCGGGCACAAGCGGGCAAGCTCGCGCCGCCGGATCACGGGGCCTTGGCCTAAGGCGACGCTGAATAAGTCCCCGCAGATTGCCGCACCTTGAGTTCGGATGGGCTGCAAGGCGCAAAGAACAGCGATACCCGTAGGTATCGCGAGCATTTGCAACGCCGCAGACCTCCGAAATCAAGGATGCGGGCGGCTGCGGGGGCTTGTTCAGCGTTGCCCTAAGATGCCCCATCGCCCTTCGGAAAGGATGCCTGGATGACCGAGCCGGTGCTGGCAGCGCGACCCGATCTCGTGGTCTGCGATGAATGCGATGCCGTGCATGAGCGCATCGATCTGGCCAATGGCATCGTCGCCCGCTGCCGCCGCTGCAACGCCATGCTGGGGCGCGGCCGCATCCTGCGCACGCAAACACTGCTTGCCTTCTCGCTGGCGGCCTTGATGTTGCTGATCGTGGGCAACAGCGCGCCCATCGTCACGCTCGATTCGCGCGGCGTCACAGCGCAGGCCACCCTGCCCGATTCCATCACCCTCACCTGGCAGGCCGGCTCGCCACTCGTGGCGCTGCTCACGGCCGCCACGGCCCAGGTGCTGCCGTTGGTGTTCACGCTGCTGCGCATCTACCTGCTGGCGTCGCTCATCCGCGGGGTGGTGCCGCGCGGCTTCGTGCCTGCCATGCGTGCGCTCGATTTCGTCACGCGCTGGAGCATGGTCGAGGTGTTCATGATGGGCACGCTGGTGGCCGTGGTTCGCAGCGCCTCGCTCACGAGTGCAACACCGGGCATCGGCCTCTTCGCGTATGCCGCCCTCACGCTGCTGCTCACGGCCATCACCGCGGCGGGCACGCAGGCCATGTGGAAGCGCAGCAGCATGCTCGGCCCCGTGCAGCCGGGGCCGCTCGTGCGCGGGGTGTCTACCTGATGCTGCAGACCGGCGCCTCGCACAAGCTCTTCAGCTGCCGCGTGTGCGGCCGCGTCTCGCAGCTCGTGCAGGCCGGCAGCGAGCCGAGCCCGCTGCGCTGCCCGCGCTGCGCAGCGCCGCTGCACCACCTCGTACCGGGCAGCCTGCAGCGCACGTGGGCGTTCACGCTGGCTTCGCTGCTGCTGTACATCCCGGCCAACCTGCTGCCGATCATGTCGACCAACAGCGTGCTCGGCGGCGAGAACAAGCACACCATCCTGGGCGGCATCGTCGAGCTGTTCAACGGCGGCGATTGGCTGCTCGCCCTGATCGTGTTCGTGGCGAGCATCGCCGTGCCATTGCTCAAGATCGGCGCCTTGTTGCTGCTGATCGTGACGGCACAGCGCAAGTCGTGCTGGCGCAGCCTGGAGCGCGCGCAGCTCTACCGCATGATCGAGGCCGTGGGGCACTGGTCCATGCTCGACGTCTACGTGGTCGTGCTGCTGGTGGGCATGATCCGCTTCGGCCCCTTCGGCAACGTGCAACCTGAAGCCGGGCTGCTGGCCTTCGGCGCGGTGGTGGTTCTCACCATGCTCGCAGCCGGCAGCTTCGATCCCCGACTCATCTGGCCCGAGGAACCCTCGGCACCCGACAACCCGCGAGCCCATGGCTGACGACACCGAACCCGCTGCGCTGCAACCCGACACCTCGCCGCCCGCCCCCATCACCAAGCGTTGGCGCGGCCCCTCGCTGGTGTGGCTGGTGCCCATCGTGGCGCTTGCCGTCGGGCTGGCGCTCCTGATCCGCGCCGTGATGGCGACCGGGCCGCAGGTGACCATCGAGTTCCGCTCCGCCGACGGCCTGCGCCCAGGCCGCACCGAGGTGCGCTACAAGGCGGTGGTGGTCGGCCGCGTCGAGGCCGTGTCGCTCAGCGAAGACCGCGCCAACGTGCAGGTCACGGTGCGGCTCGACCGCTCGGTCTCGAACATCGCGGTCGACGACACCCGCTTCTGGGTCGTTCGCCCGCGCGTCGACAACGCCGGCGTGAGCGGTATCGAGACGCTCTTCTCCGGCGCGTACATCGGCGTTGATGCCGGCGTCTCCGAGAAGCCGCGGCGCGAGTTCAAGGGCCTGGAGGCGCCCCCCTTCGTGCTGCGCGGGGAGCCGGGCCGCGCCTTCGTGCTGCTGACCGAAGACCTCGGCTCGCTCGACGTGGGCTCGCCGATCTTCTACCGCCGCAACCGCGTGGGCCGCGTGGTGGGCTACATCCTCGACCCGATCGCCGACGAGCTGTCGGTGCAGATCTTCATCGAGGAGCCCTACGACAGGCTGGTCAACGCGCAGACGCGTTTCTGGAACGCGAGCGGCATCGACGTCACGCTCGACCCGAGCGGCCTGAGCGTTCACACGCAGACCCTGGCATCGGTGCTCTCGGGCGGTGTGTCCTTCGAGCGCCCTCCTGGCACGCGCGATCTGCCGGCCGCGGCCGATGGCAGCCGGTTCACCCTGTTCGACGACCGCAAGGCCGCGCTCGCCCCGCCCGACGGCCCGCCTCAGGCCGTGCGCATGGTGTTCGACCAATCGGTGCGCGGCCTGACCATCGGCGCGCCGCTCGACTTCCTCGGCATCGAGATCGGCTCGGTGAAGTCGGTCCGGCTCGACTACGACCCGCATCGAAAGCGCTTCCCGGTGGTGGTCGACGCAGAGATCTACCCCACGCGCCTGGGCGCCGTGCGCGATGCGCTGCAGGACCCGGCCGACAGCGATGCTCAACGCGACATCAAGCTGCTGCAGCGCCTGGTCACGAGCGGCCTGCGCGCCGAGGCGCGCAGCGGCAACCTCCTCACCGGCAGCATGTACATCGCGCTCGATTTCCCCAAGCGGGCCGCGCGCGTGAACTTCGATGCGCAGAACGGCGTGCCGCTGATCCCCACGGTGCCGGGCACGCTGTCGGACATCCAGCCGCAGATCGCAGAGATCGTCGCCAAGGTGAACAAGGTGCCGTTCGATGCGATCGGCCGCAACCTGAACGACACGCTCTTGCAGGCACGCCAGACCATCGACCAGTTGCGCCCCGAGGCGCAAGCCTCGCTCGCCGAAGTGCGGCGCACGCTGCAATCGGTGCAGGAAACCCTCGCACGCGCCGACCGCCACCTGCTCGACCCGAGCGCACCCATCCAGCGCAACGCCGAGCAGACGCTGCTCGACCTGCAACGCGCCGCTCAGTCGCTGCGCGTGCTCACCGACTACCTGCAGCGCCACCCGGAGTCGCTGCTGCGCGGCAAGCCCGACGACGAGAAAATCACCGCCAGTCCCGCGCCTGCAACTACCACCGCGCCCGCGCCCACCCCCAACCCCGAGCGCCGCTGAACCATGAAGGCTCAAGTCTCCACCCCGTTCTTCTCGCATGCGTTCGCCGCACTTGCCGTCGGCACGCTCGCCCTTCTCTCGGCGTGTTCATCAACGCCCCCTACCCGCTACCACAGCCTGCTCTCCACCAGCGATGCCGCAAGCCCAGAGCGCGGCTTGCCACCGCTGTCGGTAGACCTGGCACCCGTGCGCGTGCCAGCAGCCGTGGATCAGCAGCAGTGGGTGGTGCGCCTGCCCGACGACACCCTGCGCGTGCTCGAAGGCGAGCAATGGGTGTCACCGCTGCGCGATGAACTGCGCGCCGCGCTGTTCGAGCGCCTCGCTCACCGCTACGCCGCGGTCGACGCCCGCACGGCGCCCGGCCAGGCGGGTGTGCGCGTGCAGGTCGACGTGCAACGCTTCGAATCGATCGCCGGCAAAGAGGTCTGGCTGGACGCCCTCTGGTCAGCCCAGTCCGCCACCACCGGCAAGGGCACGCCAGTGATGTGCCGCAGCAGCATCCACGAACCTGCAGCGGGCGACCTGAACGCCCTGGCCGCCGCACACCGCCGCGCCGTGGCGCGGCTGGGCGACGAGATCGGTGCGCGCCTGCTGGCCATGGCCAACGGCGCGAACGTGCGCTGCCCTTGAGCACCAGAGCGCCTCCCGGCGCGTCATACCGTCAGGCGCGCGCCGCCCTGGCGATGGCTCGGCAGCAGTTTCACTCCCACATCGTGTCTCGGACCGACAAGATCCATTCGCCACCTGCAACCTGAGCATCCATTGCTCACCCTTCATCCACATGATCACCAGCTCGATTCTTACCGTCGTGGAACGCTCGCAAGACGTGGCCATGCTGCTCATCTCCAGCGAGCCGCACAACCTGGGCGACGCCGTGGGCGATGTCTACGCGCTCGGAAAGAGCCTCGAAGGCCCCTTGAAGTTGAAGCACCTGCTCTCCACGAACGACACCTTGCGCGTGATGTGGGGGAGCGGAGACCATCTCTGGGTCGCCAGCGCTGATGGCTACGTCGCCACCACCGTGCCCGTCGATTGGCCCGAAGCGACAGATGTCATCTACGAGTCGCGCGACGATTCCACCCGCTGGTCGGTGACGGCACTCCCCCGGCTGCCCGATGGTCTGCGCCCGAACGTCAACGCGCTGTGGGGTGTCGACCATGACAACGTCTTCGCCGCCGTCTACGGCGGTCACATCTACCGCTGGGACGGCACCCAGTGGCATCTGGTGCACGAGGTTGCCGCAGACGCCCGCGTCGGCATCTTGGAGTTCGGCGGAACCGGCCCCAACGACGTGTACGCGGTGGGCGACACCCGCACGCTGCTTCACTGGGACGGCCGCAGGTTCTCACCCATCGCGGTGCCCGCCGGCCCTGAGGTCAACGAGACCCTGACCGCGGTGGTGGCCCTCGACAACGGTTCGGTGCTGGTGAGCGCCTCTGGCAATGCCGGCCGCGTGCTCGTGGGTTCGGCGGGCGCGGGGTTCTCGGAGATCGCCACCTCACCTCTGCAACTGTCTGGCATGGCCCGCGTCGGTGACCGGATCTTCATCGCGACCCGCGAAGGTGCCGCCGAACTCGTGGGCCGCGAGGTCGTGATCCGCCGGTCGACCTTCCAGGCGTCGACCGTGACCGGCGGCGAAGCCTACGCGTACTTCACCGAGCCGAGCCAGCCTGCACCTGCCTACGTCGTGCACGACCCCGCAGTCGATGCGCCGCGGCCGTGGGTACGGCGCAAGATCTGAGCCCTTCGCGACAGACGCATCCCCGCCCGTGCGCCAGAGAACAACCATTCGCCTTTGCAGCCGACACGCTCTTGAGGCTGCCCGGCGATGCACGCTCGGGCTGCTCGCCTGCGTGTTCATTGTTGGCTGCGAGCCGACCCCATCCAACAACGCCGCAAGCCAGACCATGCTCTTCGGACTGTTCAAGAAGAAATTCACGTCGACTGTGAACCCGCAGCTCGGAAGCGTGCTCAAGCCCGAGTCAGCGGCCCCAGCCACATTGCCGGAGCCGCCAGCGCCGGGCTACGCGCCGGTGCGCCGCTTCGCGGTAAACAGCAAGCCGCCCGAGGGCGCGATCGACCTGCAGCCCGCCACCGCTCGCGCACGGATCGAAGCCCACGTGGCGTCGACCCAACCGCCGATTGCCGTGGTCAACACCTTCGGCGACGACCGCCACGTCTCGCTCTGGCAACTCGACACGCGCGATGCGAGCCGGTTCAGGCGCGCCAGCATCGCAGCCTTCGAACCCGACCAGTCGAGGTGGGCCATGTCGTCGGCCTCGGAGGTGATCGCCTTGCCGGCAGGCCGGGTGCTGATCCAGGTGTCTTACCACCGGCCCGAAGCCAGGCAGGGCCTCTATGTCTATGACCCGGCTGCGGACCGCCTGACATCCCTCGGCCGCATTGAACCAGACTGGTCAACGGCCGCGCCGTTCACCTACCTGAGCACGCTGCAGCTGCGACCCGACGCGCTGCTCGTGATGCACCACACCGACTACGAGCGCCTGGGCCCGCAGCGCTTCGTCAATCACTTCGATCACCTCGTGCTGTACTCGCCAAGGTTCCCGGAGGGCCTCGCGGTAGCCACCGTGGGTCTCGACGACGGCAACGTGCGGCAGTGGGGCTTTGCAGACACGACGCTGTGGTTGCACACGGTCGACGAGCGCGCCAAACCCGCGCGCGAGTTCACCTGGTCGCTCGATCTGGGGCGTGTGCTGTAGGCCCTTGTCCAGCACGCTGCTGACCAGCGCCGAAGCGCCTGTGCGCGCCCTGCTCAACGCCTGCGCCGTGGCGCAACGCTCTGCAGCGTCTCGAAGGCTTCGCCGAGGGTCATCACCGAGCCTGAGCCGTCCGAGCGGTAGCCGGGCAGCAGGTTCACGGCGGCCTTGAACTCGTCACTGCGCAGGATGCCCAGCACCTGCTGCATCACCGGTGTGTCGATGGTGCGCTCGTCGCACAGCAGGAAGTACCGCTCGGTCTGGCTCGGGATGAAGTCGAGCTTGAAGCGGCGCGCGGGCGTTTCCACGCCGAAACCGGCATCGGCCATGCCGCTGGCCACGTGTGCGGCCACGGCCGCGTGGGTGAACTCGCACTGCTCGTAGCCCTGGATGGCCGATTGGGCGATGCCCTGCTTGGCGAGCATGAGGTCGAGCAGCAGGCGCGTGCCCGACCCGGGCTGGCGGTTGATGAAGCGCACGCCGGGCCGCGCGAGGTCGGCCACGTCGTAGATCTTGAGCGGGTTGCCAGGCGACACCATCACGCCCTGCTCGCGTGTGGTCACGTGGATGATGCGTTGCGAGCGCGCCGAGAGCCAGCGGCTGTAATGCGCGACCACCGCGGGCTCGAACTCGTGCAGGGGCACGGCAAACCCCGCCACGTCGCAGGTTTGCGCGTGCAAGGCGGCCACCGCCTCGACGCTGCCGCAGTACTTGAGTTCATGCGGCACCTCGGCGTCGGCCATGAAGGTGCGCAGCGTCTCCACTGCAAAGCCGTGGTTGGCGTGGATGTGCAGCAGCGAGTGCAGCGGCGCGCAGACCTTCTCGATCTCGGCCTCGAGTTCGGAGGCGAGCGACACGAACAGCGGCGCGAGCCGCGCGTTGATGCGCCGATCGGCCCACACCAGGCGCTCGCCGAGCTCGGTGAGGCTGGAGCCCTTGCCGCGCGCCATGTTGAGCAAGGGCGTACCGAACAAGGCCTCGCCGCGGCGCAGAAGCTGCCAGGCATGGCGGTACGACATGCCCGAGTGCTTGCAGGCGCCGAGCAGGCTGCCGTGCTCGTGCACATCGACCAGGACGTCGATCAAGCGTTGCGTTAGGCCTTCGCCATCGGGCCGGGCAATGCTCCATCGGGTCTCGATCTTCACCTTGTGCATGGGTTGCTCCTTATGCTCTGCAACGCCTATTTGTTCGTATGCAGAAACCCTATTGCGCCTACGAGTACCGCTACATACATTGCTTGGCAGGCCTACACGACAGGCTCAGATTATGCCCTCCAACGCATATTTGATCGGAGGGCGACCACACATTGGAGACCAACTATGTCGTCAGTCGGATTGGGAACGGTAGGGGCTGCCGCAGGCAGTGCCCCCGGCTTGCTGGACAAGGAACGCACCATCGCGGGCCCAGGCTTCAACCGCTGGGTGGTGCCGCCAGCGGCACTTGCCATCCACCTGTGCATCGGCATGGCGTATGGCTTCTCGGTGTTCTGGCTGCCGCTGTCGAAGGCGCTGGGCATCAAGGAGGCGATCAAGTGCGGCCCCGAGGTCGGCTTCTTCGCCGAACTCTTCACCAGCACCTGCGACTGGAAGATCTCCACGTTGGGCTGGATGTACACCCTGTTCTTCGTGTTCCTCGGCTGCGCCGCCGCGATCTGGGGCGGCTGGCTGGAGCGCGCGGGCCCGCGCAAGGCCGGTGTGGTGTCGGCCGTGTGCTGGTGCGGCGGCATGCTGATCTCGGCGCTGGGCATTCACCTGCACCAGTTCTGGCTGATGATCCTCGGCTCGGGCGTGATCGGCGGCATCGGCCTGGGGCTGGGCTACATCTCGCCCGTGAGCACGCTGATCAAGTGGTTCCCTGACCGGCGCGGCATGGCCACCGGCATGGCGATCATGGGCTTCGGCGGCGGCGCCATGATCGGCTCGCCGCTCGCGGCCGAGCTGATGAAGAGCTTCTCCAGCCCCACGGACGTGGGCGTGATGCAGACCTTCATCGTGATGGCGCTGATCTACTTCGTCTTCATGCTGGGCGGCGCCTTCGGCTACCGCGTGCCACCCACCGGCTGGAAACCCGCCGGCTGGACACCGCCTGCCGCGCAAGGCGGCAACGCCATGATCACGCAGCGCCACGTGCACGTGAAGAAGGTCTGGGGCATCCCGCAGTTCTGGCTGGTCTGGCTGGCGCTGTGCATGAACGTCTCGGCCGGCATCGGCGTGATCGGCATGGCCAGCCCCATGCTGCAAGAGGTGTTCGGCGGCAGCCTGATCGGCGTGGCCAAGAAGTTCGGCGAACTCGACAAGGCCCAACTCACCGCCATCGCGGGCGTGGCGGCAGGCTTCACCGCGCTGCTGAGCCTCTTCAACATCGGCGGGCGGTTCTTCTGGGCCAGCCTGTCCGACAAGCTGGGTCGCAAGATGACCTACGTGGTGTTCTTCGTGCTGGGCGGCATCTGTTATGCCTCTATGCCGGGCAGCGCCGCTGCGGGCAGCATGCTGCTCTTCGTGGCCGCAGCCTGCGTCATCCTGAGCATGTACGGCGGCGGCTTCTCGACCGTGCCCGCGTACCTGGCCGACCTGTTCGGCACGCAGATGGTGGGCGCCATCCACGGCCGCCTGCTCACCGCCTGGGCCACGGCCGGCATCCTGGGCCCGGTGGTCGTGAACTACATGCGCGACTACCAGCTCGGCATGGGCCTGCCGCGTGAGCAGGTCTACAACCAGACCATGTACATCCTGGTGGGCATGCTGGTGATCGGCCTCATCTGCAACCTGATGATCCGCCCGGTGGCCGACAAGTGGTTCATGTCCGACGCCGAGCTCGCCGAAGAAAAGCGCCTCGCACATGAACGCGCCAGCGCCGCCGAGGTGGGTTCGGCACCGGTCTCCAGCAGCAAGACGCCGATGTTCGTGGTGGTGCTGGCCTGGGCGGTGGTGGGCATCCCGCTGGCCTGGGGCGTGTACCGCACGCTGCTGAGCACCGCGAAGTTCTTCCACTGAAGGCTGCCCCGATGACGACCGTGACCTCATCGCCCGAGACACTGGCCCAGGTGCGCGAGGTGCTCGCGCGCCGCGCCGATGAACCCGGCGCCCTGCTGCCCATCCTGCATGAGCTGCAGGACACGCTCGGCCACATCCCGGCCGACGTGGTGCCCGAGATCGCCAGCGTG
Source organism: Piscinibacter sp. PDB1-1 (assembly GCF_056675995.1). Classification (NCBI taxonomy): domain Bacteria; kingdom Pseudomonadati; phylum Pseudomonadota; class Betaproteobacteria; order Burkholderiales; family Sphaerotilaceae; genus Piscinibacter; species Piscinibacter sp. PDB1-1. Next base: position 147,248 of record NZ_JBWVZJ010000002.1, read on the forward strand.
CTGAACCTGTCGCGGGCCGAGGTGCACGGCGTCATCACCTACTACCACCACTTCCGCGCCGAGCCGGCAGCCGGGCGCGTGGTGCAGGTCTGCCGCGCCGAATCGTGCAAGGCCATGGGGGCCGATGCGCTGCTCGACCACGCGCAACAGCGCCTGGGCTGCGCGGTGCACGGTCACTCGGCCGACGGCGCGTTCACGCTGGAGCCGGTGTACTGCCTGGGCCTGTGCGCCTCGTCGCCGGCCATCGTGATCGGCGACGAAGTGCATGCGCGCGTCACGCCGAAGCGGTTCGACGCCCTGATTGCCGAAGCACGGAGCAACGGATGAGCATCACGGTCTACGTACCACGCGACTCGGCCGCGCTCGCCGTGGGGGCCGACGGCGTGGCCCGCCGCATCGCCGACGAAGCCCGCGAGCGCAACATCTCGATCAACCTGGTGCGCAACGGTTCGCGCGGCCTGTTCTGGCTGGAGCCGATGGTCGAGGTGCAGACCCCGCAAGGCCGCATCGCCTATGGCCCGGTCGACGCGGGCGACGTGGCTGCACTGTTCGACGCCGGCTTCCTGGCCGGCGGCGCGCACGGCCTGCGCCTGGGAATCACCGAAGACATCCCCTTCCTGAGAAAGCAGGAGCGCCTCACCTTTGCCCGCATGGGCGTCACCGACCCGCTCTCGCTGCACGACTACACCACGCACGAAGGCTTTGCCGGCCTGCGGCGTGCGCTCACCCTCACGCGCGAGCAGATCGTGCAGGAGGTGATGGACAGCGGCCTGCGCGGCCGCGGCGGCGCCGCCTTTCCGGCCGCCATCAAATGGAAGACGGTGGCCGCCACGCCAGCCGCGCAGAAGTACATCGTCTGCAACGCCGACGAAGGCGATTCGGGCACCTACTCTGACCGCATGACGATGGAGGGCGACCCCTTCGTGCTGATCGAAGGCATGGTGATCGCCGGCCTCGCCACCGGAGCCACGCACGGCTACGTGTATGTGCGCTCGGAGTACCCGCACACGATCGTCACCCTCGGCGAGGCGATCCGACGCGCCGAATCGGCCGGCTACCTGGGTCGCAACATCCTGGGGTCCACCCACCACTTCGCGCTCGAAGTGCGCAAGGGTGCCGGCTCGTACGTGTGCGGTGAAGAGACCGCGCTGCTTGAAAGCCTGGAGGGCAAGCGCGGCATCGTGCGCGCCAAGCCGCCGGTGCCGGCCGTGGCGGGCCTGTTCGGCCAGCCCACCGTCATCAACAACGTGATCACGCTGGCCACCGTGCCCATCATCCTGGCGCGCGGCGCGGCCTACTACAAGAACTACGGCGTGGGCCGCTCGCACGGCACGCTGCCGATCCAGCTTGCGGGCAACATCAAGCACGGTGGCCTGGTCGAGAAGGCCTTCGGCGTGACCTTGCGCGAACTGCTCTACGACTACGGCGGCGGCTCGGCTTCTGGGCGCCCGATCAAGGCAGTTCAGGTGGGCGGCCCGCTCGGCGCCTACCTGCCCGAATCGCAGTGGGACGTGCCGCTCGACTACGAGGCCTACGCCGCCCTGGGCGCCGTGGTGGGCCACGGCGGCATCGTGGTGCACGACGACACCGCCGATCTGTCGCAGCTGGCGCGCTACGCGATGGAGTTCTGCGCCATCGAGAGCTGCGGCAAGTGCACGCCCTGCCGCATCGGCTCCACGCGTGGCGTGGAGGTCATCGACAAGATCACCCGCAACCAGAACCGGCCGCAGCAGGTGCAGTTGCTGCGCGACCTGTGCGACACCATGGTTCACGGATCGATGTGCGCGATGGGCGGCATGACGCCGTACCCGGTTCTGTCGGCGCTGAACCACTATCCGCAGGATTTCGGCATCGAAGCCCCCACCGCCAAGGCCGCCTGAGATGTTTGGTCGCATGTCACCGTCCGCTCAGCCTGAGGTATCGAAGGCCCGGCACGGTCTGAGCACGCCTTCGATACCTCAGGCTGAGCGGGTGGTGGCATGCAAAACGATTGCTATTGAGGAGCCCCCATGCTCGATCATCTGAAAGAAACCGACTTCGGCACGCCCAAGCGCGAATCAGAGCGAGAGGTCACCCTCACGATCGACGGCGCTGAAGTCACCGTACCCGCCGGCACCTCGCTGATGCGCGCCGCGATGGACGCCGGCGTGAAGGTGCCCAAGCTCTGCGCCACGGACAGCCTGGAGCCCTTCGGCTCGTGCCGCCTGTGCCTCGTCGAGATCGACGGCCGCAAGGGCTACCCCGCCTCGTGCACCACGCCGGCCGAAGCCGGCATGAACGTGCGCACTCAGAGCCCCAAGCTGCAGGAGTTGCGCAAGGGCGTGATGGAGCTGTACATCAGCGACCACCCGCTCGACTGCCTCACCTGCAGCGCCAACGGCAACTGCGAGCTGCAGGACATGGCCGGCGTGACCGGCCTGCGCAACGTGCGCTACGGCTTCGACGGTGCCAACCACCTGAAAGACCAGAAGGACGAATCCAACCCCTACTTCAGCTACGACCCGAGCAAGTGCATCGTCTGCAACCGCTGCGTGCGGGCCTGTGAAGAAACGCAGGGCACCTTTGCGCTGACCATCAGCGGGCGCGGCTTCGAATCGCGCGTGTCGGCCGGGCAGGACCAGTCCTTCATGGAGAGCGAGTGCGTGAGCTGCGGCGCCTGCGTCGAGGCCTGCCCCACCGCCACGCTGCAGGAGAAGAGCGTGATCTGGCTCGGCCAGCCCGAGCACAGCGTCATCACCACCTGCGCCTACTGCGGCGTGGGCTGCTCGTTCAAGGCCGAGATGAAGGGCAACGAGGTGGTCCGCATGGTGCCGTGGAAGGACGGCAAGGCCAACGAAGGCCACTCGTGCGTGAAGGGTCGCTTCGCGTGGGGCTACGTCTCGCACAAGGACCGCATCACCAAGCCGATGATCCGCGCCAAGATCACCGACCCGTGGCAAGAGGTGAGCTGGGACGAAGCCATCAGCCACGCCGCCAGCGAGTTCAAGCGCATCCAGGCGCAGCACGGGCGCGACAGCATCGGCGGCATCACCTCGTCGCGATGCACGAACGAAGAGACCTACCTCGTCCAGAAGCTGGTGCGCGCGGCCTTCGGCAACAACAACGTCGACACCTGCGCGCGTGTCTGCCACTCGCCCACCGGCTACGGCCTCGGGCAGACCTACGGCACATCGGCCGGCACGCAAACCTTCAAGTCGGTCGAGAAGGCCGACGTGATCATGGTCATCGGCGCGAATCCGACCGACGGCCACCCGGTGTTCGCATCGCGCATGAAGAAGCGCCTTCGCGAAGGTGCCAAGCTGATCGTGATCGACCCGCGCCGCATCGACATCGTGAAGTCGCCGCACATCCGCGCCGAGCACCACCTGCAACTGCGCCCCGGCACCAACGTGGCGATCATCTCGGCGCTTGCGCACGTGATCGTCACCGAAGGCCTTGTCGACGAGGCCTATGTGGCCGAGCGCTGCGACCCGAAGTCCTTCAACGACTGGCGCAACTTCGTCTCCCTGCCCGATAACTCGCCCGAGGCGCTCGAAGCCGAGACCGGCGTGCCGGCAGCCGAGGTGCGCGCTGCGGCGCGCCTGTACGCCACCGGTTCGAGCGATGGCGCGGCCCCCATCGGGCGCCGCCCGAACGCCGCCATCTACTACGGCCTGGGCGTGACCGAGCACAGCCAGGGCTCCACGATGGTCATGGGCATCGCCAACCTGGCCATGGTCACCGGCAACGTCGGCCGCGAAGGCGTGGGCGTGAACCCGCTGCGCGGGCAGAACAACGTACAGGGCTCGTGCGACATGGGTTCGTTCCCGCACGAGCTGCCGGGCTACCGGCATGTGTCCGACAGCACGGTGCGCAGCTCGTTCGAAGAGGCCTGGGGCGTGACGCTGCAGGCCGAGCCGGGCCTGCGCATCCCCAATATGTTCGACGCGGCACTCAGCGGCAGCTTCAAGGGCCTGTACTGCGAGGGCGAGGACATCGTGCAGTCCGACCCCAACACGCAGCACGTGGCCGAGGCGCTGATGTCCATGGAATGCATCGTGGTGCAAGACCTATTCCTGAACGAGACGGCCAAGTACGCGCACGTGTTCCTGCCGGGATCGTCGTTCCTCGAGAAGGACGGCACCTTCACCAACGCCGAGCGCCGCATCTCGCGCGTGCGCAAGGTGATGCCGCCGCAGGCGGGCAAGGCCGATTGGGAGGTGACCGTGGCGCTGAGCAACGCGCTCGGCTACCCGATGAACTACACGCACCCGTCGCAGATCATGGACGAGATCGCGGCGCTCACGCCCACCTTCCACGGCGTGAGCTTCAAGAAGATCGAAGAGATGGGCAGCGTGCAATGGCCCTGCAATGAGGCGGCGCCCGAGGGCACGCCGATCATGCACATGGGCAAGTTCGTGCGCGGCAAGGGCCGCTTCATGATCACCAAGTACGTGGCCACCGACGAGAAGGTCACGCGCAAGTTCCCGCTGCTGCTCACCACCGGGCGCATCCTGTCGCAGTACAACGTGGGTGCGCAGACACGGCGCACGCCCAACAACCAGTGGCACAGCGAAGACCGACTGGAAATCCACCCGCACGACGCCGAAGAACGCGGCATCAAGCAGGACGACTGGGTCGGCATCCACAGCCGCGCGGGCGAGACCGTGCTGCGCGCCGTCATCAGCGAACGCATGCAGCCGGGCGTGGTCTACACCACCTTCCACTTCCCTGAGTCGGGTGCCAACGTAATCACCACCGACAGCTCCGACTGGGCCACCAACTGCCCCGAGTACAAGGTGACCGCGGTGCAGGTGATGCCGGTGATGCAGCCTTCGGCCTGGCAGCAGGAGTACAGCCGCTTCGACAAGGTGCAGCAAGAGCTTTTGCAGGCGGCGACGCACGAGGTGGGCGCCAAATGAAAGCCGCCAACCTCGTGAAGATGGCCAACCAGATCGGCAACTACTTCGAGTCGATCCCCGACCCGGTGGAGGCCGAGGAAGGCATCGCCATCCACATCAAGAAGTTCTGGGAGCCGCGCATGCGGCGCGCCCTGCTGGAGCACATCGACACCGAGGGCGGCAGCGACCTGCACCCCGCCGTGCTGCACGCCATCACCAGCCACCGCGGTGTGCTGGCCTGAGGCGGCGTGAGTGAACATGTAGGCATGGAGCCCACACGCGAGGTGTCGGTACAGCGCCGCGAAGGTGGCGCGCAGCAAGACCGCATCGCCGCCGAGGTGCCCGTGGCGCTGGTCTTCAACGGCATCTCGCATGCCGTGATGATGGCGACGCCCGCCGACCTGGAGGCCTTCGCGCTCGGCTTCGCGCTCTCCGAAGGCTTGCTCAGTTCGCGCGACGAATGCCGCGGCATCGACGTGATCGAAGTCAGCGCAGGCATCGAGATTCAGCTCGAAGTGGCCACCGGCGCCGCCGCGAGGCTGCAGGAGCAGCGCCGCAGCCTCGTCGGCCGCACAGGCTGCGGGCTGTGCGGCATCGACAGCCTGACGCGCCTCGACCTCGTGCCCGAGCCTGTGCAGCCGCCCGCCTGGGCGGCGCAGTTGTCGATCGACACCTTGCTGCGCGCGTTTGCGCACTTGCCCTCACGCCAGCCGCTCAACGCCCTCACCGGCGCTCACCATGCTGCGGCCTGGGTGACACCCGAAGGCGAGATCACCACCGTGATGGAAGACGTGGGCCGCCACAACGCGCTCGACAAGCTGCTGGGCCAGCGCGCCCAGGCACGGCTGCGCTTCGACGATGGCTTCGTGGTGATGTCCAGCCGTGCGAGCTACGAACTGGTGCGCAAATGCGCGCGCATGGGCGTGCCCGTGCTGGCGACCATCTCCGCGCCCACCACGCTCGCGGTCGACATCGCCCGGCAGGCGGGGATGCAGCTGTACGGCTTCTGCCGCGGCGAGCAGGCGGTGCGCTACACCGGGCGACCCGCCGGGCGCTGTCCACCTGATGGAGAAGACGCAGAGGGGTGAGAAGAAGCCGACGCTTGCCCTCGCCACAACGACAGCTTGCGCGCGATGTGCTGTGGTTGCCAACGGTCGAAGAGCGCGCCAGACCCGCGCGCGACTTCACCTGGTCGCTAGATCTGGGGCGCGTGCTGTAGCCCCTTGTCCAGCACGATGCTGACCAAGGCCGAAGCGTCCTGCAGCGCTTGCACGCTGTGCTCCACGCCACCCTTGAGGTAAAGCATCTCGCCCGCATGCAGCACGTGGCTGTGCCCTTCGGCCGTGACGTCGAGCTCGCCTTCGATGCAGTGGATGGTGATCTCGCCGGGCACGCTGTGCGGCGGGAACGACTTGCCAGCTCGCAGCACCAGCCGGATCACTTCCAGTTGCTCGGACTTGAACAGCGCAATCGTCTTTTCGCTCGCCAGGCGCGTGCCCAGGGGTTGGACGTCGATGACCTGGGCGGAGCTTGCGTGTGGGATGGCCATGTGATCGATTGGTTCGTTGGGAAAGAGCTTGACCAGGCTGGCTGCGCCGTTCAGAACCCGATCGACAGCCCGACGAGACCGTCGAACTGATTGACCGTGTCGCCGCGAATCGACACCACGCAGCCCCCGGAGCAGAAGAAGCCGCCGTTGCTGTTGACCAGCGTGAGGTAGCCGCGCACCTCGGCGCGCAGCGCCACCTGCGGCGAGAACATCCACTGGAAGCCGAGGCCGAGGTTGCCCGAGGGGCGCACCTCGGACGACAGGCCGTTGCCACGCGGCGCGAAGTGCGTGATGCCCAGCCCACCCACCACATACCCGGCGTGCGTGTTGTAGCTGCCCTCGAAGAACACACGCCCACCGGCATGCAGGTAGCTGATGTTGACCGGGATCGCATCGGCCTGGTTCGCCACCGAGCCCGGCAAGGCACTGCGCTGGAAGGAGTAGAAGACCTGCCCCTGCTGGCCATCGGAGAACAGCCACTCGAAGCTCACGGCGCCGGTGGCGCTGTCGTCGAGCTTCACGTGGGAGCCGGAGGCGTTGTCGTCGACGAACTCGCCACCCGCCCGCGCGCCGCCATAGAACGTGACGGCCGAGCCCTGAGCCATGGACGCGGGCGTGACGGCGCAGAGCACCGCGGCGACACCTGCAGCCCAGGTGGCGCGCGCAAGGCGGTGGCTCGAAGGTTTGTTGTGCATGCGGTGCCTTAGCTCGGTTGCGGTGTGGCGCGGTCGACGATGGCTCGGCAATCCACGCCCTTGGGCAAGGTGCCGTAGTTGCGTGCCCCGGTCGGTGCGAGGCGCGAGGCGCAGAAGGCCGATGCGATCACATCGGGCGCATGCTGCAACAGCAACGCGGCCTGCATGCCCAGCGCCAGCCGGTCGACCAGCTCGCGCGAGCGGTACTCGATCTGGTCGGCATCGCGCAGGTCGCGGTGCAGATCGTTCAGCCAGCGTTCGAGCAGCGGGTTGCTACCGCCCGCGCGGCGCGCTTCATCAAAGTACGCATCGAGCACCTTGGGCGACTTCTGGATCGCGCGCAGGGTGTCGAGGCACTGGATGTTGCCGCTGCCCTCCCAGATCGCGTTCACCGGCGACTCGCGGAACAGGCGCGGAAAAATGCTGTCCTCCATCACGCCGCTGCCACCAATGCACTCCATGGCCTCGTAGGCGTGCTGCGGTGTGCGCTTGCAGATCCAGTACTTGCCGACCGCGGTGCACAGGCGCGCAAGCAGGTCTTCGTGCGGGTCGCTGGCGGTATCGAGCGCCTGCGCCATGCGCATCGTGAGCGCGAGGCTGCCTTCGTTCTCGAGCACCATGTCGGCCAGCACGTTGGTCATGAGCGGTTGCTCGTTGAGGCGTGCACCGAAGGCCGAACGCTGCGCGCAGTGGTGCAGCGCATGCGACACGGCCGCGCGCTGGCCGGCCGACGAGCCGATCATGCAATCGAAGCGCGTCATGGCGACCATGTCGATGATGGTGCGCACGCCGCGGCCTTCTTCGCCCAGCATCCAGCCCAGGGCACCGCGCAGCTCGGTCTCGCTCGACGCGTTGGAGGCATTGCCCATCTTGCGCTTGAGCCGCACGATCTGCAGCGGGTTCTTCGTGCCATCGGGCCGCCAGCGCGGCACGATGAAGCACGACAGGCCGGCGGGCGTCTGCGCAAGCACGAGAAAGGCGTCGCACATCGGCGCGGACACGAAGAACTTGTGGCCCACCAGTTCGTACGCCTGCCCCTCTCCGGGCGTACCGACCGGAAAGGCACGCGTGCTGTTGGCGCGCACGTCGGAGCCGCCCTGCTTCTCGGTCATCGCCATGCCGATGGTCACGCCCTGCTTCTGGGCATCGGGCACGTTGCGCGGGTCATAGACGCGCGCCGTGATGCGCGGCTCCCACAGTTTGGCGAGCGCAGGCGTGGTACGCAGCGCCGGCACGGCGGCGAAGGTCATGGTGATCGGGCAGCCGTGGCCCGCTTCCACCTGCGTCTGCATGTAGTAGCGCGCAGCGCGGGCCACATGGGCGCCGGCGCGCGGGTTGCTCCAGGGCTCGGCGTGCAGGCCATGCTCGATGGCCGTCTTCATGAGCGTGTGGTACGCCGGGTGGAAGCGGATCAGGTCTATGCGGTTGCCAAAGCGGTCGTGCGTGTCGAGTTCGGGCGTGTACTTGTTGGCCAGCGCACCGAGCTCCAGGTACTCGGCGCGGCCGGCCAGGTGGCCGAACTCACGCAGGCTGTCGTCGGCCCAACCCGCACCGTGGCGTTGCACCGCGTTGCGCAGTGCGTGGTCCTGGTCGTACATGTTGTAGTCGCACAGCTCGTTCGACACGTTTGTGACGGCGTGGGTGCTGGCGAAGTAGCGATCGGGCTCGAAGGTGGTGGGCCTGGCGCTGTCAGGCGCGGCGGTGTCGGGGCGAGAGGTGTGCGGGAGAGATTTGTCGGCAAGAGAGATGGGCGGCTGGGTCATGGTGTTTCGTCTCCTCTGGCCGAGCCGCGCTCAGATCGCGCAGCTTCTGAAGCCTGTGAATGCGTCGTCGCGCTGCGGCAGCAGGAAGCGCCTGAACTTCGGGTGGCGCATGCGCTCGCGCGTGGCAAAGGATGCGCCGCGCAGCACCTTGTGCGAGCCGAAGGCCGGCAGCGAGTAGTTGCGATCGGGGCCGGCCACGAAGCCCGGGTAGGGGCGAAAGCTCCCTGCCGTCCACTCCCAGACCTGCCCGTAGCGGAAGCCGCGGCTCAGTCCGTTGTGCGCAGCCAGCTCCCACTCCAGCTCGGTCGGCAGGCGCCGGCCGGCCCAGCGGCACCAGGCATCGGCCTCGTACCAGCTCACATGCATGGCGGGCTGCGCCATCGGCGCACGGGTGAGCTTGCCAAAGCGCTGCAGCAGCACGCTGTGGCGCATCTGATCCACATGCCGCGGGGTGCGCCGGCCCCCCTGCTGCACCCACGACCAGCCTTCGGGCGACCAGACGTCGGCGTCGTCATACCCGCCGTCTTCGACGAACTCGCAGTACTGCGCCCAGGTGACGGGCTGCGCATCGATCTCGAACTCGGGCACCTCGTGCTCGTTGGCCGCGCGCTCGTTGTCGAAGGCGAAACCGTCCGGCGCGCTGCCGAGCAGCCATCGCGCTGCGGGGAATGTGAGCGGATCGCGCGGAGGCAGCGTGGCCAGCGGCGAGAGCAACCCGGCGTCGAACTCCAGCGTTTGCGAAAGCTCGGCAAAGGCCTCGCACTGCATGTCTTCACGAAAGAGCGCCAGGCGAAAGAAATACAGCGAATCGTCTTCGTCGCTCGCGTGTTCGAGCAGTTCGAGCGTGGTGTCGAGCGTGTCGGCCAGATACTGCCGCGTGGCCTGGGCATGCGGCAGCGGGAGCTGCCAGCGCGCGCCGTGCGGGGCGAGCAAGGGGTCGTACCACTCATCGGAGAAGGGGTCGATCGAAGCCAGCCGCGAGGTGTCGACCTCGGCATGCTCGCCACGCTGGCGCTGCACGTTGCGCGCGATCCAGTGCTCCTGGTACCAGCCCAGGTGGCCGAACGACCACAGCGGCGGGTTGATCTCCGGGTGCATGGGCACCGACCACGGCGGATCGACGAGCTGCGACTCCAGCGCGCTCATCCAGCGAAGCGTGTGATTGCGCGCGTCCATCAGCGCGAGGGACAGCAATCCCTTGCCGGCACGCCGCATCTGCGACGACTCGATGGGTGGGGCTTCGAAGTCGAGCATGCCGGGCTTCTCCTGCGACGTTGTTCAGGCCGTGGGCGGCACGTAGACGCCCGCGTGCTGTGGCAGGTCGTCGTTGATCGGCCACCAGTTGGCCTTGCTGTCCACGCAGAAGTGCGCTTCCACCCCCGCCGGCAGCGGCTCGTTGATGAGCCCGGCGCGGATGCGCAAGGTGCCTGGGATCTCGTCGCGCCGGCTGTAGATGGGCGAGCCGCATCGGCGGCAGAACGCCCGCTTCTTGCCCGGCGAGGATTCGTACTCGGTGAGCAGCTCGCTGCCGCTGTCGAGCTGGAAGTCGGCCCGCGACACCGGCAGGTTGCTCGCGAACGGCGTGCCTTGCGCGCGCCGGCACTGCGAACAATGGCAGATCTGAACCGGCGCGAGCGTGTCCGTCATGAGGCGGAACTTCACGCCCTCGCAGAGGCAGTTGGCAGTAAAGGTCATGGCGCTCCGGTTGAGTCGCCCCACGCCCGTTGCGCGCCGCATGCGCACAACCTGAGCGACAGGCCTCTTGCACTTTAGCGGAGAGTCTCCAGCCCGGGGCGCGAGAACCCCGACGACCTCAGTACCTCACGAGCACGCGGTACTTCAGCGTGGTACTGCCGCCTGCGGGCACTGCCAGCTTCCACTCGGCCGTGCCGGCGGCGACCTTGCTGTGCTTGTGCGACTCGTCGACCATGCTCCAGTCGCCGGGCACCGGCTCGCGCACGGTCACCGTCACGGGTTCGGCCTTCGCGTTGCGCACCACGATCTCGTAGGCACTCTCGCTCACGTGGCTCGCGCGGTTGTTGGGTTCGCGGCGCCGGTAGTCGGTCTGCTTCTTGTCGGCGGTCACGTCGAACGCGTCGCCGAGCTTGAGGCGCACCTTCTCGTTCTTGGGCGTGTGATCGATGTTGTCCTCGCCTACGAACTGTGCATTGCCCGCGCTGTCGCGCTTGTAGACGCGCACCACGCCCTTGGGCATCGGCATGCCCAGGTGCGAGTTCTCGCGGTTGCTGAACTCCACGTACACGCCGGCCTTGAGCTTCTGGCCGATGTCGCCCACGCTGGAGCCGTAGTAGTAGTCGCTTCCCTGCAGCAGCAACTCCTTCACCACAGGCACTCGATTCGCGCTGAGCAGCGCCACCTGCTTGGTCTGGTTGTCGGCCAGCGTGGTCGCCCGCCCGAGCGTGTACAGGTGGTACTCGAACAAGGCCTCTTGTGCCATGGGCGCGGCCGCCGGCATGGCCTTGGCGGACATCATCATGTCCGCGCGCGCATGGCGGATCTCCTGCTTCACGCGGTTGACGTCGCCGGCCACGAGCTGCAGCTTGGCGTTCGAGTAGCTGGTGCCGCTCCGGTTGGTGAGCGTCACCCAGCCGTTGAGGTCGAGCGTGCTGTCGTCGCTGCCCAGTTCGGCCACGTAATCAGCCTTCCACGACAAGCCACCCGTCAAGTATGAGAGCTCCATCAACTGCGCCCCGCCACGCCGGCTGTTCAACTCGGTCACGAGCGTCGGCCGGTCGCGCAGGTTGGCCGGCACGTTGTCGTAGACGATGCGGCCCGGCACGCCGGTCTCGATGCGGTCGCCGATCTTCAGCACCACGCCCTGCGCGGCCGACAGCACCTGCGCGGTCTCGACGGTCTCGGCGCCGGTCTGCGGGTGCGTCTTGACGATGCGCACGCTGCGGCCCACGTACTTCTCTAGCAGCTTGGCGGGCGTGAGCAGGTCGAAGTCGAAGTTCTGCTCCAGCATGTCGAACGAGCCGGGGTTCGACAAACTGCGCAGTTGCGCCGTCTCGGGCCGCATGCGCCCGCTCACGTCGCGCAGGGCCAGGCGGTTGCTGCCGATGCCGAGCGTGACGTTGCGCGCGTCTTTCACAAGCGCCAGGTCGTCGTTGTAGATCGTCACCGCCACCGATTGCTGCTGGTCGAGCGTGCTGCGCCGTTCGGTTTCGGCGGGCTGCGCGCACACATGCGCGGCGGCGATCGCCAGCGTGGTCAGGAGTGCGGTGCGGGCGGCGGGGAAAGCGGTAGCCATGAAGGTTTCTCCAGAGGGTTGCAGGGGTTGCGGGCCAGGGGCCACACCCACTTGCACGGCGCACCTGAACGAACGGGGTGAAACGCGCCACGAAAAGTTCTCGGCGCCCGAGCAAAGGCTGTATGAAAATACAGCCCTCATGGCCGCGCCGCGCCTCATAGCCCACCTCGACATGGACGCCTTCTATGCGTCCGTGGAGCTGCTTCGCTACCCCGACCTCAAAGGCCTGCCGGTGGTGATCGGTGGCGGGCGCGACAGCCGGCCGGTGCTCCTGCCCGACGGCACGCGCCGCTACGCCCGGCTGCGCGACTACACCGGGCGTGGCGTGCTCACCACCAGCACCTACGAAGCGCGCGCACTCGGCGTGTTCTCGGCCATGGGCACGATGAAGGCGGCCAAGCTGGCGCCCGATGCGGTGCTTCTGCCGGTCGATTTCGAGCAGTACCGCAAGTACTCGCGGCTCTTCAAGGCCGCCGTGCGGCGCATTGCACCCCTGGTCGAAGACCGCGGCATCGACGAGATCTACATCGACCTCACCGACCTCCCCGGCGCGCTTGACGACGGCGGCCGGGCCATTGGCCAGCAACTCAAGGACGCCGTGCGCGAGGCCACCGGCGGCCTCACCTGCTCGGTGGGCATCACACCCAACAAGCTGCTCTCCAAGCTGTGCTCCGAGTTCGACAAGCCCGATGGGCTGACGCTGCTTCGGGCCGACGAGATCCCGGCGCGCATCTGGCCGCTGGCGGCCCGCAAGGTCAACGGCATCGGCCCCAAGGCAAGCGAGAAGCTGGCGAGCGTGGGCTTGCACACCGTGGGCGACATCGCTGCCGCCGACCCCGCCTTCCTGCTTGCGCACTTCGGCAAGAACTACGGCGCCTGGTTGCATGCCGCAGCGCATGGGCGAGATGAGCGCTCGGTGGTCACCCACAGCGAACCGGTGTCGATGAGCCGCGAGACCACCTTCGAGCGCGACCTGCACGCCGTGCGCGACCGCCGCACCCTCACGCCGATCTTCACCGAGCTGTGCATGGAGCTGGCAGACGACCTCAGCCGCAAGGGCTACGCGGCCAAGACCATCGGCATCAAGCTGCGCTTCGACGATTTCAAGATCGTCACGCGCGACCTCACGCTGCCCGCGCACACCCTGGACGCGAGAACGATCCGCCGCGCCGCGGGCGAATGCCTCAAGCGGGTGGATCTGTCACGCCGCCTGCGCCTGCTGGGCGTGCGAGCGGGCAACCTCGCCAAGCTGGCCGAACTGCTCGATCCGCATGCGGCCCAAGCCGCCCCGGCGGTGCACGAGCCGCCCGCGGCCTACCTCGCTCCTTTGCCACTTTTCGACGAAAACAGCGGCTCGTCGAACACGGCCTGAATCCAAATCGCCCCGCATTGCGTATCTGCTGCAAGAAACGCATTCGGAGAGGAGGATTCCATGCCCGTATCAACCCGGCCCCTGGCCCGCGCCGCCCTGGTGCTCGCGCTCGCCACCCCGACCGCCTGGGCACAAAGCAGCCAGTACGGCGGCAAGCTGCTCCTCACCGGCGGGGTGAGCAGCATCGACGGCGCAGCGGGCGGTGGCCTCACCCCATGGGCCGTGACCGGCGGCTACGGCACCGCCGGCGAGCTCGGCGGCTCGGCCTTCGCCACCCGCGTGAAGACACGCGACTACGGCCTCAATGTCTACGGCGCTGCCGTGAGCTACGGCGAGCGCATCGAGCTCTCGGTCGCACGGCAGGATTTCGACACCGGGCCGGTGGGCGGTGCGCTGGGCCTCACCGGCCTGCGCCTGAAGCAGAACATCGTCGGCGCCAAGCTGCGCCTGGCCGGCGATGCCGTGCTCGACAGCGACACCTGGGTGCCGCAGATCGCCGTCGGCGTCGAGTACAAGACCTCGGACGCCGACCGCCTGCAAAGCACGCTCGAAGCCTTCGGCGCCAAGGACAGCGGCACCGACGTCTACCTCAGCGCAACCAAGCTCTTCCTCGCGCAAGGCATCCTGGTCAACGGCACGTTGCGCGCCACCAAGGCCAACCAGAACGGCCTGCTCGGCTTCGGCGCCACCGGCCACACCCGCTACACGCTGCAGCCCGAGTTCTCGCTGGCCTGGCTCCTGGGCAAGAACATCGCCATCGGCGCGGAATACCGCTTCAAGCCCGACAACTTCAAGGACAACACCGCGCTCGGCGCCGGGGCGCTCGATGAAGACGACTGGGCCGACCTCTTCATCGCCTGGGCACCGAGCAAGCACTTCTCGCTCACCGCCGCCTACGTCGACCTCGGCAAGATCGTGCCGGGGGTGGTGCAGCGCCGCCAAACCGGCGGCTACATCTCGGCGCAAATCGCCTTCTGACACCGGAGCCCACATGAACCGCAAACTCCTCGCTTCCCTGCTGCTGGGCGCGGCCCTGTTCAGCGGCACCTCGCACGCCCAGACGGCCGACGACACGCTGTACCAGCAACTCGGCGCGCAAGCCGGCCTGACGCGGCTGATGGACGACTTCATGACCCGCCTGCTGGCCGATCCCCGCATGAACCCCTTCTTCAAGGAGGTGAACCAGCAACACGTGAAGCAGGAACTGGTGACACAGTTCTGCGAAGTCTCGGGCGGCCCCTGCAAGCGCAACGGGCCCGACATGAAGACAGCCCATGCGGGCATGGAGATCAACAAGAACAACTTCAACGCGCTGGTCGAGGTGCTTCAGCAAAGCATGGACGCGCAAGGCATCGCCTTCGCCACGCAGAACAAGCTGCTGGCCAAGCTCGCACCCATGCACCGCGAGATCATCAACACCCCGTGAAACCCATAGCAGGCCGCCCCATGACGCACCCCAGTCGCCCGCCGATGTTCAAGCACACCCTGGCCCTGCTCTCGCTGATCTTCGGCGGCGGCCTCGCCCATGCCGGCAGCATCCAGCTCACCGTGACCGACAAGGACGGCAAGCCCGCGCCCGACGTCGTCGTGCTGGTGCAAGCCAGCACCAAGCCCGCGGCCAGCCCCGCGCCGAAGCCAGTGGTGATCGTGCAGGAAGGCTCGCGCTTCGTGCCCTTCCTGACCATCGTGCCGGTGGGCAGCACGCTGCGCTTCATCAACCAGGACAGCTACGACCACCATGTGCGCTCGACCCCCAGCGGGCCGCTGGGCAGCATCGCACCGGCCAAGAACTTCGAGCTACGGCTCGACGGCAACGCCACCGCCGCACCGGCCGGCAACGACGTCTACGCCAACACGCCGCCCAAGAAAGGCTCGGGCGTCTCGAGCGCCGATGTGAAGGTCGATACCGCCGGCCCGATCGGCCTGGGCTGCCACATCCACGGCTCGATGCGCGGCCAGGTCTACGTGGCCGACACCCCGTGGTTCGCCAAGACCGATGCCAAGGGCGTGGCCGTGATCGACGGCGTGCCCGACGGCGCGGCCCAGCTCACGCTCTGGCACCCCGACCAACTGCAAGACCAGGCGAGCGTGCCGGTGCAGGTGAGCGCGACGCCGGTGAGCACCGGCACGCAGCTCAACTTCGTGCCCAGGCGCCGCCGCGGCTGAGCTCGCGCAACCAGGCTTCCTGCGATGCGGCCGCCCTGGCGCACGACGCCTTCACGCGCCTGCTGCACAAACCACGCGAGTTCGACAGCTTCGACGGAGCCCGCGCCTACCTGACCACGATGGCGCGCGGCCTGTGCACCGACCTGTGGCGCCGTCGTGCACCTACGGCTGCTTCTACGGCGACCCGCGCAAGTTCATCGCGTCGCTGGGCTATCGCTGGTAAGCACCTTTGCATGATCGCGACGGGGCTGAGTGGAACCCACATCCACTCGCCGCGGGCGGCGTCCTATCATCCGCCGACCCAGCACAGCCAAGCGCCACGAGCGCCAACGCGGATGAGCTCCACAGACCGTATCACCTGCATCGAAGACCTGCGCGCGCTGGCCGAGCGGCGTGTGCCGCGCATGTTCTACGACTATGCCGATTCGGGCTCGTGGACCGAAGGCACCTACCGCGCCAACGAGAGCGACTTCCAGAAGATCCTGCTGCGCCAGCGCGTGGCAGTGAACATGGAGAACCGCAGTCTCGCCACCACCATGGCCGGTCAAGCCGTGCACATGCCGGTGGCGATCGCGCCCACCGGACTCACCGGCATGCAGCACGCCGATGGCGAAATCCTCGCCGCCCGCGCGGCCGAGAAATTCGGCATCCCGTTCACGCTCTCGACGATGAGCATCTGCTCGATCGAAGACATCCGCGCCCACACTCAGGCGCCGTTCTGGTTCCAGCTCTACTGGATGCGCGACCGCGATTTCATGGACCGCCTGATGGACCGCGCCCGCGCGGCTGGCGTATCGGCGCTGATGCTCACGCTCGACCTGCAGGTCCTGGGGCAGCGCCACAAGGACATCAAGAACGGGATGACGGCACCACCCAAGCCGACGCTCGCCAACATCCTCAACCTGATGACCAAGCCGCGCTGGTGCCTGGGCATGGCCGGCACGCGTCGCCATGGCTTCGGCAACCTGATCGGCCACGCCAAGGGCGTGAGCGACATGAGCTCGCTGGGCGCCTGGACGCGCGAGCAGTTCGACCCGAAGCTTGACTGGAACGACGTGGAGTGGATCAAGAAGCGCTGGGGCGGCAAGCTGATCCTCAAGGGCATCATGGACGTCGAAGACGCTCGCCTGGCCGCCGACAGTGGCGCCGACGCGATGGTCGTCTCGAACCACGGGGGGCGCCAGCTCGACGGTGCGCCTTCTTCGATCGCCGCGCTGCCCGAGATTGCCCGCGAAGTCGGCAACCGCATCGAGGTGTGGATGGACGGCGGCATCCGATCCGGGCAAGACGTGCTCAAGGCAGTGGCGCTCGGCGCCCGCGGCACGCTGATCGGCCGGTCATTCCTGTACGGCCTGGGCGCTCTGGGAGAGGCGGGCGTCACCCGATGCCTCGAGCTCATCTACAAGGAACTCGATGTGAGCATGGCGTTTTGCGGCCACACCAGCATCGGGACTGTCGACCGCCGCATCCTCGTCCCCGGCACGCTGCCCGGCTGAGCGCGACGTGCAAGGTCGGCGCCCCCGCGGGGCGCTCTCGTGCAGCGCCAACCTGCCGACATCCCTCTGGCGCGACGGCACCGCTCTGGCTGATACTGCGGCCACACCAACAGCCTGGGAGACAAGATGTCCATCCGCCGTTTGCTGACTTCGATGGCCTTGCTGTGCGCCCTGCCTGTGGCCGCGCAGGACCTGATCGACCCGCCTCGGTTCTGGATCGAAGTCGGTGCCTTCGCCCCCAACGTCGACTCCAGCATCGTCGCCGACTCCAAGCTCACGGCCCGGCCCGGCACCCAACTCGACTTCGAAGAAGACCTGGCGCTGAGCAACCGCAAAACACTCCCGACGATCCTGCTGGGCACGCGCATCGGTGACAACTGGCGTATCGAGTTCGAGTACTTCAGCCTCAAGCGCAAAGGAAGCAAATCACTCGATCGCGACATCAACTTCGGTGACAGCACCTTCGTCATCGGTGCGGCGCTCGACTCCGAGTTCGACTCCACGGTCTATCGCCTGAGCGGCGGTTACTCCTTCTTCAAGACGCCCGAGGCGGACTTCGGTGCGGTCTTGGGTTTGCACGTCACAGACTTCGAGGTCGCTCTCTCCGGGTCCGCCAGCTTGAACGGCAGCCCTGTCAGCGTGCGCACCGAGCGCCGCACCCAGTTGGCCCCGCTGCCCACCCTGGGGCTGTACGGCAGCTACGCCTTCTCCCCTTCATGGTCGATCGCCGGCCGGGTGGACTACTTCCAGGTCAAGATCGACGAATACAAGGGCCGGCTGCTGAACCTGCAGGCCAACCTGCGCTACAGCTTCTCGCGCAACTGGGCACTCGCGCTGGGCTACCGCTCCGACGACTATCGCCTCGAAGCCGACAGCGACGACTGGAGCGGCAGCGTCGACTACCGCTTCCACGGCCCGCAGCTCACCCTCACCGCAAGCTTCTAAGGCACGGACCTGTCGGCGGCACCGCCGCCGAGACCTGATCCCCGTGGAGAGTCTCCAGCCCGTCACCAACGCCGAAGTCTTCGCGCACGTCCGCGTGCTGTTCGGCGTGGTGGTCAGCCTCTCGATCGCCAAGCTGCTGTCCGGGCTGGCCGAGTTCATCCAGCACCCGGGGCAGAAGAAGCCCGACGCCGTCCATCTGGTGTGGGCCGCGGCGATGCTGGTCGAGCTGTTCCATTTCTGGTGGTGGCAGTTCGCGCTGACCCATCGCACGCACTGGGACTTCGGAATCTACACGTTCGTGCTGTTCTACGCGACGCTCAACTACCTGCTGTGCACCTTGCTGTTCCCCAACAACCTCGACGAGTACACGGGCTACCGTGACTACTTCGAGTCGCGGCGCGGCTGGTTCTTCGGGCTGATGGCGCTGGCCTGCGTCGCCGACGTGGCCGACTCCTGGTTCAAGGGTCCTGCGCACCTGCGACTGCTGGGCATCGAGTACCCGATCCGGGTCACGGCCTACCTGGCGCTGTTCGGCATCGCCATCGCCACCAAACGGCGCAGCTTTCACCTGGCCTTTGCGGTCGGCAGCCTGGCGTATCAGATCAGCTGGATCCTGCGTCTGTACGACACCGTCGGCTGAACGCCACGCCCGGCGTCGCCACCTGGCTGCGACCCGATACAAGCGCTCCGAGGGCTCAGCGCGCTGTCGCATACTCGCCGGATGGCCCCCGACCATCTGATTTTTCTCTACGACCCTTTGTGTGGCTGGTGCTACGGCGCCATGCCAGCCATCCACTCGCTGGCCGACCTGGGCAGCTGCATCGTCGAGCCCCTTCCGAGCGGGCTGTTCGCAGGCGACCCCGGCAAACGCATCGACCGCGCGATGGGCCAGCACATCGAAGCGGCCGACGCGCGCATCGCCTCGATGAGCGCCCAGCGATTCACCGATGTCTACCGGCGCAAGGTGCTGCGCAACCCGGAGCTGCCGTTCGACAGCGGCCCGGCCACCGAGGCGCTGACGGCCGTGTCGATCTGGGACGTGCGCCGCGAACTCGACGCCCTGCACGCCTTGCAACGCGAGCGCTTCGTCGCGGGGCGCGACATCAGCGATCGCGAGGTGATCGCCCAGGCCCTGGCGGCCTCACTGGGCGACGACGCCCCCACCTGGCACGAGCGCATGGCCGACCCTCACCTGCAAGTAGCCGTGCGTATGCGCCTGGCCCGCGCCAGGAAAGTGATGAAATCCATCGGTGTGACGGGCGTGCCGGCCCTGGTCTGGCCGAGCGACAAGGGCTTGCGCCTGCTGCCCGGCCAGTGGCTTTTCAACGACAAGTCACTGGCACGCCAGCTGGAACTGCTGGCGTGAGTCGGCCCAGCGCGCCGACCGGCGAACTCAATACGGCGGGTTGACGACCACGTACTGCCCGGCCTGCGGCATGTACCAGGTCGGGCCGCACTGCTGATAGACCATGCCGCCGTAGCTCACCGGCGCACATCCGGCAGGAACGGTGCGAACCATCGAGCCCACCACCGCCGATGTCACGGCCACGGTGGCCGTCACAGCGGCAGCGGTCGCGACGGGGTGATAGTCGTTGTCCCAGCCGCAGCAACCGTCGTGATGGTTCGAGTCAACGTTCACATTGACGTTCTTGTTGTTGTTGACGTTGACGTTCTTGTTGCTGACGTTGCGGTTCGACGAGACGTTGTTGACGCTGTTGTTTCGCACCTCGCGCGAACGCGAATCCGCCTTGGCGTTGTTGACCTGGGGATGCGAGGCGCGAGCGCCACCACCACCGCCGCCGGCGTGCGCACCACCGCCGCCGCCCCGGTTGGGTTTGGCTTCGACCGGGCCCCACGAAGCCAGCAGCAACACTGCCGTCGAGGCGGCCACGAACGTACGGGCAATCGATTGAGTCGTGCTCATGGATGTGACCTCTCGGGCTATTTCTTGATCGGGGAGAACGGAACCGACTTGGCGCCGGACGGCGGCACGTAGGTGAAACTGCTGTCCTTGAAGGCAGGTTTCAGGTTCCAGGTGAAGTCTGTGACCGATTGCGGCCGAGCTTCGTCTTCGAGGTTGGTCACCACCAAGCGCATCGGCAGAGGTTCGCTCCCCGGTTTCAGCCAGATCTGCCAGTCGAGCCCGGGTTGGCGGAACGCGTAGTGGTCACACAGCGTGCCGTTCACGACGGCCTGGCCGGCGTTCATGGCCGACTGCAGGTTGTCGAACGGCGCATCGGGTGTGCCCCATGCGAACAGGTCAGCCGCCGGGAGATCCACACCATAGTTCGTGCGCAGCGTGCCCACGAGTTGCCCCACCGTGCCGCTGTAGTCGACCTGCGAGTAGTACTTCGAGGTGGGGAAGTTCAGCGTGGCCTTCTTGCCATCGAAGAACAGCTCCCGGGTCGTGAGCGCCGTGGCAGTCTTCACGCGGATGCGATTGGGCTGCGCCACCTGCAGGTCGGCCGAGGCCGTGTGCATGAGCTTTTGACCGTCGGTCAGCACGCGCTCGCCGCTGGCATCGATCGACACCTCGTAGCGCTTGAGCGTTTGCAGATAGGCCCCCATCGACTTCAGCGCCTGCACGGCTGCGGGGTCGACCAGGTTCTGGGTCGACGCGGCCGAGCTTGTCGTGGCAGTGGGCTTGCCCTGCGCCATGGGTGCCGGCGCAGGCGCTGGCGAGACCGATGTCTCGGTGCTGGGGGCAGGCGACTGCGACGACGACGGCGGCGGCGAGGTGCCGCATGCGGCCACCGCGAGGGCCAGGGGAAGGACGGCCGCGAACTTCAAATCGATCATTCGAATTCTCCTTGTGGTTTGACCTGAAGACGTACGAACCCGACCCGCCATCTCTGGGTTCGCGTCAGGCGTTCCGGGCCGGCTGCCTTGATGTGCGCAGCCCGGCTCGGAGAGGGGGATCGTGCTGCGGCGTCGTGACTTCTTCAAGCTCACCAAGGTTCACGTACAGGCACCATGGTCTTTAGGGAATCGCGTCGGCGACTCGCCTTGGACCGCGCGAGTCAGAGTTGTCGCGCCTCGAAGGTGTTGCACTGGGCGACGCTGCCGGTCTTCAACCCCTTGGTGAACCAGGCCACGCGCTGTGCGCTGCTGCCGTGGGTGAAGCTCTCGGGCTGCACAGTGCCGCGCGACTTGCGCTGCAAGGTGTCGTCGCCGATCTGCGAGGCCGCGTTGAGCGCCTCCTCGACATCGCCCTGCTCCAGGATCTGGCGCGCCTGGTTGGCGTGATAGGCCCACACCCCGGCAAAGCAATCGGCCTGGAGTTCGAGCCGCACGCTCAGGGCGTTCTGGTCGGCCTCGCTCACACGCCCGCGCATGCTGTCGACTTTGCCCGTGATGCCCATCAGGTTCTGCACGTGGTGCCCCACCTCGTGCGCGATCACGTAGGCCTGGGCGAAGTCGCCCGGTGCGCCGAGCCGCGTGCGCATGGTTTCGTAGAAGTCGAGGTCGATGTAGACCTTTTGATCACCGGGGCAGTAGAAGGGCCCCATCGCCGCTTCGCCGCGGCCGCATGCGGTGACCTCGCTGCCGCGGAAGAGGCGCAGCTTGGGTTCGCGGTAGGTCGCGCCCAACTGCTTGAACTGCTCGCGCCACACGTCTTCGGTGTCGGCGAGCACGACGGAGACAAAGCGCGCCAGTTGATCATCGGCCGGCGGCCGTTGCGCGGGCGCCTGCTGCGCCTGGGGTGCGCCACCACCACCGCTGAGCAGGCCCAGCACCGTCAGGGGGTTGATGCCGAACGCCCAGCCGGCCACCAGGGCGATGGCGATGGTGCCCACACCGATGCCGCGGCCTCCGCCGAAGGAGACACCACGCCGGCCCCCGCTGCTGTTGCGCGCGTCTTCGACGTTGTCGCTCTCGCGGTTGCCTTCCCATTTCATGGCCCGACTCCCCGTGTTGGTGGAGCGTGCATGGTAGCCAACCCACCAACAAAAAGGGCTGCCATGTGGCAGCCCTGCGCTGGCGCGGTGCGCGCGGGGGGATCAGGTCTTGGGCAGGGTCACGCCGCGCTGGCCCTGGTACTTGCCGCCGCGGTCCTTGTAGCTGGTCTCGCAGACTTCGTCGCTCTCGAAGAAGAGCACCTGCGCGCACCCTTCTCCTGCGTAGATCTTGGCGGGCAGCGGGGTGGTGTTGCTGAACTCGAGCGTCACGAAACCTTCCCATTCGGGCTCGAAGGGCGTCACGTTGACGATGATCCCGCAGCGCGCATACGTGCTCTTTCCCAGGCAGATGGTGAGCACGCTGCGGGGGATGCGGAAATACTCGACCGTGCGCGCCAGGGCGAAGCTGTTGGGCGGGATGATGCAGACGTCGCCCTCGAAGTCCACGAAGCTCTTTTCGTCGAAGTTCTTCGGGTCGACGATGGTGGAGTTGATGTTCGTGAAGATCTTGAACTCGGGCGCGCAGCGGATGTCGTAGCCGTAGCTGCTGGTGCCGTAGCTCACGATCTTGTGGCCGTCGGCCGCATGGCGCACCTGGCCCGGCTCGAAGGGCTCGATCATGCCGTGCTGCTCGGCCATGCGGCGGATCCACTTGTCGCTCTTGATGCTCATGCGCGTGTCACCGGGTGGCGGTGTCGTGAGGGGTTGGTGCGGGGAGAGGGGCTCGATTGTAGGGAGGCGCCCACCGGGCCACGGCGCTCAAGGCGCCGCGGCGTCCAGCCGGTCGGTCAAGGCTTGCAGGCGGGGCCGGATCGCGTCACCCACGGAGATCTGAGGGTTCGAGTAGCCATCGTCCTTGCCTGCCTCCTTTTCGCGCCGATCGATCACCGGGCGCGCCGCGGCGTGCGCCGCCTCGAACGAACGGGTGTGGCGCAGTTGCTCGTCGTACATGGCGCGTCCGAAGAAGGTCAGCTCCGACTTGCGGCCGCAACCGTAGGACGTGTGCTGCGCATCGGCCGCCGTCATCACGAGCGTTCCGGGCTCGCCGAGCGGTGCCATCCACGAGCCGGAGTAGCAGGCCGAGATCGAGATCACACGCCAGCGCACGCCAGCTTCGTCGAGCCAGGCACGCAGCTGGGTCGGCGTGACCGCCTCGGTCTCGAGCGGGTAGAAGGCCGTCGCCAGCTTGCCGTCGCGCGCGCCATGCGAAGTGAGGTGGATGAAGAGAACGTCTTCTTCGAGATCCATCTGGCTGGCCGCACGCAGGATCGCCCGCTGCAAGTTCAGGCCCGTCGCCCAGGGCAGGACGCCGGCGGTCTGGGCATGGTTGACGAGCTGCAGCGTGCGCCCCTGCGCGTCGAAGCGTTCGCTCATCACGTCGGCGACGAGCTGGCTCTCGCGGCGGAACACGTCTTCCGTGGCAAAGGGCGCAAAGGTGAGCACGTACAGATCGGTCACCCCCGGACGCTGCGGCTGCAAGGCGCTCAGGCTCTCGGCGAGCACGCTGGCCTGCTGCTCGATCACCTCTTGCGTGAGGCGCAGGTCGTTCGGATCTTTGTCGTCGGCATCGGCGATCGGCGCATCCGGGTACCAGTATTGAGGCGGCGGCAGCTTGGCACTCGTGACCACGACCAGGCCATAGACGATGACAACCGCCAGCCGGGCAGCACCCGGCAACGCGTGCCGGCACAGCGCCACCACGCCCGCCAGCGCCATCCAACCGACCACCACGTAAGGAAGCGCCCACAGCATGCGCGCCGACATGCGCCCGGCAAGCCCGGGCCCATGCGAGATCCCCAGGTACAGCAGCCACCACACCGCGGAGATGAGCAACTGCTGCACGACCAATACCGCGAAGAGCGTGGATGCGGCCACACCTCCCCCTGACGCCGGCGGCACCGGTGAACGCACCACGACCCAGCAGGCCCACAGCAGGAGCACGGTGGTGAACCAGCCGCTGTAGGCGATCGCCTCCCAGTAGAAGAACGCCGGGCCGTCGATCACGATGCGCTGGAGCAAGGCACCGAGCGCAAAGCCCAGCAGCACCAGCAACGCCAGCACGGCGGGGCTGACCCGCAAGCCAGTCAGCGCGGGCTTCAGGAACACCGCGCTGCGCGCGCCCTGCCACACGAGCGGCATCAACTTGCTGCGATCGGTGCGGTTTTCCTCGTTCTCGGCGGTCATTGGCCCCTCCAGGGCGCGCATTGTCTGTGGAAATACCATGGTCAGAATGCCGGCAACGGCTCAGAATATTGCCCATCGAATTCGATCGTGGAGACAAACATGAGCCAGCAACGGACCACGCTGCAACTGCTCGCGCAGTACGCCACCTACCACCGAGACCGGCGCAACATCCTGACCCACTTCGTCGGCGTGCCGATGATCGCCTTTGGCATCGGCGTGCTGCTGGCACGCCTGCACATCAACCTGCCCGCACTCGACCTCACCGGTGCCTGGCTGGCGTTCTGCCTGGCTGGCGCCTGGTACATGAGCCGCCGCGGCCCGCTGGCGCTCAACATTGCCGTCACGCTCGCCGTGGGCGTGCTGATCGCGCTGGCGCACAGCGTCTCGGGCGGCAGCGTGGCGAGCTGGCTCACCTGGGGCGTGGGCAGCTTCTTCGTGGGCTGGGTGATCCAGTTCATCGGCCACTATTACGAGGGCCGCAAGCCGGCGTTTGTCGACGACATCATCGGCCTGCTGGTCGGCCCGATGTTCGTGACGGCCGAGGCCATGTTCCTCATGGGCTGGAACAAGCCCCTGCTGGCCGAGATCGAGCGCCAGGCCGGCCCCACGCACATCCGCGATCTGGCCCACCCGGCCTGATCTGCCGCCAGCGCCCCGACAGCACCCGATGCGCCGGCTCGTGCTGCGCATCGGCGCCATCCTGCTGGCCGCAGCGGTGGCCTACGTGGCCGTCCAGGCCCAGCGCCACCCGCCGCTCGAACCCTACCGGTCGCTGACCCTGCCGACCGACGCCCGCGCCGACGGCGTGCGGGTTCGCTTCGCGGGCGTGACGACTCTCGTGTTCGACGACGGCGAAACCGCCTGGATGACCGACGGCTTTTTCACACGCCCCGGAGTTTGGGAGTCGCTGACCGGCCGGCTCACCCCCGACGAGCACCGCATCGACGCCGCCTTGTCACGGCTGTCCGTCGCACGGCTCGCCGCCGTGGTGCCGGTTCACTCCCACTACGACCATGCCATGGACGCCCCCCGCGTCGCCCAGCGCACCGGCGCGCTGCTGGTGGGCTCCGAGTCGACGCTGCAGATCGGCCGAGGCTACGGCCTGGCGCCGGCTGAGATGCGTGCTGTGCAATCCGGCGAGGTATTGACGCTCGGGAAGTTCAGCCTGCGCTTCATCGCCAGCCGGCACAGCCCCACGCCGTACAGCGATGGCGTCACGCCCGAGCTCATCGAGTCGCCCGTCACGCCGCCAGCCCACGTCTTCGCGTACCGCGAGGGCACGGTGTGGTCGATTGCGGTGACACACACGTCCGGTGCGAGCTTCCTGGTGCAAGGCAGCGCCGGCTACGTGCCCGGCGCACTCGCCGGCGTGAAGGCCGACACCGTCTTCCTCGGCACCGGAACGCTGGGCAAGAAGGGCGAGGCGTACCGCGCGGCCTACTGGAACGAAGTGGTGAAGACCGTCGGCGCCAAACGCGTGATCCCGGTGCACTGGGACAACTTCTGGCGCCCGCTCGACGAGCCGCTGCAGGCCATGCCGCTGCTGCTCGACGACTTCGGCGCCGTGATGGCAGACCTGACGCAGCGCGGCGCGGCCGAAGGGGTCGAGATCCGGATGCCCCCGCTCTACCTGCCCTTCAGGCCATGAGCCGCGTCAGGTGTCCTTCGACACCGTGATGGTCGGAAACTTCGACGAGAAGTCCTTGCTGCGCTGGGCGATCTTCACCGCCACCTGCCGCGCGATCGCCTTGTAGGTCATGGCCACTTCGCTGCCCGGGTCGCTCACCACCGTGGGCGAGCCCGAATCGGCCTGCACGCGGATGCCCATGCTCAGCGGCAGCGCGCCCAGGTAGTCCATGTTCAGGTCGTTGGCCATGCGCTTGCCACCATCGGCACCGAAGATGTGTTCGGCGTGCCCGCAGTTCGAGCACACATGCACGGCCATGTTCTCGATCACGCCCAGAATGGGCACGCCCACTTTCTCGAACATCTTGATGCCGCGGCGCGCGTCGAGCAGGGCAATGTCTTGAGGCGTGGTGACGACCACCGCGCCCGTCAATGGCACGCGCTGGCTCAAGGTGAGTTGGATGTCCCCGGTGCCCGGAGGCATGTCGATGATCAGGTAGTCGAGCTCTTTCCAGTTGGTCTGGCGCAGCAACTGATCGAGCGCCTGCGTGGCCATCGGCCCGCGCCAGATCATCGCGTTGTCCTGCTCCACCAGGAAGCCGATCGACATGACCTGCACGCCGTGGTTCTCCATCGGCTCCATGGTCTTGCCGTCCTCGCTTTGCGGGCGGCCGCTCAAGCCGAACATCATGGGCTGGCTGGGGCCGTAGATGTCGGCGTCGAGCACGCCCACGCGCGCGCCCTCGGCGGCCAGAGCGAGCGCGAGGTTCGCAGCCGTCGTGCTCTTGCCCACGCCCCCCTTGCCGGACGCCACGGCGACGATGTTCTTCACGTTGGCCAGCAACTGCACGCCCCGCTGCACGGCATGCGCGACGATCTTGCTCTCCAGCCGTGCATCGACCGCCGCCACGCCCGTCACCGATTTGGCCGCTGCCGCCAGCGCCGCCTGCAGCGCGCCGACCTGGCTCTTGGCCGGGTAACCCAGTTCCACGTCGAACGACACCGAGTCGCGTTCGATGCGCAGGTTCTTCAGCTGCTTGGTGCTGACGAAGTCCTTGCCGGTGTTGGGGTCGATGACGGTCTTGAGCGCGTCGAGCAACGCGGTTTCGGTGAGAGGCATGGGGTGTTCGGATGAGGCAGAAGATGCCGTGCCAGTCTAGCGCGCGGGCCTTCTCCCTCGGGGCTGCGCGCCTAGAATCGACCGTTTCCGCTAGGCCCCGCGCCACGCCGCCAGATGACCCGCAAGCTCTTCGTCACCACCGCCCTGCCCTACGCCAACGCTGCCTTCCACATCGGGCACATGATGGAGTACATCCAGGCCGACATCTGGGTGCGATTCCAGCGCATGGTGGGCAACGAGGTTCACTTCGTCTGCGCAGACGACGCGCACGGTGCGCCGATCATGATCGCGGCCGAGAAGGCCGGCAAGACACCTCAGCAGTTCGTGGCCGAGATCGCCGCCGGTCGCAAGCAGTACCTCGAGGGCTTCCACATCGCGTTCGACAACTGGCACTCGACCGACGGGCCTGAGAACCACGTGCTCGCGCAGGACATCTACCGCGCCTTGCGCAAGGAGGGCCTGATCGCCGAGCGCGTGATCGAGCAGTTCTTCGACCCGGTGAAGAACATGTTCCTGCCCGACCGCTACATCAAGGGCGAATGCCCCAAGTGCGGCGCGAAAGACCAGTATGGCGACAACTGCGAGGTTTGCGGCACGGTGTACGCACCCACCGACCTCAAGAACCCGTTCTCGTCGCTCTCGGGCGCCACGCCGGTGCTCAAGAGCAGTTCACACTACTTCTTCCAGCTCTCCTCCGATCGGTGCATCGAATTCCTGCAGCAGTGGACGACCACGCCGGGCCGCCTTCAGCCCGAGGTGCTGAACAAGATCAAGGAGTGGTTTGCACCGGACGAGCAAGGACACGTGGCCCTGGCCGACTGGGACATCAGCCGCGACGCACCCTACTTCGGCATCGAGATCCCCGATGCGCCGGGCAAGTATTTCTACGTGTGGCTCGACGCGCCGGTGGGCTACCTGGCGTCGCTGAAGAACCTGTTCGACAAGACCGGGCGCGACTTCGATGCCTTCATGGCCGACCCTGAGGTGGAGCAGATCCACTTCATCGGCAAGGACATCATCACCTTCCACACGCTCTTCTGGCCGGCGATGCTGCACTTCAGCGGCCGCAAGACACCGAAGCACATCAACGTGCACGGCTTCCTCTCGCTCGGCGGCGAGAAGATGAGCAAGAGCCGCGGCACCGGGCTCTCGCCACTCAAATACCTGCAACTCGGCATGAACGCCGAGTGGCTGCGCTACTATCTGGCCGCCAAGCTGAACGGCCGGGTGGAAGACGTGGAGTTCAACCCCGACGATTTCGTCGCCCGCGTCAACTCCGATCTGGTCGGCAAGTACATCAACATCGCCAGCCGCGCAGCAGGCTTCCTCACCAAGCGCTTCAACGGAGACCTGGGCAAGATCGCCACCGACGGCGAAACCCTCCTCACGCTGCTGCGTGCCGAGCGAGACGCCATCCGCGAGCTGTACGAAGCGCGCGACACCGGCAAGGCGCTGCGCCAGGTGATGGCGCTGGCCGACAAGGTCAACGAGTACGTCGATTCCAACAAGCCCTGGGAACTCGCCAAGCAGCAAGGCATGGACGACCGCCTGCACGACGTGTGCACGGTCTGCATCGAAGCATTCCGCCTGCTCACGATCTACCTGAAGCCGGTGCTGCCGGCGCTGGCGGCGCAGGTCGAGGCCTTCCTGCGCGTGCCGCCCCTGAGCTTTGCCGACGCAGCCCGCGGCCTCGGCGCCCACACCATCGGCGAGTACAAGCATGTGATGCAACGCGTCGACCCGAAGATGCTCGAAGCCCTGTTCGAGCCGCCCGCGCCCGCCGCCGTGGTGCCGGGCGGTGAGCCGCTGGCCGACGAGATCAAGATCGACGACTTCACCAAGGTCGATCTGCGCATCGCCAGGATCGTCAACTGCGAGCATGTCGAAGGCTCGGACAAGCTGCTGCGCCTGACACTCGACGCGGGTGAGGGCAGGACACGCAATGTCTTCAGCGGCATCAAGAGCGCCTACAAGCCCGAAGACCTGATCGGCAAGTTCACGGTCATGGTGGCCAACCTTGCGCCGCGCAAGATGAAGTTCGGCATCAGCGAAGGCATGGTTCTTGCTGCCTCACACGCCGATGAGAAAGCCAACCCGGGCCTGTACGTCCTCGAACCCTGGCCGGGCGCCACACCGGGCCTGCGAGTGCGCTGACACCCTGACACAACACGCCTCCAGCCGGGAGGCGTGTTGAGGCTGCCCTTCCAGGCGCAAGCGTTCCGGCCGCGGCTGGTCGACGCCCTCAAGGGCTACGACCGCAACCATTTCGCCAATGACGTGGCGGCCGGCCTCACGGTGGGCATCGTCGCCTTGCCGCTGGCCATGGCCTTCGCCATCGCCTCGGGCGTGAAGCCCGAGCAGGGCCTGTTCACCGCCATCATCGCGGGCTTCATCATCTCGGCGCTGGGCGGCTCGAACGTCCAGATCGGCGGGCCGGCGGGGGCGTTCATCGTCATCGTCTACGGCATCGTCGAGCGCTACGGGCTGACCAACCTGCTGATCGCCACCGCGCTGGCCGGCGTGCTGCTGTTCCTGCTCGGGCTGCTCAAGCTCGGCGCGCTGGTGCGCTACATGCCGGTGACCATCGTGATCGGCTTCACCAACGGCATTGCGGTGTTGATCGCGCTCTCGCAGGTGCGCGACCTGCTCGGGTTGCAGCTCCCCAAGCTGCCGTCGGACTTCTTCACCCAGGTCCAGATGCTCGCCAACCACATCGGCACCGTGAACCTGCACGCGGTGGCCATCGGCGTGGGCACAGTGGTTCTGCTCTTCGTCTGGCCCAGGCTCTTTGCCGCTGGCTCGCGCCTGCCCGCCGCCTTGCTCGAAGGGCGCACGCTGCGCACCGCCGCCCGCGTTCCGGGGCCTATCGTCGCGTTGGGCCTCTTCACCACCGCCACCTGGGCGCTGCAATTGCCGGTGGAGACCATCGGCACGCGCTTCGGCGGCATCCCGCAGAGCCTGCCTCGGCTGGAGCTGCCGCCCTTCAGCTGGGACAGCGCCAAGCAGCTGGTGATCCCCACGGTGACCATCGCCATGCTGGGTGCGATCGAATCGCTGCTGTGCGCGCGCATCGCCGACAACCTCGCCGGGCCGCTGAAACGCCACGACCCGAACCAGGAGCTGATGGCCCAGGGCGTGGCCAACATGGTGGTGCCCTTCTTCGGAGGCATCCCGGCCACCGGCACCATCGCGCGCACGGTGACCAGCATTCGCGCCGGTGCCGTCAGCCCGGTGGCCGGCATGGTTCACGCCGGGACGCTGCTGGCGATCGTTCTGGTGGCAGCCCCGCTGGCGGTGAACGTGCCGCTGGCCGTGCTGGCCGGCATTGCGCTCTACGCGGCCTGGAACATGGGCGAATGGCACGAGTTCGCCCGGCTGCGCCAGTTCGGCTTGCCCTACCGAACCGTGCTCCTGGGCACCTTCCTGCTGACCGTGATCTTCGATCTGACGGTGGCCGTGCAGGTGGGCCTCGTGCTGGCGTGCGTGTTCTTCATCTACCGCATGAGCACATTGTTTCGTGTCGAGCCCGTACTCGGCATGCCCGATGGGGTGCTGGCGTATCGCCTGTACGGCGTGCTGTTCTTCGGCGCGGTCGGCAAGATCGAGGGCGTCGGCGAGGCCGTTCCACCGGGCACCCGCGCCGTGGTACTGGAGATGCACCGCCTGGTCTCGCTCGACAACTCCGGCCTGGAGGCGCTGGCGCAACTGCGTCGCACGCTGCAGCGGCAGGGCGTCGAGTTGCTGCTTTGCGATCTGAACCCCCAGCCGCGCGAGTTGATCTGCCGCGCCGGATTCGACAGCGTTCTGGGCGAACGGCACCTCGCCGCCGACCTGCCGGCCGCGCTGGATTGCTGCTGCGCGTCATCTACCGCCCCAGGCCGTTAAAATCCCGCGATTGACTCACGGCCGCCCCATTGCGGGGCCGACTGCCATGCCCCTGTTCTGGAAGCCCTACAAGTCCGACGTCACCTCGTTCATCGAGGAGCTCAAGGCCAAGAAGCCCACGCTCGAGGCCGAGCAACGCGAAGGTCGTGCCCTGTTGTGGGACAAGCCGATCGACCTGCCCACTCAAGCCGAGTACCGCGACGCCCGGGTGGCGCAGCAGCCCTACGTCTACCAGACCAAGGGCTGATTCATGACGCCGGCTCCCACGCCGCTCCGCGCGCAGGCCGACTGACGCGCGACGCGCTCCATTCGCGTGAACACCGAAGCGATGGCGCCCGAGGCGCCTGACACCCGGGCCGTCCCTGACGTGGTCGATCACGTGGCCGTCGCGCGCCTGTATGGCGAGCCGCTGTTCACGCTGCCGACCGATCTGTACATCCCGCCGGATGCCCTGGAGGTCTTTCTCGAAGCCTTCGAAGGCCCGCTCGATCTGCTGCTCTACCTGATCCGCAAGCAGAACTTCAACATCCTCGACATCCCGATGGCCGGGGTGACCAAGCAATACCTGGCCTACGTCGAACAGATCCGCAAGACCAACCTCGAGCTGGCCAGTGAATACCTGCTGATGGCGGCGATGCTGATCGAGATCAAGTCGCGCATGTTGCTGCCGCCCAAGAAGGTGGCCGAGGGCGAAGAGCCCGAAGACCCGCGTGCCGAACTCGTCCGCCGCCTGCTCGAGTACGAGCAGATCAAGCTCGCCGCAGCACGGCTCGATGCGCTGCCGGTGATCGGCCGCGACTTCCTGCGTGCGCAGGTGACCATCGAGCAGTCGCTCAAGCCGCGCTTCCCCGATGTCGACGCGGATGAACTGCGAGCTGCCTGGCAGGACATCCTGAAGCGCGCCAAGCTCAACCAGCACCACACCATCACGCGCGAGGAACTCAGCGTGCGTGAACACATGAGCATCGTGCTGCGCCGCCTGCAGGGCAAGCGCTTCGCGTTGTTCGAAGACCTGTTCGACCTCACCCGCGGCCCCCAGGTGCTGGTGGTGACCTTCATCGCCATGCTCGAACTCTCGCGCGAGCACCTGCTCGAAGTGACACAGGCAGAAGCCTTCGCCCCGATCTACGTTCGCTTGGCCTACCAGCCGGCCTGAACCCCATCAGCCGCCCACTGGCGCGTCGCCGGTGGGACCGAGGAGACCCCTACATGCAAGAGACAGCCGTTCGAATCCATGCCCGCCCGCCGGCCGCCCCCGTCCACGCGCCAGAACGTTGGTCCGTCGCCGAGGTCGAAGCCTTGTTCGCCCTGCCCTTCAATGAGCTTCTGTACCGCGCCCAGACGGTCCACCGCGAGCACTTCGACCCCAACGAAGTCCAGCTCTCCACGCTGCTGTCGATCAAGACGGGCGGCTGCCCCGAAGACTGCGGCTACTGCCCGCAGGCCGCGCGCTACGACACCGGCGTCGAAGCCACCAAGCTGATGGAACCCGACGCCGTGCTCGACGCCGCCCGCCGCGCGAAAGCCGCCGGCGCCACGCGCTTTTGCATGGGCGCCGCCTGGCGCGGCCCGAAGGACCGCGACGTCGAGAAGGTGGCCGAGCTCGTCAGCGCCGTGAAGTCACTGGGCATGGAAACCTGCGCCACGCTGGGCCTGCTCGAAGACGGCCACGCCGAGCAATTGCAGGAGGCCGGGCTCGACTACTACAACCACAACATCGACACCGCCCCCGACAAGTACGGCGACATCATCAGCACCCGCCAGTACGAAGATCGCCTGAATACGCTGCAGCGGGTGCGCGGTGCGGGGGTGAAGGTGTGCTGCGGCGGCATCGTCGGCATGGGTGAAACGCAAACCCAGCGTGCCGCGCTGGTGGCCGCACTGGCGAACCTCAACCCTTACCCGGAGTCGGTGCCGATCAACAACCTCGTGCAGGTCGAAGGCACGCCGCTGAATGGCCAGGCCAAGCTCGACCCGCTGGAATTCGTGCGCACGATTGCCGTGGCCCGCATCACCATGCCGACCGCGCGCGTGCGCCTGTCGGCCGGCCGGCAGCAACTGGGCGAAGCCGTCCAGGCGCTGTGCTTCGCCGCCGGGGCCAACTCGATCTTCTACGGCGAGAAGCTGTTGACCACCGGCAACCCCGACGTGGACGCCGACCGCCAGTTGCTCGACAAACTCGGGATGAAAACCTCATGAGCAGCCACCCCACCGAAGCGCCCACGGGCAGCCGCAAGGCCGTCACCCTGCATCGCCTGCGCGAGATGCAGGCGGCGGGCGAACCCATCACGATGCTCACCTGCTACGACGCGAGCTTTGCGCGGGTGCTCGACACCGCCGGCGTCGACTGCCTGCTCGTGGGTGACTCCCTGGGCATGGTGATCCAGGGTCAGCAGAGCACCATGCCGGTGACCGTGGAGGAAACCGCCTACCACCTACGCGCCGTGGCACGCGGCAACCGCAGCGCCTGGCTCATCGGAGACCTGCCCTTCGGCAGTTATCAGGAGTCCGCTAGCCAAGCCATGCGCTCGGCCACTGCGCTGATGCAGGCCGGCGCGCAAATGGTCAAGCTCGAAGGCGGTGGCTGGACAGCTGACACCGTGCGCTTTCTCGTCGAGCGGGGCGTGCCGGTGTGCGCGCACCTGGGGCTCACCCCGCAATCGGTGCACGCGCTGGGCGGCTACCGCATCCAGGGGCGCAGCGAAGACGCCGTCGCCACGCTCGTGCGCCACGCCAAGGAGCTCTCGGACGCCGGGGCAGCGATGTGCGTACTCGAGCTCGTGACGTCCAACGCGGCGCGCGCTGTCAAGAAGGTCGCCGCCACCATGGCCACCATCGGCATCGGAGCCGGCGTCGAGTGCGACGGACAGGTGCTGGTGCTGCACGACATGCTGGGCGTGACGCAAGGCAAGCTGCCGCGCTTCGTGCGCAACTTCATGGAAGGCGCACCCTCGGTCGAGGCCGCCGTGTCGCACTACGTGGCCGAGGTGAAAGCGCGCCGCTTCCCCGACGACAAGATTCACGCTTACTGAGCCTCACCCCGCCTGATTCGCGATGCAGATCCTGCACACCATCGAAGCGCTGCGCTCGGCCTTGCCCGGCCCGCAATCCTGCGCCCTCGTGCCCACGATGGGCAACCTGCATGAAGGCCACCTGGCCCTGGTGCGCCAGGCCAGACAGCATGGCGTTCCTGTGGTGGCCAGCGTGTTCGTCAACCGCCTCCAGTTCGCGCCGCACGAAGACTTCGACCGCTACCCTCGCACCTTGCAGCGCGACGCCGAGCTGCTGGCGGGAGCCGGCTGCGACTTCGTCTTCGCACCCGACGAACGCGAGATGTACCCGCAGGCTCAAACATACAAGGTGCACCCGGATCCCGCGCTGGCCGACATTCTCGAAGGGCACTTCCGACCAGGTTTTTTCACTGGCGTAAGCACGGTGGTCATGAAGCTCTTCACCATCGTTCAGCCCCGCATTGCCGTGTTCGGCAAGAAGGACTACCAGCAACTGATGGTGATCCGCCGCATGGTGGATCAGTTCGCGCTGCCGGTGCTCATCGAAGGCGGCGAGACCCGGCGCAGCGCTGAAGGCCTGGCGCTGTCGTCGCGCAATGGCTACCTGAGCGCGGCCGAGTTGAATGAAGCCCTCGCGCTTTCGCAGGCGTTGAAGCAGCTCGCCAGCGCATACAGGGCGCAGCCAGAGCAGATGGCAGATCTGGAGCACCAGGCCGCCCAAGGCCTCACGTCACGCGGTTGGCAGCCCGACTACCTGACCGTGCGACGCCGTGGCGATCTGCAGCCCCCGACCGCAAGTGATGCCACCGGCCCGCTGGTCGTGCTGGGCGCTGCACGGCTG
This sequence comes from Piscinibacter sp. PDB1-1, assembly GCF_056675995.1. Taxonomy (NCBI): domain Bacteria; kingdom Pseudomonadati; phylum Pseudomonadota; class Betaproteobacteria; order Burkholderiales; family Sphaerotilaceae; genus Piscinibacter; species Piscinibacter sp. PDB1-1. The sequence continues at coordinate 181,951 of NZ_JBWVZJ010000002.1, forward strand.
GGCAGCACCCGCCTGATCGACAACCTGGAGTTCTGAAGCGCGCCAGCCGGTCAGGCTGGCCCGAGGCACCCGATGAAGCTCAGCTCGGTGCGCGCACGCCGAGCTTGAACCCGATCATCGCCCGCAGCTTGTTGGGCACCACGGGTTTGACGAGCAGATGGAAGTCGTTGGCCTGCGCCTCCGCCTCATGGCCCGACATCGTGCTGCCCGTGACCATGATCGCCGGCACGCTTTCGCCGAAGCGTTCACGCAGTGCCCCGATCACTTCGACCCCGGTGTGCCCACGCTCCAGGCGGTAGTCGACCACCAGCAGATCGGGCCGCAGGGCGACAGGGTCGGCAGCCTGCGCCCAGGCGCGTGTGGCGTCCAGCGTCTCGAACGATACGACCTGGGCGCCCCAGCCCTTGAGCAAGACTTCCAGGCCACCACGCACCGAGGGCTCGTCTTCCACGACCACGATCAACTTGCGCTCCAGCGTCAGCCCGAGCGGCGCCTTGCCCAAGAGATCCGAAGGCCCACGCGAACGCGGCGACTTGCCCGACGGCAGGCGCAGAGAGAACACCGTGCCACGCCCTGTCTCGGAACGCAGCGTCAAAGGTGCCTCCATCAAACCCGCCAGGCGCTTCACGATGGCCAGACCGAGCCCGAGCCCCTTTCGCTGCTGCGGCGAGAGTGTCTCGCTGTAGGGCACTTGGTAGAACTCTTCGAAGATGCGAGCCTGCTCGCGTTCGCGGATGCCCACACCCGTGTCCCACACCTGCAGCAGCATGCGGCCGTCGCGCCGGCGACAGCTCACGAGCACACTGCCGTCGTTGGTGTACCGGATGGCGTTGGAGACGAGGTTGCGCAGGATGCGTTCCAGCAGCACCGGGTCGGCGTAGACGTTGTGGGCCTCGCCGCTGAACCGCAGGCTCAAGCCCTTCTCGAAGGCCACGGGCTCGAAGTGCAGCCTGAGCTTGCGGAAGATGTCGCCCACGCAGAAGTGCACCGGCGCGACATCGACCCCGCCGGTGTCGATCTTGGTGATGTCGAGCAACTCCGAGAACAGGCCCTCGAGTGCGTCGACGGAGCCGTTGATGCTGGCCACCAGTTGCGTGACCTCTTCGTCGTGGCTTCGCTGGCGCAACGCCTCGGCGAACAGCCCCATGGCATGAAGCGGCTGGCGAAGATCGTGGCTGGCCGCAGCAAAGAACTGCGTCTTGGCGCGATTGGCGACCTCGGCCTCTTGCCGTGCCGCTTCGGCCGCAGCCTTTTCCGCTCGCAACTGCACCAGCAACTGATCGGCACGCACCTTGATCTGCAGCAGACCCTCGTTGTTCTTGCGGTACAGGCGCGCGAGCATCACGGTGATGCCGAAGATCACCAACAGATAGGCGGCGAGCATCAGGCTCTTCGAATCGCCCGGCAACGCCACGCGCACGACCAGCGGCGTCAGACACAAGGCGCAGAACTCGTAGAACGTGTTGTTCTGCGGTGAAAGTATCTGCATGCCCGCCATGCAGAAGCTGTAGATCGTCAGGATGAGTATCAAGCGCTCGGTGGCACCACCGTAGCCATAGAAGAACCACGCGGCGATGCCCCATAGCAGGCCGGCGCACAGCGTCGTCGCGCGCCAGGCCTGGTACCACCCCAGCAGCGCCTGCTGGTCGTTGCGCGTGCGGCGCTTGAAGTTGTAGGACATCCAAGCGCGAATCACGCCCAGCACCACCAGCACGAACAGCCATGCCGCCATGCCGGTCCGCGGCACGAGGCGCCAGTACTGCGTGACGACGACCGTCACACCGACGACCATCGCCACCGTCGTGGTCGGAAGGTAGGCGTAGATGTCGACAACGCGCTCGGCCGAGGCCTGGTCGTTGAGCATGGCCTTGTTGGCGGCCTCGCCAGAGCCCGTTCCGGCCCCACCCGTCGCCCCTTCGGGCAGCGGCGCCAGCAAGTCGTAGCTCGTGCTCGGCAACGGCGACATCTCAGCGCGTCTTGCCGTTGTTGCTCGGGCCGCGCCAGGTCGTGAACCCGCCGTGCTGCTGGCTCATCTGGCCCACCGCCAGCACGGCCTGCGTGCGCGAGCTCACGCCGAGCGCGCGCAGCACGGCGGCCACGTGGTCCTTCACGGTCTCGACAGACAGACCCAGCTCGCGCGCGATCAGCTTGTTGGGGTTGCCCTTGAGCAGCAGCGCCAGCACATCGGTCTGGCGCGGCGTGAGGCCGAGCGAGGCGAGATTGGGCTGCGTCTGGAAGCCGCTGTCGGTGGCCTCCTTGCTGACCACATTGAGCTGCCCTCCGGGGAAGTCCGTGCTGCGGCGGCCCATGCGCGGCGGCGGCGGCTCGGTTCCGATGGTCATCGGCGGCACGTAGATGCCACCAGACATCACCATGTGCAGCGCCTCGAACAGGGTCTCGTTGGTGGCTCGCTTGGGCACGAAGCCCATGGCGCCGAGGTCGATGGAGCGGATGACGTCACTCGCCCGGTCGGAGGCCGATACCACCACCACCGGCAACGCCGGGTAGGCAGCCCGGAACTCGACCAGCAGCTCGAAGCCATCGGCATCGCCGAGTTGAAGATCGAGCAGCACGAGATCGAAATCGCTCTCGCTCTTGAGTGCCTCGCGCGCGGCACGGGCACTGCCCGCACCGACCACCTTGACGTGGTCCCCCAATCCCTTGATAACCGTCTGCAGCGCCGAAAGAATCAGCGGGTGGTCATCGACCAGCAGCACCTTCATTGTTCTCCCCCCAAGCGGTGTATGCAGCCTGGGATCGTATGCGAGGCGCTGGGGGGCCAGCCCCCTCCTATTGGGGGAAGGGTGGGCAAGCCCTAAGGGGCAATTGCGACAAGGCGATTCGGCAGGGCCTCAGGCGTAACGGCGTGCAAGCGATTCGGCGACGCAGACTGGCTTGTCGGAGCCTTCGCGCTCCATCGTGCACTCGACGGTCATCTGCGCGCCGCCTTCGAGTGGAACGTATTCGAGCAGCTTGAAGCGGCCACGCAGCCGGCTGCCCACCGGCACCGGTGCCGGGAACCGCACCTTGTTGAGGCCGTAGTTCACACCCATGCGGGTCTGGGTCACCCGGAACGCCGACGCCGTCATTTCGGGCAGCAGGCTGAGCGTCAGGAAGCCGTGCGCGATAGGTGCGCCGAACGGGCCGGCCTTGGCGCGCTCCGGGTCCACGTGGATCCACTGGTGGTCGCCGGTCGCATCGGCAAACTTGTTGACCTGCTCCTGCGTGATGGTCATCCATTCGCTCACACCCAGTTCCTGGCCGACCAGCGGCTGCAGGTCGGTGATCTTCTCGAAAGTCTTCATGAATTGATCCAGCTGATGAGGGGTTGCCACTGCTCCAGGTCGCGCTCGACCCGGCTGGGCGCCACGTCCCACAGAGTGAGACCCCGTGCAGCGAGGTGCACGTAGTTTTGAGTGTCCCGCAAGAAGGTGAGCACCGGCGTCTCCAAGGTGCCAAGGAAGCTGCGCAACTGGTCGGCAGAGATGGTGCCCTCGCGGATGCGCATGCCCACGATGCCGACCGACACCTTGTCGCTGCGGCGGTGCGCAAGCAGGTCGCGCACGAAGGCATGCGTGGCGTGGATGTCGAAAATGCTCGGCTGCAGCGGCACGATCACCTTGTCGGCAATCTTCATGACCTGTTCGAGCCGCTTGCCGTGCAGACCGGCCGGCGTGTCGAGCACGACGTGCGTCGTCCCCTTGGGCGGGCGCACGATGTCGTCGTGGGCCACGTCCCACCCGGTGATCAGGGGCAGGTTGCCTGGGCGCAGACCGAGCCAGGTGCGGGCCGACTGCTGTCGGTCGACATCGCCCAGCATCACCGCGTGACCGGCCTGCGCCAGGTACCCCGCCACGTTGGTCGACAAGGTGCTCTTGCCCACCCCCCCCTTCGGATTCGCCACCACGATCACCGGCATGCGCTGCTCCCGAGTTTGCGTTTGCGGTTATGTTAACGGGGCCCTCCAGGGCCCGCCCATCAAGACTTACCAGTGAATTCCATGGCCGAACCCACAGACATCCTGGTGCTCACCGCGCACCCGCACATGGAACTGTCGCGCATCAATCGGCGCCTGATGCGCGCCGCCGCCGAGGTGCCGCGAGTCGAGGTTCGCGACCTCTACGCGCTGTATCCCGATTACCTGATCGACGTGGAGGCCGAACAGGCGGCGCTGCGCAAGGCCCAACTGGTTGTCTGGCAGCACCCCCTGCACTGGTTTCACATGCCCCCGCTGATGCAACTCTGGCTCGAGGAAGTCCTGAGCTTCGGCTGGGCCTATGGCCCGGAGGGTCAAGCGCTGCGTGGCAAGGACGTGTGGCTGGTCACGAGCACCGGGGGCTCGGAAGACTCCTTCAGGCCCACGGGCTACAACCGCTACCACTTTGATGCTTTCATGCCGGCGTACGAGCAGACGGCGACGATGTGCGGCCTGCGCTTCCTGCCACCGATGGTGCTGCACGATGCGCATGCGCTGGGCACCGAGGCGCTCGAAACTCACGCGCGAACCCTGAGCAATCGCCTCACCAGCTATCCCGAATGGCCAGAGCTCGACGGCCTGGAGGAATGCCCCACCTGCGAGGTGCCGTGGTCGGCTCAGCCCCGCGAAGCCTCGACCACCGAGGCCGCTTGATGGAACACGGCAACTGGCTCACGAGCGGCCTGATCTACCTGGCCGCGGCGGTACTCGCCGTTCCCCTGGCCAAGAAGCTCGGCTTGGGTTCCATCATCGGCTACCTGGTGGCCGGCATCGCGATCGGGCCGGCAGGCTTGCGCCTGGTCACCGATCCGCAGGACATCCTGCACTTCGCGGAGTTCGGTGTCGTGCTGATGCTCTTCATGGTCGGCATGGAGCTCGACCCGCGCCGGCTGTGGGCGATGCGCAAGCCCATCTTCGGCTGGGGCAGCGTGCAGCTTCTGGGCTCAGCGGCACTGTTGCTGGCGCTCGCCGTCGCGGTGGGTGTGCCTTGGCGCGTCGCGCTCGTGGCGGCGTTGGGGCTCGCGATGTCGTCGACGGCCATCGGCCTGGGCGTGCTGGCCGAACGCAACCAGATGGCCACCACCAGCGGGCAGAGCCTGCTCAGCGTGGCACTGCTGCAAGACATCGCGGCCATTCCGATCCTGGCGCTCGTGCCCTTGCTGGCCCTGGGCGGCGATCAGGTCGAGGGCAACGTGTGGCTGATCGCCGCGAAGGATGTCGCGGTGATCGCCGGCATCGTGCTCGGCGGGCGCCTGCTCCTGCGCCCGGCCTTGCGCTGGATCGCACGCAGCGACACGCCAGAGATCTTCACGGCGGCGGCGCTGCTGCTTGTCGTCGCCACCGCCGCACTCATGCAGGCGGTCGGGTTGTCGATGGCGCTCGGCGCCTTCCTCGCCGGCGTGCTGCTGGCCGAGAGCGAATACCGCCGGGAGCTGGAGACCGACATCGAGCCCTTCAAGGGCCTGCTGCTCGGCCTCTTCTTCATTGCAGTCGGCATGAGCATCGACTTCGATGTGGTGCGCCAGGAGCCGCTGCTCATCGCAGCGATCGTGGTGGCCTTCCTGGCACTCAAGGCCGCCGTGTTGTGGGGCATGGGCCGCGCCATGCCGCTGCCCAAGCCGGAGCGGCCGGTGTTCATCATCTTGCTCGCGCAGGGCGGCGAGTTCGGCTTTGTCGTGTTCCAGACTGCCGCGCTGGCCGGTGCGATCGATGCACCCACCTCGTCGGTGCTGCTGGCGGCCGTGGCCGTCTCGATGCTGCTGACGCCCTTGCTGCTGGTGGCCGCAGACAAATGGTGGATACCTCGGCTCGCGCAGCGAAAGCCAGCCGCCGTGGAAGAACTGAACGAACAGCAGGAGGCGCCGGTGATCATTGCCGGCTTCGGCCGCTATGGCCAGATCGTCGGGCGCCTGCTGTTTGCCAATGGCATCGACGCCACCGTGCTCGAACATGACGCCGAGCAGGTCGAAAGCCTGCGACGCTTCGGCTGGCCCGCGTTCTATGGCGACGCGACAAGGCTCGACCTGCTGCGCAAGGCCGGTGCAGGCAATGCACGACTCATCGTCGTCGCCATCGATGACATCGAGCAAAGCCTCAAGCTCGTCGACGTGGTGAACGAGCACTTCCCGCAGCTCACCGTCGTCGCGCGTGCGCGCAACGTGACGCACTACTACGGTCTGCGCGATCGCGGTGTGACCATGATCGAACGCGAGACGCTCGACTCCGCATTGATGAGCGGCCGCAGCGTGCTGGAGTCACTGGGCTGGGAGCGACACCAGTCGCGCAACCTGGCGCTGCGCTTTCGCCTTCACAACATCCATCTGCTCGAAGAGATGAGGCTGCACCGAAAGGACGAAGCCAAGTTCATTGCGGTGGCAAAGCAAGGCCGAATCCAGCTGGAGCAACTGTGGGCCAAGGAGAGGGCCGATGCGAGGGCGCAACTGCGCCGCGCCGGGTGGCTGGGCGAGTCCGCCGAGACAGAGGCGGCGACAGACGCGGCCCCCGGCACAGACAAGTCGACAAGATGACCACTGCACTCCTTCGCACTCACTCCTTCCGGGCCCTGCAACCGGGCCGGCGCCTGATCGTGCTGGGCGCGGTGCATGGCAACGAGACCTGCGGCACCCGCGCGATCGAGCGCGTGCTCGGAGAACTCGACAGCGGCGAATTGCAGATCGCACGCGGCACCATCACCTTCGTGCCGATAACCAACCCGCTCGCCTATCAGCGTGCACAGCGGGCGGGTGACCGCAACCTCAACCGCAACCTGCGCCCGAACGTTGCGCCGCAGGACTACGAAGACTGCATCGCCAACGTGCTGTGCCCGCTACTCACCGAGCATGACGTACTGCTCGATCTGCACTCGTTCCACACCGCCGGCCAGCCCTTCGCGATGATCGGCCCTGCGGACAACCAGGGCACGCTGGAGCCCTTCGCCCACGCGGCCGAGGAGGAAGCCCTGGCGCTGCGCCTGGGCCCGCGGCGCATCGTCGAGGGCTGGCTCGACACCTACGCTGCCGGCGTCGCGAGCCGCCTCAAACGCAGCACACCGGCCGACCGCGCGCAGATGCTGAGCACCGACCCGAGCTACGGCGTGGGCACCACCGAGTACATGCGAAGCCGCGGCGGCTACGCGATCACGCTGGAATGCGGCCAGCACCAGGACCCGCAGGCACCCGAGGTGGGCTACCGCGCCATCCGCCACACGCTGGCGCAGCTGGGGCTGGTCGAAGAGGCGGCGCCGCCCGCGCGAACCGACATCGAATTCCTGCGCCTGGCCGAGGTGACCGACCTGCACGACCCGCGCGATCGATTCGCGAGGCCATGGGCCAGCTACGACCCGCTGCGCGCCGGGGACCTGATCGGCACGCGGGCCGATGGCACGGAGCTGCGTGCTCCGGCCGATGGGTTCATCGTGTTCCCGAACCCCGCGGCCCTCCCGGGCAACGAGTGGTTCTATTTCGCCATCAGAAGCCCGCGCGTGTTGCGGGCCTGAGGCGCCTTGTACCGACGCGCACCGGCGCGCGCCGGTGTGCGCCTCTTTATCCAATGCTCAATACGCAGCTTCGAAGATCGCTTCGACGTCTTGCTGAGTCAGCTTGCGCGGGTTGGTTGCACCCGAGCCGTCCTTCATGGCGTTCGCTGCCATCAGCGGGATGTCTTCGCGCTTCACGCCCAGCTCTGACAACTTGGCGGGGATGCCTACGGCGCGTGCCAGGTCGTGCATCGCCTTGACGGCGGCTTGTGCTGCAGCTTCGTCGCTCATGCCGGCGGTGTCGACACCAATCGCGCGCGCCACATCCGCCAGGCGCGGTGCGCAGGCGCTCACGTTGGCGGCTTCGACGTGCGGCAGCAGCAGCGCATTGCACACGCCGTGCGGCAGGTTGTACTGGCCACCAAGCTGGTGCGCCATGGCGTGCACATAGCCCAGGAAGGCGTTGTTGAACGCCATGCCGGCCAGGAACTGCGCGGCCGTCATGTTCTCGCGTGCCTCGATGTCGTCCTTGCCGTTGGTCACGGCGCGCACCAGGTACTTGCCGATCAGCTTGATGGCATGCAGGCCGCATGCGTCGGTGACCGGCGTAGCCATCCTGGATACGTAAGCCTCGACCGCGTGCGTCAGCGCGTCCATGCCCGTTGCGGCCGTCAGAGAAGCGGGCATGCCGAGCATGAGCTCGGGGTCGTTGACCGAGATCAGCGGGGCGAGCTGACGGTCAACGATGTTCATCTTGAGGTGCTTGGTCTCTTCGGTGATCACCGCAAAGCGCGTGATCTCGCTGGCGGTGCCCGCCGTGGTGTTGATCGCGATCAGCGCGAGCGGCGCCTTCTTGACCTTGTCGGCACCGCGATAGTCCATCACGGCGCCACCGTTGGTGGCCAGCACGGCGATGACCTTGGCGCAGTCGTGCGGCGAACCACCGCCGAGCGAGATGATGCAGTCAGCACCCGCTTCCTTGAGAACGGCGAGCCCTGCTTCGACATTCGACACGGTCGGGTTCGGCTTCACGCCATCGAACACCGAGACCGACATGTTCCGCTCGCGCAGCAGCGCGGCAACCTTCTCGGTGACGCCCAGCGCAGTGAGCGGTGCGTCGGTCACGATCAGCGCGTGCTTGAAGCCGCGCGACTGCACGACAGACATGGCGTCGGCCAGGCAACCGGCCCCCATGTAGTTTTCGGCGGTCATCAGAAAGCTGCGAGTCGGCATGGTGGTACCTCGGATCAGTGAAATGCAATGCGAAGCTTTGATTTTCGCACGCTCGTTTAAATCAGCGCGTCCCAGAGGAGCTTGACACCTGTGAGAAACATCCCGGCATAGACCAGTTTGTAGAACAGCTGCTGCGGGATGTGCGGCACGAGCTTCACGCCGATCCACACACCCACCGGCGCAAGCGGCATCAACACCAGCGCCGTGCTCATGTTGCGCAGGTCGATCAGGCCAAGCCATGCATAGGGCGCCACCTTTGACAGGTTCACCGCCGCAAAGAAGATCGCCGACGTCGCGGTGAACGTGATCGGCGGCAGGCGCAGCGGCAGCACGTAGGCACTCAAGGGGGGCCCACCGGCATGCGACACGAAGCTCGTGAACCCCGACGCCACGCTCAGCACGCGACCGAGCCAGCGCGGGGGCGGCGGGCTGTCGGCGCGCGGTGGGAACAGCATGCGCTGCGCCAGAAAGAGCAGCGTCAAGCCGCCCACGATGCCCGACACCATCTTGGTCGAGAGCACGCCGAAGGTCAGAAAGCCGACGAGCACGCCCAGCAGCCCAGTCGGCAGCAGGAAGCGCAGCAGGGCGCGATCACGCAGCTTGTAGAGCGACTTGACCCCCACCGCATCCATCACCAGCAGCAGCGGCAGCATGATCGCCGCGGCCTCGGGCACCGGGATCGCCAGCGCCATCAAAGGTGTGGCCAGGGGGCCGAAGCCGGCACCGAAGCCGCTCTTGGCCAGGCCCATCATCAGCACCGCCGGGATGGCAGCGGCATAGAACCACGGATCGGTGATCATCAAATGGGCCGGGCTGGGCACCGGCCTGCGCAAGGGACGACAATTCTCCGATGTTCGCGCCCTCTCAACACGACGTCCGCCGCTTCTTCTGCGAAACCCGCCGCAAGCGCCGCGAGAACCTGCCGCTCACGCCGATGGAAACGGTGGCCGCCGACTGGATCGACGAGCACCCCGAGTACCACGCGGAGCTCGACGACCTCGACTCGGCGCTCGCAGCCGTGTACGACGTCGAAGCCGGTCGCACGAACCCCTTCCTGCACTTGTCGATGCACCTGTCGATCAGCGAGCAGGTGAGCATCGATCAGCCGCGTGGCATCAAGCAGGCCTACGCGTTGCTGGCCGCCAAACGCGGGTCGGCCCACGACGCTCACCACGAGGTGATGGAGTGCCTGGGCGAGATGATGTGGGAGTCTCAGCGCAGCGGGCTGCCGCCCGACGGACACAAGTACATCGATTGCGTGCGCCGAAGGGCCACACGCTGACAATCCAGCGAAGCAAGGTTTCCATCAAGCATCGCCCGCGGAGCCGGCTCGGCCGGGCCGCTGGGTGGCGCCCCTCGGGGTCAGGAGCGAAGCGACTGGGGGCCTACTTCACGCTGATCCAGCGCCACTCGAGCCAGTTGTCCGGCCGATGCACCGCCGACACATTCGCCCGTGCGGCCCAGGGAGTCATCTGGCGGTGCAGCGGGATGTTGAGCACCAGCTCGTTGTGCCGTTTCAGCGCCGCCTTGATGATCTCTTCACGCTTCTTCGGGTCGGCTTCCTTGCTCGACGCGGCCGCCAGTTCCTCGAACTTCTCGTCCCTGGCCCCACCGAAGTTCCACGACCCCACGCCGCCTTCACCACGCCCACGCAGCACCGGCGTGAAGATGGTCTCGGCATCGGTGATGGCACCGCCCCAGCCCAGCATGTACATCGAGGTGTCGTACTTCTGCACCTTGGGGAAGTAGGTCGCACGCGGCATCGCGTTGACGCGCACCTTGACAGCTAGTCGCGCCCACATGGCGGCCAGCGTCTGGCAGATCTCTTCGTCGTTGATGTAGCGGTTGTTCGGGCAATCGAGCGTCACCTCGAAGCCCTGCGCGTAACCGGCGTCGGCCATGAGCTTCTTGGCCGCAGCCAGGTCATAGGGCAGGCGCTTTTCGAGGGCGAGGTCGTTGAAGGCGCCCAGCGGCGAGGGCGTGATGCCGCCCGTGGGCACCGACTGCCCGCGCATCAGCTTGGTCTTCATCGTCTCGATGTCGACCGCCTGGTACAGCGCCTGGCGCACGCGCTGGTCCTTGAAGGGGTTCTTGCCTTTGACGCTGCTGTAGAGCAGTTCATCACGCGACTGGTCCATGCCGATGAAGACAATGCGGTTCTCGGGCCCGTCGATGACCTTCAGGCCGGCGGTGTTGCGCAGGCGCGGCAGGTCTTGCGGTGCCGGGTCGAGGATGAGATCGATCTCACCGGAGATCAGCGCCGCCACGCGCGTGGCGTCGTTCTTGATCGGCGTGTAGACCACCTCTTGCACGTTGCCCTCGAACTTGCCCCACCAAGCGGCATTGCGCTTGTAGACGGTCTTCACGTCAGGCTGGCGCGAGACCAGCACGTAGGGCCCCGTGCCGTTGGCGTGGAACGATGCGTAGCCCTCTTCCTTGTTCTTGAAGTCGAGCGGCTTGGTGGCCTTGTTCTTCTCGGCCCAGGCGCGGCTCATGATGGGCAAGAGGCTGATGTGCTGCATGAAGATCGGGTTGACGCTCGCGAGCGTGAACTCGACCGTCAGGTTGTCGATCTTCCTGGGCGTGCCCACGGCATTGGCGTACACGCTGATGTCGGATCCCGAATCGCGCGCCCGCTGCAACGAGAAGAGCACGTCGTCGGCGCTGAACGCGCTGCCGTCATGGAACTTCACGTTCGGCCGTAGCTTGAAGCGCCACTGCGTGGGGCTGAGCTGCTGCCACTCGGTGGCCAACGTCGGTTCGAGAACCATGGTCTTGCCGCGGCTGACGAGCGTTTCGTAGACCTGCCCGTTCATGGCGTTGGTCAGGATCTCGTTCTGCGAATACGGGTCCATGGTCTGCGCGTCGCCCTGGGTTGCCCAGCGCAGGGTCTGGGCCGAGGCCGGGCCGCCCGAAATGGCGGCAAGGGCGGCGGCAATGCAAAGAATCGACGACAGGCTGCGTGTCATGCGCGCTCCAGCAGGTAAAGGGGAAACGCGAGGAGTTTATGGGGCCGCGTCGTAACCCTCTTCGGCCAGGGCCCGGCGCAATTCGTCGGCGCTGCAAGTCGATTCGATTCGCACCTGGTGCTTGGGCAGGTCGAAACTCAGCTGCGCCTGGCTGTCGAGCCGGCGCACGGCCTCGGTGACGGCACGCGCGCAGTTGTTGCAGTTCATGGTGGGGAGCGTCAGTTCGATCATGGTGAGGTCCGGGTGCGTGCAACGAGGCTGCCAGCTTGCACCTTGCCATGATGTCAAGGTCGTGGCGCGGGTCTTTCAAGGCGATTGACCCTCCCATGATGGCAAGGTCTAAGCTGCACCGCATGGCATCCCCCACCCTCACCTTGCAGTTGCCCATCGAAGGCATGACCTGCGCGTCGTGCGCGAGCCACGTCGAGAAGGCCTTGTCGCGCGTGCCCGGCGTGCAGTCGGTCAGCGTCAACCTCGCCACCGAAGAGGCCACGGTCGTGCGCGAGCGAAACGGCGGCCCCACCTCCGACCTGCTGGCGGCCGTTTCGCGCGCCGGCTACACCGCCCGCGAGGCGAGCGCCCCGCCCCCACCGCCCGCCCGCGAGGGTTGGCCCGTGATCGCCGGCGCACTGCTGTCGGCCCCGTTGGTGTTGCCGATGATCGGAGATGCCTTCGGCCAGCACTGGATGCTGCCTGGCTGGTTGCAACTGCTGCTCGCCACACCAGTGCAGTTCTGGCTGGGTGCGCGCTTTTATGTGGCCTCCGTGAAATCGCTGCGCTCGGGCAGCGCCAGCATGGACGTTCTCGTCGCCCTGGGCACGAGCGCTGCCTACGCGCTGAGCGCGTGGCACCTGTGGCAGATGTGGCATGGCGCATCGTCTGAACTGCCGCTCTACTTCGAATCGTCCGCGGTGGTCATCACGCTGGTGCGCCTGGGCAAATGGCTCGAAGCGCGCGCCAAGCGCCAGACCACCGAAGCGCTGCGCGCCTTGCAGGCGCTGCGCCCCGAGAACGCCCGCGTTCGCCGCAACGGGGTCGAGGAGACCGTGCCTCTGGCCCAGGTGCGTGTGGACGACGAAGTCGTGCTGCGCCCGGGCGAGCGAGCGCCGGTGGATGGCAGCGTTCTCGAAGGCGAGAGCCACATGGATGAATCGCTTCTCACCGGCGAAAACCTGCCTGTGGCCAAGGGCCCGGGCAGCCGTGTCACCGGAGGCGCGATCAACGCCGAGGGCCTGCTGGTGCTGCGCACCACCGCCGTCGGCGCGGAATCGGCGCTGGCGCGCATCGTGCGCCTGGTCGAGTCGGCGCAGGCGCGCAAGGCACCCATCCAGCAACTGGTGGACAAGGTGAGCGCGGTCTTCGTGCCCGCGGTCATGCTGGTGGCCGTGGCCACCTTTGCGGGCTGGTGGTGGCTGCAAGGCGATGCCCCGACGGCCGTGTTGCACGCCGTGGCCGTGCTGGTGATCGCCTGCCCTTGCGCGCTCGGGCTGGCCACGCCGGCCGCCATCATGGTGGGCACGGGAGCGGCGGCGCGCCACGGCATCCTCATCCAGGACGCCATGACCCTCGAGGCGTTGCGAGAGGTCAAGGTCATGGCTTTCGACAAGACCGGGACGCTCACGCGCGGTCAGCCGGTGCTCATCGACGCCATCCCTTACGGCATCGCCAAGAGTGACCTGCTCACGCGCGCCGCCGCGCTGCAATCGGGCAGCGAACACCCGTTGGCGCGCGCGGTGCTGCTCGTGGCCGGTGCCGCCCCACCCGCGCAGCAGCTCCAGGCCGTTGCCGGGCGCGGCGTGCAAGGCATGGTGGGCGACGAACGGCTGGCACTGGGCAGTAGTCGGTGGATGAGCGAGCTCGGCATCGACACCGCGCCGCTCGCCCCGGCCGCGCGCGACATGCAGGCGCAGGGCAGGACCGTGTCGTGGGTGGCACGCACCGACGCCCCGCCCACGCTGCTCGGCTTGCTCGCCTTCGGTGACGAAGTCAAACCCGAGGCAGCCGACGCCGTGCGCCTGCTCGCCCAGCAAGGCGTGCGCAGTGTGCTCGTCAGCGGTGACAACGCGGGCAGCGCGCACGCCGTGGCGGCCCGGTTGGGTATCGCAGAAGTCCACGCCGAGGTGCTGCCCGGTGACAAGGCCGGTGTGATCGCCGCACTGCGCCAAGGCCTGCCGGCAACGGCGAAAGTGGCCATGGTGGGCGACGGTGTCAACGATGCGCCGGCCCTGGCCGCCGCCGACGTGGGCATCGCCATGAGCACGGGCACCGATGTGGCCATGGCCACCGCCGGCATCACGTTGATGCGCGGCGACCTGTCACTCGTGTCGGCCGCGATCGATATCTCGCGACGCACCAGCGCCAAGATCCGCCAGAACCTGTTCTGGGCCTTCATCTACAACGTGATCGGCATCCCGCTTGCGGCACTCGGCTGGCTGAGCCCGGTCGTGGCGGGTGCGGCGATGGCCTTGTCGAGCGTGAGCGTCGTCGCCAACGCCTTGCTGCTCAAACGCTGGCAACCCACGGAGACCCGCGATGAACATCGGTGAAGCCTCGAAGCTGTCGGCGGTCTCGGCCAAGATGATCCGGCACTATGAGGGGCTCGGCCTGCTGCCCAAGGTGCCGCGCACCGAGGCCGGCTACCGGCTCTACGACGAGGCCAGCGTGCACACGCTGCGTTTCATCCGCCGCGCACGCGACCTGGGCTTCAACATGAAAGAGATCGAAGCCCTGCTCGGCCTGTGGCGCAACCGGCGCCGCGCAAGCGCCGACGTGAAGCGCATCGCCAGCGCGCACGTGGCCGAACTGCAAAGACGCATCGACGAGATGCAGGCCATGCAGCGCACGCTCGCGCAACTGGCCGATTGCTGCCAGGGCGACTCGCGGCCCGACTGCCCGATCCTCGATGACCTGGCCGGGCTGGAGGGCGCCTAAGGCGACGCTGAATGAGTCCCCGCAGATTGCCGCGCCTTGAGTTCGGATGGGCTGCAAGGCGCAAAGCACAGCGATACCCGTAGGTATCGCGAGCATTTGCAGCGCCGCAGACCGCCGAAATCAAGGATGCGGCGGCTGCGAGGGACTTGTTCAGCGTTGCCCTAAGGCGGCCAATCAGGCGGTGACGCCCGTGCGCTTGGGCGCGTCTGCGCCAGCCCACAGCTCTTCGAGGTGGGTGAACTTCCATTGCGCGTTCGACTCGCGCGCGGCAATGCGGTCGACGCACAGGCTGCTCGACAGGTCGAGCAACTCGGGCGTGATGTGCAATTGCGATCGGGTGGAGAAGAACACCTTCACCTTCGGCGCCACCAGCGAAGCCGCGTTCTGCTCGCACACCACCGCCAGGCGGCCGGACTGCATGCGCACCAGCGAGCCGATCGGGTAGATGCCGACACTCTTCACGAAGGCCTGAAACACGACGTCGTCGAAGTGCGAGCCACGCCATTCGGCCATCTTGCGAATCGATTCGGCCGGGTCCCACCCGTTCTTGTAGGGGCGGTCCGAGGTGATGGCGTCGTACACGTCGCACACCGCGCCCATCTTGGCCAGCAGCGAGATCTCGTCCCCGCGCAGGCCGTGGGGGTAGCCGCTGCCGTCCATCTTTTCGTGGTGGTGCAGGCAGACGTCGAGCGCGCCGGCCGTCGCCGTGCCGCCTTCGAGCAGCATCTCGTAGCCGCAGGTCGGGTGCGACTTCATGATCTTGAACTCGTCGTCGGTGAGCTTCGCCGGCTTGTTCAGCACCTCGGTGGGCATCATGGCCTTGCCCAGGTCATGCAGCAGGCCCGCCAGGCCGGCCTCACGCGTGCGGGCCTCGTCCAGGCCGAGTTGGCGCGCCAGCGACACCATCAGCGCGCACACAGCCACCGAGTGCATGTAGGTGTAGTCGTCGTGTGTCTTCAGTCGCGCCAGGCTGACCAGCGCACCCGGGTTGCGGTAGACCGAGCCGGCGATCTCGTCGACCAGCGGCAGGCAGGCCTGCGCATCAATGGCGTTGCCCATGCGGGCTTCGGAAAACAAGGCCATCACGGCCTGCTTCGACTTGGACATCACCGCAGCGGCGCGTTTGACCTCCCCCGACATGCTTGTGGCTTCGGTGCTGATGATCGCGGGGACGGCAGGCGGCGCCACGGGGGCGGGCGGCGGCGCTGGCGGCTCTGGCTTGGGGCTTACGGCGGTCGGTTCTGCCTGCACGTCGAGCCCCTTGCTGACATCGATCACGCAGGCCGTGACGGCGCTGGTGCGCAGCTTTTCCAGGTCGGCCGGGTCGTCGAGCACGAACTTGGTCTTCCAGAAGGGGTGGTCGAGCCACGAGCCTTCCAGCGCATGCAAATGCATGCCCAGGCGCAGCTGTTGGATAGGGATCTTCTTCAGCATGGTTCGGTGGGGCGTACCCGGCACGCAGAGGAGCGCGCCGCTCAGAGAGGTATCGACACCCGGCCGCCAAACTTGACCGCCACGCGCAAACAAAAACGCCGCTCGGTGGGAGCGGCGTTTGCTGTGAAGTGGGCCCTGACTGGTGGCCCTGACCTGGCGGTCAGCGGAAGCGCGATTGCGGCACCGTGTGCAGGTCGCTCGGCAGCGTCGACAGGTACTGTGCGAGCTGCTTGAGCTGCGCATGCGTGAACGGCTGCGCGCTTGCCGCCATGATGGCGTTGGAGCGGCCGACCTGCGGGTTGTGTGCGGTCTGGTAGGACTTGAGCGCCACGAACAGGTAATCACCGTGCTGACCGGCCAGCTTGGGGTACGTGCCATCGATGGGGGTGTTGAAGTCCGCACCGTGGCAGGAGCTGCACTTGCCTTGCTCCAGCAGCTTGGCGACCGCGGCGTTCGGCTGGACAGCCGCGGGTTTGGCCGAGTCGGCCTTGCCGCCTTGCTGTTCGTAGAACGCGGCGACGTCGGCGATGTCCTGGTCGGTCAGCGAGCCGGCAATGGCCTTCATGGTCGGGTGCTTGCGGTCGCCCTTCTGGTAGGCGTGCAACGCCGAGGCGATGTACTTCGCGCCCTGGCCCGCGATCATCGGGACCTTGTGGATCTCCGGAAAGCTGGCCTGGTAGCCCGGAATGCCGTGGCAGCCGATGCACATGGCCGCCTTCTTTTCACCTGCCTGCGGGCTGGCTTTGACATCCTGCGCCTGGGCGCTGACGGTGGCGCTGCCGAGTGCAGCCAGGGCGAGGATCGTGGAGAGCAGTTGTTTCATGTTCCTGCGGGGCGGGTCTTCGAAGTAACCGCGGATTATATGGAAGGCATGGCGGGGCTCTATGGCATCCCGGGCGGTGTCATGCAGCAGACAGCGCCAGGGGAAAGGGCGCTTATATACTGGCCCGTCACCCTTTCACCTAGCACCGCCGTATGAAATTCACAGGCTCCGAGAACTATGTCGCCACCGATGACCTGATGCTGGCGGTGAATGCGGCGGCCACGCTGAAGCGCCCGCTGCTCATCAAGGGTGAGCCTGGCACCGGCAAGACGATGCTGGCCGAAGAGGTCGCCCAGGCCCTGGGCATGCCCCTTCTGCAGTGGCACATCAAGTCGACCACCAAGGCGCAGCAAGGCCTGTACGAATACGACGCGGTGAGCCGGTTGCGCGACAGCCAGCTCGGCGACGAGCGCGTCAAGGACATCCACAACTACATCGTCAAGGGCGTGCTGTGGCAGGCCTTCACCGCCGACAAGCCGGTGGTGCTGCTGATCGACGAGATCGACAAGGCCGACATCGAGTTCCCGAACGACCTGCTGCGCGAGATCGACCGCATGGAGTTCTACGTGTACGAGACACGCGAACTCATCAAGGCCGTGCACCGCCCGCTGGTGTTCATCACCTCGAACAACGAGAAGGAGCTGCCGGATGCCTTCCTGCGCCGCTGCTTCTTCCACTACATCAAGTTCCCCGACGCCGACACCATGAGCAAGATCGTGGAGGTGCACTTCCCGAACCTGCGCAAGGAACTTCTGTCGGCCGCGCTGAAGAACTTCTACGACGTGCGCAACCTGCCCGGCCTGAAGAAGAAGCCGTCGACCTCCGAACTGCTCG
The DNA here is from genome assembly GCF_056675995.1 of Piscinibacter sp. PDB1-1. Classification (NCBI taxonomy): domain Bacteria; kingdom Pseudomonadati; phylum Pseudomonadota; class Betaproteobacteria; order Burkholderiales; family Sphaerotilaceae; genus Piscinibacter; species Piscinibacter sp. PDB1-1. The sequence goes on from NZ_JBWVZJ010000002.1 coordinate 199,626, forward strand.
ACTGGCTGAAGCTGCTCGTGGCCGAAGAGATCCCGCTCGAAGTGCTGCAGAGCAAGGACGACAAGGTCTCGGTGCCGCCCCTCGTCGGCGCGTTGCTCAAGAACGAGCAAGACGTGTCGCTGTTCGAGAAGCTCGTCTTCATGCAACGGCACAACCGCTGATATGGAGCCGGTGGCGCCCGTCACCCTGGAAAGCGAGCGCCTTCGCCTCGAACCCCTGGCACGCAGCCATCTGCAGGGCCTGCTGGCCGCTGCCGCCGACGGCGAACTCTGGACACTGCGCATCACCTCGGTGCCAGCGCCGCACGAAACCGTGGCCTACATCGAGACCGCGCTCAAGGGTTTCTCGCAAGGCCACCGGCTGGCGTTTGCCGTCATCGACAAACCCAGCAGCCGCGTCATCGGCTGCAGCAGCTACCACGACATCGTGCCCGCGGTCGAGCGGCTGGAGATCGGCTACACTTGGTACTCGAAGAGCGTTCAGCGGAGCCACGTCAACACCACCGCCAAGCTGATGCTGATGACGCATGCGTTCGAGACGCTCGGCGCCAGGCTCGTGGGCTGGCGCACCGACAACTACAACTTCGCGAGCCAGCGCGCGATCGAACGCCTGGGCGCCCGGCTAGATGGCGTGCTGCGCCACCACGCCCTGCGCCGCGACGGCACCGTGCGCGACACGGTGATGTACAGCCTGACCGCGGGCGAATGGCCCGAGGTCAAGGCCCACCTGCAGTACCAACTCCAAAAGCCGCGCTGAGCGGCTTTTTTCATGGGCGCCCCGCCCTGCCCCGTCGAAGGAATCGAGACGACCATGGCCAAACGCAAACACCTCGGCATCGACGATCTCTGGCAGTTCGATCGCATCGGCGGCCTCGCGCTCTCGCCCGATGGCGCCCAGGCCGTGTGCTCGGTGACGAGCTACTCGATGGAAGACAACAAGGGCCACAGCAGCTTGTGGCTGCTCTCCACCTTCGGCGGCGAGCCACGACGGCTGACGAGCTGTGGCCCGAAGGACGGGCAGCCTGCGTGGTCGCCGCGCGGTGACCGGCTCGCCTTCATCGCCAGGCGCGAGCAAGAGGGCAAGAAGGACGAGACCCCGCAGCTGTACGTCATCGCTCCCGACGGCGGCGAGGCGCAGCGTGTGAGCCATTTCGCGCCCGGCATCGAGGCGTTCAAGTGGTTCCCCGATGGCAAGCGCATTGCCTTCGTGGCGTGGGTCTGGCCCGACGTGAAGGGAGCGGCCGCTCAGAACAAGCGCCACCGGGCCTTCAAGGAGCGCAAGGAGACGGCCTACGTCACCAGCGAAGCGCAGTACCGCTACTGGGACAGCAACCTGCCCATGGGCCGCGTGCCGCATCTGCATGTGCTCGACGTGGCGAGCGGCCGCATCCAAGATCTCTTCGAGGGAACGAGCCACGAGCTGACGCGCTGCGATCCCGACGCCGATGCGTTCGACATCGCGCCCGACGGCAAGCACATCGCCTTCGCCACCGATCCCAACGCCGTGCGACGCATCGACCACTGCAAGGCCATCGCGGAACTCAACCTGCGCCACGGCACGGTTCAGCTGCTCGTGCGCGACAAGGACTGGAACTGCGAAGCCCCGCGCTACAGCCCCGACGGCAAGCGCATCGCCTTCGTGACGGCGCACCAGGGCAGGCGGCACACCATGCACCACCAACTGGCCGTGCTGGAGCGCGGCGGCCGCCACCGGGTGCTCAGCGCCGAGTGGGACCATGAAGTCAACACGCCTTTGCGCTGGGACGAGAGCGGCCGGGCGATCTACTTCTGCGCCGAGGACCAGGGCCGCCGCCACCTCTATCGATTCGATACCGAGGGCGGCACACCCGAAATTGCCGCACGGGGCGGCTGGGTGCACCAGTTCGATCTGCAGGGCGACACGCTCGTGACGGCTGCCGATGCCATGGCGCACCCCGTACGGGTCCATGCACAACGCGGCGCAAACGCGGCGGTGCGCCTGGAGAGCTTCAACGACGAGCGCCTCAGGCAGTTCCGGCTCAGCCGACATGAGGCCGTCGAGGTCACCGGCGCACAGGGCGACCTGGTGCAGGTGTGGCTCATCTACCCGCCCGACTTCGATCCCAAGAAGAAGTACCCGCTGATGCAGGTCATCCATGGCGGCCCGCATGCGGCCGCGGGAGACACTTTCCACTACCGCTGGAACAACCAGGTCTTCGCGGCCCAGGGCTACGTGGTCGCCTGCGTCAACTACCACGGCTCCAGCGGCTTCGGCTACGCCTTCCTCGACAGCATCACCCACCGTTGGGGCGAGCTCGAACTGCAGGACGTGGAAGCCGCCACCGACTGGCTGATCAAGAAGCCCTGGATCGACCGCCGGCGAGTCTTCGCCACCGGCGGCAGCTACGGCGGCTACATGGTGGCCTGGATGAACGGCCATGTGAAACCCGGTCGCTACCAGGCCTACGTATGCCATGCCGGCTGCTTCGACTGGACCGCCATGTTCAGCGACGACGCCTATTCCTGGCACGCCAAGGACCTGGGGTGCTGGTACTGGGACGATCTCTCGCGAATCCACGCGCAAAGCCCGCACGCGTTCGCCAAGCACATGGGCACGCCGACGCTGGTGGTTCATGGGGCACTGGACTACCGCGTGCCCGACCAGCAGGGTCTGGCCTACTACAACACGCTCAAGGCGCGCGAGGTGGATGCGCGGCTGGTGTGGTTCCCGGATGAAAACCACTGGATCCTGAAGCCACGCAATTCGAAGCTTTGGTACGAGGAGTTCTTCTCATGGTTGGCGCGGCACGACCCGGCTTCGGGCCGCGGCTCGCCCAAGAAGAAGAAAGCGGCGCCCTGAAGAGCGCCCGCATCGAGACCGCAATAACGCTTACTTGAACGGCCAGTTGAAGGCCACCCCGAAGCGCTCGTCGCCCCAGCCCGCGCCATCGGGCAGGTGACGAGCGGCGATATCCACGGCGAAGCGCTGCGGCACCAGCCAGAGCCGCCCGCCAACGCGGCTCGATTCGGTGCCGGCATCCGACCCCGCCCACTCGGCAAACAGCACCCCCGAGCGGAAGGGCTGCCAGACGCTGGTCACGGTGGCGCGGGTGCGCTCGATGGACGTGTACTCCATCCCGAGGCTCGTCTGAAGCGACAGGCTGTCGAGCAACTGCATGGAGCCGCCGAAGGCCAGCGCCGTGCGCGCCGTGCGCAAGCCACCATCGGCATCCGGGGGGCGCACGCCAGCCCAGTCCAGGCGCATGGAGCCGACGAACCCCGAAACCAGTTCTGTGGAGGACAGACTGCTGTATTCGGCCACCACCAGGCTCGGGCCGGGGTCGGTGGGCTTGACGCGCGGCGTTTCGACCTTCCAGCGCGAACTGTCGAGGGTGCAGGCGCCGTCCATCTTTTGATAGAACAAGGCGGGCGCCACGTCGCCGAAGGCCGTGGCTGGGCAATCGGGCAAGGCGTTGTCAGCCCACGCAGGTGCGCTCGACAGCGCCAAAAGCGCCGCCGCCCACCCTGCCCATGCCAATTTCTTTGCTTCCATACCGGGCGACATGATGCGAGGAGCGTGCCCGGATGTCACCCATTCCCGGGCATGGCGGGGCGGAATTCGGGTGATTCCTCACGGGACACACGCCTGCCACACGGCGCGAGGCCGGCTGCCGATGAAATGCCTCGCCGGCGCCACGGCGGCATGGAGACCCGCCTCGCCAGCCGCCACGTAGCATTGGCCCTTTCAGCTTTGTCGCCTTGGCGCTCCCCGCGGGCGGACGCCATGCCTCAAAATCCGGCCCATGCTGATCGACTTCTTCTACACCCTACGCGCCGCCAAGCTCAAAGTCTCGGTCAAGGAATACCTGACCCTGCTCGAAGCGATCAAGGAAGGCGTGATCGACGACGATGCGGGCCCGACGGTGGACAAGTTCTACTTTCTCGCGCGCACCGCCTTGGTGAAGGACGAAGCCAACTTCGACAAGTTCGATCGCGCCTTCGCGGCCTACTTCAAGGGCGTCGAGATGCTGGCCGATTTCTCGCAGGACATCCCGCTCGACTGGCTGCGCAAGAAGATGGAGCTCGAACTCAGCCCCGAAGAAAAGGCCGCCATCGACAAGATGGGCTGGGACGAGTTGATGGAAACGCTCAAGAAGCGCTTCGAGGAGCAGAAGGAACGCCACGAAGGCGGCAACCGCATGATCGGCACCGGCGGCACCTCGCCCTTCGGCGCCTACGGCTACAACCCGCAGGGCATTCGCATCGGGCAGGACAAGAGCCGCAACAAGAGCGCGGTGAAGGTCTGGGACCAGCGCCAATTCAAAGACTACGACGACCAACTCGAACTCGGCACGCGCAACATCAAGGTGGCACTGCGCCGCCTGCGCCGCTTCGCGCGCGAGGGCAACGAACTCGAACTCGACCTCGACGACACCATCCACAGCACCGCCGCCAACGCCGGCATGCTCGACATCAAGATGATCCCCGAGCGGCACAACAAGGTGAAAGTGCTGCTGCTGATGGACGTGGGCGGCACGATGGACGAACACATCCACCGCGTGGAAGAACTCTTCTCGGCCACCAAGAGCGAGTTCAAGCACCTGGAGTTCTATTACTTCCACAACTGCGTGTACGACTTCATGTGGAAGAACAATCGCCGCCGCTACAGCGAGAAGTTCTCCACCTGGGACGTCATCCGCAAGTACAACAAGGACTACAAGCTGATCTTCGTGGGCGACGCCACCATGAGCCCCTACGAGATCCTGCAGCCAGGCGGCAGCGTCGAATACAACAACGAGGAAGCCGGCGCCGAATGGCTGCAGCGGCTCACCAACGCCTTCCCCAAGTTCGCCTGGATCAACCCTGAGCCTCAAGGCGTGTGGGGCTACCGCCAGAGCATCTCCGTGATCCAGCAGTTGATGAACCAGCGAATGTTCCCCCTCACCCTCCAAGGCCTCGAAGGGGCCATGCGCCTGCTGAGCAAATGAGGCATCGGGCATCGGCCTGGCGCCTGCCGGGCCTGCTGGCGGTGGTGACCCTGGCCGCTTGCCTGGGCGGCTGCGCGATCTTCAAGAAGGACGACGAGTCCGGCGAAGCCGCCACGGCCGCCGCCGCTGCCGCCTCGGGCCCGACCGACGGCATCTCCTACCGCCTGAACGTGAACGCGCCGGACGACCTGCGCAAACTGCTGGTCGAGAATCTCGATCTCTCGCGCTTCCAGAACGCGCCGCACGCAGGCGGCATCACCGACGCCGAGCTCGTGCGGCTCACCAACGCCTCGCCCGCACAGGCCAAGCAGTTGCTGGAGACCGAGGGGTATTTCAACGCCACCGTCACCGTCGACCGCAGCGACCCCGCGGACAGCACGCCGCTCATCGAGATGCATGTGCAGACCGGGCCGCACGTGACCGTCGATCACTGGGAGCTCACGGTGGAGGGAGAGCTGGCCAAGCGTGCCGACGCCGGCGACCCGGGTGCCAAGGCGCTGATGGCCAGGCTGCACGAGAGCTGGGCCCTGCCCGAGCAAAAGCCGTTCAGCCAGTCGGCCTGGCGCAGCGCCAAGAACAGCGCGCTCGCGCTGCTGCGTGCCGAAGGCTACGCCGTGGCCAGCCTGGCCGACTCGGCCGCCCGCATCGACGTGCGCGACAACAGCGCCACCCTGAACGTGCATCTCGACAGCGGTCCGCTCTTTCACCTGGGCGAGCTGCGCATCGAAGGCGTCAACCACTACGGCGAAACCTCCGTGCGCAACCTGGCGCAGTTCAGCTACGGCACGCCCTACAGCGAGAAGCGCCTGCTCGACTACCAGGAGCGCCTGACCAAGATCGGCCTGTACGACAGCGTGTCGGTCGAGATCGACCCCGACCCGGCCAAGGCCGCCGCCACGCCCGTGACCGTGCGAGTGAAAGAGAAGAAGCAGCAGGAAGCCATCGCGGGCGTCGGCTACAGCGATTCGACGCGTGAACGCTTCACCCTCGAGTACGTGCACCACCGGCCGTTCGGCTTCCCCTTCCAGGCCCGCAACGAACTGAAGCTGGGCCGCACCGAGCGCTCGTGGGAGGGCGACCTGATGGGCGACCCGAACGACGAGATGTACCGCAAGCTCCTGGCCGGCGGCGTCAGCCGGCTCGACACCGACGTCGACTCCACCTTCTCGTGGCATGCGCGGGCCGGCCGCTCGCTCGTCACCGAGCGCATCGACCGCATGATCTACGGCGAGTACCTCTACGTGACGGTCACCAACGCCACGGGCGAACACAACAACCGCGCCTTCTCGGGCAACTACAACTGGACCTGGCGCGAACTCGACAGCGTGCTGCTGCCCACCAAGGGCCTGACGACGATCATCCAGGCCGCCGCAGGCTACTCGCTGTCGAACGACCAGGACAACGGCCCGTTCACGCGGCTGTACACGCGCAACACCTTGTACTGGCCGCTGCCCGGGCAGTTCTACTCGCAGGTTCGGCTCGAACTCGCCGAGGTCTTCGCCAAGCCCAGCGTCGGCATCCCCGACACGCTGCTGTTCCGCGCCGGTGGCGACGACTCCGTGCGCGGCTACGGCTACCGCGACCTGGGCCCCACGCGCGATGGCGTGCTCGTCAGCGGCCGCAAGCTCGTGACCACCAGCCTGGAGATCGCCCGGCCAGTGAGCGACAAGTACCCGTCGATCTGGTGGGCGACCTTCATCGACGCCGGCAATGCGGCCGACGAATGGAGCGAGTTCGACTTCGCGCTCGGCTACGGCGTGGGCGTGCGCTGGCGCAGCCCGGTCGGGCCGCTGCGCATCGACGTGGCGTATGGTGAGAAGGTTCACAAGACCCGGCTGCATTTCAGCGTGGGCATCGCCTTCTGATGAGCGACCCGTCCCTCCCCCCCTCGGACGAGGCTGCGGCAACGCCTGCCGAGCCCGAGCCAACACCGGCGCCCACGCTCGCGCAGCTGCGCGCCCGGCGGCGCATGCGCCGCGCGCTGATCGGCCTGGCGACCGCGGTCGTGGCTATTGCGCTGGTCGCGGCCGCCGTCTCGCTGCTGTTGTGGGCCGCCGGCACGGTGGGCGGCACGGCCTGGGTGCTCGCGCGCCTGTCGAGCGCGGGCATCGGCGTGCAGGTGATCGAGCCGAAGGGCGTGCTGCTGGGTGACCTGAGCGCGCGGCAGGTCATCGTTACCGCGGCGGGCGTGCGCATCGAGATCGATCAGCCGCGCTGGCAGAACATGCGAGCGAGCTACACGCCCTATCCCGCGACCTGGGTGGCGCTGCGCGCCGACGCCCTGAGCGCCGAGCGCGTGACGATCACCGTCACGCCGGCCGTCGATGCCACACCGACCGACGGCAAGCCAAGCACGCTGCCGGCGAGCTTGCGCATGCCGCTCGAGTTGCACATCGATGACTTGCGTGCCGGCGAAGTCCACCTGCCCGGGCTGGAAGGTCGGCCCTTGCGCGACGTGCAAGCCAAGCTCTCGCTCGGCGCTGAACAGGGCACGGTCCACCGCGTCGAAGACCTGAGCGCCCGGCTCGAGCCGCTGTTCATCACGGGCCGTGCCACGCTGGGCGCCGACGCGCCCATGACCCTGGAGGCCGACCTGCACGCCATCCAGGACAGCCCCGCGCTCCCCGACGCCGACCGGTTGCTGCCGACCTGGGCGAAGACGGGGCAGGCCGATTGGCAGGCCCACCTCAGCGCGCACGGCCCGCTAGCGCGCTTTGAAACCAAGGCAGAACTGCGCGGCCAGGGCCAGGCGCTCGACGCGCACGCCATCGTCGCCCCGGCCGATGCCTGGCCCCTGCCCGAACTGCAGGCGGCCACTCAGAACTTCGACCTGTCGGCGCTGATCGAGAAGGCCCCCCGCACCGCCTTGAGCGGCGACGTGCGCATCACGCCCGCAAGCGGTGCGGCCAGCCAACCGGGCGGCGCACCCCGGGCCGTGACGGCCGTCGCCCACCTGACCAACGCCAAGCCGGGCCGGTGGGACGCGCAGCACCTGCCCGTGCGCAGCCTGCAGATCGATCTGCAAGCCCACACCGGCACGGCGCGCAGGTTCGAACTGAGCAATGCCGAAATGGTGCTGTCCGACGGCAACAAGGACGCCGGCACGCTGAAGGCGCAAGGCCACTTCGAAGGCGGCGAGTTGAAACTCGACGCGCAGGTGAGCAGCCTGCACCCGAGCCTGCTCGACCCACACCTCGCGGCCATGACGCTGAGCGGCCCGATCAGCGTGACGGCGCGGCGACTCATGCAGGCGCCCGACGCCAAGGTGCTGCCGATCTTCGATGCACGCGTCGACCTCAAGGGCGTGCTCGACCAATCGGCGCGCGCCGCGCATGTGCACGTCGAGGCCCAGGGGACCGAAGAACTCATCGACGTGAAAGAGATCCGGCTCGCCGCCGGCAGCACCTATGCCACGCTGAAGGGCGAGGCCACGCGCCGGGGCGAGGCGTGGCAGATCACCGGCAAGGCGAAGACGGCCGACTTCGACCCCCGGCCCTGGTTCCCCGCCGGGCCCGGAGCGGGCTGGCAGGCAGGGCTGTACAGCCTCAACCTCACGGGCGATGCAGCCCTGACGCTGCCCGACACGGTCTTCACAACCCCCAGCCACACCATCAACAGCTGGCCGCAGCATCTTGCGGGCCTGCGCGGCCACACCACGCTCGACATCGCCAACACGCAACTCGCCGGCGTGCCCCTCAACGGCAGCGTCAAGCTCGCCCACAACGCGCCGCGCGACCCGTTCAACGCGCGCGCCGAACTCGACCTGGGCGGCAACCAGATGCTGCTCGAGGGTCTGGTCGGCACAGACGCCACCGGCAGCGCCGACCGCTGGACGGCCACCGCCAACGCCTCGGTACTCGGGCGCGTGGCGCCCCTGCTGCAGCTCTTCCTGACGCCCGAACAGGCCCGCACCCTGCTCGACGGCCTGGCCGGCGAGATCAACGCCAGCGCCGAGCTGCGCGGGCGCTGGCCGGCCGTCAGCACGAACGGCAAGGCCACGCTCGCCAACGTACGCGCCGGCGTGTGGAGCGTCGGACAGGCGGACCTGCGCTGGCAAGCAGGCACCGCTCCCGATGCGCCGCTCGACGTGCTGCTCAACATCGGCCAGGCCGCCTGGAGCAAACGCCAGCTCGGCGCAAGCAGCCTCGCACTGACGGGCACACCAGCCGCACATGAACTGCTCGTGCGCGGAGAGCTCAAGGCCGCGCCGCCCATCTGGATGGAGAACCTGCAGGCGCGGCAACGCCCGGCCGTCAAGCCACCCAACTCGCCCGCCGCCAAACCGCCGGCCTCTCAGCCGGCCGGCGCGCGCACCCGCGAGACCGTGGCAACCAGTGCCCCCGCACCGGCCGCGTCGGCCCCGACCACGCGAACGCTCGGCACGCTGAACCTGCGCGGCGGCGTGAGCGGTGGGGTGTTCGCGCCGCCCGCGCGTGGCAACCAGGCGACGCCGCCGCTGGCCTGGAAGGGCCGCGTGCAACTGCTCGATCTGCGCACCACGGACGAAAGCGCCGCACCGCTGCTGGCCATCAAGGACGTGGGCGTGGCGTACGTCGGCGGCGATGCGCCGCGCGTCGACGTGGACGAGGGCAGCGCCAACATCCTCGGCGCCGGCCTGCGCTGGAACCAGCTCGACTGGCAATCGGGCCAGGGCGTGCGCACCCAGCAGCTCGACATGCAGGCCGAACTCGAACCGCTCGACGTGGCCCCGCTGCTGCGCCGACTGCAACCCAGCTTCGGTTGGGGCGGCGACCTGCGCGTGTCCGGCCGCGTCAACATCCGGCAGACCGACACCTTCAGTGCCGACATCGTGCTCGAACGCACCCGTGGCGACCTCACCGTCACCGAAGAGAGCGGCACCCAGGCACTCGGCCTGACCGACCTGCGCATCGGCCTGAACGCGCAGAACGGCGTGTGGAGTTTCAGCGCCGGCCTGGCCGGGCAGCAACTCGGCGTGCTCGGCGGTGCGGTCGTGGTGCGCACCTCGCCGCAACTGGCATGGCCTGCACCCGATGCACCGATCGACGGCGTGATCGAAGCCCAGGTCGCCAGCCTCGGCACCTGGGGCGCGTGGGTGCCCGCCGGCTGGCGGCTCGACGGCAAGCTCAACCTCAGTGCGAGCTTCGGCGGCCGCGTCAACGCGCCCGAGTACACCGGCGCGCTGCGCGGCACCGGGCTCGGCGCACGCAACATCGTCGAAGGCGTGAGCATCACCGACGGCGAGGTCGACATCTCCCTGCGCGGCGACACCGCCCGAATCAACAAGTTCACCGCGCGCGGCGGCGACGGCTCCATCAGCCTCGAAGGCGATGCGCAGCTCGACGATGCCTGGCGTGCACGCCTCAAGCTGGTGGCCGACAAGTTCCAGGCCCTGGGCCGTGTCGACCTGCGCATCGTCACCAGCGGCGAGGCCGAGCTCGTGATCGAGCAAGGCACCGCGCGCGCGAAGGGGCGCTTCGTGGTCGACGAGGGCCTGGTCGACTTCATGCGGCTCAGCTCGCCCAGCCTCGGTGACGACGTCACGGTCGTCGGCCGCACCAACCAGCCCGAAGAGCCGACGTCGCCGGGCTCCACCGGGCTCGACAAGGTCGATCTCAACCTGGTCGTCAACGCGGGCGACAACCTGCGAATGCGCGGCCTGGGCATCGACACCAAACTGCGCGGCGAACTCGCGGTCAGCCTGCCCAACGGCAAGTGGGCGCTCAACGGCAAGGTCAATGCGGTCGACGGCACCTTCGCCAACTACGGCCAGAAGCTCGTCATCGACCGCGGCGTCGTCACCTTCAATGGCGCGCCCACCGACATGTACCTCGACATCGAAGCCACGCGCCCCAACCTTGACGTGCGCGTCGGCGTCACCGTCATCGGCACGCTGGCCAACCTGCGTGTGCGCCTGTTCTCGCAGCCGGTGATGTCGACCAACGAAATGCTCTCGTGGCTCATGCTCGGCCACGCCAGCGACGGACTCGGCCGCTCCGACGCCGCCCTGGTGCAACGCGCCGCGTTCGCACTCCTGGCCGGCGACGACGACGGCGGCCCCGGAGCGATCACCCGCGCGCTCGGCATCGACGACGTCTCCGTGCGGTCGAGCGACGGCACCAACAACGACGAGACCGTCGTCTCGGTCGGCAAGCAGCTCTCCAAGCGCGTGTACCTGGCCTACGAGCAGAACCTCAACACCAGCACCGGCAGCCTGCAGGTCACCTACCGCATCGCCCAGCGCTTCGTGATGCGCCTGCAATCGGGTCTCGACCGCTCCGTCGACCTGATCGGCACTTGGCGGTGGGAATAGAGGCCCCCCAGTCGCTTCGCTCCTGCCCCCAGGGGGCGCCGCCTGGCGGCCCGGCAAAGCCGGTTCCGCGGGCGTGGCTTGATGGATCTCGCGCTGCGCGCTCGCGCACGGGCGAAGCGCCGTGCACTTCGGACCACGCCCAAGGGACGGGTTCCCCGGCCCGATGGGTGGCGCCCCTTGGGGGCAGGAGCGAAGCGACTTGGGGGGCTGTAATAATCCGGCCCCACTCGCCGTAGTTCAATGGATAGAACGGCCGCCTCCTAAGCGGCAAATACAGGTTCGATTCCTGTCGGCGGGACCACGGGCAGTCCAGCGGCACCCCGCTGAGACGGCCCACCGGCTGAGTTAACTCGCCGCCGCCCCGCCGCAGCAGGATTGCGCCGCACCCGTGACAGCGGCAGCGCGGCCAAGGTCCTTCAGGATCGAGCACTTCGGGGCGGGCCCGCCGACACATGCCGCTGTGCACGACGTGACGAAGCGGGCAAGGCTGCGTTCAAGCGCGCGTAGTTCGGTCAGCTTGTTGCGCACGCCATCGAGGTGGCGCTGGGCGATGTCGCGCGCCTCGGCGCAATCGCGCTCTTCGTCTTGCGTCAGCGACAACAGCGCGCGAACCTGCTCGATCGAAAAGCCGTGGTCACGGCAACTGCGGATGAACGTCAGCACCTCCAGCGCGGCAGCGCCATAGACGCGATGCCCGCTCGACTTGCGTTGCGCAGGCGGGATCAACCCGATTTCCTCGTAGTAGCGGATCGTGGGGACCGTGAGCCCCGTGCGCTCGGCCAGCGCGCCGATGGAACTTGTCACCATCGCTGCAGTTTCATTGGATGTCATCGTCAGCCCTTGCATCTCAAGTCACTTGAGGTCCTAGAGTGACTCTATTCCGGAACCCCTTCGGGTAAACATCAAAGGACTGACCATGAAGAAGACCTTGACCGCTGCCGGACTGATAGGCGCGTGCGCGGCGTGTTGCGCGCCGCTCCTCGTTCCCATGCTGGGCAGCGCAGGTTTGGCCGGCCTCGGCACGGCGGGCGTGCTTGCTGGGGTTCCGCTGGAGGCCATCGCCTGCATCGGGCTCCCCGTGGCCGCGCTGACGGGCTTCGCGGCGTGGGCGTATTGGCGTCGCCGCGCCGATATGACGAACGCATGCGCATGCGAGTCGTCATGCAGCACCACCACCTGCGCCTCCACCGGCACGTCATGAATCAACTGGTGGCAACGTCGAGGCACGCGCACCCTGGCGGGCGGCCACCTTGGCGCCCTGCAAGTTCTACCGCCGCACCGCTCGCACGCCGGTCCGCCCGGGCCTGAGCTCCTCACACGCGCTTGCAACTTTTTCAATACCTTCTGTGTGGCTCCGGTACTCAGGGCATTCGCTGTACGTCTCCCCTCTCAAGCCCTAGATTGGTCGGTCGCGCGCTCGCGCGATTGCTTTCAGTCCAGCTGTTTCGGAAGGAACGCGAATGTCTCGCCACAAGGGCTCTCCCAAGCCCAAGCGTCTCGTGTGGCGCATCTCGGATCACGCGCCCTTGGGTGAATGGGTCGATCCGGCCAAACCGGTTGAACAACCCAAGAAGGAAAGGGACCTGCCCGAGGTCTCGTCGGGCGGGTGGCTGCGTTCGTCCTTCGACTTGCTCAACGGAGTCGACGTGAACGACGGCCCGAACACCGTGCCTGACGATCTCTTCGACGAGCTCTTTCCGCCGTCGCGCGGCGACGGCAAGTCATCCGGGCACTGAGCGGTTCAGCCCCGCTCGCCCAGAGGCGGCACGGGCGGAAAGTCGAGCGGCACCTGCAGGGCCACCGTCACGCAGTTGGCATACAGATTGAGGCCGACGAGCGCCACGATCTCCACCAGCTCACCATCGCTGAAGCCGGCGTCGCGCAGCGCCAGCACGTCGGCATGCGACACATGGCCCCGCCGTTCGACGAGCGCGCCCGCAAAGGCCAGCGCCGCGGCGGCTCGCCCATCACGCGCCCGCCCATGCCGGGCGTCTGCCAGGGCCTCGGCGTCGAGCCCCGCCTTGCGGCCGAATGCCGTGTGCGCCGACAAGCAGTAGGCGCAGGCATTGCGCTGCGCGACGGCGATCGCGATCTGCTCACGCAGCGCGGGCGGCAACAAGCCGCGGTTCAGGGCGCGAAACGAAGCCCACAGGCTCTGCAAGGCAGCCGGCGAATGCGCGACGGCCTTGAACATCGACGAGGTGGCACCGACGGCACCGTGGATCTCGGCCAGCAGCGCGCGGCTGGCGGGCTCGGCACCGGCGGCGTCGAGCAGGGGAACGAGGGGCATGTGGATCTCCGGGTGGTTGGGTCAGCGCCTTGATCGGCGCAGACCCAGTGTGATCACCCGGGGCGCTGCAATGTGCCCAGCGCGTCCAGCGTTGTTGCCTCAGCGTCCAGGCCGATTCAGTTTGCGCTCAACGCCCGGCGGCGCCGGCGGATCGCCAAGACCGGCTCGATGAGCATGAAGGCCGCCGTCATGGCGTACGAACCCCACACATAGAGGCCGTAGCCCCCCATGGCGAAGAACTCCGAAGCACTGTTCCAGTTCATGCGCGGCCTTCCTGTGTTGTGAGTTCGGCGGGCTTGAGATCCTTCACCCACTCGGCGTGCCGCTCGCGCTCGAGGATGACCGCGCGCGTACGCGTGAACACCACCGCAAACGCGTAAGCCCAGAAGGCCAGCGTCATCAGCAGCATGGCGGTGAGCATGGTGCTCGCCATCTTGGGAGCGGCGGTGGCGCTGATGGTGGCGCCCTGGTGCAGCGTGTTCCACCACTTCACCGAGAAGTAGATGATGGGTACGTTGATGGCGCCGACGATCGCGATCAGCGCGCCGGCGTTGTCGGCGCGGCGTGTGTCGTCGATGGCTTCCACGAGCGCGATGTAGCCCAGGTAGAGAAACAGCAGGATCAGCTCGGACGTGAGCCGCGCATCCCACACCCACCAGGTGCCCCAGGTCGGCTTGCCCCAGAAGGCGCCCGTCCACAGCGCCAGAAACGTGAACATCGCCCCGGTTGGTGCGATGGCGCGCGCCACCATGGAGGCCAGGCGCACATTGAAGGCCCAGCCGATGGCGGCCCAGAAGGCCATCACCAGGTAGAGCACCATCGACATCCAGGCAGCAGGCACGTGGATGAAGATGATTCGGTAGGCCTCGCCCTGTGTCGCGTCGGTCGGTGCCACGAAGAAGCCGATGTACAGGCCCCACAGGCTGAGCGCTATCGCGGCCACCCAGAACCAGGGCGTCAACGCGCCGGCCAGCTTGTAGAAGCGTGACGGCGCAGCAAAGGTGTACAGGCGCAGGGGCGAGTTCATGGCGATTGGGTCTCGGGAGTCGTCATTCCGTGGAGATGCGCAGGGCCGCCGCGGTGGCCCAGGGTGCGAGCAATGTAGTCACGATGAGCAGTGCACCCAGCAACGAATAGTGTCCCGCGGCCGAGATGCCCGACATCACCGCCCCGACCGCGCCGGTTCCGAAGATCAGCGTCGGGATGCACAAGGGCAGGATGAGCAGGATCAGCAACACCCCGCCGCTGCGCAGACCGAGCGTGAGCGCTGCGCCCACACCGCCCAGCAGACTCAGGATGGGCGTGCCCAGCAGCAGGCCGGCCACGAGCGCGGCGATGGCGTCGCCAGGCATGTCGAACAACAGGCCGAAGAGCGGCGCCACCACGATGAGCGGCAGGCCGGTCAACAACCAGTGCGCCAAGGCCTTGGCCGCGGCCAGGCCGACGGCCGATTCACCGCTCAGCAGCATCTGTTCGAGGGAACCGTCTGCGTGGTCGGTGGCATACAGCTGCGTCACCGACAGCATCGCCGCGAGCAGCGCGCACACCCACACGACACCCGGCGCAATCTGGCGCAGCAAGGCCGGCTCCGGGCTCACGCCCAGCGGGAACAGACTCGCAGCCACGACGAAGAAGGCGATCGGCAGCAGCGCCTCGACACGTCGGCGCGCAGCCAGGCGCAGGTCGCGTGCGAGCACGGCCACGAAGGCGCTCATGGCGCGGCCCCTTCGGCTGCGGCTGTTTCGTCGAGTTGCACGACCACGGGCACAGGCTGCGCCAGCGTGATCGCCTGGTGGCTCGTCAGCACCACACTGCCGCCGCGCCGGGCGTGCCGGGCGAGCAACTCATTGAGGGTGGCGATGCCTTCGGTGTCGAGCGCGTCGAAAGGCTCGTCGAGGATCCACAGCGCCGGTTGCGCATCGAGCGCCAGCCGGGCGAGCGCAACTCGGCGGCGCTGACCCTGCGAGAGCGTTCGCACGAAGGCATGGCGCTTGTGGGCGATGCCGAACTGCTGCATGGCGGCCAGGAGTGCCGCGTCACCATCGTCGCGGCCATGCAGCTTGGCGAGAAAGCGCAACGACTCGAGGGCCGTGAGGTCGTCCTTCAGCGCGTTGGCATGCGCCACGTACACCCGCTGGTGCGGCGTGCCACCCCAGTGCAGCTCACCCGCCTCGGGCGTGGACAAGCCGGCGAGCAGCCGCAACAGGCTGGTCTTGCCGCGCCCGTTGGCACCACGCAGCCACACCACCTGCCCCGGCGCCACATCGACGTGCAGGCCCTTGAACAGAATGCGATCGCCGCGGCGGCAGGCCAGGTCGATCACTTGGAGTGTGGGCAGGGCGGGCGTCGGCATGATTCAGGGCCGCATTGTCTGTCAGGCGATGCGCCGCCCGATCAGCGGGCCGCGTACGATGCCGCTCGGCACCCCGCCATTGCATTACCCCGTGAGCACCCCCCCGCCTTACGTCGTCGCCGTGCGCGCGCTGTGCGAGTTCACCGCCAAGGCGGGCGACCTCGACCTGCGTTTCACGCCTGCCCCCACGGCCCAGGAAGGACAGGCCGGGCACGCCGTCGTCACCTCGCGGCGGCGCGGGGAGCACTATGAACCCGAGCTGACCCTGGCCGGCACGTACAAGAGCCTGAGCGTGCGCGGCCGCGCCGATGGCTACGACGCCGCCTGCAACCGCCTCGAAGAGGTCAAGACGCACCGCGGCGATCTCGCCCGGATGCCCGCCAACCACCGCGCGCTGCACTGGGCGCAGGCCAAGGTCTACGCGTGGCTGCTGTGCGAACAACGCGGCCAGGCCGAGATGGACGTCGCACTCGTCTACTTCGACGTCGCCACCCAGAAGGAGACCACGCTGCGCGAGCTGCACAGTGCCGAGGCGCTGCGCCGGCACTTCGAGCAACAGTGCGAGCGCTTCTTGCAATGGGCAGAACAGGAACGCACGCACCGGGCACAGCGCGACGCGGCGCTCGCGGCGCTGCGCTTTCCGCATGCGAGCTTTCGCGCCGGGCAGCGCGAGTTGGCCGAGGCGGTCTACCGCGCCACCACCCGCGGCCGCTGCCTGATGGCGCAGGCGCCCACCGGCATCGGCAAGACGGTGGGCACCCTTTTCCCGATGCTCAAGGCGATGCCCGGGCAGGGGCTGGACAAGGTCTTCTTCCTGACGGCCAAGACCTCCGGCCGGCAACT
Organism: Piscinibacter sp. PDB1-1; assembly: GCF_056675995.1. Taxonomy (NCBI): domain Bacteria; kingdom Pseudomonadati; phylum Pseudomonadota; class Betaproteobacteria; order Burkholderiales; family Sphaerotilaceae; genus Piscinibacter; species Piscinibacter sp. PDB1-1. The sequence goes on from NZ_JBWVZJ010000002.1 coordinate 216,370, forward strand.
CGCACTCGATGCCGCGGAGCGCATCGACCCCTCGGGCAAGACCCTGCGCGTGCTGGAGCTGGTGGCGCGCGACAAGGCCTGCGAACACCCCGACAAGGCCTGCCACGGCGAGTCGTGCCCGCTGGCGCGCGGCTTCTACGACCGCCTGCCCGCGGCGCGCGCGGCCGCCATCGCGTACGGCCGCCTCGGCAAGGCGGCGCTGCGCGAGCTGGCCTTGCAGCATGAGGTCTGCCCCTACTACCTGAGCCAGGAGCTCGCGCGCTGGTGCGATGTGGTCGTCGGCGACTACAACTACTACTTCGACCTGAGCGCGTTGCTGCATGGCCTGGTGCAGACCAACCAGTGGCGCGTGGGCGTACTGGTCGACGAAGCGCACAACCTGGTCGAGCGTGCCCGGGCGATGTACTCGGCCGAGCTCGACCCCGCCGGCTTCTCGGCCGCTCGCCGCAGCGCGCCGCCGGCCCTCAAGTCGCCGCTGGGCCGCCTGAACCGGGCCTGGAACGCCCTGGCCAAGTCACAGGCCGAGCCGTACACCGTGCACCCCGAGGTGCCCGAGGCCTTCAGCGGTGCACTGCAACGCACCACCTCGGCCATCGCCGAGTACTTTGCGGAGCACCCGACCGCCGTCCTCCCCGAGTTGCTGGCGTTCCACTTCGACGCGCTGCACTTCCAGCGCGTGCTGGAGCTGTTCGATGCGAACTCGCTGTTCGACATTCATCTCGGCCCGCGCAGCAAGGCACTGCTGTGCCTGCGCAACGTGGTGCCCGCGCAGCACCTGCGCCCGCGCCTCCAGGCAGCGCATTCGGTGACGCTGTTCTCGGCCACGCTCACCCCGCAGCGCTACTACACCGACACGCTGGGCCTGCCCGACGACAGCGCCTGGGTCGACGTGCCCACGCCCTACTCGCCCGAGCAGCTCAGCGTGCGCGTGATCGACCACATCTCCACCCGCTACCAGCACCGCGAGGCCTCGCTGGCGCCCTTGGCCGAACTGATCGCCCGCCAGTACGCCGCACAGCCCGGCAACTACCTCGCCTTCTTCAGCAGCTACGACTACCTGCAACGAGCCCTGGCCCTGGTGCGCGACCACGCCCCGGGCGTGCCGGTCTGGGAGCAATCGCGCCGCATGGGCGAGGCCGAGCGCGAGGCGTTCCTGGCGCGCTTCACGCCCGAGAGCCGCGGCATCGGGTTCGCCGTGCTGGGCGGCTCGTTCGCCGAGGGCATCGACCTGCCGGGGCGGCGGCTGATCGGCGCCTTCATTGCCACGCTCGGCCTGCCGCAGCTCAACCCGGTCAACGAGCAGATCAAGCAGCGCCTGGGCGAGCATTTCGGCACAGGCAGCGCCTACGACTACGCCTACCTCTACCCTGGGCTGCAAAAGGTGGTGCAGGCCGCAGGCCGCGTCATCCGGGGCCCGGACGACCGGGGCGTTGTCTGCCTGATCGACGACCGCTACGCCCAGCCCCGTGTGCGACGGCTTCTGCCCGGGTGGTGGCAAATCGCACGAACTGAACCCGAAGTACCGGCCACATCCGGCGTGTAACCGAATGCGCTTCCGTTAATGTGCGCGCATGTTTGCGTTCACTTTGCATCGCAGGAGGTAGGCCGTGATTTCGCTGATTGCCTTCGTCGTGACGGCCTACGGGATGAACCCGTACGTCGTGGCGACCTTCAACTCGACCCTGGCCTGCGAATCGGCCCGCTCGGCCATCATCTCTGCCGCGCTGGAGCAAAACGTGAACGGCACCAGCACCTACGCCTTGGCGCCCAAGACGCTCAAGTGCATCGCCACCCCGGGCATCGTGGCCGGCGGCACCCGGCCGCCTGAAGCGAGCCCCCGCCAGGGACGAAAGTAAATGGTCGAGGCGGTGCCAGCCCACCGGGGGCGCTTGCGCCATCGGGTGCAGGCGCTTGGCCCGCTTCTGGTGGCGCTCACCGTGCTCGCCCTGCTGTGGACGGTGGTGCTGGTGTCCTCGCGCATCCAGCAGGAGCGCATGGAAGAGTCCAATCGGGCCAGCCTGCGCCTGATCAACAACGCCGCGGTTCAACAGACGCGCGCGCTGATCCACGGCATCGACGGCAAGCTGCAGGTGGTCGACCACTGGCTGCAGACTCACCCCCATACCAACCTGGCAGATGACAGCGGGTTCACGGACCTGATCGCCCTGCTCGACGATCCGGGGCACCGGCTGATCCGCATGGCCCTGGCGTCGGGCGACGGCAAGGCGATCGGTGCGCCACCGCAACACGCCTGGCTGACTGCCATGCCTGCCGTCACCTGGGCCGGCCCCGGGCGGCTGCACATCGGCACACCGGTTCGCAGCGCACCCGACCAGCCATGGCGCTGGCCGATCACGCGGCAGTTCGCGCGGCCTGTCGGCCAAGTGGCGGGCGCCGTGGCCTGGGTCGACGTGGCGAGCTTGAGCGCCTTGCAAGACGGCCTGCGCGACACCGCCGCCGGTGCCATCACGCTCACCCGCAGCGATGGCGTGGCCATCATGCGCACGCCGCACATCGAGCGGCTGATGGGGCTCGACCTGCGCAAGCGCGGCCCGGGTGTTCTTCGACCGGCGAGCGCGCCCCAGGGCATGTTCGCCTACGACGGCGCGCAGACCGACGGCACCGACCGGATCGTCAGCTACGAACGCCTGGGCGACTACCCGGTGACGGTGCTGGTGTCGCAAGGCGTCAACGAGGCACTCGCCACCTTCCATGCGCGCCGCCAGGTGCTCTACATGGGCCTGCTGGCGATGACGATTTTCGCCATCATCTACTCGGTTCTGCTCGCTCGCAGCCAGCGCGCCGCACGCCAGGGGCGCGCCGAGTTCGCCGCGCTGAGCGATGCGTTCCCGCTGGGCATCTTCCGTACCGATCTGAACGGCGAAACCACCTACGCCAACGACGCCTACTTCCAGAAGACCGGCCTCACCCGAGAGCGCATGGCCTGGGGCTGGAACGAGATCGTCCGGCCCGATGGCCAGGGCGACCTGCTGGAGGCATGGCGCAAGTCCGTGCGCGCCGGCCGGCCGCTCAAGAACGCCCTGCGCATCCGCCACGCCGGCACCGGCGAAGAAGCCGTGATGTCGGTGCGCACCGCGCCGCTTCATGTGGACGGTCGCCTGGTCGGCGTGGTCGGCTCGCTCGAAGACGTGACCGACCGCATCCAGGAGCAACGCGCCCAGCGCATGCTCACGGCCATCTCGGAACAAAGCACCGACGTGGTGGCCCAGATCGCCCCCGACGGCCGCCTGCTGTACCTCAACCCGGCCGGCCGGGCGCGGCTGATGCTCAAGCATGGCGACGCGATCGACACCCTGCACTTCGAGCACCTGACGCCGGAAAGCCGCATGGCCCAGGTGCGCGACGTGATCATCCCGGCCGCGCTGGAGAGCGGCGTGTGGGTCGGCGAGACCGCGGTGCTCGGGGGCGATGGCCATGAGATCCCGGTGAGCGAGATGCTCATCGTCCACCGCGACGCTCAGAACCGAGTCGAGGCGTTCTCGGCGGTGATGCGCGACATCACTTTCGACCTGCAAGCCCGCATGGAGCTGCAACGCAGCGACTCGATCCTCAACGTGGTCGCTTCGACACTGCCCGCCATGGTGGCGGTGGTCGATCGCGATCAGCGCTATCTTTTCACCAACGATGCGTTCGACCGCTGGGTGAAGCGGCCCAAGGAAAGCCTCGTGGGCCAGAGCGTGGCCAGCGTGATCGGAGAGCGCGAATACGCCCGCCGCCAACTGCACATCGAAGCCGCGCTCGCCGGCCACCGCACCATGTTCGAAGCCGAGCTGGGCGGTCGCGCAGGCTCCAGGTTCTACGAGACGACGTACGTGCCGTTCCTCAACGCCGCGGGCGAGGTCGCCGGTTTCGTGGCCTTGTCGCAAGACATCACCACGCACCGCCTGGAGCAACTCAAGCTGCTCGATGCGTCACAGACCGACGCGCTGACCGGCATGCTGAACCGCGCCGGGTTCGACCAGCGCATCCACCTGGCCGTCGAGCACGCACGGCAGAACCAGCACACCCTTGCGCTGCTGTGCATCGACCTGGACGGCTTCAAGCCGGTGAACGATCAGCACGGCCATGCCGCGGGCGACGCCCTGCTCACGGCCGTTGCGGGCCGCCTCAAGCGGGTGCTGCGCCCCTCCGACATCCTGGGCCGGCTCGGCGGGGATGAATTTGCGGTCGTCCTGCCGGCGATCAAGAAGGCCGAGGACGCCTCGGTGGTCGCGCGCAAGATCGTCGAGACCCTGTGCGCGCCTTTCAAGATCGACCACAAGACGGTCCATATCGGTGCAAGCGTGGGTGTTGCTCTTGCGGCCAACGGGCAAGACAGCGTGGCCACGCTCATGCAGCGCGCCGATGCGGCGCTCTATCAGGCCAAGCGGTCCGGTCGCGGGCGCTTCGAGCTGGCGCACGACAACAACGCAATCCCGAGTGCCACGACAGGGTAAGCCGGGCTTTCAGGCTTTGAACTTGTGCTGAAAAAGGCTTGAAACTAAAGCCCCACGCGGCCCTCCAAGCGGGGTCGCAGTTTTATACTGGAATAGCGTGAAATCTCCGTATCAGGCAGGAAGCAGGACGTATATGGGCGCCAAACTCAAAGTTGCCGGCTGGGTCTCCTTGGGAGCCGTCGCTGGTGCCCTCGCGACCATGCAGTTGCAGGCCACGGCCAGCAACCCGGTCACGCCCTTGCCACTCGAAGAGCTGCAGCAACTCGCCAAGGTCTTCGACGTAATCAAGAGCACCTACGTCGATCCGGTCGACGAGAAGAAGCTCATCACCGACGCCATCGGCGGCATGGTGAGCGGCCTCGACCCGCATTCGCAGTACTTCGACAAGAAGGGCGTGCGCGAGTTCAGCGAAGGCATCACCGGCAAGTTTGTCGGCGTGGGCATCGAGATCGGCATGGAAGACGGCCTGGTCAAGGTGCAGACCCCGATCGAAGGCTCGCCCGCCTTCCGCGCCGGCATCAAGAGCGGCGACCTCATCACCAAGATCGACGACACCGCCGTCAAGGGCCTGTCGCTCGACCAGGCGGTCAAGCGCATGCGTGGCGAGCGCAACACCAAGGTCGAGCTGACCATCTTCCGCAAGAGCGAGAGCCGCAGCTTCCCGGTGACGATCGTGCGCGAGGAGATCCGCACGCAGAGCGTGCGCTCCAAGATGATCGAGCCCGGCTACGCCTGGCTGCGCGTGAGCCAGTTCCAGGAGCGCACCGTTCAAGACTTCGCGACCAAGCTCGAAGAGTTCTACAAGCAGGACCCCAACCTGAAGGGCCTGGTGCTCGACCTGCGCAACGACCCGGGCGGCGCGCTCGAGGCCTCCATTGCCATCTCGGCCGCCTTCCTGCCCAAGGACTCGCTGGTCGTCTCGATCAAGGGCCAGACGCAAAAGGCCGAATCCAAGGCCCGCCCCTTCGACTACATGCGCGACAACGGCCCCGATCCGCTGCGCAAGCTGCCCGAAGCGGTTAAGAAGGTGCCGATGATCGTGCTGGTGAACGAAGGCTCGGCCTCGGCCAGCGAGATCGTCGCCGGTGCCCTGCAAGACCATCAACGCGCCATCATCATGGGCGCACAGACCTTCGGCAAGGGTTCGGTGCAAAGCGCCATCTGCCTGAACGAGCGTGTGCGCCTCGATGCCTGCCCGAGCGCGGCCATCAAGATCACCACGGCGCGCTACTACACGCCGAGCGGACGCTCGATCCAGGCCAAGGGCATCGTGCCCGACGTGATGCTCGACGAAACCGCCGAAGGCAATGTCTTCGCCGCGCTGCGCATGCGCGAAGCCGATCTCGACAAGCATCTGGCCAGCGGCCAGGGCGGTGAAGAGAAGGACCCGGCCCGTGAGAAGGCACGCGAAGAAGCGCGCAAGAAGCTCGAAGCCGAACTGGCCAAGAACACCGCCGCGCCCAAGCCACTGCCCGAGTTCGGCAGCGCCGAGGACTTCCAGCTCGCCCAGGCGCTCAATCGCCTGAAAGGCAAGCCGGTGATGGTTTCCAAGAGCGCGGTCGAGCGCAAGCCCGACACGCCTTCGGCGAACTGATCGCCGCACCCGCAGCCTGCGCAACGCCCGTGTGTCCCACGGGCGTTTGCATTTGAACGACTCGGATGAACGACAACCAGCTGCTGCGCTACTCGCGCCACATCCTCCTCGACGAACTCGGCATCGAAGGCCAGCAGCGCCTGCTCGCGTCGCACGCTCTGGTGATCGGTGCCGGTGGCTTGGGTTCGCCCGTGGCGCTGTACCTGGGCACGGCCGGCGTCGGCCGCATCACGATCGTCGACAACGACGTGGTGGACCTCACCAACCTGCAGCGGCAGATTGCGCACGACATGTCGCGCGTCGGGCAACCCAAGGCGGCGTCGGCTGCGCAGTCGATCCGCGAGATCAACCCCGAGGTTGAGGTCGTGGCGCTCCAGGAGCGTGTCGATGCCGCGCGGCTGCGTGCGCTCGTGGCCGAGGCCGATGTGGTGATCGACTGCTGCGACAACTTCACCACGCGCCATGCCGTGAACGCCGCCTGCGTGCACCACCGCAAGCCGCTGGTGTCGGGCGCCGCCATCGGCTTCGATGCGCAGATCTCGGTCTATGACACACGCGCAGACGATTCGCCCTGCTACGCCTGCCTGTTCCCGCCTGATGCTGCATTCGAGGAAGCACGCTGCGCCACGATGGGCGTGTTTGCACCGTTGGTGGGCATCGTCGGCAGCGTGCAGGCCGCCGAAGCGCTCAAGCTGCTGGCGGGCATCGGCAGCTCGCTCGCGGGGCGGCTGCAGATGCTCGACGCACGCTCGATGGAGTGGACGCAGATCCGCATCGTGCGCAGCCCGGATTGCCCTGTGTGCGCAGCCACCAAGGGCTGAACAATCGACAGGAACAAGCGGTAAGCTGCGCCTCATGGACAAGCGCACCGACCTCACCGCACGAAATTTCCCGCCGGCCAAGAAAGAGGCCGAAGCCCAGGGCCCCACCCCGTCGCTCTACGACGGCCCCGAGAGCGCCTATCACCTCGCGTTCACCGACAACAAGTTCCTGTTGCGCGATGAACTGCGCCCGGTGCGCATGCAGCTCGAACTGCTCAAACCCGAGTTGATTCAGGCCGAACTCGGCATTGAATCGACCATCGTGATCTTCGGCAGCGCGCGCATCGTGTCGACTGACGTGGCGCAACGCATGCTGGACGACGCCAAGTCGGCCAACAACGAGACAGCCATCCGCATCGCGGAGAACCACATGCGCATGTCGCGCTTCTACGAAGAAGCGCGCCGCTTCGCGGCCCTGGTGACGCAGCGTTCGGCCCAGCTCTCCACGCCGCTTTACGTCGTCACCGGGGGCGGGCCCGGCATCATGGAAGCGGGCAACCGCGGCGCGCACGAGGTGGGCGGCCGCAGCATCGGCCTGAACATCGTGCTGCCGCACGAGCAAGCGCCCAACCCGTACATCACGCCGGAGCTGTGCTTCCAGTTCCACTACTTCGGCTTGCGCAAGATGCACTTCCTGATGCGGTCGATCGCATTGCTGTGCTTCCCCGGCGGCTTCGGCACGCTCGACGAGATGTTCGAGGTGCTCACCCTCATGCAGACGGGCAAGTGCCGCCGCCGCCCGATCCTGCTGTTCGGGCGCGAGTTCTGGACCAAGCTGATCAACTTCGACGTGCTGGTCGACACCGGCATGATCAGCGCCGTCGATCTGCAACTCTTTCGCTTTGTCGAGACCGCCGATGAAGCCTGGCAGGCCCTCGAAGCCGAGTACGGCCTCGGCTTTCCGCGCGCCGACCTGGGCGACATGGGCGCCATCGACTGAGGTCTGTCCCCACCGAAAGGGCCCGCGCCATGAGCACTGCCGCCACCCACGCCGTCAGCATCATCGGGGCGCCGACCGACATCGGCGCAGGCACACGCGGCTCCAGCATGGGGCCCGAGGCCTTGCGTGTGGCCAATATCGTCCCGGTTCTGGCCAGCCACGGGCTGGAGGTGATCGACCGCGGCAACCTGAGCGGCCCGGCCAACCCGTGGCAGCCGCCGCTCGACGGTTATCGCCACCTGCCCGAAGTCGTCGCCTGGAACCGACTCGTGCACGACGCGGTATACGCTGAGCTGTCGCAAGACCGCCTGCCCATCCTTCTGGGTGGTGATCATTGCCTGGGGCTCGGGTCGATCAGCGCCGTGGCGCGCCATTGCCGCGATCGCAAGAAGAAGCTGCGCATCCTGTGGCTCGACGCGCATGCCGACTTCAACACCAACGTGCTCACGCCCAGCGGCAACATCCACGGCATGCCGGTGGCCTGCCTGTGCGGCAGCGGCCCGCAGGAGCTGATCGAGATCGGCGGCCACGTGCCCGCGATCAGCCCGAAGTGGGTTCGCCAGATCGGCATTCGCAGCGTCGACGAAGGCGAGAAGCGCTTCGTGCACGAGATGGACCTCGAGGTCTTCGACATGCGCTACATCGACGAGATGGGCATGCGCCACACCATGGAGCTCGCGCTCGCCACGCTGGACGCCAACACCCACCTGCACGTGAGCTTCGATGTCGACTTCCTCGACCCACCCATCGCCCCGGGCGTGGGCACCACGGTCATGGGCGGCCCCACCTACCGCGAAGCTCAGTTGTGCATGGAGATGATTGCCGACACCGGCCGCCTCGCGTCGCTCGACGTGATGGAGCTCAACCCCGCGCTCGACGTGCGCAACGCCACGGCCGAGCTGGCGGTGGACCTGATCGAAAGCCTGTTCGGCAAGAGCACCCTGATGCGCAAGTAGCGCCTCACGGGTTGCAAGGCCCGTGCGCCTTGCGGAACACACGCGGCTCGACCGCCGGCTCGGCAAACAAGCCGCGCCGTGCAGCCATCGCCTCTTTCTCTTCGGCGGCATACGGGCCGAGGCTCTTGCGGTAGTGGTAGCTCCAGGCGTGGCCCTCGCGCACCATCCACGCGGCGATGTCTTCGCCCTCCAGGTGCAGGCTGCCGATGGCGCGCTTGTAGTCGTCGTAGGCCCGCGTCTGCACCTCGACCCGCTGGTGGAGCACGCGCGACGTCAACGCAGCCGTCGCCTGCGCGCCCCACGCCTGGCAACGCTCGGGGGCGTCGATGCCCTGCAGGCGCAGCTTGATGGGCTTGCCACCCGCCTCGGGCTTCACCCACACGGTGTCGCCATCGGTCACGCGGGTGACCGTGCCCCCGGCGGCCAAGGCACTGCCGGCCGACAGCAGCCACACCGCTGCGAGCAGCACTTTCATGACGAAACCAGCCACACCAGCCAGGCGATGAACAGCGCCAGCAGCAAGAGCCACATCAGCACGAAGATCGCCACGCCCCACCACACCTTCGGCAGCTTCTCCTTGGAGACCTCGGCTTCACGCAACTGCGATTCCCACAGCGGCTTGGGCGTGAGGCGGCTCACCAGCGCCACGCCCAGGGGGATGATCAACAGGTCGTCGAGCTGGCCGAGGATGGGGATGAAGTCCGGGATCAGGTCGATCGGGCTCAGCACGTATCCAAGCACCAGCAAGGCGACCAGCTTCGCGCTGCGTGGCGTCTGCGGGTGCCTGAGCAGCTTCCACATGGCGATGACGTAGGTGGCCAGCCGCGCCGCATTGGCCGCACGCAGGAGCCGCCCCTTCTTGAAGATCATGCCGCCGGCCCCTCCTGTGCAGGCGGGGGGAGCAGCGCCACGCGCACCCGGGTGATGCGATCGTCGCGCAGTTCGCCGATCTCGAAATGCGCACCGTGCCAGGTAAACCCATCGCCCACCTCGTGGCCGCGCGCGAGCGTCTCGGTCATCCAGTCACACAAGGAGGGCGGCGCGTTGTTCGGCACCGGCAGCTTGAAGAACGCCAGCACCTCGGCAAGCGGCAGCGAGGCATCGAGCATCAGTCGCCCCGCCACAGGCCCCTGCCCTGGCGCAGGCTCCTGCGGTGGCTGCGCCACTCCGAGCATGCGTGCCGCCCAGGTCAATGACGTACCCTGCAACAGCAGCGAGGCCAGCACCACCGCAAAGGCCACGTTGAAGAAGTGATAGCTGTCGGGCAGCCGCGCCATCAGCGGGAACAGCGCGAGCACGATCGGCACCGCCCCGCGCAAGCCCACCCAGCCGACGAACATGGATTCACGCACCGAGAAACGCATCGGCAGCAGGCACAGCGCCACCGCCAGCGGCCGCGCCACCAGCATCAGCGTGCAGGCCAAGACGAGCGTCGGCCAGAGGGCATCGAGCAGGTGGCTGGGCGAGACCAGCACCCCCAGCAGCAAGAACATGACCGCCTGCCCCGCCCATGCAAACCCATCGAGCGCCGATGAGGCCGCATGCGCCGCCTCGCCGGCGCGATCGCGCAGGATCAAGCCGAACAGATACACCGCCAGGAACCCCGACCCGCCGATCAGGCTCGCCGCGGCGAACACCGCCACACCGCCCGACACGATCACCATCGACAACATGCCGCTGTGCGCCGCCGTCACCGCCAGCTTGCGTGTGATCCGCCGCAGCAACCACGAGACCACCACCCCACTCAAGAGCCCGCAGACCAGGCCCACGCCGACCTGCTGCGCTCCCATGAGCAGAACCTCGGCCGGGCCGGCGTTCGACTGGATCACCGCGATCATGGCCAGCACCAGAAACACGGCCATCGGGTCGTTGAGCCCCGACTCCATCTCCAGCGTGGCCGAGAGCCGCTGCTTCAGGCTCACGCCGCTCTGGCGCAGCAACGAGAACACCGCGGCGGCATCGGTCGACCCCACGATGGCACCGAGCAGCAGGCCATAGCGCCAATCGACATTCATCACCCACATCGCCACCGCACCGACCACCGCGGCAGTGAGGAACACCCCCACGGTCGCCAGCGCCAGCGCGGGCCTCAGGCCGGCACGGAAGGTCTTCATCGGCGTGCTGATGCCACCTTCGAGCAGGATCACCGCGAGCGCCGCGTTGCCCACCCAGGCCGACAGCACCGAGTTGTCGAAGCGCACGCCTCCAGGGCCGTCGACACCGACCAGCATGCCCGCCACGAGGAACACCAGCAGGAACGGCAAGCCCACGCGCGCCGACAGCACACCCGCCACCAGGGTGAAGAACACCAGCAGGCCACCGGCCAGCATCAGGATGTGGAAACCGTACATACAGCTACGGTATCAGAGGCAGTTCAGAGCTGAATCAAGGCGGCGACGGGCGCTCGGCGGTCACGATCCAGCCCTCGAGCGGGTCGGCGTCGCTCGGCAGGCCGTGCGCCGGCTGGCCGCACGCCCAGGCCGCCTGCATGAGACACAGCACGGCATCGAGCGCGTCGCCGGAGGCATCGGCCGCCAGCGCGTCGCGCTGCGCGTGACTCAGCCGCAGGCGCAGGCCGAGCCGGGTGCGGCCTTGCTCCAAGGCGTCGAGCATGTCCTTGCGGGCGATCAGGCGTTCGGGCGTGTGCAGGGACTTGTCGTCACTCTTGTACGAACGCCGGCCGATCAGTTCGCGTGCGAGCAGGCCCGGATAGCCCTCGACCGCCACGCGCTGCGGGTCACTCGGATGCAAGCCCGGCAGAGACACGCCGGCATCGAGCAGCAAGGGCACCCCCGCATGCATCATGAAGGCCACCGGCGGGTTGACCCATTTCATCGACGGCGACGACCCCGCCGGCCCATCGCACGCCCGGTGCGCGAATTTGCCGCCCACCGGGCGGGCGGCACAGAACGCGGCGAAGGTGTCGCGGATCTCCTCGCGCGAGAGCGCTGTGTAATGGCGCATCAGCGGCAGCCACTCAGTGGGCCACCCCAGCGCCCGCACGAGCTCGCGCGGCAGGCCAAACGGGAAATCGCAGGCCGCCAGCCAGGGGCCCGGCGTTTGCAACCAGTCAGCCAGACCATCGAAGCTCTCGTGCAGATCGATGCGCGTGAGCTTCACCACCCCTTGCTGCCGTTCACCGATCGCCACCGTGACGGGCTTGCGCCGCGTCGGCCGGCTGGTGAAGTCGATGCCTGCGAGCAGCACCACGTCACCCCAGCGCCAGGCCGGCCACGCCGAGCCCGATGCACACGGCGCCGGCGATGCGCAGGCCGCGGTCGCCCTCGCCCAGCAGCTTGCCACCGAGCAGGGCGGCGAAGAGCATCGACACCTCGCGCGCGGGGGCGACGTGCGAGAGTGGCGCCAGGCGCACGGCATACAGGACCATCACGTAGGCCAGCGGGCTGACGGCCGCGATCAGCAGAGCGTGCTTCCACTGCGCGCGCGCGGCATGCATGAAGGCGGCGCGATCGCGCAGGGCCGCAGGCAGCATGAAGGGGATGCGCGCGAAGTTGCCGAAGTAGTCGATCAGCACGGGCGAGATCAGCCACACCTTGACGGCGTAGCCGTCGATCAGCGTGTAGGCCGAGATCAGCAGGCCGGTGGCCGCGCCGTAAGCGAGGCCGGCGCGCACGCGCTGGCGTTGTGCGGGGTCATGCGCCTTGGCCCACAGGCCCGGCCCACCGGCGATGAGAAACACGCCGGCGGTGACAGCGAGCACGCCAGCCACGCCGACGGCGCTCATCGTTTCGCCCAGCAGCGCCAGCGCGCCGAAGGCCGCCACCAGCGGGCCGGTCCCGCGCGCCACGGGGTAGACCACGGTCAAGTCGCTCACCGCGTAGCCGCGCAGCAGCACGTTGAAGTACACAAGGTGGGTGACGCCGCTGGCCACGATCAACGCCCACTCGGCCCAGCCCCAGCGGGGCACGGCATCCCAGCCGGCCCATACGCCCACGGGTGCCCAGATGACGACGATGAACAGGGCCACGAGCAGCACGAAACGGCTGTCTCCGCCCGCCTTCTTGGCCACCACGTTCCAGCCCGCATGCAGCAGCGCGGCCACGAGCACGAGGCTCAGCGCAACGAGCGACATCAGTGCGTCACCGTGGCCAGCACCATGACGCGCCCGGACGGCGCGGCATGGCGGTCATGCCGTCTGCCGGCTCTTGGGGCTGTCGTCTTGCAGGTAGACGGCACCGGTGGGCTTGTCGGCCGCGGCGCTTTGCACGTTGCGGCGGCGCCAGGCCCACGACTTGATCGCCTGGGGCAGGATGCTCAGGCAGTTGGCGTAGTAGATGGCCTTGAAGCCCATCAGGCGCGGCCAGACCGGCGTGTTGCGGAACAGGTCGCCCGCCAGGATGGACAGCAGCGCCTCCTGCATGCGCCACAGGTTGCGCGGGTTCATGAAGATGTTGCGGATGGCCGGCGAGGTGATGCGGTAGATGAACCACGAGAACATCTTCGGGCCGTGCACCATGACCTTCTCGAAGCGGCGGAACTGCTTCTCTGCGGCCTTGGCCTCGCCCTTGAGCCACAGGTCGATGGCTGCGGCGCTTTCGAACGAGCTGTTCATCGCGAGGTACACGCCGGACGAGAACATCGGGTCGACGAACGCGAACGCGTCGCCCACCATCACGAAGCGATCTCCGCGGCAGAACTTGGAGTCGTAGGCGTAGTTGCCGGTGGTGGTGGCCGGCTCGAGCAGGGTCGCGTCCTTCAGGCGCTCGGCGAGCTTGGGGGCGAGCGCAATGGTCTGCATCAAGAAGTCGTCGAGGCTCGCGCCCTTGCGGTGCTCCTTGAAGTAACCCGGGTGCGCGACCGCGCCGACGCTGGTGGTGCCGTCGAGCAGCGGGATGAACCAGAACCAGCCATGGTCGAACCAGAAGAGCGTGATGCTGCCTTCCCACTTGCCCGGCGTGCGCTTGGCGTTGGCGAAGTGGCCGAAGAGCGCGGCACTCGCGTGCCGGGGGTTCTTGCGCTTCACGTCGAACTGGTTGGACAGCAGGGTGTCGCGCCCGCTGGCGTCGACCACGAAGCGCGGCCGCCAGGTGGTTTCGCTGCCGTCGTCGCCGGTCACCTTGATGATGGAGCGGCCGTCGCCGGTCTTGCCCGCGTCGAGATCGACGCTGCGCACGCGATGGCCCTCGAAGGTACGCGCCCCTTGCTTGGCGGCATTGCGAAACAGCAGTTCGTCGAACTCGGAGCGCCGCACGTGAACGGCATACGGGAACGACTTGTCCATCGCCTCCGCGAACTGAAAGCGGCTGGTGTGGTCGTGCCAGGGCGAGACGAACTCCGCACCGAGCTTGTTGATGCCGATGCGCTCCACCTCTGCGCGCACGCCGAGCCGGTCGAACAAGGGCATGTTCATCGGCAAGAGCGATTCACCAATGTGAAAACGCGGGTGCTGTGCCTTTTCGAACATCACGACGTCGTGGCCCTTCTCGGCCAGCAGGGCCGCCATCGTGGAGCCACCGGGGCCTCCACCGATGACGACGACGTCGGGGGTGTTGCCTGTGAATTGCTTCGGGGCGTTCGGGGTCATTGCTCGCAGCCTGGGGTTGTTGGTATGGGGCCGCGCCGGCCTCCACCGCCGGCGCAATTGGCGAGTCTACCGATCCCCCGGGTGCCGCGAGCGGCACCTCCCGCGGCCGCAGGCTTCGCGGCCGAGTGTCAGCCCTGCCAGGCGCGCACCCACCAGACTGAGTGCGTGCGGGTCACGTGATCGGGGCGGCTTGCGCGTCTCGACAGGCGCCGCAGGGCCTGCCAGGCGTTGTCGATGGCCTCGTTGCGCAGTTGCTCCGCGCGCAGCGTCGCGACACACCTCGCCTCGGCCAGGGCGTGCAAAGACTCCAGGCGCGAACGCGGGTCGGTGGCAGGGGTGGGCGATTGCGTGTCCATCAAGGCTCCTCGTGCGTGCGTGTCACACGCTTCGGGAGCACTTTAGGCAGCCGCAGCGCTGTGCGAAACACCGGCTGCCGCAAATGCGCCTTGCAGTCACTGCAAAGGCGAGGCCCTAGCATCGCTGCATGCACGACCTCTCATTTGATGAACTGTTGCTCTTCGCCCGCGTTGCCGCGCTGGGCACCTTGTCGGCCGTCGCCCGCGAGCGCGACGTACCGGTGAGCCAGGTCTCGCGCACGCTCGCACGCATCGAGAAGAGCGCCGGCGCGCGGCTCATCCATCGCTCTACCCACGGCCTCTCGCTCACGGCCGAAGGCAGCACCTTTCTCGAGTACTGCCTGCGCATCACCGCCACGCTGGATGAACTCGAAGGCGAGTTCGCTACCAGCACGCGCGAGCCGAGCGGCGTGGTGCGCGTGGCCGCCAGCACGGTGATGGCGCAGTACCAGTTGCTGCCCAGCCTTGTCGGGCTGGGCGAGCGGCACCCCAAGGTGCAGGTCGAACTCGACGTCAGCGACCGGTTTGCCGACGTCGTGCGCGACCGCATCGACATCGCGATCCGCTCCGCGCCCACCCTGCCCGACACCGTGGTCGCGCGGCAGATCGGCGTGCACGACCGCGCGTTGTACGCCGCGCCGGCCTATCTGGAACGTGCCGGCACACCCGCGCATCCGGACGATCTGCGCCACCATCGTCTCGTGGCCAACAGCAGCGCGGCGCACCTCAACCACTGGCCCTTCATCGTCGATGGCCAGAAAGTCCGCTTCGACGCCCAGGGCCACTGGCGAGCCAACGACTCCGGCCTCGCGGCCAACATGGTGGTGCAAGGGCTGGGGATCGGGCGCTTGGCGACCGTCGCGGCTGGCCCGCTGGTGCGCCAGGGGCTGCTGGCCCCGGTGCTGGCGGGCTTCGTGGAATCGCAGCCCACGCCCATCCATGCCGTCACCGCGAGCGGCCGGCTGCGGCTGCCGAAAATCCGCGCCTGCCTCGACTACTGGACCGAATGGTTCGCCCGCTGAATCCCAGAGTGCGCGTCGAAAGCGCGCTCAAGCACCGGCCACGCGCAGCACTTCGCGCAGGGTGACGAATTCTTCGGCCCCCGTCGGGTGGATGCCCAGCGTGCGGCCGAACACCGCCTTGGTGAGGCCGCCCTGCAGCGCCACCGCAAATCCCTGCACCACCTCGCCCGCTTCATCGCCCACCATGTGGAGGCCGACCACGCGGTCGCTCGCATCGTCGACCAGCAGTTTCATCAGCGTGCGCTCGTCGCTGCCAGACAGCGTGTGGCGCAGCGCCTTGAACTCGGTTCGGTAAACGCGCACCCGGCCGTGGCGTTCGACCGCCGCCTGTTCGCTGAGGCCGACCGTGCCCACATTCGGGTGCGTGAAGATGGCCGTGGGCACGAGGCCGTAGTCGATGGCTTGCCGGGGGGCCTTGCCCGCCGCCGGGCCGAACAGTTGATCGACCAAGTGCATCGCCTCGGCCAGCGCCACCGGCGTGAGGGCCTTGCGGCCAATCAGGTCACCCAGCGCGTACACCGATGCCTGGCTGGTCTGCAGGTGCTCGTCGGCCGCAACCGTGCCGTCCTTGTTCAGCCGGATGCCCAGCGCATCGAGGCCCAAGCCGGCGGTGCGTGCGTGGCGGCCGGTGGCGTGAAGCACCGCATCGGCCTCGACCACGCTGCCGTCGCTCAAGCGCACCCGCTGAACTGCGCCCACGCGCTCGACGGCGGCGATGGTGGTCTGCAGTTGCACCGCCACGCCCTTCTTGCGCATCTCGGCCGCCAGAAAGCCGGCCATTTCGGTGTCGAAACCGCGTAGCAGTTGCTCGCCACGGTGCACCTGCGTCACCTGAGCGCCCAGGCCCTGGAAGATCGAAGCGAACTCGCAGGCGATGTAGCCGCCACCCACCACCACCAGCCGCTTGGGGAACGGCTCCAGGTCGAACATGTCGTCTGACGTCAATGCCCATTCGGCACCCGGCCCTGTCGGCGCCACCGGCGCGCCACCGGTGGCAAGCAGGATGTGTCTCGCACTCAGGCGCTGCGCCCCGCCTTCGCAGTCGACCTCGACAACGTGGTCATCGATCAAACGCGCGCGGCCCCGCAGGATCTGAACCCCCGCTCCTTCGAGCAGGCCGAGGTAGATGCCGTTGAGCCGGGCGATCTCGGCGGCGCGGCGCTGCTTCAGCGTGGCCCAGTCGAACACCCGTGCCTCGCCTTGCCAGCCATAGCCGTGCGACTGCTCGAACAACTCGCCGTACTGCGCCGCGTAGCTGTAGAGCTTCTTGGGGATGCAGCCCAGGTTGACGCAGGTGCCGCCCAGCGGGCCGCACTCCGCGACCACCACGCGCGCGCCGCGCTGCGCCGCCATGCGGCTGGCACGTACGCCGCCACTGCCGGCGCCGATGACGAAAAGGTCGCAGTCGTAGGGTGACGTCATGAGAGATGTCTATGGCTGTGTCGTGAGGGTTCGTGCAGTGTCGTCAATGCGTCGATCACGCGCATCGACATCCGGAAACCCACGCACTGCGCGCGTGGGTTTCAAGCGGTGACACTGAAAGACGCGGCAGAAGCGGGCCGCCGGCCTCAGCCGCGAGCCGTGGCACCTAGTAGCGGCCAGTGATCCCCGCCACGCGCAGGTAGACATGGGCACACCAGGCCACCAAACCGCGCCGCAGCACACCCTGCAGCGAGCGGTGTCGCGCTTGCGCCGGGTCGATCTCGAGCGAAGCTTCGACCGCCTTGTCGAACTGCTCGGTCACCGAACGCGTGAACTGAGGGTCGCGGATCACGACGTTGGCTTCGAGATTGAGCAACAACGAAAGCGGGTCGATGTTGGAGCTACCCACCGTCGCCCAGTCGTCATCGACCACGCCGATCTTGGCGTGCAGAAAGGCGGGCGTGTACTCGAACACGCGTACGCCGTGGCTGAGCAGGTCGTCGTAGAGCGCGCGCGCGGCCATCGCGGCGATGCGGTAGTCGATCTTCCCTTGCAGCAGCAGGCGCACCTGCACCCCGCGCTTGGCCGCGGCGCGCAGCACGCGCATGAAGGCACGATCGGGGTAGAAGTACGGGGAGATCAGATCGACGCGGTGCTGTGCGTTGCGAATGGCATCGATGTAGCTGCGCTCGATGGCTCGGCGTTGGCGCAGGTTGTCGCGCATCACGAAGGCCACTCGCAGCGGCTGCAGTCCGCTCAGCTCGCCCGCAATCCGGGCGCCCTTGGGCATGCGAAGGCGCTTCAGCATGCGGCGCGCGCGCGCCACGGGTTCGGCACTCCGCGCGAGCGCAGCCATCTCCTTGCCGAACTGGCGGCCGGCGCGGGCCCGGGCCCACAGCGCGCTCGTGGCCTGCTCGATCGGCTTGACCACCGGGCCCAGCAATTCGACGGCGTAGTCGAGCCGCGGCTGCTCGCTCCAGCCATGGATCTGGTCGTAGCGGTCGTCGATGAGATTGACGCCACCGATGAACGCCACCTCGCCGTCGACCACGCACAGCTTCTGGTGCAGCCGGCGCAGCTGGCTCGGCTGGAGCCAGCTCCACCAGCGATGCAGCGGCCTGAACACCGCCAGCAACACACCCGCCTCTTCGAGCTGGCCGCGCACGGCATCGAGGCAGCCGCGCGAGCCGAAGCCGTCGACCACCACCTTGACCTGCACGCCGCGCCGCGCGGCATCGACCAGCGCCTGCGTCACCGCCTCGACCCGGCCGTGGTTGTCGTAGATGTAGGTGGCCAGCCAGATCTCGTGGCGCGCGCGCTCGATGGCGCGCACCATGGCCGGGAACAAGGCATCGCCGCCGGACAAGAGCGCCGCCACGTTGCCACCGGTGTAGACGGCACGCGGCACGACGCGCATCAGTTGAGGCTCGCCAGTGTCGCGGCGTGGGGGCTTCATCAGGCCAGCTCGAGTTCGGCCACCAGCGGCAGGTGATCCGACATGCGCGCCCAGGCCGCGCCGCGCGGCACCTCGGTGCCGGTGCAGCGAAGGCCACGCGTGTAGATGCGGTCGAGCGAAAACACCGGCACGCGCGAGGGGAACGTGCGCTGCGGCGGGCTGCCCGCATGTTCGGCGCGCGCGAGGCCCATCGCGCGCATGGGTGCATCGAGCTTTGCGCCCCAGTCGTTGAAGTCGCCGGCCAGCACCACGAGTTCGTCGCGCGGGATTTTCGACGCGATGAACGCGGCAATGCGGTCGACCTGCCGCACGCGGCTCGAATGCATCAAGCCGAGGTGCGCCACGATGGCATGCACGCGTGTGTCGTTCCAGTGCACCACCACGTGCAGCAGGCCGCGCTGCTCGAAACGGTGGTCCGAAACGTCGTGATGGCCGATGTCTTCATGGAGCGGCCAGCGCGAGAGCAGCGCATTGCCGTGCTCGCCGCCGTTCGTGATGGCATTGGTGCGGTACGCCACGTCGTAGCCCTCTGGCGCGAGGTGCGTGGCCTGCGGCACGCGCGGCCAGCCGAAGTGCGTATCCGGAAAACGCCGTGCCTCGCCATGGTTGAAATTGCGTACTTCTTGCAAGAACACCAGATCCGCGTCGAGTGCCTCGATGCCAAGACCGATGTTGTGGATCTCCAATCGCTTGCGCGGCCCAAGACCGCGCACACCCTTGTGAATGTTGTAGGTGGCCACGCGCAAGACATGGCTCGGATGCATCGTGACCTGACTCGCGCCTCGTGTCATGTGAAGCGGGGCAGTTGAAGAATGGCCTCGGCGTTCGAGGGCGAGAAGCACTGGTCGGCCGCCTCGCGCCAATCCAGCCATTGGTAGCGCAGATGCTCGCGCGGCGCCAGCGTGACCGGCGTTCCCGCGGGCACCTGCAAGCCGAACACGTGCTCCGTGTTGTGCGTCACGCCCGGGGCATAGCGGTGCCGCCACACGGGGTAGATCTCGTAGATGTTGCTGAGCTGCCAGTCGCGCAGGCCCGCCAGCGGCACGGCGGCCGAACCGATGACGATGCCGGTTTCTTCGCCCACTTCGCGCACCGCGGTCTCCTGCAGAGGTTCGTCGATGCGGTCCTTGGAGCCGGTCACGCTTTGCCAGAAGCCCGGCCTGTCAGCGCGCTCCAGCAGCAGCACCCGGCGGTCGTCGGTGTGGATCACGACGAGCACGGATTCCGGGATCTTGTGGGCAGAACCGTAGGCCATGCGCCGACTTTATCTGCGGACGCACCGCGGGGGGTGCGGTGCGCCATTCTTGTTCTCGCTGGCTCGAACACGCAGGGTGAGCCTCATACCTCCATTCAGTAAGTGATTGTGTGAATTCCGTACGTGTCTCACCTGTTAGTAGGTTGTCACTAACCTGTTTTGCGCTTGAGAATTTGCAGATCACCCTCGGAACCGCCCAAAGCCATGATCCGCAGACCCTTCATCAGCCGTCGCCAAGCCCTTCAATTCGCCGCAGCCTCCGGGTCAGCCGCGCTGGGACTGCCCACCATGGCGCAGAGCGAACGTGAAATCCGCATTGGCCAGAGCATCCACCTGAGCGGGCCGCTCGCGCCCACGATCCTCATGACGCTCAAGGGCCAGGACCTGGCCTTCGACGAGGCCAATGCGGCCGGTGGCGTGCAGGGCCGCCCCATCAAGCTCATCAAGCTCGACGACGGCTACGATCCGAAACGCGCGCCCGCGAACGTGCAGCAGCTGATCGAGAAGGAAGGCGTGGTCTCCCTCTTCGGCCTGGCCAACAGCAGTGGCATCGGCGCCTCGCTGCCGCTCCTTGCGCAAAAGCGTGTGCCGCTGATCGGCATCTACAGCGGCCTGCCGGCGCTGCGCGCCAAGCAGCACCCGTATTTCTTCACGACCATGGCCAGCTTCGAAGACGAGGTCTCGCAGATGCTGCGCAACCTGGTCACCGTGCAGCAAGGGCAGGTCGGCCTGGTCACGATGAACAACCCCTTCGGCCAGATGATGCAGCCGGTGGTCGAGAAGGTCGCGGCCCAGCATGGCGCGACCATCGTCGACAAGCAGTCGCTGGAGGGCGATGGATCCAACGCCGAGGCGGTGGTCAAGTCACTGGCGGCCAAGCAGCCCAAGGCCATCCTGATGATGATCTTCGGCCCTTCGTCGGTGCCGCTCGTGAAGAACGCGCGCAAGCTGCTGGGGGGCGTGCCGATCTACGCCTTGTCGATCGCCAACAGCGCACCGCTGATCAAGGCCATGGGCGTCGACGCCCGAGGCCTGGCCATCACGCAGAGCGTGCCCTACCCCTGGCGCGAAACCACCCGCCTCACCCGCGAGTTCAACGCAGCCGCCCGCAACGCCAAGCTGGAAGCGAGCTACGAGCTGATGTTCGGCTACCTCAACGCCCGCATCCTGATCGAAGGCCTGAAGCGCGCCGGCAAGAACGTGACGCCGGAATCACTCAAGACCGCGGTCGAAGGCATGACCCGCGTGGACTTCGGCGGTTACGAGGTGAACTACTCGCCAACCCAGCACCACGGCTCGCGCTTCGTCGAGATCACGATCGTGGGCCCCGACGGCAAGTTCCTGCGCTGAGGCCAGCGCCGCACGCGGCGCACCCCATCCAGCCCCCCAATGCAAACGGGCCATCGAAAGATGGCCCGTTGTGCTTTCAGCGCATCAGATCACGCGACCGGCTGCGGGTTGCGCAAGCGGATGTGCAACTCGCGCAGCTGCTTCTCGTCGACCGGGCTCGGAGCATGCGTGAGCAGGTCTTGCGCACGCTGCGTCTTCGGGAAGGCGATCACGTCGCGGATCGACTCGGCCTTGGTCATCAGCGTGACCAGACGGTCGAGGCCGAAGGCCAGGCCGCCGTGCGGTGGCGCGCCGTACTGCAGCGCATCGAGTAGGAAGCCGAACTTGAGTTGCGCTTCGTCCGGGCCGATCTTCAAGGCGCTGAACACCTTGCTCTGCACCTCGGCGCGGTGGATACGGATCGAGCCGCCACCCAGCTCCCAGCCGTTGAGCACCATGTCGTAGGCCTTGGCGATGCACTTGCCCGGGTCGGTGTCCATGTAGTCCTCATGGCCGTCCTTGGGCGAGGTGAACGGGTGGTGCACCGCGTTCCAGCGCTCGCCGTCGTCGTCGTACTCGAACATCGGGAAGTCGACCACCCACAGCGGGGCCCAGCGGTCCTCGAACAGCCCGTTCTTGCGACCGAAGTCGCTGTGGCCAACCTTGATGCGCAGGCCACCGATGGCGTCGTTGACGACCTTGGCCTTGTCGGCACCGAAGAAGATCAGGTCGCCGTTGCAGGCGCCCGTACGGGCGATGATCTCTGCGATGGCCGCGTCATGGATGTTCTTGACGATCGGCGACTGCAGGCCTTCGCGGCCCTTGCCAGCGTCGTTGACCTTGATCCAGGCCAGGCCCTTGGCACCGTAGATCTTGACGAACTCGGTGTAGGCGTCGATCTCGCCGCGGCTCATCTCGCCGCCACCCGGCACCCTGAGCGCCACGACGCGGCCGCCCGGCGTGGTGGCGGGGCCGGAGAACACCTTGAAGTCCACGTCCTTCATCACGTCGGTCAGCTCGGTGAACTCGAGCTTCACGCGCAGGTCGGGCTTGTCGCTGCCGTAGCGAAACATCGCGTCGGCGTAGGTCATCACCGGGTAGCCGGGAAGGTCCACACC
Organism: Piscinibacter sp. PDB1-1; assembly: GCF_056675995.1. NCBI lineage: Bacteria > Pseudomonadati > Pseudomonadota > Betaproteobacteria > Burkholderiales > Sphaerotilaceae > Piscinibacter > Piscinibacter sp. PDB1-1. The sequence continues at coordinate 238,641 of NZ_JBWVZJ010000002.1, forward strand.
GATGGTGTTGCGGAACACCGTGCGGATCATTCCTTCGAACATGCCGCGGATCTCTTCCTCGTTCAGGAACGAGGTCTCGATATCGATCTGCGTGAACTCAGGCTGGCGGTCGGCGCGCAGGTCTTCGTCGCGGAAGCACTTGGTGATCTGGTAATAGCGATCGAAGCCGGCCACCATCAGCAGCTGCTTGAAGAGCTGGGGCGATTGCGGCAGCGCGAAGAACATGCCTTCGTTGACGCGGCTGGGCACCAGGTAGTCCCGCGCGCCCTCGGGCGTGCTCTTGGTGAGCATCGGCGTCTCGATGTCGATGAAGCCGTTGGCATCCAAGAACTTGCGCACCTCCATCGCCACGCGGTAGCGCAGGATCATGTTCTTCTGCATCGCGGGGCGGCGCAGGTCGAGCACGCGGTGCGTGAGGCGGGTGGTCTCCGACAGGTTCTCGTCGTCGAGCTGGAACGGGGGCGTGACACTCGGGTTCAGCACCTCGAGCTCGTGGCACAGGATCTCGATCTTGCCGCTGGTGAGGTTGGCGTTCTCGGTGCCGGCCGGGCGCGGGCGCACCTTGCCGACCATCTTTAGGCAGAACTCGTTGCGCACGCCCTCGGCCACCTTGAAGGTCTCGGCACGGTCGGGGTCGCAGACGATCTGCACCAGGCCTTCGCGGTCGCGCAGATCGATGAAGATGACGCCGCCATGGTCGCGGCGGCGGTGGGCCCAGCCCATCAAGGTCACGGTCTGGCCGAGCAGCTGTTCGCTGACGAGGCCGCAATATGTTGTTCTCATGGGTTCACTCCGGAATCGGGGGAAGATTGTGCGGCGGCAGCGCGAGGCGCGCCAGCACGGCAAGTCAAGGCGATGGGTTTGGCGCGAGCGTCAATTTCGGGCGAGCGCCGCCTGCGGCAAAGGTGGCGCCACCACGCCCATCGAGATCACGTACTTGAGCGCCTCGTCGACGCTCATCTGCAGCACGATGACGTCGGCACGGGGCACCATCAGGAAGAAGCCCGAGGTCGGGTTCGGTGTCGTGGGCACATACACGCTCACGTAGTCGCCCGACAAATGGATGGCCGCTTCGCCACCGGGCTTGCCGGTCACGAAGGCGATGGTCCAGGAACCTTGGCGCGGGTACTGCACAAGCACGGCTTCGCGAAAGGCATTGCCGCTGCTCGAAAACAGCGTGTCCGAGACCTGCTTGACCGAGCTGTAGATCGACTTGACGATCGGGATGTGCGAGAGCACGCGATTGGTCTGGCGCAGCGCCCACTGACCAAAGATGTTCGCCGCGAACATGCCGGTGAGCAGCAGCCCGCAGACCATCACCACCACGCCGAGGCCTGGCACCTTGCGCAGCATTTCGAGCGATTCGCGCGCCGCCTCGGGCAGAACTGCCTGCGAGGCCGAGATCACTGTGCCGAACACGTCGTCCATCAGGCCCAGGACCGAGTGCAACACCCAGATGGTGATGGCCAGCGGCAACCAGACCAGCAGGCCGGCGATCAAATATTTCTTCACGAGCTTCCTTGGTGAATCGGTATCGGGCCGGCGGTGTTACTGGCCACCCGAGCTGCCACCAGTGCTGGGCGCAGCCGGGGTCGGAGCCGGCGCGGGGACGGGGGCCGGGGTCGAGGCAGAAGCAGGCGACCCGGCAGCCGCATCGGACTTCGGCGCATCGGTACTCGCCGTGCCGCCGTTGGCCGGCGCCGCGCCGTTCTTGGCTTCAGAGCCACCACGGAAGTCGGTCACGTACCAGCCCGAACCCTTGAGCTGGAAGCCCGCCGCGGTGACCTGCTTCTTGAATTCGCAAGCGCCACAGGCCGGGCAGACGGTCAGCACCGGGTCGGAAATCTTTTGCAGCACGTCTTTGGCGTGACCGCAGGCCTCACACCGATAGGCATAGATAGGCATGGCTAAGCCTTTGATTCAGAACGAAAAACATCAAATTATACGTGGCGTCGGCGTTTCCCCTGACGGCATTCGGCCCTCTGGAATAATTGATGCATACACCGTTCGAAATCCACAAGGAGCCCTCAGTGACCCGCTTCACCGCCCGACGCCTCGCCATCCTTGCCAGCAGCCTGATGCTGGGCCTGACCGCCATCGGCGCGGCCCAGGCCGCAGATGCCCCCGAAGAAAAGGTTCTGAACGTCTACAACTGGTCGGACTACATCGCCGAAGACACGCTCAAAAACTTCGAGAAAGAGACCGGGATCAAGGTCAACTACGACAACTACGACACCAACGAGATCCTTCATGCCAAGCTCGTGGCGGGCAAGACGGGCTACGACATCGTGGTGCCCGGCGCGCACTTCGCCAAGCAGCAGATCGAGGCCGGCCTCTTCCGCAAGCTGGACCGCTCGCTGCTGACCAACTGGGGCAACCTCGATCCGGCCATCCTTGAACAGATGGCCAAGGTCGACCCCGGCAACCAGTACCTGGTCGACTGGATGTGGGGTTACGTGACGGTCGGCATCAACGTCGAAAAGGTCAAGAAGGCGCTGGGGAGCACCCCGATTCCGGCCAATCCCTGGGCCTTGCTGTTCGACCCGGCGTACGCGGCCAAGCTCAAGGGCTGCGGCGTGAACTTCCTGGACTCGGCGTCCGAAGTGCTGCCGGTCGCCATGTTGTACGTGGGCAAGCCGGCCTATAGCCGCACGGCCGCCGACTACACGGCCGCCGGCGACATGCTCAAGAAGGTGCGCCCCTACGTCACGAGGTTCTCGTCGTCGGGCTACATCGATGAACTGGCCGGCGGCTCACTGTGCGCCGTCATGGGCTACTCGGGCGACATCAACATCGCTCGCGCCCGCGCGCTGAAGGCCAAGAACCGCAACACCATCGAAGCCTTGATCCCAGCCAGCGGATCGACCCTGTTCTTCGATTCGATGGCCATCCCCGCAGACGCCAAGCACCCGAAGAACGCGCACTTATTCATCAACTACATCCTGCGCCCCGAAGTGCACGCGTCGCTGTCGAACAAGGTGTTCTATGCCAACCCGAACAAGGCGTCGCTCAAGTTCGTGGCCAAGGACGTGGCGGAAAACCAGTCGATCTTCCTGAGCGCGAAGGACCTCGCCGGAATGACCGCGCCGGACAGCCTGCCGCAGGACATCCGCCGCGTGCAGACACGCACCTTCACCAACTTCAAGGCGGGCCGCTGATCGACAGCGGCGGGCGCTGCCGGTTCAGCGAAGAACCAGCGCGCCCAGCGCAACGGCCGCAGAGAGCGCGACTGCCAGCACGCCCCACACGGCGCGCTTGAGCAGCCGGTTCGTGCGCTGCTGCTCGAGCAGCAAGGCCTGCATCAACACCCCTTCCTGTGGTCGCTGAGCCTGCACCTGCAGCGCCTGGTGCACCAGGCGCGGCAGTTCCGGCAGGATCTGCGCGTAATGCGGTGCCTCCTTCTTGGCGCGCTCCAGCAAGCCACGCCAGCCCACCTGCTCGTTCATCCATCGCTCCAGGAACGGCTTGGCCGTGCTCCACAGATCCAGTTCGGGGTCGAGATGGCGGCCCAGGCCTTCGACGTTGAGCAGCGTCTTTTGCAGCAGCACGAGCTGCGGCTGGATCTCCACATTGAATCGGCGTGAGGTCTGGAACAGGCGCAACAGCACCTGGCCCAGAGAGATGTCCTTGAGCGGTCGGTCGAAATGCGGCTCGCACACCGCGCGGATCGCGCCTTCGAGCTCTTCGACCCGCGTGCCCGGCGGCACCCAGCCCGACTCGAGGTGCAGCTCGGCCACGCGCTTGTAATCGCGCCGGAAGAATGCAATGAAATTCTGCGCGAGGTAGTCCTTGTCGAACTCGGTGAGCGTGCCCACGATGCCGAAATCGAGTGCGATGTAGCGGCCGAACGTCTCGGGCGCGATGCTCACCTGGATATTGCCGGGGTGCATGTCGGCGTGAAAGAAGCCGTCGCGGAACACCTGGGTGAAGAAGATGGTCACGCCATCACGCGCGAGCTTCTTGATGTCGACGCCCGCCGTGCGCAGCCGCTGCGTCTGGCTGATCGGCACGCCCTTCATACGCTCCATCACGATGACGGTCTGCGTGCACAGATCCCAGATCATCTCGGGCACCATGACGAGCTGCAAGTCGTTCATGTTGCGCCGAAGCTGTGCGGCGTTGGCCGCTTCGCGCACCAGATCGAGTTCGTCGTGAAGGTACTTGTCGAACTCGGCCACCACTTCGCGCGGCTTGAGTCGCTTGCCATCGGCAGAAAGGCGCTCGACCCATCGTGCGAGTTGCTTCAGCAGCGAAAGGTCGTCGTCGATGACGGCCAGCATGCCCGGGCGCAGCACCTTCACGGCGACCTCACGGCCATCCTTCAGAACGGCGAAGTGCACTTGCGCGATCGACGCGCTGGCCACCGGCTCCGCATCGAAGCTTGAAAACAAGTTCTCGATCGGCTGCTTGAAGGCGAGCTCGACCAAGCGGCGGGCATCTGCCGCCGGGAACGGTGGCACACGGTCTTGCAGCTTGGCCAGTTCATCGGCCACCTCGGGCGGAAGTAGATCTCGCCGAGTGGACAACACCTGACCGAACTTGACGAAGATCGGGCCCAGCCGCTCCAGCGCCTCACGCAGGCGGTAGCCAGGCGGCGCATCGAGATTGCGTCCAAGCGTTGAGACACGAACCAGCCCCCTCACCCAGCGCTGGCGAAAGCCCGACAACGCCATCTCGTCCAGGCCGAAGCGCAGGACGGTGTAGACGATGAAGACCAGTCGGGTAACGCGCCTCATCGGGGGCCGCGCGCCACAAGGCCCTGCAGTGCGCGCACCGCTTCGCGCAGCCCGGCCCCGATGGCGTTGGCCCCGCGAGTCAGCTCGTGCGCGGGCCCCTGGCCGATGATGCGAGCCACGTCGTCCTCGACGTCCCATCGCAGATTGGCGATCAGCCAGCTCACGTCCGCGGCCAAGGCCGAATCACCCTCGATGCCGACCTGCGGTCGCTCGCTCGCAAGCCATTGCCCCACGAGGCGCAAGGGGTTGGAGGCATCGACACTGATCTTGAGATCCGGCTGGGCAGGCGCCTGGTCACCGCACCATTCGAGCAAGCCCGCCGGCGTGATGACAAACGCGACGACAGGTGGCGCGGGCAGCAGGCTCGGCCAACCTGTCCATACCAACTGGATGGACCTGCCGCTGTGCGGCCGCAGCTTCTCGGTAGCCACCGGTTCGGCTGCGATCACGTGATTGAGCAGGAGCGTGATGCGCTCCATGGCGGCAGAGCCGAGCGAGGCGAAGATGTTCATGGGGGAATTGTAGGTAGCCGGCACGTCCCTTGATACAGGGGTGCATGCGCGGGGTCATGCACCTCTATGATCAACCGCGAATCTGCGCCGAAAGACCCCTCACCCATGCCCCGAATCCTTCTCACCGGCGCGACCGGCTACATCGCATCTCACACCTGGATCGCCCTGCGGCAGGCAGGCTTCGACGTGGTCGGTGTCGACAACTTCGCCAACAGTTCGCCCAAGGTCCTGGAGCGGCTGGCACGCCTCATCGGCGACACACCGGTGTTCGTGGAGGCCGACGTCTGCGACCGGCACGCCATGGAGCGAGTCTTCGATGCCCACCCGATCGATGCCGTGGTGCACTTTGCCGCGCACAAGGCCGTGGGCGAATCGATGCAAAAGCCGCTCGAGTACTACCGCAACAATATCGGTGGCCTCGTCAATGTGGCGCAGGTGATGGAATCGCGTGGCGTGCGCCGCCTGGTGTTCAGCTCGTCAGCCACTGTGTATGGCCAACCCGATCAGTTGCCGATCACCGAGGACTCGCCCCTGTCCGCCACGAATCCTTATGGAACGACCAAGCTCCTGGGCGAACAACTCCTGCAAGAGCTGGAACGCTGTACGCCGGGCTGGTCCATCGCCTACCTGCGCTACTTCAATCCTGTGGGCGCCCACGAGAGCGGCGACATCGGCGAAGACCCTCGCGGCACGCCGAACAACCTGATGCCCTATGTGGCACAGGTGGCCGTCGGCAAACGGCCATTTTTGCAAGTGTTCGGTGGCGATTACGGCACGGCTGACGGCACGGGCGTGCGCGACTACATCCATGTGATGGACCTCGCCGAAGGCCACGTCGCCGCATTGAGACATCTTCTCGATGGCTCCGGATCGCTCACCGTGAACCTGGGCACCGGCCGCGGCTACAGCGTGCTGGAGGTCATCCATGCTTTCGAGCAGGCCAGCGGCAACATGGTCGCGCACCAGATCGTGGCCCGCCGCCCCGGCGACGTGGCCGCCTGCTATGCAGACCCGAGCCGAGCGCGCGAGCTGCTCGCCTGGACGGCCACGCGCGACCTCGGCCAGATGTGCACCGACACCTGGCGCTGGCAGAGCCGCAATCCGCAAGGCTACGAGTAGCGCTCCCTCACCGTGAAGCATGCACGCCTGGGGACCCCCGCATGTGTGCGCACCCCCACACTTGCGGGCCCTTTCTGACCGGGCAATTGGGACAGAATCCATCGCGTCCAAGGCACTTGCAGTACGCCGACGTTTTCAATCGATACCGGTCTGCGCAGGCACGTGCGGACAGGGCTGGCACACCGCATGCCTGAGCAGTGCCATCAAGCCCCCAACGGAAGGCACTGCCAGTGGATCAACCCCTCGCGATGTTCGAAGACCGTCCCTCCAAGCGAACGTTCTTCAGCGCACCCCAATCGGTGACGTCGCTGATGGCGGCCTTTCTCGAGCCGGCCATCACTGTCGTCACGTTTCTGGGCGTGAACATTTATCTCGACGTGTTCATCGGGCGACCCGAGTTGGTGCTTTGCCTGCTCGTGTTCGCGCTCACCTTTCCCGGCCGCAACCACTTCCGGCAGAACCAGCTCGCTGCCAGCGTGGACATCGTGTCGTCGTGGTTCGTGCTCGTCGGCGTTCTCATGCTGTGCGGGTACGTGACACGCAGCCTGAGCTACTTCGAACCCAGCGCACTGATCGCCTGGGTCATCGTCACACCTGTTGTCCAGTGGCTCGCGGTCTGGGTTGGGCGTCAGGTCGTCGTGAGGCAAGCTGCGCTTCCTGAAGCGCGCCGCCGCGCCATCGTCGTGGGTGCAGGCCCGCTCGGCGTCAAAGTCGCGCGGGCGATCTCCGCTGCCGACGACAAGGGCGTGGACTTCGCTGGCTATTTCGATGACCGAGCCGACGCACGCGTCGACGGTCTCGCGATGGAGCAAGTGCTCGGCGGCCTGAAGGATGTGGCGGCGTTCATCCGCAAGAACGCCATCCGGGAGGTCTTCATCACCCTGCCGCTGGGCTCACAGCCGCGGATCGTCGAACTTCTCGAACAAATCCAGGACACCACGGCATCGCTGTTCTTCGTGCCCGACGTGTTCGGCATCAGCATCATCCAGGGCCGCCTTCAGGACATGAATGGCCTGCCCGTCGTCGGCATCTGCGAGACGCCGTTCACCGGCACCAACGAATTGGTGAAGCGCGTGAGCGACATCGTCCTGTCATCGCTCATTCTGGTTCTGATCTCGCCCATCCTGGCCGCGATCGCGATCGGTGTGAAGCTGAGCTCACCCGGGCCGATCCTCTTCCGCCAGCGTCGCACCGGCTTGGATGGCGACGACATCAACGTCTACAAGTTCCGGTCGATGCGCGTGCAGGACAACGGGCCGGTCGTGCGCCAGGCCACCCGAAACGATTCGCGGGTCACGCGGTTCGGCGCGTTCATCCGTCGCACCTCGCTCGACGAACTGCCGCAGTTCTTCAACGTATTGCAAGGGCGCATGAGCATCGTCGGGCCGCGGCCGCACGCCGTGGCACACAACGAAGAGTTCCGTCGCATCGTCAAGGCCTACATGGTTCGCCACAAGGTCAAGCCGGGCATCACCGGCTGGGCTCAGGTGAACGGCCAGCGTGGCGAAACCGACACCGTGGCGAAGATGCAGGCCCGCGTCGAGTACGACCTCGAATACCTGCGCAACTGGTCGCTCGGTCTCGATCTGCAAATCATTGTGCGTACCATCCGGCTCGTGTTCTTTGACCGCAACGCTTACTGAGCTCCGCTCAAACGCGCCATCCCGTCATCGCCAACGAGGTCCCCGAATGTCACAGCACAAGAAGAAGCCCCAAGTACGCCAGATCGCCGCCTTGACGGCCGGCGCGTTGTCAGCCGCAGCAAGCACGCTGGCACTCGGCCAGGAAGCTGCTCCGGTCGAAAGCACGCCGTACTACTTCGGCGTCAGTCAGTCGTTCTCGCATGAGTCCAATCTGTATCGCAGCTCCGCCAACCAGGTCTCCGAGACCATCTCGATCACCGGCCTGCTGGCCGGCTTTGACCAACCCTTTGGTCGACAGCGCGCATTCGCCGATGTGTCGGCCCAGTTGAATCGCTTCCAGACCAACGACGATCTGGACAACAAGAGCTTTTCAATCAACGCAGGGCTCAATTGGGAAACAGTCGAGTTCCTGTCCGGCAGCCTTCGCTATTCAGCGCGAAACAGTCTGGCCGACTTCGGCTCCCTTGACGGCTCGACAGTACCCAGCGACCAGATCACTCAGCAGTTCATTGCGACAGGTCGCTTGGGCCTGACCTCCAAACTGTCATTTGACCTGTCGTACGACCATCGCGACCTTCGCTATCGCTCTGATTACTACGCAGACCGCAACTACAAGCAGGATGCCGTCAGTGCGGGCTTCCAATGGGGCACGCGCGATCTGCTGGTCTTTGGTTTGGCCTACCGCGCCACCAAGGGCTCCTATCCGGAGTACCTGCCGACAGCACCGTACGAGAAGGAAATCGATCGCAGCGACATCGACTTCACCACGGTCTGGGTTCCTACAGGTGCCAGCACATTGAATGTGCGCCTGAGTTCGACGAAGGAAACGGAGTCGGTGGCCTCGTCGACCGAGCGCTCGACACTCACGGGCGCGTTGTCGTGGGACTATCGTCCAACGGCCAAGCTGGGCTTCCTCGCATCGATCACGCGCGACACAGGCACCGAGGCCACCTTCCTGGGAATCCCGCCCGGGGGGTCGGCACCGCTGTATGTCGACGACTCGACGCTCAGCACAACATCGCAGTTGCGCCTGAACTATGCCGCCACCAGCAAGATCGCTCTAGGCGTCGATGCCCGCTATCGGAGAGGCAAGCTCTCTAACGGCGATGACGAACGCCTCTCAGGCTACGGCCTGAATATCAGCTATGTGCCCACACGCAGCATCACGCTCGGTTGCGACTTCGTCTACGAGGACCGCGACTCTTCCGGCGTGTCCGCCTACACGTACACCGCCACAGTGAGCACGTGCAGCGCGCAGTTGACACTGCGTTGACGCCGCCATATTCAGCCTTCCCATACTTGTTCATGACTCAGAAGCCCACGTCCCCCATCGCCGTCCAACCCGTCATCATGGCCGGCGGAAGCGGCACGCGTCTTTGGCCGCTCTCGCGCGCCCAGTACCCCAAGCAGTTCCTGATTCTTCACGGCAACCGCAGCCTCTTTCAACAGGCAGCAAGCCGCCTCGCTTCGCTCTCGGTCGATGGGCTCACGGTTGCGGCACCCACTGTCGTCGGCAACGAAGAACACCGCTTCCTGATCCTCGACCAATTGCGTGAGGTGAATCTCCACAACGGCAGCGTGTTGTTGGAGCCGGCCGGTCGGAACACCGCCCCGGCCATGACACTTGCGGCCCTGCAGGCCACGGCCGCGGGTGAGGACCCAGTGCTCGTGGTCACGCCGGCCGACCATGCATTTACCGATGAAGCGGCCTTCACAACCGCGCTGCGCGACGCCGTTCGCGTTGCAAGCACCGGCGCACTCGTCATCCTGGGCATTGCACCCAATCGGCCCGAGACGGGCTTCGGCTACGTCCGTGCCGAAGCCTCAGGCGCGGGCGAGGCGCTGCAGGTTGCCCAGTTCGTCGAGAAGCCTGATGCCGCCACGGCCAAGCAATATCTGGAGGCTGGCAACTACTTCTGGAACGGCGGCATGTTCGTCGTGCGCGCCTCCGTCTGGCTGAAGGCGCTGGAGCGCTTCCGCCCCGACATCGCGGCCGCTTCTCGTGCCGCGTGGGCGGTGCATACGCTCGACGCGAGTTTCCTGCGCCCCGGCTCCGCCGAGTTCAAGGCCATTCCGAGCGAGTCCATCGACTATGCGGTCATGGAGAAGTGCCCCGGCTCCACCGAGTTCGATATCCGCATGCTGCCACTGGCTGCAGGGTGGTCCGATCTCGGCGCCTGGGATGCCGTGTGGGACGTGAGCGCGAAGGACGCCGCTGGTAACGCCACCGTGGGCGACACCGTCGTGCGTGACAGCCGGAACACCCTGGTCCACGCGACCAGCCGGCTCGTGGGCGTCGTTGGCCTGGACAACATCGTCGTTGTCGAGACGCCGGACGCCGTCCTCGTGGCCGACCGCAATCGCAGCCAGGAGGTCAAGCACATCGTCAACGAGTTGCAGGCGTCCGGCCGCACCGAGCACACGCTGCATCGCCAGGTCCATCGCCCGTGGGGCTGGTACGACAGCATCGACGCCGGACCTCGCTTTCAGGTCAAGCGCATCCTGGTCAAGCCGGGCGCGAGCTTGAGCTTGCAGATGCACCACCACCGCGCCGAGCACTGGATCGTGGTCAGTGGCACGGCCGAGGTAACCAACGGCGACCAGGTCATTCTGTTGACCGAAAACCAGAGCACCTACATTCCGCTAGGGCAGACACACCGCCTCGCCAACCCAGGCAAGGTGCCGCTCGAGATCATCGAGGTGCAATCGGGCAGCTACCTGGGCGAGGACGACATCGTTCGCTACCAAGACACCTACGGTCGTGCAAAATGACGCGCCGCGCAGATCGGCGCGCTTATGGGATCTCGATCCCCACCCTTGAATGAAGATCACTGCCATCGGGACGGGCTATGTCGGCCTCGTCACCGGCGCGTGTTTGGCCGAAATGGGCAATCACGTGGTCTGCCTGGATGTTGATTCCGCCAAGATCGACATCTTGAACGAGGGCGGCATGCCGATCCATGAGCCCGGGTTGCAGGACCTGATCCGACGCAATCGCGAGGCCGGCCGCCTGTCATTTACCACTGACGTGCAGGCCGCGGTCAGCCACGGTGCTTTGCTGTTCATCGGCGTGGGAACGCCCCCTGGCGAAGACGGCGCGGCCGACGTCAGCCACGTGCTTGCGGCGGCACGTGACATCGGCCGCTACATGACCGACTTCAAGGTCATTGTCGACAAGAGCACAGTGCCCGTGGGCACTGGCGATCAGGTGCGCAGCACGATTGCAAATGAGCTCGCCCAACGCGGGTTGACGCTCGATTTCGCCGTGGTGTCCAACCCAGAGTTCCTGAAAGAAGGCGCCGCCATCGACGACTTCATGCGCCCGGCGCGCGTGATCATCGGCAGCGACGACGAGCGGGCCATCCTGCTGATGCGCGCCTTGTATTCGCCCTTCATCCGCAATCACGACCGCCTCCTGGTCATGGACCTGAAGAGTGCCGAGTTCACCAAATACGCGGCAAACTCGATGCTGGCCACCCGCATCAGCTTCATGAATGAGCTGGCCCTTCTGGCGGACAAGGTCGGTGTGGACATTGAAATGGTTCGCACCGGCATCGGCAGCGATCCGCGCATCGGCTACCAGTTCCTTTACGCGGGAGCCGGCTACGGGGGCTCATGCTTCCCGAAGGACGTGAAGGCGCTGCTCAAGACCGGTGAATCCGAGGGTCTGGACCTGCACGTTCTTCGCGCCGTGGAGACGGCCAACGAGCGGCAAAAACAGGTGCTCGCGGAAAAGGTCGTGGCGCGCTACGGCACCGATCTGACGGGGCGACAGTTCGCCCTGTGGGGCCTTGCCTTCAAACCCAACACCGATGACATGCGCGAAGCACCCAGCCTCGTGCTTGTGCAGGAACTCATCCGCCGCGGGGCCCGCGTGAGCGCCTACGACCCTGTGGCCATACGCGAGGCGGGACGTGTGTTGGGCGAGCTGCCTGGGCTCAGCTTCGCGGACAGCCAGATCGACGCGCTGCGCGGGGCGGACGCGCTGGTCATCGTGACCGAGTGGAAAGAGTTCAAAAGCCCCGACTTCGACGCCATCAAGGCACTGCTCAAGGAGCCGGTGATCTTCGACGGTCGAAATCTCTACGATCCGACGCTGATGCAGGCCATCGGCATCCAGTACCACGGCATCGGGCGAGGCGTTCCCCCGTCTGCCCGCTGAGCACGGGCAGACCGCCGCAGGTCATTTGTATTCGATCAGATTGACCCTGCGGCCACGCCAGTGGTTGGCCACGAACTTCATCTGGCCCAACACTTGAGGGAACTTGCTCAGCACCATGAATCCAGAGCGCTTGAGCCCGGCCACAAGACCAGCCTCTTCACGCAATGACAAGCGCAGCACCTGCAGCGGATAGATCAAAAAGCCCAGCAACGCCCAGGGGCTGACGATCGTGGCAGCGAGCAGGATGGCCACAGGAAGCGCCAAGCCCCACGTCCAGCCGCTGCGCGCCTCGCGCACCCAGTGACGCTCGGGCGTCCGACCGTGGATGTGCGCGCCTTCGGCGTAGGCGAATCCCGTACGCGTCGTTCGCTTCCACCACTGGCTGAAGTGCAGCATGTTCGCGTCGTGCGATGTCATGTGATTGCCCAGACGCCAGACCTTCCAGCCCGAAGCGCGCAGGCGCACACACAGCTCAGGCTCTTCGCCAGCGATGAGATCGTCACGATAGCCGCCGGACTGCGCGAGCGCATCGGCGCGAATCAGGACATCGCCACCGAATGACCTGACTTCGCCGGGCGGCGAGTACCAGTCGAGGTCACACAGCCAGTTGTAGACCGAGCGCTCCGGGAAGCGCTCGCGCCGCAAGCCCGTGACGGCCACCACATCGGGCCGCTCTTCGAGGAACGCCACAGCTCTGGGCAGCCATTGAGGCATGACTTCGCAATCGCCGTCCACGAAATGCACGAAACGTATCTGTGGTTCAAGCTGACGCACATGACGGAAACCCACGTTGCGGGCCCGCGCCGCGGTGAAGGGCTGGCTCATGTCCAGGCTCACCACCACCGCGCCGCGCTGTCGTGCGGCCTGCACTGAGTCGTCGGTGGAGCCGGAGTCGACATAGACCACAAGCTTGGCATTCGGAACCACCGACTCCATGCAGCGATGCAGCCGCTCTCCCTCGTTGCGGCCAATGGCGATTACCGCAAGCAGGTTGGGATCGAAGGGCGTGGGTTCCATGGATGGTTGGGTATGCGGGTAGCTCATCGCGTCGGGCGCCGGCCCATGGAGGTTCGGCTCAAGAGGACCAGCATCGCCAGTGAGTGCCGGAAGCGGTAGGCGATGCCACCGAAGTCGAGGCGCTTGAGCAAGCCCTTCAACGTCAGGACGACGTCTGCCAGAACCCCCAGTGATACCACCGACATCAAACCGCCAAGGCCGTGGTTCTTACGGAAGTAGATGAGTTCGCTCTCGATCTGCAACGAGGCGATCTGCCTCCCAGCCGAGGTGAGCGCACCTTCGGACTTCGCGCTCTCCCCACCCACGTGGATCACCTCGGTGTCGGGGCAATACAAGACCTTCCAGCCAGCCCGTTTGGCGGACAGGCAGTGATCCACTTCTTCGAAGTAAAGGAAGTAGCGCGGATCGAACAGACCGACCTGGTCGATGACCTCGCGGCGCATCAGGTAGTAGCAGCCGGGCACCCAATCGCATTCACGCAGGCTACGGTGGTCCCACTCCATGTCGTCGATCATGCGAACCGAGGGGAAGAATCGGGCCAGCCCCGTACTGGCCAGGAACACATTGAACGGCGTGGGGAAGTAGCGGCACGAGGGCTGAAGCGAGCCGTCGCGCCCCACGAGCCGCACACCCAAGATGCCGCAATCCGGGCGCGCTTCCATGCAATCCAACGTGCGCCGCAAGGTGTCTGGCGATACGAAGGCATCGGTATTGAGCAGCAGTACGTAGCGCCCCTTCAGCAAGGGAATGGCCTGGTTATTGGCGCGCCCGAACCCGACATTGGTCGTGTTGGCGATGAGTTCGACCTCCGGGTAGCGCGTACGCAGCACCTCGACCGATCCGTCCTTGGAGGCGTTGTCGATCACGACAGTCTGGATCGAGATGCCCCGCGCCGCGACCTGCAGGGCCGAGAACATCTCATCCAGCAGATGGGCCGTGTTGTAGTTGACGACCACAACCGACAGGGTCACGGTCGGCTGCTGCATGGCAAGGGAAGTTTGGCTCACGGCGTCAGTCGAGACAGGGGCAATGAAGGGCTTGTCGCACCGCAGCAATTGTCATGCGCAATCCAGGGGTCAAGGGCAAAAACTTGTGCAAAGTTGAAAGTGCCCGAGCGGCGTCGGCCGTTCAATGGTGTTCTCGCCGCCCCAAAAAGCGCGCGGCATGAGCCACCTTGGCAGCCGAGTTCCATGCCCCGGCCTTGAGCTTGTCGCGCACCGGATACGTGCCCACCGGGGACACGTGCATGCCGAAGCGCCCCATCGGCGTACGCAGCCGCTGGTTGAACATCAGGGCCTTCATTTGGGCCATGGTCTCGGCCGTGTTGAAGATGATGGACATGGAGATCGATACGTCGCTGGGCCCATTGCGCACCAGGTGCCCGGCCATGAACGGGATGTGCAACGCGTCGCCCGGTTGGAAGTGGCAGCGCGTCGCCAGAGATTCGCTGGCCGGACGCCACTGCGGCCGCGCGCCCGTGTGGCACATGAAGTCCTCGCATTCAGACGCCGTCACCACGCGTTCGTCCCACTGCGGGAAGACACATACCTCTTTTGTGCCGCTGAACTGCATCAGGAACGTGGAGTACCGGTCAATGTGAAACGGCGTGAGACTGTTGGGCGAAGCAATGAAGAGGTACAGCATCGAATCGACCGCCTGAGTGCCCACGCCGCCGCGAGCGCGCATGAGCTCTTCCACGTCGGCCTTGAGGTCGCGAAAGAGCGGGTCGAACGAGGCATCCGTTTCCGGCGCGCGGACCATGATGTAGGAGTTGGTGGTCCGAATGGTCTCAATCGTCTCGCGCAGCGACAGGCCGTTGCTGTGCTCGACATGGGCACGGTCGAAGTTGTCGCTCTCCTTCAAGAGGCCCTTGGAATAGAAGACTTGCTGCGGCGGCAGCTTGGGCAAGACCCTCTCGAGGTTTTCCAGCGACAACGCCGGATGACCGAGGAGCTGGTGCTGGAAGGTGAATGGCTCGCGATCGAGTCGTTCGTGGGGCAGGTTGGCGCCGAAGCATTTCATAGGGAGTCTCCTTTTTTTCTCAGTTCGATCTGCCGAGGGCGTTGCTTGACAGCACGAAGCGAAGCACCTCTTCGTCGGTGATGGGCGACAAGCGCAACTGGTATTGGCTGATGAGCAGATCGACCAGCGCCTGCGCCCATTTCGCATTCCAGACCAGACCCGCATGGCCATCCGCCAAGGTCGCGTGGGTGGGTGCATCCCCACTGTCGTTCACAACCTTGAAAGTTGCAGAGAGCTCGACGACTCGGTAGGCCGGCCGGCCATCGGGTCCACGCGAGCCCCACAGGCCTTTGAACCACGCCCGGTCACTGAAGAAGCTGATGCGCGGGTCTGCTTGGGCCATCGCCTTCAGGGCGTTGTCGTAGTAGTCCAACCCTTTGGAGATGTTGACCAGTTGCGCAGGCGCGTGCCACTGGCCGTGAAAACGCTCCCAGTGGGCGTTGTTGAACGCGCCAACGAGCACGATCCGGGTCTTCGGGTGATGCTGCGAGATGAGGCTCACCGTCTTGCGGATATCACGCAGACACATGTCCATGCGCTCGCGCACGGCGGTCGATTGCGGTTGCTGGGCCAGTTGATCGAGGTGCGGAATGTCGTTGGCAAAGTCATTGCCTCCGATGCGTATGACGACCACGCCGCGCGTCCACTTCTCCGGTTCGGCATCCATGGTGCGCACCAGGCGTGGCACCTGACGCGACCAACCGGAGAACAACTCGCGGCAGCCATCTCCCGAGTACGCGAAGTTGTAGCGGTGGTCGCGCTTGCGCGGTGCGCGCACTTCGTAGCCCCACGATTCGACCGGGCCCACCAGACCGAGCCTTTCGATGGTGGAGGCCAGGCGCCCACTCATGCCGCGCATGCCCCAATCGCCCAGGTCGATCTGATCGCCCCGCATGCGGGCCAGCGCCTCGGTCCACTGGAAAGTACTTGCGTGGTACTGCCCCCCACGCGGCACCGCGGGTGCCTTGGGGTCATGGATGTCGTGGAAGCCTTGGCTGTCGGAATCGCCGATCACCGCCAGAGGAATCGCCGCTTGCGCAGCCATCGCAGTAGCAGTTGCCATGATGAGCGTGATCGATGCGAGAAGGGCGCCTGTCGCGCTCAACAACACACCTGCAGCCGAACCATGTGAACGCATGCGGGCAGCATCGCCCACAAGTCGAAAGGCGTCACTCACGCACCTGGGGGGAGTCATCCACCATGTGATCAATGTGAGTCACGCAACTAGGGGGGACGTCATCGATCTGAACGAAACCATAATGAATTCAAGGTGAGGGACACCTTGTGAAGACGCCCGCTTTGCGATGGTTTTTCAGCACGAGACGCATCGCTTTACTCGCAGTGAGACGGGCCCTACAACATCCATCGAGCAAGACGCCAAACGCGCACGCTCCATGAATCGATATTTCGAGAAATATGTCACGCGACTCGGCTTCGTCATCGTCCGCTCCATCACCACTTTCGCAGTGGTTGCGTGACGCCGCGCGTCGCAACCCCGAGGCATGCGCACTCGAAACCCCTGACGCGACGCTGAACTACCGCGAGCTGCTGACTGCCACGCAAACGTTCTCGGGCGAATTTCGCGCTGCCGGCCTCGGGCCGGGCGACCGCCTGGGCATTGCGGCGACGCGGTCTTCGCATGCAATCGTCGCCATGCTGGCCGCCGTCGATGCAGGCATCGGCTACGTCCCCTTCGATCTGGGCTACCCCGCTGATCGCCTGCAAGCCATGCTGCAGGACGCACAACCCCGCGCCATCGTCGGTGACCCCTCTGCACTCGGGCAGCTGCGCAGCATGGTCGGCGACTTCCCGCTGCTCGCGAACGCCGCAGCACCGGCCACGCCGCTCCACGCCGCGAGCAACGACCTGGCTTATGTACTGTTCACCTCGGGCTCGACCGGCCGGCCCAAGGGTGTGGCCATGCCGAGCACACCGCTGGCGCACCTGATCCAGTACCACGCCGATCACCCACGCCTGGGCCGCCCCGCGCGCACGCTGCAGTTCGCTCCCCTGTCGTTCGACGTGCACTTCCAGGAGATCTTCTCGACGCTGGCGTGCGGTGGCACGCTGGTCATGGTCGACGAGGCCGTGCGGCGGGACCCCTCGCGCTTGCATGCTGCGCTGCGTGATCTGCGCATCGAGCGCCTGTTCATGCCGTACGTCGCGCTGCAGATGATCGCCGAGGCCTCGCGCACCGAAGTACCGCCGGTGCTGCTCGACGTCATCAGCGCCGGTGAGCAGTTGCAGGTCACGCCGGCCATCCGCTCGCTGTTTGCACGCTTGCCCCAAGCCGTGCTGCACAACCACTACGGCCCGACCGAATCACATGTGGTCACGGCCTACGAGATCCCGGGGCCCGCCGAGAGCTGGCCCGAGATCCCGCCCATTGGGCACGCCCTGCCCCACGTGCGGCTTGCACTACGCGATCCTGAAACCCTGGCCATCACCACCCAAGGGCAAGGCGAGTTGCTGCTTGGTGGCGACACCCTCGCCAATGGCTACCTCGGCCGCCCGGAGCTCACCGCCGAGCGCTTCCCCGAGGTGGTCGAGGGACTGCCGGGCCGCTGGTACGTCACCGGTGATCTGGTGCGGCTCGAAGCCGATGGCGAGTACACCTATCTGGGTCGCGCCGACCAGCAGCTCAAGGTCGACGGCTTCCGCATCGAGCCGGGCGAGATCGAGCTCGCGTTGATGTCGCACCCAGCAGTCAAGGATGCGGTCGTCACCGCCCCCGACCTGCCCGGCATCGGCAAGCAGTTGGTCGCTCACCTCGTACCGCGCGACGGCCAACCGACTACGGAGCTGCGAGCCTTTCTGCGCGAACGCCTTCCCGAGTACATGGTGCCGGTGCGCTTCATCGAACTGCCAGCGCTGCCGGTCACTCCCAGCGGCAAGATCGATCGCCGCAACCTGCCGCTGCCCCAGATCGAAACCACGCCAGGCGGGGCCACGCCCGCCGAGCTGATCCGCGCGCTCTGGCAAGAACTGCTGGGCGCGCCGGAGATCGATGAAGAGCAGAACCTCTTCGACCTGGGCGCGCGCTCGCTGTTGGTGCTGCGCTTCATCACGCGCCTTAAGGAAGCCGGCATCACGAGTGTCTCGGTGGCAGACGTCTACGACCGCCCGACGCTGGCCGGCATCACCGCAGCCGCGCAAGGCCAGGCGCGCGTCGCGGGCAAGCGCCACACGGCGCAGCAACAGTCCACGGCCGGTATCGCCATCGTCGGCATGGCCTCGCGCACGCCGGGTGCGGCCGACACCGAAACCTTCTGGCGCAACCTGCTCGATGGGCGTGAGGGCATCCGTCACTTCTCACCTGACGAGCTCGACCCGTCGATCCCCGAGTCGGTGAAATCACGTCCGAACTTCGTCGCCGCCCGCGGCGTGCTCGAAGACGCGGATCGCTTCGATGCGCCCTTCTTCGGCATATCGGCGCGCGAGGCCACGATGCTCGACCCGCAGCAACGCCTGCTGCTCGAACTGTGCTGGAACGCACTCGAGGACGCCGCCATCGACCCCGCGCGAAGCGAGGCACGGATCGGCGTCTTCGCGGGCAGTGCCAACAACAGCTACGCGCCGGCGCTGCGGCAAGCCCAACCCGAGCTGGTTCAGCAGTACGGCGAGTTCGCCACCATGTTGGCCAGCGAGAAGGATTACGTCGCCACGCGCGTGGCGCACCGCCTCAACCTCAACGGCCCCGCGGTCAGCGTCCACACAGCCTGTTCTACCGGACTGGTGACCGTGGCCCAAGCCTGGCACGCGCTCGCCAGCGGCCAATGCGACGTGGCCGTGGCCGGCGGCGCCACCGTCGTCGTGCCGCAAGCCGGGGGCTACCTGCACGTCGAAGGCGCGATGGAATCGGCCGACGGCCATTGCCGGCCCTTTGATGCGGACGCCAGCGGCACCGTGTTCGCCAGCGGCGCGGCCGTGGTGGTGCTGAAGCGGCTCGAAGACGCGCTGGCCGAGGGCGACACCATCCACGCAGTGATCCGCGGCGTGGGCCTGAACAACGACGGCGCCGACAAGGCCAGCTTCACCGCGCCTAGTGTGAGTGGTCAGGCGGGCGCCATCCGCATGGCGCTCGACCACGCCCAGGTCCCGGCACGCAGCATCGGCTACGTCGAGGCCCACGGCACCGGCACCGCGCTCGGCGACCCGATCGAGATGGCCGCGCTCACGCGGGCCTGGCGAGCAGAGACGCCGGACGCGCAGTTCTGCGGCATCGGCTCGGTCAAGAGCAACCTGGGGCACATGGTGGCCGCGGCCGGCGTGGTCGGGCTCATCAAAGCGGCCCTGTCGCTTCAACGCGAGATCATTCCGCGCACGCTGCACTACCAGCGCCCCAATCCGCAGATCGACTTCGCCAGCACGCCTTTCCAGGTGGTGGCAGAAAACACACCCTGGCCCCGCAGCACGACACCACGCCGGGCGGCGGTCAGCTCGTTCGGCGTGGGCGGCACCAACGCCCACGTGATCCTCGAAGAAGCGCCCCAGCCGGCCAACGCGCCCGGCGCGCAGGGTCAGCGCCTGTGGGTGTTGCCCGTGTCGGCCCGTACGCCGAGCGCTGCGCTGCGGCGTGCGCAAGATCTTGCCGCCCACCTCGAATCACGCCCTGCGTTGGCTTTGGCCGACGTCGCTGCCACGCTGATGCGCGGTCGGCGGCCGATGGCGCAGCGGCTCGGGGTAGTCGCACGCAACGTGTCCGAAGCCGTGGCCGCCCTGCGCGCTGTCAAGAGCAGCACGGCGGCGCTGGCCAAGCCACGGGTGGTGTTTCTGTTCCCGGGCCAAGGGTCGCAGCACCCGGGCATGGCCCGCCAGCTGTACGACGAAGCGCCCGCCTTCAGGGAAGCACTCGACCGTTGCTTGGCCCTGGCGGCGCCCTTGCTGAAAGGTGATCTGCGCAGCTGGCTGATCGATGCCGACCCGGCCGATGCGCAGGCCGCCCAGCAGCTGGCCTTGACCTGTCATGCGCAACCGGCGCTGTTCGCCATGTCGTACTCGCTCGCGGCCTGGCTGGACAGTCTGGGCGTGAAGCCCGACGCGATGATCGGCCACAGCATCGGCGAGTATGCCGCCGCTTGCCACGCCGGTGTGTTTTCGCTCGAAGACGGCATGCGCGCAGTGGTGGCGCGCGGCCAAGCCATGTTCGACCAGGTGCCCGGCGCGATGCTCGCCGTGCGCACCGGTGTCGAAGCGCTCACGCCTCTATTGCCGGCCGGGGTGGAGATCGCCGGCCACAACGCGCCGGCCCTCACCGTGGTCTCCGGCAGCCACGACGACATCGGTCGCTTTGCCGCGCAGCTCGAAGCGCGCGACATCGGCACCACTGCGCTGCGCGTCTCGCATGCCTTCCACAGCGCGTCGATGGAAGGCGCGCTGCCGCGCGTCGAGGCCGCGTTGCGCCAGGCCCGTTTGCAGGCACCGCGCATTCCCGTCTACTCGTGCATCAGCGGCGCACCGCTGCAGGCGCACGAAGCCACCGACCCGGCCTACTGGGCCCGGCAGGTTCGCGCAACGGTGCAGTTCAGCCCGGCACTCGCGGCCGAGGTGGCACAGCCCGACACCGTTTTCGTGGAGGTCGGCCCCGGCCAGGCACTCACCGCCTTGCTGCGCCAACACCGCACCACCCAAGGCCAGGTGCCGCGGCACGTGCCCCTGCTCGGAGCGGCCAACAACCCGGGCGACCCGGCCGTCCAGGCGCTGCAGGCGCTGGGTGCGCTTTGGGGTCACGGCGTCGGCTTGTCCTGGCCGGTGGCCGCGAGCGCCCGTCGCATCCCTCTGCCAGCCTATCCGTTCGAAGGTGAGCGTCATTGGTTCGCCCAGCGCCCCGCTCAAGAAGCCTCGCCGCAGGCACTTCATCAATCCACCCCGACAGCCGCAGCCGCGGCGATCACTCCGCCCACCGAGGTCCGCGTCATGTTGAGCCGCATTCCCCATATCGAGAACGAGCTGTTGCGCATCCTGAGCGATGTCTCCGGCGTCTCCGTCGACGAACTGGCGCGCGACAGCAGCTTCGTCGACCAGGGCCTCGACTCGCTCTCGCTCACGCAAGCCACGCTGGAGCTCGAGCGTGTGTTCGGAATCAAGCTGCGCTTCCGCCGCCTGCTGGAAGACCTCGATAACGTGGGCAAGCTCTCGCACTTCCTCGACACCGAGATGCCGGCCGAGCGCTTCGCCCCGCCGGCACCGCCTCCCGCGGCAGCGCCGGTGGCCGCACCCGCCGCCTTGGCCACCGCACCGCTGCAAGCTGCTCCGCAGGCCTTCACCGCACCCGCTTGGCCAGCTGCAGCAATCGACCCGCAGAACGCCCATCCCCTGCACCAACTGATTCAGCAGCAGATGCAGCTGATGTCACAGCAGCTCGCTCTGCTGGGCGGCGCAGTGCCCGCGCAGCAAGCCGCCGCGCCCGCCCTGCCCGCGCCACCGGTGCAACAGCCGCTGGCCGCTGCCGCGCGCATTGCGCCGGCACCCACGGTCGCCGTGCCCGCCGAAGGCTCCGGCATCGTGTCGCTGGTGGACAAGCCCTTCGGCGCTTCGCCTCGGCTGACGCTCTCGGCGAAACAGGAGTTCACGCCCGCCCAACGCGCTTGGCTTGACGACTTCATCGCCCGCTGCAACCAGCGCTTCGGTCAGTCGAAAGCCTTCAGCCAGAAGTACCGCAAGGTAATGGCCGACCCGCGCGTGGCCACCGGCTTCAACCCGCTGTGGAAAGACCTCGTCTACCCGATCGTCGCCAACCGCTCCAAGGGCGCGCGCATGTGGGACGTGGACGGCAACGAGTTCATCGACCTGCTGTCGTGCTTTGGCGCCAACTTGCTGGGGTACCAGCCCGACGCACTGCGCGACGCGATGATCGAGCAGATCAACGCCGGCATCGAGGTCGGCCCGCAGCACCCCATGGCGGCCGAGGTGGCCGAGCTGATCGCCGAGTTCACCGGCATGGAGCGCGTTGCCTTCTGCAACACCGGCTCCGAGGCGGTGATGGGCGCCATGCGCATCGCGCGCACCGTCACCGGCCGCAAGACGATCGCGATCTTCACCAACTCGTACCACGGCATCTTCGACGAGGTGATCGTGCGCGGCACCAAGCAGCTGCGTTCGCTCTCGGCTGCGCCAGGCATCCTGGCCAACGCTGTGGAGAACATTCTCGTGCTCGACTATTGCAGCGAAGACTCGTTGCGTGTCCTGCGCGAGCGCGGCCATGAACTGGCGGCGGTGATGATCGAGCCGATCCAGAACAAGTACCCGACGATGCAGCCGCAGGACTTCGTGAAGTCGCTGCGCGGCATCTGCGACCAGGCGGGTTGCGCACTGATCTTCGATGAGGTGGTGACCGGCTTCCGCGTGGCTCCGGGCGGTGCGCAAGAGATGCTCGGTGTGCGCGCCGACATCGCCACCTTCGGCAAGGTGATCGGTGGCGGGCTGCCTTTCGCGGCGATCGCCGGTGGTTCGCACTGGCTGGACGCGCTGGACGGCGGCCACTGGCAGTACGGCGACGACTCCTACCCCGAGGCCGGCGTCACCTACTTCGCCGGCACCTTCGTGCGCCATCCCCTGGCGTTGGCGGCGGCACGCGCTTCGCTGCTGCACCTCAAGCGCGGCGGCCGCGAGCTGTATCGCCAGCTCAACGAGCGCACGCAGACCATGATCTCGCGCCTGAACACCGCCTTCGCCGCACGCGGCGCGCCGGTCAAGGCCGTGCACTGCGCCTCGCTGTGGCGCCTGAGCTGGGACGACGGCCAGAAGTACGTGAGCCTCTTCTACTGGCTGGTGCGCTACCACGGCCTGCACTTGTACGAGCAGTTCGGCCACTTCGTTACCGAAGCGATGGGCGATGCGGAAACCGACCGCATCTTCCAGGTGTTCACCAACGCCATCGACGAGTTGATGGCGCTCGGCCTCATCACGCCGCGCGAGGGCGGCCCAGCACCACGCAACGCAGGCGACCCCTCTGGCAGCCGCACCGAAGGGCCGCTGACGCCGGGGCAAACGGAGCGCTGGCTCGCCGGCAGCTTCGATACCGGCGCACGACGTGCGCTGAACGAGTCGTTGTGTGTGGTGCTGCAAGGCCCTGTCGATCGCACAGCCCTGAAAGCTGCGCTGCAGGATGTGCTCACGCGCCACGAGGCCTTCCGCATCCACTTCGACCTGGAGCAGCCGCTGCAGAAGCTGGCGCCGCCCGCCCCGGTGCCGGTGGCCGAGGTCGACCTGAGCCAACAGCCAGACGTCGATGCCGCACTCGATGCGTTCTGCACCGAGGCGAGCCGCCGCGACTTCCCGGTGGACCAGGCGCCGTTGGCCGCGGTGAGCATGCTGCAGTTGGCCGACAGGCGCACGGTGGTTCACGTGGTCGCCAGTCATTTGATCTTCGACGGCTGGGCCTCCAGCGTATTCAACGCCGAGTTGGCGGCGGCGTACAAGGCGCGCAGCCTCGGCCAGGCTCCGAGCTTTGCAGCGGCGGAATCACCCATCGAGTTCGGCGCCCAGGAGCAGGCCCGCTTCGAGGGGCCGGCTGGCCAAGAGGCGCTCGCCTACTGGTCGCGGGCGCTGCGCAACGCGCCTGAACCGGTGACATTGGGTGATCTCACGCCGCCTACGCCGCGCCGCTATGGCGCGGACACCGCCCGCGTGCAAATCGCAGGGCCCGTGATGGCAAGCCTGCGGCAAGAAGCCCGCAAGTCGGGCGCCACGCTGTTCCAGGTGCTGCTCGCGGCCGTCACCCGCATGATCCAGCAGCGCAGCGGGAAGACCGATTTCGTGGTCAGCATTCCCTACGCCGCGCAAAGCCTGCAACGCCACGGCCCGCTGGTGGGCGATGGCGTGCTCGACCTTCCGCTGCGGCTGAATTGCGATGCCGGCACCACCAGCGCCGGCCTGCTCAAGCATGTGCGCGACCGCCTGATGGATGCGCTTGAACAACCGCTGATGACGCAGGGTACGGTCGCGCGTGCGCTGGGCATCCGCAGCGCCGGCGATCGGCCGCCCCTCACCGGCATCTACTTCAACCTCAATCCGCGGGTGGACCTGTCGGCCTATGCACCGCTGTCGGCCAGCATGCACGAAGGCCGCAAGGGCGGCACGCTGAGCGAGCTGTTCTTCAACTTCTACGAAACCGAAGACGCGCTCACGCTCGACCTGCACTACAGCACGGACCACCTGAGCACGGGCCGTGCGCAAGACCTCGTGCACGACCTCGCTGCGCAGATCGAATCGCTGGCTGGTTCGCCTGCCACTTCCGCAACCACGGGCACGCCGGCCCAGACCGCGGTCGCCACGGTCGACCCGCGCCCGGCCGGCTGGAATGCGACCGAGGTGCCGGTGGAAACCGGTGCCCGGCTCGAGCAATGGATCAGCCGCCAGGCGGCTCTCACTCCCGACGCCACCGCGATCGTCGCCAAGGGCCGCTCGCTCACCTACCGCGAGCTGGAGGCACGTGCCAACCGATTCGGCAACCTGCTGCGTTCGCGGGGCGTGGGCGCCGGGATGCTGATCGGTGTGGGCCTGTCGCGGGGGCCCGATCTCGTACCTGCGCTGCTTGGCGTGCTCAAGACCGGCGCAGCCTACGTACCGCTCGACCCGGGCTTCCCGCGCGACCGGCTGCACTACATGGCCGAAGATGCCGACGTGCGCTTCGTCATCACCGAAGCCAGCCATGCCGACCTGTCGGGCGTGCCGCGCGAGCGGCAGATCCGCATCGACGACGATGCCGCCCTGCTGGCCGAAGCCTCTGAGGCGCCCGTGCCTGCCGCGGCCGGTTTGCGTGACGATGACCCTGT
Organism: Piscinibacter sp. PDB1-1; assembly: GCF_056675995.1. Lineage (NCBI taxonomy): Bacteria > Pseudomonadati > Pseudomonadota > Betaproteobacteria > Burkholderiales > Sphaerotilaceae > Piscinibacter > Piscinibacter sp. PDB1-1. The sequence goes on from NZ_JBWVZJ010000002.1 coordinate 263,628, forward strand.
CTATGTCATCTACACCTCGGGCTCCACTGGCAAGCCGAAGGGCGTGGTGCTGCCGCAGCGCGCGGTGTGCAACTTCCTGGCCAGCGTGCGCAAGCAGCCCGGCATGCAGATCGGCGACCGGCTGCTCGCTGTGACGACTCTGTCGTTCGACATCGCCGTGCTCGAGCTCTACCTCCCGCTGACCGTCGGCGCCTGCGTCGTGCTTGCCCAGCGCGACGATGCGATGGACGGCGAGGTGCTCGGCCGCATGTTGCATGACAACGGCATCAACGTGATGCAGGCCACCCCGACCACCTGGCACATGCTGCTCGATGCAGGCTGGCGCGCGCCCACCGGACTCAAGGCCTTGTGTGGCGGCGAGGCTTTGCCCCCTTCGCTGGCCCAGCGCCTGCTCGATGCGGGCGTCGAGCTCTGGAACATGTACGGCCCCACCGAAACCACCGTGTGGTCCACGCTGTCGCAGGTCGTCGATGCCAAGGCACCCATCGTCATCGGCAAACCGATGGACAACACCAGCGTGTGGATCCTGGGCGACGACATGAAACCGGTCGCCGTGGGGGCCGAAGGCGAGATCTGCATCGGGGGCCTGGGCGTCGCCAACGGCTACTTCAAGCGCCCCGAATTGACCGCCGAGCGTTTCGTTGCTGATACGTTCTCGAAGACGCCCGGCGCCCGCCTCTACCGCACCGGCGATCTGGGGCGTTGGCGCCAAGACGGCACGCTCGAACACCTGGGCCGGCTCGACTTTCAAGTCAAGATCCGCGGCTACCGCATCGAGTTGGGTGAGATCGAGGCCGCCCTCGCGGCCCAGCACGGCGTGGCGCGCTCGGTGGTTATCCCGCGCGAAGACACTCCGGGCGATGTTCGTCTGGTCGGCTACGTGGTCCCGCATGCCGGCGCCGCACCCGACGCCGCCGCCCTGCGCGAGGCGCTGCGCGGGGGGCTGCCCGACTACATGGTGCCGCACAACGTGGTGGTGATGGAGAGCCTGCCGCTGCTGCCCAACGGCAAGATTGACCGCAAGTCGCTCCCCGCCCCCACCGGCCCGGCTCCGAGCAGCCGCTCCAAGTCGGAGCCGCCGCGCAATGAGCTGGAACGCGTCGTCGCGCAAGCCATGCAGAGCGTGCTCAAGGTCGGCGACGTGGGTGTTTCGGACGACTTCTTCTCGCTGGGCGGCCACTCACTGCTGGCTGCAAGACTGATCGGCCATATCAACCGCGAACTGGATCTGCGCCTGAACCTGCGCATGCTGTTCGAGTCGCCCACCGTCGAGAAGCTCGCCCTGGCCATCGAGAAGGCCCGGGGCGGGGAATCCGGCCCGGCACGTGCGCCCATCGTGCGCCGCGCTCGCCAGGATCGCGCACCCTTGACGATCATGCAAGAGCGCATCCAGTTCATCGAGCGCATGCACCCCGGTCGCGTTTCCTACCACGCCCCCGGCGGGCACCGCCTGCGCGGACCAATGAACCTGGAAGCCTTCGATCGCGCGTTCGGCGAGATGATTCGCCGACAACCCGCCTATCGCACCGCCATCGTGCCGGAGGGAGATGGCTTCGTGCAGAAGATCGACGAGGCGATGAGCATCTCGCTGCTGCCTCTGACCGACCTCACGCACCTGCCCGAGTCCGAGCGTGAAGACGCGATGCTGCGCGACATGAAGCTGCTGGTTGCAACACCTTTCCAGCTCGATCGCGCGCCGCTTTTCAGCGCCCGACTCTACAAGTTGGGTGACGAGCATCATGGCCTCTTCACCATGGCGCACCACATCGTGTGGGACGGCTGGTCCTTCGACGTCATGTACAACGAGATGGCGGCTCACTACGCTGCCTTCTCGGACGGCAAGCCCACGCCTCTGCCCGAACCCTCGGTCACCTACGGCGACTTCGCCGAATGGCACAAGGCCTGGATGCAGAGCGACGAGATCCGGCAGCAGACCGAGTTCTGGAAACAGCGCCACACCTCGGTGCCGCCGTCGAAGAGCCCGCCTTCCGATCGCGCGCGCAGCGCCCTGGCGGCGGGTGTGGGCGCCACCGAATACATCGAGTTGAGCACCCACCAGACCGAGCAAGTGCGCCAGCTTGCGCGGCAGACCGGCAGCACCGTGAGCATCGTGATGCTGGCCGCGTACGCCGCGCTGATGTCTCAGTGGATGAACGATCCCGCACCGGCCATCGGGCTGCCTGTGCGTGGCCGGCCCGCACCAGAGCTCGAAGGCATCACCGGCTTCTTCAACAACCTGCTGCCCATGCGCATGCTCGTCGATCAGAAGCTCAGTGGCATCGGCTGGGTGAAGTCCGTGCGCCAGCAGGTGACCGACGCCTTCTCCAACCAGGACGTGCCGTTCGAGCTCGTGGCCCAGGCGCTGGCCCTGCCTTCGAGCAGCCTGTACCAAGTGCTGTTCAACTTCCAGGATCTGCGCGACCGCCCCACCCACTGGGGCGCGCTGAAGCACGAGCGCGTGAACGTCATGCAGGAGGGCGCCACCGAGAATCTGAACCTGTTCCTGCTGGAATCGGATCAGACCATCACGGGCGGCCTGCAGTACGACAGCGAGATATTCCTGCCGGTCACTGTGCAAAGCCTTCGAGACCGTTTCGTGTCCATCGTCGACCGACTGCTTGCGCACCCACAGGACCCGATCACCAACTTGATCGAGTCCACGCAGCACGAGACTGCCGTCGTTGACGCTCTCGAACAGCCCCTCTTGCCAGTGCCCGAAGGCGACGCGCTGGACGCGTTGCTCGACCGCATCCGGGCCGAGCCCTCGGCCTGCGCCGTCCGTGATGGCGCCTATGTCGTCAACTTCGCCTCGCTCGGCGAGCGCATGCTCCAGACGGTCGAACGCCTCAAGACCAATGGCCTGGTCGCCGGCCGCGCCGTGGTCATCAGCGTCGCCGACCCGATTGCGCAGGTGGTCGCTGCTCTGGCCGTGATGCACAGCGGCGCGACCGCTGTCGTCCTCGAGCCTGGGGCCTCGGTGGCGCGGATCGACGCCGCGCTCGGGGCGCACGACGTGCATCTGCTGGTGGCAGATGGCTGGCTTGATGTACAGGTGCCTCGTGGCGTCTCGCGCGTTGATTCGGCGCTGATCGTGGAGGCACGCCACGTGGCACGGCCGCGCGTGGTCGCCGCCGTGCCGGATGTGGCAGCTCCCCAGGGGCTCGACCGCGGCGCACTCTCCGCGTTGAGCAACGCGCTCGCAGCATCCTTGCCGTTGCGCTCGCAGGACCGGCTGCTGTGCATCAGCAGCCCTGCCCGCACCTGGCAGTTGCTGCAGATGGTGGCGGCCTGGACTCATGGCGCCGAAGTCACGCTGGCAGACCCTGACCTCGCGCGCCAGGGCGCGTCATTGCTGGCGCTGCTGCGCGGCGAGAAGATCAGCCTGCTGCACGGTTCGGCCAATCTGTGGCAGCGCGTGCTCAACGAGCTGAAAGGCGCGGCCCTGCCCGGCCTCCACGCGATGTACGACGTGACGGAAGGCTCGCCGCAGTTGGTGCAGGGTCTATTGGGAAGCGAGATCCGTGCGACTGCCGTTTTTCGCGAGGCCGGAAGCGGCCTGCCCTGTGCGGCCGGCGAGGTACGCGAGCCCCGCGACGCGCAGGTCTTCGGCCGCCCCCTGCTGCCCCATGCCGTGCATGTGCTTGGCGCGCAAGGCCGGCGCCAACCGATAGGTGTCGCAGGCGATCTGGTTTGCGAAGGTATCGGCGCGACAAGCACACCCTCCGCCGCCACGGGTGCACTAGCACGCTGGCGCAACGACGGTGCGCTGCAGTATCTCGGTGAGACCGCGCCGACCGCCTACATCGATGGTCACCGTGTTGATCTGCTCGCCACACGGGAACGCCTGGAAAGACACCCGCAGGTGGTGCGCTCGCTCGTGTTGCCTCGGCCGGATCGGCAGGGCATCCAACACCTGGCGATCTACCTCATTCCGCGCGAAGGCGGCCCCACCAGCACGGCAATGGCCGCGCAGTTGCGCGGCATGGTTCCCGACGAACTGCTCCCGGCCCGCTACCCCGAGCTGTCAGCGATCCCGCTTCTGGCCAACGGCGACGTCAACCTCAACGCCCTGCCCGCCCCCGATGCCGAGCCCGATGCCGCTGTGCAAATCGATACCGGCAGCGGCGTTGCGAGCAAGGCCGAATCGGTCCTCACCGACATCTGGAAGACCTTGTTGAAAGTCGAGACGGTGGGGCTCGACGACAACTTTTTTGACTTGGGTGGGCATTCCCTGCTCGCCATGGGCGTGGCGTCCGAGGTCAAATCACGTCTGGGCGTGGAGCTCAACCTGCGTCAATTGATCTTCGAGAGCCTTGGCCAGATCTCGGCGGCCCTTGATCAACAGATGCTCATCCCGCAAGCAGCGATCGCTGTCGAACCGCCCAAGAAGAAGGGATGGTTGCAACGCGTGGTGTCACGCAGGTAACTCGCTGCGGGCCCTGTCTCCAGGGCGCGCCCGCAGTCCAGACCCCCATCCCTTCAACTCGAGCGTCCAGCTGACTCACACATCCACCGCAAACTTGATGCAACCGTTTTATTTCGGCGCGCCCGAGCGGCGCCTGTTCGGGGTCTTCCATCACGCTGCCCCCGGGCGAATGCAAAGCCTCGGCGTGGTGATCTGCAACCCCTTCGGACAAGAAGCGATCCGCACGCACCGCCTGTTTCGCGTGCTCTCGCTGCGCCTGGCCAAGGCCGGCATCCACGTGCTGCGCTTCGACTACTACGGTACGGGCGATTCCGCTGGCGATGACAACGAGGTATCGCTGGAAGGCTGGGCACATGACATCCGCCTCGCCCATTCACAGCTGCTGGCGCTCACCGGCACCAACTCGACCGAGGTTTGCTGGGTGGGCTCCCGGCTCGGTGCCTCGGCCGCACTCCACGCTGCAGCTCATGGCAACGAGAGGCTGAGTCGATTGGTGCTTTGGGATCCGGTGCTCGACGGCCCGGCATACGCGCAGGTTCTGCGCGAGAAGCATGTGGACGCATTGGAGGCCAGCTATAGCGTGCCTGATCCATCTTGGCGCCGGCAACTCAGCCACGACGCGCAAACCTACACCGACGAAGCGATCGGCTTCGCCATCCCTGCGGCCCTGCGCAGTGCCATGGGCAAGCTGTCTGCAGGCAGCCTGTCTCTGCCCGTGGACTTGGACGGTGTCGTCATTGCGGACCCGCAGGACACCACCGCCCAGTCCTGGGCCAAGGCGCAACGCGGCAATGGCCCTGAGGTCGAGTTCGCGCCTCTCAAGCATTCGCTGGAATGGACTTCCGACGACTCCCTCAACGCGGCGCTGGTTCCCGCCGAAGCAGTGCAGCAACTGATGCTCGCCATCGACCGATGACTTCAACCGAGACCCCGTTTCTGGCTGGTTCGGAGCAGAACCTCCTGGGCATCCTTACCGCGCCCGCCCATCCCAAGCCCGACAGGCCCGTTTGCATTCTTCTCAACGTCGGCGTCACGCATCGCGTCGGCCCGCGCCGACTGAACGTGAAACTCGCTCGACAACTCGCCGAGGGCGGCATTTTCAGCCTGCGCCTGGATCTTTCCGGCATCGGTGACAGCACACCGTCACAAAGCCGAAGCAGCTTTCGCGAGCAGGCCATGCGGGACCTGAAAGCGGCCATGGATTGGGCCGAGCAGCACACTGGCCGCAAGCGCTTTGTGGTGCTGGGCATTTGTTCAGGCGCAAGCAATGGCTACTGGCTGGCCCAGTCCGATGAGCGGGTCACCGGGTTGATGATGTTCGATGGCTTCACCTTCCCGACCCGCAAGACGCAATGGCTGCATGACTGGACGCGACTAAGATCCCTCGACGCCAAGACCGTGCTTGTCAAGGTCACCAACCGCCTGCGTCGATCGCTTGGCATTGCAGGAACCACGGCCACCCCGAGCAGCATCTTCAACGCGAACTCCGATCAGGCGATCCCCACCCGTGATCAGTTCGCGGCCGCAATGACGCAATTGGCGGCACGCGATGTGGCTGTCTACCTGATCTATTCGGGCAGCCTGCTTTTGTTCCACAACTACGCGGACCAGTTGGCCGACGCGTTCCCAAGCGCCGAGTTTCTCAAGCAGATTCGAAGCGATTACTGGCCGGAAGTCGATCACATCGCCACCCCGCTCGCCTCCCAGACCAAGCTGATCTCTGCTTGTTGCGACTGGGTCTCTGAACTGCCCTGACGACGGGGTTGCAGTCCAAGATGTCGCGCCGCGGCCCCGAAATGCTGCATCGCACCAATTAAGGACTGTCGTGCAAGACGTTTTCTGCCTACCAACCCGCAAACCGCCACCATTCTGAGCCTTTTGTCACACTTTTGAGTTGGCGCGCTTCATGCTCTGCTTCACAGGAATCTGGGGTCACTACCTAGCTTGGGAGTCGAGAAATGAAACGTACACGCAATGTTGTTTTGGCAGCTTCGATCCTGATGGGAAGCACCGTCGCACCATCCGCCCCAATGGGTCAGGACACGCACTCCACGAAAGGAGCGGCGCCCACACTCCCTGACAGAGGTGGCGCGACCGGAGCGTGGTTTCAACGGTCCCACCCGGACGTTACGGCGGAGCGGGCCTTGGAGCGGACTCTCTTCGATACGGAGTCATCTCCCTGGGCCCTGGTGGTCGCGGGCTTGGCCAGCGCGCTGTACATCTCGCGCCGGCGCAGCTCTCAACCGTGATGGGTCAAATCTGAGTCATCTCACATGACTCAAATGAAAAGTGCCGCCGAGGCGATCCCGGCGGCACTTTTTTTGTGAGTTTCAGCGCCCGCTCACCGCGATCACGCTGTCGCCGTCACGGGACGACCATCATGCGGCCATCGCCCAGCAAATGGCTGTGGCAGTCCTTCTGCTCGCGGTCGCACTTCTGCGTCCACACCTTCACGATCTCGGGCTTCCACGCCATCATGTAGTCGCCATGGCCCGAGTAGCCGCCCGGCTTGCTGGTGTCGTAGTTGTCCGATGACAAGCGCCAGTATTGGAGGTCGTTGACGTTCTTGATCTGATACAGGACCTGGTACGCGATCTGAGGCAGCGCCACCGGGTGGCTCGCGGGGCAGTTGCCGGTGTTGTTGGCCCTCACGTTGACCGGGTTGGTCATGTGGCTCTTATGGTCCGGGCTGTCCAGGTTCACGCCATCCCAGCACTGCGGGAAGTCGATCGCCATGATCAGCCACGAGAAGCCACTCACTCTGCACGCTGAAGCCGGAGGAATGCCCGCGTACCAGTCGCTGTTGCCACCTTCCCAAGCGCAGGAGTACATCGCCGCACTGCTGGGAGCGCTCGGGCTGCCTTTGGCATCGCCCGAGATCATTCGAAGGCCCACGGGCACTTCGGTGATCGAGTGCGGCGGGAGCGCGTAGCCCGTCTTGTAGTAGAAGTTGCTCTCGAGCAGCGGAGCCAAAGGTGCTCCGGTGCGAGTGTCGATCATCGACGGCACCCAATAGGAGCTGCGATTGATCGTGCCACCGCGGCATGTGCTATTGCCGGTGTTGTACAGCGACTCCGCAGTCGTATAGGCGTCGATCGCTGTATTGCCGAAGAAGGTGTGGAGGTGGCTCTTGCCTGGCTGACCCGGATAAATGATCGGGTCATCAAAGGCGTACTTTGCCACTTGGCAGCCGGTGCGGAATGCACCGATGTCAGACGACGATGGAGCCTCATTTGTGGCGACAAGCATGTCGCGCGCCCACCCTCCTACGGGGTTCTGGGTCGGCTTGGGGATTAGCGCCGTATTCACGTACACCGGCATAGGCGGCGCCGGAGCGGGACTTGGTGCCGGTGCCGGTGCCGGTGCCGGTGCCGGTGCCGGTGCCGGTCTGGGTGCAGGTGCAGGTGCAGGTGCAGGTGCAGGTGCAGGTGCAGGTGCAGGTGCAGGTGCAGGTGCAGGTGCAGGTGCAGGTGCGGGGCTAGGCGCAGGTGCGGGGCTAGGCGCAGGTGCGGGGCTAGGTGCAGGTGCGGGGCTAGGTGCAGGTGCGGGGCTAGGCGCAGGTGCGGGGGTAGGCGCAGGCGCAGGGCTGATCGATGGTGATGGAGCCGGGCCCGGTGTCACCACGGGTGGAACCACATTGCTCGTGGAACGATCACCCTCGCCACTATCGAGCTCGGCCCCTCCGCAGGCAGACAGTGACACTGAAGTCATCAGGGCCACGCAGAGAAGGTACTTGTGATAGACGGCGGCAGTTGAGCTCATGGGGGAGACCTTCTGGTAGCGAATCGAACCTTGGAAGGGATCTTCTTGGAAGCCAAGCTAGCAAAACGGAACTGGTCTCAAACACCAGAAAGACATCTCAAGAATGTAGTCGACAGCAACCCACAGTCTTGAGCCCACCCCGGTGCCTGAAGCGATGAAATGTGTATGAGTGTTTCAGCAGCATCCCGGACTGCCTAGCACCTTGTTACATTCATTCGCGCCAACCTCTCCTGAATGAGAGGTCGCAAGGGTCGTGCCGATAGGTCAGGACGTGAAAAAGTGTCACGCGTCGTCCAGCATGTAACCAAAGCTCGATCCTTGGATACAAGATCGACATGCCATGCGCCCGCGGGCCCAATTGCCGACTACACCCTATCGGACTCAGCTCCTGGCTGGCATGGGATGACTCGGGCTCATCTCATCCGCCTTCCCAGGCGCCGCCCCGAGCGGTGGAATTCCGGCAAGCCGCGCGCGGTCGGCGGGCGACACGCTCTGCAGCAGCGCATCTACGAACGCTTGATGGTCCATCCAAGCCTTCTCGGGGTCGGGATCAATCGATGAAACGCGCATGAGCAGCCCATCGGGCACCTGCCCGGTCAGCGTCGCCTGCACCTCAGCCAGGCGCTTCTCCCATCGGCTTTCGACGACTTGGTCTCCTAGCGTCGACCAATAGGTCACGGGCTCCTTGCGCGACCCGAGGAAGGTATTGAGCCGGCGCACCGCGATCGGCCCGGGCACAGTCCTCAGCACGGCAGACGACTGCTGTGTGATGGTGAATCCCTGAGCCGGATAGCAAACATCTGGTTTGTGTACTTCGAGATTGCCGCGTTGGTCGTTGCCGTACGCGATGGTCAGCATGATGACCGCCCCTCCCGCACTGGTGTACGTGCGGGTGAGCACCTGGCTGTACAACTTGTCGATGAGATCCTTGGACTGAGGGTTGACCACCTGCGTTGTGGCCCGCACCTCACGCCATCCGCCGAACTCACGCGGAATCACACGTTCGAGGTCAAGCGGCGCGACTCGCTCACTGGCGATCGCGCCGTGCTTGAGAAGTACCGGCGTCGCAGCGGCGACGAGCATCGTGACCGCCAGCACCAACGCACGTGTCAGCGTCATCGGATGGGCACTTCGCGAGCGGGCGCATCGACCGACCCGGCGGCCTCGCGTGCACGCCATCGCGACGACAGCGCCTCGCCCCCCAGACCGGCCAGTAGGGCAAGTTGGGTCGCAAACTCCAGGTGATAGCGATCCTGGGACACAACGACGCTGTGGATGAAGGTGTAGAGCCCGATGCTCAACATGACAGGGCTCAAGAGTACCCGCCGCCAACCGTCACGGCGCAGCCAAACCGCGCAGCCTGTCACGCTCAGGAGCAGAATCAGCGCCCAGCTCACGTGCGTGAACCACTTCAACGGGCGCACGACCTGCGCGCCAAACTGCTGGGCAATGCCAACTTCGTTCCAGACCACGCCGATGGATTCGTGGTTGTAGAGGTGCACCAGCTTGCGCATCGAGCGAATCACGAACCCGGCCGGGTCGTCGACGATGTATTGCCGCGCGAGCTGACCGAGCACCTTGTCCTGTTGGTTGTCAGGGAGCTTGGCAGCCCAGTCAGGCAGGTCCTTGTGTTCGCCCGTCGTGCCCGGTGCATTGCCCATCCACAGGGTGATGCCGCCGTTCGTGGAGATCAGCACGAGCTGGTCGTACAGCCGGTAGTTCCGCAGAGTCCAAGGTGCCACCACACAACCCATGGCCACGCATGCCAACACCACCATCTGCAGCTGCCGCACGAGCGCCGCTCGGCTAACTCGCCGCTCCAGCAGAACACCGACCCCAATCACCACCGGGAGTGCCAGCGCCACGGGCCTCACCAGGGCCGCCGCACCCAACAAGACGCCTGCCAGCAACGCCTGACGGAAGACTCGCCCGTCGGGCTTCAGCCAGACATCCAGCGCGGCGGTCACGAGAACAAGGAAGGGCAGTTCGCTGGCCAAGACAGTGGTGAACATGATCAGGGTCGGCCACAAGGCCAGCACCCAGCCGGAGAACCAACCCGCGCGAGCGCCGATCACGCGATGAGCGACCCGCATGCCGAGCACGATGAGCAGCAGGGACAAGACGAGGTTCAAGAGCACGATCGGCAGATAGTGCTTGCCGAAGACCGAGAACAGGCCCGCGTAGATCAGCGACGTCCCGGGGGGCCAGAACGCAAACGGCTCGCTTGCCGTCCACCCAAACACGGCACTGTCGACGAGCGTGCGCGCAAAGGTCTCGTAGGCGTGGCTGTCAGAGACCGGCACGACGGGAACGAGCAGCAACCAGGCCAGGCGAAGCAGCAAGGCCACCGCCAGCACACACACCAACTCACGCGCCGAAGCGCCTGTGGACATCGCGCCCTTCACAGCGTCGCCGCCAGCAAACCCGCCGCGATGAGCACGGCCAGGATCCAGCTCTGCTTGTCGGTGGCGGCGAAGACGACTGGGTCATCATGCATCTCACCCCGGTGGGTCTTCATCCACACCCGGCTGATCCAGTACAGCAGGGGCGGCAGCACGAGCCAGAGTGCCCAGCGGCGCGGGTAGAGGTCGGTGACGTCGGGGCTGTTCACGTAGAGCGCAAGGATCAGCACCGCCATGTACCCTGCCGCCGAACCCAGACTGACCAGTACCGGCAGATCAGACACGTAGTAGCCGCGACCCGCGGCCTTCACCTTGTTCTGCTGCAGCACCACCAGCATCTCCGAGTAACGTTTGACAATGGCCAGGCTCAGGAACATGAACATCGAGAACGCAAGCAGCCAGAACGACGGCACGATCATCGTCGCCGCAGCGCCCGCGATGATGCGCGACGTATACAGGGACGCGAGCATCAGCACATCCACGATCACCTGATTCTTGAGCCAGAACGAATACAGGCAGGTCACGACGAAATACGCGAACAGGGTGGCCGCAAAGAGTGGCGGCAATTGCGCTGCGATCAGCACTGAGCCCGCGAGAAGCAGCGGCACCATGGCGACGCCATGCGAGATCGGCAGCGCGCCCGATGCGAACGGGCGATTCTTCTTTCTCTCGTGCACGCGGTCCGAGGCGAGGTCGAGCAGATCATTGATCACGTAGACCGCTGAGGCGCACAGGCTGAAGGCCATGAAAGCCATCAGCGCAGCCTGGAACGTCGAGGGCACCAGTTGATGCGCGGCGAACATGGGCACGAAGATCAACAGGTTCTTCAACCACTGATGCACTCGGATGGCCTTGGCGTACACCTTGAAGGTACGCGGCAACGGCGCTACCACCTTGAGCACCGGCGCGTTCGCAGCCGCGGCCCTGTGCAGCGAAGGCGACGAGCTGACGACGATCGCACCGGCACTGGCCTCCCACACGGGGATGTCGGCTCGTGAATTGCCGGCGTAGTCGAAGCCACCACGACCGAACAGGCCAGCCAAATGGGCACTCTTGTTCGCACCCGCAAGGTTCGTATGTGCGTCGGTCGCCTCCACGCGATCGAAGAGTTCGAGGTGGGCTGCAATGGCTTCGGCCTGGTCGCGCGGCGACGCGGTGGCCAGCACGACACTTCGCCCTTCGGCGCGTGCCATCCGGATGAGGTCCAACACCTCGGGGTCATAGGGCAACGACTGGGCGTTGACCGACACGCGCTGCGCGATCTGCTGCTTGAGGTAAGCCTTGCCCTTGAGCAACCAGAACGGCAGCTTCAGCAGCGACAGCGGCGATGTCTTGGCCAACAGCAGCACCGATTCATGCAGCAGGTCAGTTCGGATCAAGGTGCCATCGCAATCGATGCACAGGGGAAGATCTCGTTTCATTGTCATCACCCGCCACGTGCGATTAGCACCACTCCAACCGCGATCATCAATGTTCCGAGCAGGCGTTGCAGCCCCACCTGGTCATCGAGCAGCCACCACCCGAGGATCATCGTCAAGATGAACCCCAGGCCGACGAAGGGGTAGGCGAAGCTCAATTGCACGCGAGACAACACCATCAGCCACACCACCGCGCCCAGGAAGTAGAGCGTCAACCCGCCCACAACCCACGGGCTGGTGGCGATCAGCAAGGCCGACCCACCCCAATCGCGCTGATTCAGCGCGGCACCGATGAGTTGGTTGCTCATGCCGGTCTTCAGCAGCAGCTGGGCCACCGCCGACATGGCGACACTCAAGAGAATGAAGAAAAACGTGCTCGGGGCGACGGTCATCGGGATGGGAGATTAGGAAGTGGGAGAACCAGTCGCCGAAAGGAGCAGACCGATGCGGATGAGTCTAAGGTGACAAGGCCACGCCGTTCAGCGCCACGTTGCCGGCAGGACCTGCCTGCACCCAGGTCAACACCAGCTGGCGATTGGCCGATGCCGCTGAATAGGTGATTGTGTACGTGCGGTTGTACTGGCCCGACGCAGCGATCGTGGTGTCGACGAAGTCTGCTGCCGAGCTATCCGACAGATGCGCACGGAAGATGCCTGACGAAGCCCAACCGCCAACGAACACAGTGACCGTGCGCGCCGCCGTCCCCGCCGGCACCGTCAGCGAGAAGCCATTGCCTTGGCCCGACACATACAGCCCGCTGGCATTGCCTGCGCTGCTCGGCGTGGGCGCGCCATCGCTCCAGCTCAGGCTTCGCAGGTCGTTGTTGTAGTTGCCTGGGTTGCCCCACGCGACCATCGTGTAGGCGCTGATCTGGTTGCCGCCAGTGGCCTTGCGGACCAGGCCCGGCGTGCCATCGCCCCAGTGCACCCAGTCGGACCCGCCCAGCGTGGTCAGGTTGGCCGCCGTCGATGCCGTCGCGATGCTCCCGCTCAGACCGCCCACCGGCGCGATCTGAACCGTCCAGTTGAAGCTTGCCGTGGCGCTGCCGCCGCGGCCGTCCTGCACTGTCACCACCACGGCGTAGATGCCGGTGGCCGTGGGCGTGCCGCTGATCAGGCCGGTCGTCGCATTGATCGCCAGGCCGGTGGGCAACCCGGTGGCCGCGTAGCTGAGTGCATCGGCATCCGCGTCGGCGGCCGCAATCTGCAGCGATGTCGCCTGGCCCGCGCTGGACACCGTGGCCGCCGGGGTTGTCACGGTGGGCGCCCGGTTCGCGCGCGGTTCGATCATCCAGGTGAAGTTCACCGAGGCCACGCCGCCTCGGCCGTCGCTCACGCTCACGGTGGAGCTGCTTGCGCCGGCCGTGGTGGGTGTCCCGCTGATCGCTCCGGTGGCGGGGGCGATGGTCACGCCGGCCGGCAAGCCGGTGGCGCTGTAGGTGAGCGTGTCGCCATCGCTGTCGCTCCCGTTCATCGCCAGCACCAGCGCCTGGCCGACCATGCCGGTCTGTGCGGCCGGCACTGCCAGGATCGGCGCGTGGTTCGGGCCGACCGGCGCGGCACTCAGCGCCACACCGTTCAACGTCACGTTGCCGGCAGCGCCCGCCTGCACCCAGGTCACGACCAGTTGCTGGTTCGCAGACCCCGCCGCATAGGTGAGCGTGTAGGTGCGGTTGTATTGGCCGGTTGCAGTGACGGTGGTGTCGACGAAGTCTGCCGCCGAGTTGTCCGACAGGTGCGCGCGGAAGGTGCCGGACGACGCCCAGCCACCCACAAAGAACGTCGCCGTGCGCGTCGCCGTGCTGGCGGGCACCGTCAGTGAGAAGCCATTGCCCTGCCCCGCCACATACACGCCGTTGGCATTGCCTGCGCTGCTGGCGGTGGGCACGCCATCGCTCCAGCTCAGACTGCGAAGGTCGTTGTTGTAGTTGCCCACGCTCGCGGGCGCGACCATCGTGTAGGCGCTGATCTGGTTGCCGCCAGTGGCCTTGCGGACCAGGCCCGGCGTGCCATCGCCCCAGTGCACCCAGTCGGACCCGCCCAGCGTGGTCAGGTTGGCCGCCGTCGATGCCGTCGCGATGCTCCCGCTCAGACCGCCCACCGGCGCGATCTGAACCGTCCAGTTGAAGCTTGCCGTGGCGCTGCCGCCGCGGCCGTCCTGCACTGTCACCACCACGGCGTAGATGCCGGTGGCCGTGGGCGTGCCGCTGATCAGGCCGGTCGTCGCATTGATCGCCAGGCCGGTGGGCAACCCGGTGGCCGCGTAGCTGAGTGCATCGGCATCCGCGTCGGCGGCCGCAATCTGCAGCGATGTCGCCTGGCCCGCGCTGGACACCGTGGCCGCCGGGGTCGTCACGGTGGGCGCCCGGTTCGCGCGCGGTTCGATCGTCCAGGTGAAGTTCACCGAGGCCACGCCGCCTCGGCCGTCGCTCACGCTCACGGTGGAGCTGCTCGCGCCGGCCGTGGTGGGCGTCCCGCTGATCGCTCCGGTGGCGGGGGCGATGGTCACGCCGGCCGGCAAGCCGGTGGCGCTGTAGGTGAGCGTGTCGCCATCGCTGTCGCTCCCGTTCATCGTCAGCACCAGCGCCTGGCCGACCATGCCGGTCTGTGCGGCCGGCACTGCCAGTGTCGGCGCGTGATTCGGGCCGACCGGCGCGGCACTCAGCGCCACACCGTTCAACGTCACGTTGCCGGCAGCGCCCGCCTGCACCCAGGTCACGACCAGTTGCTGGTTCGCAGACCCCGCCGCATAGGTGAGCGTGTAGGTGCGGTTGTATTGGCCGGTTGCAGTGACGGTGGTGTCGACGAAGTCTGCCGCCGAGTTGTCCGACAGGTGCGCGCGGAAGGTGCCGGACGACGCCCAGCCGCCCACAAAGAACGTCGCCGTGCGCGTCGCCGTGCTGGCGGGCAAGGAAAGCGAGAAGCCGCGACCTTGGCCCGAGATATACAACCCGTTTGCATTGGCACTGCTGCCGGCCGTAGGCGCCCCATCGGTCCAGGACAAAGGCCGTAAGTCGTTGTCGTAGCGAGCCGCCGCCCCGCCACCCACCACGCTGTACGCCCCGATCTGAGAGGCGCCGGTGGCCTTGCGCACCACGCCTGGCACCCCGCCATTGCCCCAGTGCGCCCAGTCGGCCGTGCCGACTGCTGTGAGGTTGGCCGCGCCGCTGCTTGCGACCACCGCACCGCCGAGGCTGCTCCCGACCGATCCTGGCGCGGTGCTCTCATCGGAACCGATCTCACGCAAGTACGCCACCAACGAGGTGAGGTCACCGCTGGTCAACGTCACGTTGTTGTGGGCGAGCACGGCCTCGGACAGGCTTGCCGCGGAACCATCGTGAAGGTAAGGCCCGGTGCGCCAGACATCGCGCAGCGTCGGAATGTCGATGCCAGCGAGCGTGGCACCCAGGCGTTGGCCGCTCGATGGCTTGAGGGTGCCGATATTCTGCAAGCCCAGCGCCGAAGATGCCGTGAATGCGCTCCCCCCGTGGCACGCGGCGCAGTTCTGCGACTCGAATACCGCCTTGCCGGCAGTTGCCGCGCTGGAGAGCGAGCCGTCAGCGTTTCGGAAGGGGCTGACCTCAAAGGTGGCCAGCGAGGCGACATAGGCCACCAGCGCATCCAGGTCAGCGCTAACGCCAATCTTGGGCAGACCCAGAGGCTGGCTGCGTGTGCCGGTGGTGAAGTCAGCATCACTCATCAGGCCTGAACCGCCCGCGAGGGCACGGATCTGACCCTCGAAGTCCTGCACTTCATCGAAGTTGCCGCTCCAGTGCAAGGAACCTTGCGCACCGGCGCGGCCGCGCAATGCAACGGTGTTGCGCAGGCCTTCACCTTGCCCTGTGAAATCCCACACACGCCCGTCAGCGCCGCCGTCGTTGTGGCAGCTCGCGCAACTCATGTAGCGGTCGCGTGCCAAGCGACTGTCGCGGGCGTCGTAGAAGAACTGCTTGCCCAGCAGCACGCTCGGCGTGAGGGCCTCGGCGCCGACGGCGTTCAGCGTGGCGAGCGCAGGCACGCTCAGCTGGCCATTGACCAGCAGCGGGCGCAGGTCGAAGACGCCGACCGTGCGGTCCATGAAGTTGTTGACGTACAGCGTGCTGCCGTCTGGCGAGATCACCAGGCCTTGAGGGGCGCGCCCTACTTCGAGACGCAAGAGTTGCGCGCCGTTGTGGGCGTCGAGGATGGCCACCTCGCGGCTGGTCTCGAGCGCAACGAACAGGAACACCCCTCGCGGGTCGTACACGGCTGCACTGGCCACGCTGGAGTTGTCGTGGTCGATGCGTCGATTGAGGTCTTCCTGCTGGGTGCCGAGCGCGATGCGTGAGGTCACTGCACGCACCGTGTTCTGGAAGTTCAAGCCGGTGTTGTCACGCAATGCACCCCGCTTGATGTTGTCTTGCTTCGACGGCACGTAAGCGTGCGTTCCATCGGGTGAGATGGTCGCCGCACCGAGGTAATTGGGAATGCCCCGGCCCTGGTTCTCGAGGTCGATGCGCTCGCTGTGGTGCAGCACGATG
The DNA here is from genome assembly GCF_056675995.1 of Piscinibacter sp. PDB1-1. Classification (NCBI taxonomy): domain Bacteria; kingdom Pseudomonadati; phylum Pseudomonadota; class Betaproteobacteria; order Burkholderiales; family Sphaerotilaceae; genus Piscinibacter; species Piscinibacter sp. PDB1-1. The sequence continues at coordinate 280,155 of NZ_JBWVZJ010000002.1, forward strand.
GTGCGCAAGAAGCCCAGACCACCCGCGCTGATGACCACCACCTCGCCGCCGGAACTCGGCGTAGTGGTGACGGTGGCGGTGGACTCGCCCGGCAGGCTCGGCGTGATGAACCGCGACACATAGACGCTCGCACCATCGCCGCTGACCGACAGGTGGCGCGGGTTGGCGCCGACCGACACGCTGCCCAGTTGCGCAAAGGTCACGGTGTCGAACTTGAGCAGCTGGCCCGTGCCTTCGAGCACGACGAATGCCTGCGCCGCCGTAGGCGACATCGCGATGCCAAAGGGCTGCGAGCCACGCGGCAAGGGCACCGTGTTGGACACGGTCAGCGTTGCCGGGTTGATCACGCTGATCGAACTGCCCCGCTTGTTGGAAACCCACACCAGTCCGTTCGGCGCCACCGCGATCGACCGCGGCGAGGCCCCCACATTCACCTCGGCCAACTTGGCGCGGGTCACGGTGTTGAAGACACTCACCGTGTCGTTGTCCTGGTTCACCACCCACAGGCGCGGATTGCCGCTGGCGGGCGTCTCGATGGCTATGTTGGACGAAGCCGTCGGTCGGCTCGTCGTCGCCGGCAGGTAAACCGTCTGCAAGAAGCTGCGGGTCAGCAGCACCTGGCTGTCGTCGATCACCATCAGTGTGATGGTGTATGTGCCCGCGCTGTTGAAGGTGTGGCTCACCGAGGGCGAGCTCGACCAGGCGGTGTCGGCACCACCGTCACCGAAGTTCCACTTGTAGACCACCCCGCTGCCGCCAGTGCTGCTCGCGGTGAACGAGATCGCCGATCCGCTTTCGGCGGGCGGGCTCACAGGCAAGGGGGCAACGATGACCGGGTTGCTGTAGGTGATGCTCCACACGAACGCAGCACTCGCCACGTTCACGCCATCGCTCACGCTCACGGTCACGTCGTAGCTGCCGGGGGCGTTGGGTGCGCCGGTGATCACGCCCGACGTGGCGCTGATTGCCAGGCCAGGTGGCAGCCCTGTGGCGGAGTAACTGAGCGCGTCGCCGTTCGGGTCGTTGGCGGCGATCGAGAGCGTGGTCGCCGTGCCGCGCTCGTTGGACTGAGCCCCCGGGTTGGTGATCGTCGGCACGATGGCGGGGTTGGGTGCCGCGGCGATGCCCATGCGCACGATCTTGGCTACCGAAGGCACACCGGCCTGATCGAAGACAAAGATCTGGTAGTACCCGGGAGGCGCGTCCGCAGCTTTGGACGGCATCTGCACGGAGAGGTTGGGGCCGCTGGCGCTGAAGGTCAGGTCGACGAAGCGCTGCTCCATGTTGAAGCTGTGCGTTGACGCACCCGTCTTGACCAAGGTCACGCGACTCACGCTGGTGGCATTGGTCACGGTGATCGGGATGACCTTGCCGATGTCGACCCAGCCGGGCGCAGACGCGATCACAGGTCGCGGCGCACGTTGGCCCGAGGCGGTGAACAGGTAGGGCGGGTAGTAGATCTCGGCGTTGAGGTTGTCGGACGGACCCGTGCCCACGGGAACGGTGGCGCCGCCGCCGCTCACCAGCACGCTGCCATCCGGCAGAAGCAAGGCATTGGAGTGATAGAGGCGGGGGCGAGCGGCTGCAGGCCCTTGCATCCAGGTGCCGGTGGTCGGGTCCCAGATCTCGGCCTTGGTATTGACACCCGTCAATGTGTTGGCCACCTGGCTGCCGCTGGTCGCCAGGACCTTGCCGTCAGGAAGGATCGTCGCATTGACCCAGGCTCGCTGCGACGAGAGCGATTGCGTCGCCGTCACGACCGGCGCCGCGCCGGTGATGTCGATCACGGCGGCATTGTTGGAAGAGCCGCTCACATGAAGAATACGGCCCGGGCGAAACATCGCCGAACTACCTGTCCACGACGCATAGACCGATGGCAGCTGACCCACCAGCCCGAAGGTCCCCGCGCCGGTGGGGTTGACGTAGTACATCCATCCGTTGGAGTCGTACCCGAACACGCGGCCATCCGGCGCCACATAGTTGCGCGGGTAGTTCGAGTCCAAGCCCGACGTGTTGGCGTTCGACAGAAGGCGGAACGCGCCATCGACGCCACGCACTTCAGGCGCCTGATTGCCGCCCGTACCACCCTGGATGTAGATCTCGCCATTGGTGAGCGTGGTGGAGGTGCTGTACCAACGCGCACTGCGCAAGTTGCTCTGCCGGGAGAGCGCACCCGTACTCACATCGAGCAGGTTGCTGTTGTTGTTCGGGCTGTTCGTGGTCCTGGTGCCAGTCCAGGTGTCACCACCGGCGATGAAAACTCTAGGTGTCGCCTGGGCAGAGAGCGGTGGCAGCATCACCGTGGAGCTGCAGAAAATGTCGGTACCCGAACCATTGGGCAAGGTCAGGTGGCCGGCGTCGGGCGCACCGCTGCTGTCCCAGATGTCGTAGATCGCATTGGCACCTTGCTGGCCCGTAGCGCTGCTGCCGAAGGTGAGAACGCGGCCATCCGGGAGCAGCGTCGCATGCACTGCGACGAGCGGCCAGTTGTAGACCGGGGACCACATGCCCCGTGTGGATGCGTCGGCGGGGATCGCCACCGGCGGAACGTAGTCGAGCGGCTTGCTGCGCGTTCTGTCTTGCGCATCTTCTTCGGGGGGATCATCTCCACCGCCGCAAGAGGCCAGCAGGCCCGACGCAATCATCGCGATGACCAGTACGCGCCCTCGCGCAGCGCCGCTCATGATGCCGAGAAAAGCGTTCATCCCGTTGACCCCACTCTGCCGTCACGGGAGGGGTGGCACCTGTCGCGATACCACCCGTCAACCAGCCCGGAGCGACCCTGTTTTCAAACTGTTTCTGTTCTTGAATTGTTCGGTGCCTCGTCGACACGCACATCCCTGTGAACACGGGGTAATGCGAGCGGGCACGCGCAGCGATGCATGCGCGCCCTCGAAATGAGGGGTCGTTTCGGTGCAGCGACGCGGCGGCTGCGCACCGCACCCGTGCAGCGCGCGCTCAAGTCGAACAGGGTGCGCTCAGGGATGCGCTCGGAGGCCCCTCAGAGTGGGGCGGGCACGAGAAACGCGTAGAGGGATGCGTTGATTTCCTGCGTGGCCAGCACGAGGAGCAGCACTGCGAGCGGGTAGGTTCTTGGAAGGTGCGCAGCGACAAGGTGCACTTGAAGCAAGAGCATCGCCGGCAGGTAGTGCAACACGTACAGGAAAGGCATGTCGCCATAGACCAGGTGCAGCAGCAATTGGCCCAGTACGTACAACGCCAGGCCGCGGGCAACGACGATGGTGTCCCAGGCGGTCGGGTCACTTGGGCGTGCAGCACGCCACAAGGAGACAAGTGACCGTGACGCGACGACAAGCGCGCCGATCAGGAACACCACCACGATCAGCACACACGCCTGAATGCGACGGCTCTGGTCTCCGATGTGAGCCACCATGGACTTCAACATGGCGATCGAACTGAACTCGATCTGCGACACCTGCGCTTGCCAGAACAGGATCAGCGGCGAGATGAAGAAATCCGCGAGGCGCCACGCGATCCCGCTCGGATCGCGATTGATGTACTTCGATTCCTCGCTCGCCAAGGACAGATCGAAGAACGGAACAGAACTCGGAAAGATGCTGCGCTGTAGAAGCGCGAGCGCGGCCAGCACCACGAGTGTTTGCAGCGCGCGCGAGAGGAACCTGCGGCGATCCCCGTCGGCCGACAGGAACTGAAGCACCAGGCCTAGGCTGCCGTTCGTCACCGTGCCCGAATACGACAACACACCCGCAGCGATCTCACCCTGGCGTGTGCGGCGGGTCAGGAACACGTACAAGGCCAGGTTGAGCGTGAAGAACGAAAAGAGCGAGGTCTCGGGCAGATAGCTCCATACCTTCCAACCGGCCGATGAACAAAACAGCAGCAACGTCGGCAACACCACCGCCCAAGGGCGCGGGTTGAGACGATGCATCACGAGCACGAAGAAGAAGAGACCCAGCGTGCCGAACATCAACTGGTAGATGCGCAGACCGCAGCTCACGGACTCGCAACCCAGCGCACGCTTCACGGCAAGGGTCGGTACGACGCCCGCGAGCGAGAACAAGGGATGCACGCGATCGCGGTAGTGGCGTATGGCCGGGCTGTCGTTGATGTTCTCCGCCACGCGCCAGACGTCAGCGCCGAAGAACTCGTGACGCGTTCCTTCAGCGTAGTAGGCCGCGGCGGGGGGCCTGAGCGCCACCAACGCATAGACAAACAGGGCCAACAAGAGAGCGAGTGCGGTCGCGTAGCGGCGGGCGCGGGGCTGCCATCGAACCATGGAGACCTCCGTTGCGGTCGGCGGGAGCCGCCTTCGCCACCTTGCATTGCAAGAGCCGTACCGCCCGCCAGCGGCAAGCATGCGCGCAGCGCATGCTACCGGTATCGGGGCGACTACTAGGCCTTGCGTGCGACGGCGCCTTCGGCAGGCACGAAAAGTAGCGCACGTGGCACGACAAAGCGCGCGCCGTAGGGTGTCGTCCATTCGAGCTGAATGCGATCCGCCCCAGAGGCAGGCAATTGGTTGAGCTCGATGGTGATTGGCGCGTAGCGACCGGCATGCAACTGCACGGTGGTCGCGTCGCTGGCGTTGCTCTCAAAGATCTGGCGGGCGACCGTGACGCGTGCTCCCGTGATCGGCACGTGGAACTGATAGGCGCCCGAGACGGGGGGCTTGACCCAGCCCGTCCAGCGCACCGAACCGGGTCGTTGCGGTTGCGTCCACTCGAGGCCGGTGTCGAAATCGACAACAGCATCTGTGCGGACAAGCAACGGGTCGCCCTTTAGATTCTCACGCGGGAAGTACTCACCGCGCAGACCCGCGCCGACGGGATTGGCGCCACTGCACAACTCGCCCTGGCGCGCAGCGGCGCGCAACACCGGGTCCTCTGATGTCGAGCCGACAGACGCAGGGTTCGAATTGCTGTCGGGCATCTCGCGTCGCACGGCCCACGCCACTGCTGCCAGAACGACCAATGCAATGGCAATTCGGGTCGCCCAGCGATAGGGCGTCGGCAAACGGGGGAAGGTCCACATGGAGCGAGCGAGGGGGTTCGGCCACCAGACTTCAGGGGCACACCGGCGCAGGATACGCCCGCCCGCTGGCGTCAGCCACCCGCCTTCAGCAACGAGTAGTAACCAAGCCGCCGAGCAATGCGCTTGACGCGCTGGTCGGCCTCATATTCGCCCAAGGAAAGTTCTTCGAACGGCTTGGGCGTGGAACGTTCAAGAATCGCGCCTTCTGGCGGGAAAAGCCCGCGTTCGCATGCCTCTTTGACCCACCACTTCGCAACGCCACTGGCATGGAAGCACTTGACGCTGGACAGGTTCTCGGCCTTCAGCAAGGTAAGCCCTGACACACCGAGTTTCAATGCGACCCGTTTCCACTGACGGTATTGCCAGCAGTACCAGTGCTTGGGGTCGAAATAACCGCCCCCGTCGCGCATCGCGATAGCAGCCCAGACGATGGCCTCGACATGCATCGCACGGGGGATGTCCTTGCCCCCCAAGCTCGCCACCAGCCAGTCGAACCAATCAAGATCGAGTTGATTGCGTAACTGCGCGACACCGATGTCGACGTGGTGCGCCAGTTGGATCGGCGTACGGTAGGCCGTCATCACCACCTCGTCGGGTAGCAGGCAACTCGGCGGCTGCCACATCAGCAACACGCCCTTCTCGGGCGTGCTCTCGAAGGTGAATCGATTCGGGAAGTACAGGTCGGGGTCGAGGATGATCATTTCCTCGCCCGGGGCGCTGAACAGCATCGGGTCGGTCAGCTTGCGCCAGCATGGGTGGCCAAAGCGGAACTGACGCAGATGATGCTGCCGAGCAAACAAGGCTTCGGCGCGCTCGTCGGCTTCTGCCTGTGAGTGCACCGACCAGGTGTGCTGTGCCGGCACCTGCAATCGCCCGACGGACGCGATGATCTCTTGCTTGTCGGCTTCGCCATCGGTGATCAAGGTCAGCGAGATCGGCTCGGCAGCGCGTGCGAACAGGCTATCGATGGCTTTCTCGGCGTAAGGCAGCGATCTCGCACTGAGCACACAGAAAACGCGGCGCGGTGTAGTCGATTCAAACGAGGATACGGACATGGCTTGCGCCTCTCAAGGTGAGGAACGATGGGCCGGAATGACGCGGGCAGGTATGCCCACCGCCGTCGCGCCGGCTGGCACATCGCACAGAACAACGGCATTGGCGCCAATTCGGGCATGCCGGCCGATGGTGACGCGGCCGAGGATCTTCGCACCGGCACCGACGTCGACATGCCCCTCCAGGCGTGGCGCACCTCCCTCGCCCATGCCCAGCGTGACCTGCTGAAACAAGAGGCAGTTCGGTCCGATCTCGGCATCGGGATGCACGACCACACCATTGGGATGAGGCAGCATCAAACCTCCTTCTATGCGGCAATTGAGCGGAATGTCGGCACCCGTCACGGCACTCCACCACCGGTGGCGCATCACGGCCCAGCGCTTGAGCATCTGCCCCCACGGGCTGTTTGCGGCGGCATGCCGCTGATAGCTGCGAATGCTGGCCAGCAGGGCTCGCGCAGGATCCCAACGCCAGTTGGCTTTGTGCTCGCGGGACCAATCGGGCACATCGGCCGAGACCTCTGCCGCTAACGCAGCGTCGGCTACCTGAGCTTGCGATGACGGCGACACCAGCACGACGCTCATGACGCCCCCGCCCTTTCGACGATCTTGATGGGCACCTTGGCACGAGGGCTGACGCTGCGATAGACCTCGATCATGCGGTCGACCTTGGCCTCCCAGTCAAACTCGCGCAACACCTTCTCACGCCCGGCGCGCCCCATTGCCGAGCGCAGCGCCGGCGACTCAGCGAGCCGCACCATGGCCTGTGCGAGTCCGTCGATCAGCGCTTCGCGCGACCGAGGTTCGACCAGCACTCCACAACTCGAGTCGAGGTAGTCGGTGGGCCCACCCCAGGCCGTTGCGATCACCGGCTTGCTCAGCGCCATGGCCTCCAGAACCACGGCACCACCACACTCCATGAGGCTGGGCAGGACCAGACAGTGCTGGGCGCGCAGCTTGGCGGCGCACTGCGCCTGCGGCATCCAGCCGGCGAACCAGACCTTGCCAGCCTCGCCATCGGCGGCTGCCAACACGCCGAGCTGCTCGGCCTGGGCCCTGAGTGAAGAGCCCATGACACCGTCACCGATGATCGTGAGCGCCATGCGGCCGCGCTGCCTGGCGTTGGCAAACGCATCTAGCAGCAGATCGACGGCTTTCCAGTCAACCAGACGACCCAGGAAAACGAAGCGAGTCAGGGTCTCATCAGCGCCCTCCGGCACGCCGGGTTCATCCTTCCACAGCGACAGGTCGACGCCGTTCTCAACCAGCGGTATGACGTTGCGGCACACCCCGGCAGGCAGCGCGCGCGCCGTGCGCTCATTGGCGACGAGCAGCGCCGCCGCACGACGCTTGCCGGGCATCAGCCAGTTCATCGAAGCTGCCGCGGCGCGGCCGACGCGCACCACCGTGTCGAGCAAGGGCGACTGCTGGCGCTTGAATCCGGCGGGGTAGTCCATACCGCCATTCATCGGGCCGATGACCACTGGCACGCCCAGGCCATGCAACAGAGAGGGCTCCTTGGGCGACACCGGCATCGGCTGGTGCACCACCGACACACCCAGCTCTGCGATGGCTCTGCGCGCGATGCGACGCTGCGCACGCTGCGTGATGATGCGCATGACATAGCCGGTCGTCACGTAGTCGAGCCGGGCCGGGATCCAATGCGAGATGCGCCACAACGCGAGGTGCATCCACGTGTCTTCGATATAGAAGATACGCTCGGCATCGCTAGGAAAGGTCTGCTGCAGCTCGGCACGCACGCGAGCATGCGTGATCAGCCAAACCGGAATGCCCCGCGCGCGCAGCACCCGGTAGTAATGCAGCGGTAACGATGCTTCACCGCCAAAGCGCGCGCTGGCGTGTTCGGCGACGATCAAAACGCGCAAAGGAGACTCGTTCATCATCGAAACATTGTGGGCTGAGCCCGTTCAGGCCGCGCCGAATTCGGGAGCAGTGCAGCTCAGGTCACAAAGCGCAAACAGGCGTCGCAGCAGCGGGTCATGCACCTCGACGCTGCACGCGATATCTCGCTCGGAGCAGAAGCCCCTGAGCAGCAACAGCAGGGCCACGATACCGAGATCGGCGCCCGCCCCGCGCGCGAAGACCACATTGACAGGCTTGTCGCTGTCGGCTGCGCGGCGCAACGCGAATCGCAGCGGCACCGCCGCGTCGTAGCACCAGTTGCCCCGGATCGTCAGCTGGAAGCTCTCACCCGCGTCGTTCACTGAAAGATCGGGCGCCTCGGCCGTGGTACGGCGAAATGGAAGCGCCACGCGCGTCAACCACAGTGTGGGCAGCAGTCGCGCGAACACAAGGCGCAGCAATGCCCGGCCGTCGCTCCAGTAGCGGCGCCAGAGGCTGCGCTCGCCAAGGATGCGCCAGCACCACTCCATTCCCGCCCGGCGCGCCCACGCTGGCGCGCGCGTGAGCCCACCACCTTCGAAGTTGACCACCGCGCCCAGGTGGCTCACCACCGGTACCTGCAAACCCGCGCGGTTGAGGTCGATCCAGGCCTGCCCCTTCTTAGCCCCCAGGGCCACCACAAGGAACTGCGCGCCCGACGCATTGATGCGTTCCATGCAACCCGCTTCTGCGCGCTGCGCGACCGACACCTGTCCCGGCGACTCACCACCCACGCCGAACAGGCCACGCGGCTGCGCGTTGAGCGCTTCGCTCGCCTTCTGCGCCACACCATCGGGCCCACCGAAGAAGTAGACCCCGAGACCTGGCGCGGCACCCTCCTTCAACTGGTCGAAAAGATCGGAACCGGCGATCCGCTCTCGCATCGGCAGGCCAAGCGCACGCGCCATCCAGACAATTGGCATGCCATCGGCCAGGCTCAGGTCACTGTGGATGACGGATTCTCGGAACTCGGAATCGCTGGTTGATGCGACGAGAAAGTTGACGTTGGGTGTTGACACGAAACACGACGTGCGACTGTTGGCCGCGTGGCGGACGCGTGCCACTGCGTCATCGAGCGTCATCGCGTCAAAGGTCAGGCCCAGTATGCAATGCACGTCACGGCCGAAGTCGACCGCATGCGGCGTATCCGGCTTGGTGAGCCGCAGGTGCGTTGTGAGCGGTTGCTGCTCCCGCGTTGGCAGGTGCAAGGGGTCCGCAGTTTCAATCAATTCATTCGCCATCGCGCTGAGTCCTGATCCACGCAGTCTGTCGCTTGAACAGGAACCGCAGGTACAAGGGAATCTTCCAGAACACGTAGCTGGGCACGCTCAGCAGATCGGCAAAGCTGAGCACCGCGCGGCCATGGCGCCTCCAGGCAAGCAGAGTGGCCACAAGCACCAGCAGCAAGCTGGCCGCGCTGACAGCAAACGGCACCACCCAGCCCTCCAGCACCCATGCCAGCCCGGCTGCGGCGCACGCTGCACTCAACAACAGCACGAGCAAGGCCAGTGGAGGCACAAGCAGATCACCCGCGAGGCCGAACCCACTCAGGTTGCCGCGACGCAGCGAGGACGAGAGCAGGCGCGGCAATTCCCGCCCGAGCATCGCCAAGTGGCCGTGCTCCCAGCGCTGGCGCTGGCTGTCCACCCCTTGCGCAGTGGTGGGAAAGTAGCTTGTGACGAGCACCTCGGCGGCGAACAAGGGTGGCCGACCTTCCACGGCGAGATCGACGCCGAGCTTCATGTCTTCGACCAGGTGGCCATTGGCCAGCGACGCCGAGGCGATCAAGGGCCAGGGAAATGCCATGCCGGTACCCATCAACTGGCAAGGCGCCCCGATCTGGCTGGAGCCGAGCGGACGGAGGTGGTTCTTGACCAGCCACGCGAACTCGGCCACACGCATGCGCAGGCTCGGTGTGCCGAGGCTGCGCATCAGGTACAGCGCCTGCACCGGCCGGCCACTTGACAGGGCCCTGGCAGACAGGCGTTCGATTCCGTCGGCGTGAATGGTGCAATCGGCATCGAGCACGATCAGCACGTCAGGCGGATTGCGCTCTAGGTGGCGCATGCCGAAGTCAAGGGCGTAGCCTTTGCCGCGCAGCACTGCATCTTGTCGTTCGACCACTTCGGCGCCGGCGGCGCGTGCCACTTCAGCTGTCGAGTCGTCGCAGTTGTCGGCCACCACGAGCACCCGCCCACTCTGGGGCAGTCGTGCCCGCACACTGTCGATGGTCGCAGCGATGCCCACCGCTTCGTTGTGAGCGGGGATCAATACCGCAACGTGCGCACCGTCCGGCGAGGCTGGCACGGCACGCCGAGCCGGCAGCAGGCACAGCAGCAACTGCACGCCCAGCACCAACGCGGGCACGGCCAGCACCAACACCGCAGCCACGAGCGCGAGATAGAGCAGCGTGGTCATGCCGGCACCAAGGCGGGTTGCCGCACCGCATCTCGGAAGAGCCCTGCCAGCTTGGCTGCTTCCGTGGCAATGCTGTGGCGCTCTATCACACGCAAGCGCCCAGCCGCCCCCATGCCATCGAGCTCAGCAGGCGCAGCGGCGAGGCAGCGGTGCATCGCCTGAGCCAGCGCATCCACGTCGCCGGCTGGCACAAGCCAGCCCGCTTCGCCGGGCAGCACCAGCTCGGGTATGCCCGCAACGTAGGTACTCAAGACGGGCCGTGCCAGGGCCAAGGCCTCCATCAGCACCACCGGCAGCCCCTCTGCGAAGCTCGGCAGCACGAGGGCGCGCGCCGCGAGGATCTCCTCGCGCACGGAGGCCGCATCGATCCAACCAGTGATGCGCACGTGTTGAGTCAGGCCGAGTCGCTGCACCAGCGATTCGATGTCGCCGCGCATCTCGCCGTCACCGGCCAGTACCAACTCGAGCGGCACGCCCGACTGCACCAGGCGGTGCGCGGCATTGACCAGCAGCAGCTGCCCCTTTTGCTCGCACAAGCGGCCGACGCACACCAGGCGCGCCGCGGCCGGCACCGGAGGCAACTCGCCAGCGTGGAACGCGGAATCCAGCCCGCAATGAACAATCTTCAGCCGCCCCCAGTCGCGCGCACGCGACCAACGGTAGAGCTGGCTGCGGCCGAAGGAACTGATCGCCACAACGAACGCCGCGCGCCGGATCTTTTCGCCCAGCGCCAATGCCTCGGGCTTGTCGAATTCTTCCGGGCCGTGCACGGTGAAGCTGAAGGCCGGGCCGCCCAAGGCCTGCAGCAGCGCAGCGATCTCGGCCGGGTTGGTGCCGAAATGGGCATGCACATGGTCGACCTTGCGCTCGTCCAACCAGTGCATCAACACACAGGCCTCAGCCAGGTAGATCAGGTGAAAGGGCAATGCGCGATCTGAGCGCTTCGACATGCGCAAGGCCAGGCGAAGGGCTTGCCAGAATTTCAGCGGCGATCGCACCAGGCGGCTCAGCATCGCCGCCATCAGCGCCATGACCCCGCGCTGCAGCACGTAGCGGGTACGCTTGCGTTCCGCGATGTCGGCCGGATCCACCAGCGCATCCGCCCAGCCGCGCAACGCCCACCGGTCGACCTCGACGCCATGATCTTCAAGCGCCAGGATCTCGCGGCGGATGAAACTGTGGCTCACCTTGGGGTACTGGTTGATGAGATAGGCAACGCGCAAGGTCATGGAAGTGCGGGCAACGGTGTCAGCAATGCGGTGGCATCTGGCCCCGCGCGTCGAAGGGAAGCGAGTTGGCCGACTGGAGCAATCGTCGCCGAGGAGTCTCTCGGGCGCAGCCCCGCATTCGGGGTATCCCGAAGGTCACTTGAGCAACTTGTCGCGCCTGGCGGCGGATCAGGCGTTGCGACGGCGCCTCAAGCCCGCCACGACGTCGCGCACCCCCCACCAGCGGTCGAACCATCGCAGAGGGTGGATGTCAGTACGGGAGGCGCGCTGATGGCCCAGCTCGGGGATGGCCGCCAAAGTGGCGCGATGGGGGTGCGCTGCGCGATACCAGCCGTAGGCACCGTCCACGTGCATGGGGCCGCCGGCCGGGTCTCCAGCTGGGCGGGCCAGCATCGCTTCGAGGTAGCTGGCGGCCTCTTCGATCGCTGGCGTGCGCAAGGCCACGAAATGCGTGGTGCGCAGGCTGTCGGTGGGAGCGAGGCGCGCCAACCCCTGAGTCGTCGTCGGCGACACCGACAAGGCCTCGTAGCCGCCGTAGAACATCGCCCAGTCCTGTTGCTTCAGGGCGTCGATCACTGGTGTGGCATGGGCGACGAAACCGGGCACGAAGTTGAGATCGTCTTCGAGGATCAGGATGCGTTCGCAGCCACGCTTGCGCGCGTCTTGAAGGATGCGCAGGTGGCTCAGAAAGCAGCCACGTGCGCCAATGGACGGAAAGGCGCCGGGGCCATCCGGCCGGCTGGCCTCGAAGAGGTGAATGTTCTGCGCGCCGAAGCTGCGGTCCACCAAGCGGAGCTGTTCACCCATCTCTTCGCGGCGGTCCGCGCGCGACGCAAGGTTGATGACATAGACACGATCAAAATAGTCCAGCGGATGCATCAGACGTCCTTGCGAGGCTTGATGACGGCGGGCACGCCCACCGCGATGGAGTTGTCGGGCACATCCCGGATCACGACTGCGTTGGCACCGATCATCACGTTGTTGCCGATACGGATCGGGCCGAGCACCTTGGCTCCTGTACCGATGTCCACGTTGTCGCCAATCACCGGCGCGCAGGGCTCGGACACGCGACTCAGCCCCACGACGACGCCGCTGCGGATGCGGCAGTTGTCGCCAAACCGCGCCTGACCATTGATGACGATGCCCCCGAAGTGATCGATGACGAAGTTCTTTCCCACCTCGACTTCGGCCGGCAACTCGATTCCGGTGGTGATGTGCACGAGCTTGAAGAGGATGCGAAACACCAATGACATCAGCTTGCGCAGCGGCGCAAACCGGATGGTGTAGCGCCAGCGGCCAAAGCGATAGACGACCATGGCCCAGAAGCCCTGTGCTCCCCAGTTGCCGTCGTAGGCCCTCAAGTCGGCCCGTATGTTCTCCAAGAACGCCATAGATGAATCAGTGATCTCTTCCGTTTGTTTACTTGTTGGACCGATCTCGCACTGGGCGCCGCCGCGCTCGCTCGCGAGACTGGCTTGACACACTCACCTTGGGGACGGAACGGTGCTCGCTGCTCTTGGAGCCGGCGCTCGCGCGATCGCAGCGCGGATGAGTAGCGCGCTTTGCCGCGCCCATATCTTCCAGTTGAGAACCTGTTCGTACTGCTGCCGCGAGGATTCGCGCAGCGCCAGAAATCGTGGTTGGTCTCCCCACACGCGTGCGATCAGTGCCGCGTAGTCGTCAGGTCCTGCAGCCAGCGGCAGCAGGTGCCCGTTGACGCCTTCCGTGATCACACTGGATACGCCACCGGTGTCGGTACTGATGCCGGGCATGCCGTAGGAATTCCCCTCCGAGAACACCATCGGGGTGCAATCCTGTCGAGTCGGCAGAAAGAGAAAGGCGCACTGGTGCATCACGTCGCGCAACTGCTGGCGCTGGGCTTGGTCGGCCTTGCTGAGCACACCATGGAAGCGCACGCTCTCAGTGGAGACCGAGCCGGCCGGCGACACGCCGACTACGTGCAGTAACGCGCGTACTCCAAGCGCGCGCAACCGCTCGACCGTGGCCACGGCAAGTGCACCGCCCTTGCGTTCCCAGTCCATGCCGATGAAGAGCAGGTGGCACACCTCGTTGTCGAAGCGGTCGATATGGCCGCCGGGGTTGGGGTCGGATTCGAAGTTGCAACCCCAGGGAATGAAGTGCACCCGCTCGGGCGTGCCACCGTAGTAGGAAACCGCCGAATTGGCCGCCCATTGCGACGACAGCAGCGTGACGCGTGATTCGGTGATGGCCCGACGCTCCAGCACTTGCGCGATGCGTTTGCAAACCTCGGGCAGGCGCGTGAAGCTCTCGTAGTAGCCGTGCATCAGCTCGAAGGTTGCGTCCGAGATATGCACCGTAGGCACGTGGCGCGAGATCACGCCGCTGAGCGGGCAGTAGGCAATCACCACCACCATGTCAGGCCGTGCTGCGCGGATCTGCCGCAGCGTCTCGCGTGCACCCCACCACGCCATACCCGGCAAGTACTCGAACCAGACGTTGCGTATGCGCAGCTTCGAGGCGATACGCGAGAACCAGCTGCGCACCTTCACGAACAGCGCCGAGTAAGGCTTTCGAATGACGACTAGGTCGTCGAACTCCGCCCGCAGCGCCTGCAGGATGTGATACGGCGTGCCCGACCACAAGCGGATATTGGTCGGGTCGTCGAGGGCAACAACACAGATGCGGGTCATGGTGGAGGCGATTTCAAGGCGAACGTCGGTCGGTCAGCGGTGCATCCATGAGACCACCTGCAGCACTGCCCAACCCACGGCATACCCAGCCGGCCAGGCGACCAGGGACTTCAGCTCCAGCCACCAGTGGTTGATGCCGAGCTTGGCGTTGAAGTAAAGGAACATCGGCACCGTCAGCACTTCGCGCAACGCAATCGCGTACAGCGCTCCGGTCAGGCCGAAGGCATGGAAGCCGATCGGAACCAGCACATAGATGCTCACGAATCTCACGATGTTGAGCCAGACCTGGAACTGCGGCCGGTTCACCGCTAGGTAGAGCGACTGCGCCAGCGTATAGCGCGATATCACCAGGCCCAGTGCCAGCACTTCGAGCATGTAGCCGGCGTCGCGGTATCGCGAGTCGTACAGCACGTCGATCACCAGGTGGCCGGCGCAGAACAGCACGCCCGACAGACCGAGCATCAGCGGATCGAAGCGAGCGCGGATCTTGGCGTAGGCGGCCGCGAGCCGCTCGGGCTTGTTTCGTGCAACTTCGCTGAACCCAGGCATCACCACGCGGCTGAAGACCTGGCCGACAAGCAGGTCCACCGCGCTCGCCAGGTTGGCGGCGATGCTGTAGAAACCCAGCGTCTGCGCCGAGACGTATCCCCCCAGCAGAATGCGGTCTCCGTTGCTGGCGAGCACCGTGAACGCCGACGACCAGACAAGCCACTTGCCGAAGCCCATGATGTCGGCGACGTGCTCCTTCTCCCAGGCCAGGCGATTGTTCTTGCCCGGCAACCAGTAGTGGCTCATGAGCGAGTACACAGCCGACGAAATCAGCCCGCTGATCAGAATCGCCCAGATGGAACGGAAGGCCCAGGCCAGCAGGATCATCACCACCAACCCGACCACCTGGGTCAGCAGCTCGATCTTCAGCAGCCGCTTCATCTGGAAGTGGCGGTTTTCGGTGAACACCTTGGTCGAGTGCAAGGCCGAGATCGCGATGCTCATCGAGCTGATCGCCACCACCCACGGCAGGCGCGGATCGCCATAGGTCGAACCCGCGGGGAACCAACCCGCCCAGCCCGCCGCATACAACGCCCCCGAGATCACGAGGCAGCCTGCCCACAGCACCAAGCCGCGGATGATCTGCACCGACCACACGGTGTCGAGGAAATCCTGATCGTCGCCCTTCGGGTTGCGGCAGACGTTCTCCCGGAAACCGACGTCCGAGATCATCGACAGGATCATCGGGACAAGGCCCGCCACTGCGACGAGGCCGAACATCTCGGGCGCGAGCAGTCGCGTGACGATGAGATTGCCACCGAGCCGGATGAGGTGGGCCGCGCCCGCACCGGCCACGACCCATGCGGCTGCTCCGGACAGTTTGCGGCTCAGAGAGGGCGGTTTGGGGCTGGCGACGGTGACGGTGCTGCTTTCGCTCATTGCGCTCTGGCGTGCCCAGCGGTTCGAGGGTTAGGGGTACCGAGCGGACGCACGGAGACGGGCCTTGCCAAGGGCCTCTTGGCCAATTCCTTCGTCAACTGGCCATAGCGCAGTGACAGCCCCATCATCATCCAGATGATGACGGGCATGGAGAGGAAGCAGCTCGCCGTCGCAAGAATGATCATGATCCCAACCGTGGTTCCGAGCAGCGCTCTCCCGATGGCCTCGAGTTCAGGCGAAACATCCCTTGAGCGCCGGATGCCGCTCCAGGCGTTAAGCATCGCAAGCACATAGATCAAAACATAGACTCCGAGGCCGATGTATCCCGTACCCAAGGTCACCCCCAGGTAGGAATTCACGATATCGATGATCCCCTGGCCTTGCCGCATCTGCTCCATCAGGGGGTCGCTCATGAAGTTGGGCGAACCGAACAGCGGATGCATCGCAATGACCTGCATCGACACCTCGAACAGTCGGGTCCGATACGTGACGTTGTCGCTGTCGACGTTCCCGACGAAGGGCAGGTAGGCGATAACCTGATCTGCAAAGGGCGAAAGCGCAACCACAACCACCGCGACCAGCGCCAGCAACAGAACTTTGGACAAGCGTGTACCGCCACCCTTGCCCAACACGGAGCCGACCAATACTGCCGCCGCCGCCCCGACGTACGAACCCCGCGCCATCGATGCGCACAGTCCTGCGATCAGCACGGCGTAGGCCAACGTCCATGCGCGCGAGGTGAACGCGGCCCGGACCGCAGGGAACAGCCCCACACCTACTGCGAGCACGAAGCCGAGCACCAGGCTGTTGCCTGCGCTGGCATACGGACGCACGTTCCCGTTGCGAATGATGTAAGGCATGATGTCCCAGCCCAGGCCCAACCCATCGTTCACGCTTGTGTAGAGCAGCCAACTCTTGGCCAACTCGAACACCGTGATTGGCGCCAGCAACACGATCGAGAGCAGGAATGACACCAGCATCTCGCGCAGGTCCGGCAGGTTTCGCGCTGCCCGACTGAGCACGAAGTACGGCAGGAATCCGTCGATGAAGAACTCGACCGCGGTACGCAAAATGGTCGTCACAGTCGGATCGACCCGCAAGAAAAGAACGATCTGCAGTAACAGGTAGCCCACCGCGGCCCAGTCGAGTACATGGGCGCCGAAGGGTTCAACCTTCTTGTCCTGCCGCAGCTTGCCGTAGGCATGCCCCAGGATGATGATGGCGGCCAGCCGAAGGTGATTGATCTCGATGATGTAGCTGATCGGACCGATCCCGGGGATGTAGCTGGCCACTGGAGGCGCCACAAAGAAAATGCCCAGGTACAGCGCAACCGGGTTGCGCTCTTTGCGCAGGCCCCAGATCATCAGACTGCCCGAGATGATGATGTACAGCCAGAAGTTGCGCGCCAGAAAACAGGCCAGCAGGATGCCCACCCACACTGTGAGGCGTCGATCCAGATCGGCCTGAGCGATCACCCGCCCGCCCAGCACCCGGCGCGCAATCGCCAGGCACGGCAGCATCATCGCGAGAATGAAGATGAGCGCCTTGACCTGTTCGGGCACGCTGCATTACCTCGATCGATGCGATCGGCCGCTCAGGCCGATCGGTTGCGCTCGAATCGCCGAGCCATAAGCAGATCGAATGCGTAGAGGCACAGCAGCGAGAACAGCATCAGCACCATGCCGGACGCACCGTGCACCACGCCTTGGCCGACATCGTCGCCCATGTAGTAGGTGATGAGCACCAGCATGAGTACGCGCACCAGATTCGCGAAGAACGCTATCGGCAGGATGGCTGCCAGCAAGAGAAGGTTGCGCAACATGGAACCCCCTCGTCGCAGGTACACATAGAGCGTGCCGACGGCCGCCATGCTGACCATTGAATTCATGCCCGAGCAGGCATCCGCCACGAGGAGTTGGTAGTTGCCAATCGTCAACAGCACACCCGTGCGCGAGATCGGGTAGCCGAGGCCATGAAGCGCGTTAGCCACCAGGGTGGAGATCCACTGCTTGAGCGGGCCGGTCAGGGTGTCCAGCACGACGGCAGGGATGGGGACGCTGAAGACGAGGTAAAACAGCGGGAACCACAACAGCCGAAGGGCGTCGGGGCCTTTCACAAGCAGCGCCAGGCCGGTCAGCACCAGTACCGGCGACATGAACTCGAAGCTGCGGCTCTCCATACCCCGCCCGTACACGTAGAAGAGCAACCCCAGCGCTAGGACTGCCCCTCCAAGCCACGAGTTGGTGAGCGGTGCCGGCAACTGCATCACCGCATCGCGTTGACGCCACAAGAGCCAGACGACCACCATCAACACCAGCGCGCCGTGCGCGTTGTCATCACTCTGCCAGGTCGATTGCGCGGCATCCCAATAGGTAGGGACGAACAACATCAGCAGCGCGCCAAACAGAATCCACCAAGCAGCTGGGGACGCGGGCCCAGGGCGTGCGGAGTCGAAACTCACGGAATCGGCTTGCATGTGGAAGGCAGATGCGGTTCGGTGCCACGGAGGGCAGCAGGAGATATGCCAGGGCACGCCGCGCGCAGCGCGCACCTGCCGACAGGGTCACTGTCAGTGTAGCCGTCTGGCCTCTGAACACAGCCACTTGGATGAGTGGCTCCGCCGCCGGAAACCGCGTCCAAAACGAGAAAAACGGCCGCCGGGTAGCCCCGGCGGCCGTCATCTCGCTATCGCAATGCCTGTTCGGATCAGGCGCCCACTTCGTCAGGGGACGACCATCATGCGGCCATCGCCCAGCAGGTGGCTGTGGCAGTCCTTCTGCTCACGGTCGCACTTCTGCGTCCACACCTTCACGATCTCGGGCTTCCACGCCATCATGTAGTCGCCATGGCCCGAGTAGCCACCCGGCTTGCTGGTGTCGTAGTTGTCCGACGACAAGCGCCAGTATTGAAGGTCGTTGACGTTCTTGATCTGATACAGAACCTGGTAAGCGATCTGCGGCAGCGCCACCGGGTGGCTCGCGGGGCAGTTGCCGGTGTTGTTGGCCTTCACGTTGACCGGGTTGGTCATGTGGCTCTTGTGATCCGGGCTGTCCAGGTTCACGCCATCCCAGCACTGCGGGAAGTCGATCGCCATGATCAACCAGGAGAATCCACTCACCTTACACGCTGAAGCCGGAGGAATGCCCGCGTACCAGTTGCTGTTGCCGCCTTCCCAAGCGCAGGAGTACATGGCTGCACTGCTGGGAGCGCCCGGGCTGCCCTTGGCATCACCCGCGATCATGCGAAGGCCCACAGGTACTTCGGTGATCGACTTCGGCGGCAGCGCGTAGCCCGTCTTGTAGTAGAAGTTGCTCTCGAGCAGCGGCGCAAGCGGCGCCCCGTTGCGCGTGTCGATCATCGCCGGCACCCAGTAGGAGCTGCGATTGATCGTGCCGCCGCGGCACGTGCTGTTACCGCTGTTGAAGAGCGTCTCGGCGGTCGTGCTCGCGTTGATGCCGGTATTGCCGAAGAAGATGTGCAGGTGGCTCTTGCCCGGTTGGCCCGGGTACACGATCGGGTCATCGAAGGCGAACTTCACCGCCTGGCAGCCGGTGCGGAAGGCGCCGATGTCAGAAGACGCTGGCACTTCGCTCGTGGCCACGAGCATGTCTTTCGACCAACCACCCACGGGGTTCTGGCTCAGCTTGGGGATCAGGCTCGTGTTCACGTACACGGGCATGGGAGGTGCCGGTGTGGGCGCAGGCGCAGGCGCAGGCGCAGGCGCAGGCGCAGGCGCAGGCGCAGGTGCGGGTGCGGGTGCGGGTGCGGGTGCGGGTGCGGGTGCGGGTGCGGGTGCGGGTGCGGGTGCGGGTGCGGGTGCTGGTGCTGGTGCTGGTGCTGGTGCTGGTGCCGGTGCCGGTGCCGGTGCAGGTGCCGGTGCAGGTGCAGCGCTCGAGTCAAGGGTCGAGCCCGCCCAGCACTGCTTGGCATTGCCAGGTCGGGGATCCGAACCAAAGAATGCATTGGTGCACGTGCCCTTACCGGTCACATTCTTGGTCACCCAAGAGGTGTCCCAGCCGTAGCGGACGGTGCGAGCGCTGCTCAGCGTGAAGCTCTGGTTCTCGTTGGCGATCAGAGTCCAGGTCTGCGTTGTAGGTGCAGACGTGACAGTGCTGCTTCGCTCGCAGTACTTGCGATTACCTGGTGCGGGGTCGGCACCGAAGAATGTGTTGGAGCAAACACCCTTGCCGCTGACAATTTTCTGAACCCACTTGTCGCCCCAGCCGTAGCGCACCGCCTGGGTACCCGTCACGGTAAACGCTTCGCCTTCCGCCGAGATACGTACCCACGAGGAACTCTTCGCGGCCAGCGCGGCTTCCATACCCTCAAGAACGCCGGTCGATGCCACGACTTCGGTCGCTTCTTGAGCGGCCGCTTCCACTTCGGTCGTGGCCGCGGCTTCTTCGCCGTCCGACCCACTTCCGCAACCCGTCATAGCGACGCATACAGCGGCAAATAGCGCGTTCAGCGCAAACAACTTTTCCGATCTCACGTCTCAAACTCCCAATTCGGTCCGACTTCACTGCAGCGGCCGAGTGCCGCTGCGCCTTGTGGACGGCGTGTCGGCCCGCGCCAAAGCACATGAACCGTCATCGCTGCCATACGGCGTTGCCAGACAGGATCTGGGCGTTAGGTCACCGCGACATTTACTGATGCCGCGCAGCTTGCCTGGGACCCACTCGGTCGCTGTAACTGGAGGGGCAAGGATGTAACAGGGGCGCCCGGGGCGGAGGGGAGTGATAAGACCCTGTGGAAGCGGCGTCGCACGAATGAATAATCGCGTTCCGCCACCCCCCATTCAAGGGGGATGAGGTGAGTGCTTACCCGAAGGTCTTTCACTCTTTAGCAATTGGATACACGTGGACCACGGGGCGGGGCCGGCGCCTGCGGGCGAGCACCCCATTCCCCTACGCGATCCCCTGCCAGGGCGACAGGGCTTGCGCAGACAGCGCCTACTTTTCGGGCGTCGCTTTGGGCGGCTTGGCCCGAGGCGTGTCGTTCAGCACCGTTCCGATCATCGCCACACCGGCGTTCGAGAGCCCACGCACCAGGTCGGAGAACCCGGTCACCGGTGTCTCATGGCTGCGCGCCACGGCCACGGCCGCGCCAGCCCGCAACGCGACCAGCGCAGCATCTTCACCCTGGTCAAAGCTCGGCGTGTCGATGATGACGATGTCATAGCTGGCGCGGGCGTGATCCAGCAAGTCGTCGAACGCGCGGCGGCTGAGCAGTTCAAGGGGATTCGGTGGGATGGGCCCGGCAGGCAGCACGAACAGGCCAGGCATCTCGGTAATGCGAATGATGCTTTCGTCCCGTGAGCGACCCGCCAGATAAGTCGACAGACCCACCTGGTTGCGCAGCTTGAACAAGTCGTGCTGGCACGGGTGGCGAAGGTCGGCATCGATCAGCAAGGTTCGCTCACCCAGTTGGGTGAACACCACGGCCAAATTGGCAGCGAGGTAGCTGCGACCATCACCGCGTTTCGCTCCAACGACGGTGAGAACGTGCCGACGCTCCGTCTTGTCGATCCAACGCAGCATGATCTGGCTGCGGATGGCTCGCATCTGTTCCACAGCCGGGCTGAACGGCTGGTAAGCCGCCACCACCGAGTCGCTGATCGAAGGGGGCGCTTCTGCGTTCTGGCGCAGGTAGGGGAAGGAGAACTGCCGTGAAAGCGCGTACTGGATATCGGCCTCCGTCAACAATCCCAGACGCAATGCCGCTTCCCCAAAGCGAAGATTCTCTTGCCGCTGTAGCAGAAGGATGCGTTCGGCATCTTCGGGCCTCAGGAGGCCTGCATCCATCAATATCGCACCGAGCGACCGGACGGCCGGTGGCAAGGAGATCGCGGAAGGCGCAGTCATCTTCACGACGCGACACCTTCAACGCCACCGCCCGGCGGCAGCGCGGCCGGCGATCGGTTCAGTGTCAGATCGGGGCCGGCAAGGCGGCGGAATACCGGTTGCCTCGACCCGCCCGGCCGCAGAACGCCGATCACGGGCATGCCGTCCAGCACCATCAAGTCTTCTGGGCCTCGTACCCGTCGATCCAGCAATTCCCAGAGCAGCGCGATCCCAGCACCCAAGAGAAAACCCCCGAAAATCGAGCCGAGCACGCCCATCAATACCTTCTTCTGCGAAGGCTCGGTGGGCTCCACCGCTTTACTGAGCATGCGAAGCATGGACTGGTTGGTCTGGCTTTCCATGCTGAGTTGCCCCATGCGCTGGCTCACGGCGTCGTATGCCTTTTGCGCGGTCTCCACGTCGCGCACGTACACCGAGATCTGGTCACGTTCCTCCCGCATGGACAGAAGAAGTTTCTTCTGGTTCTCGATCATCGAGCGCACCTCGCCGACTTTCTGCGAACTGGTGCGACTCACCGTGCTGGTGGCGCCGGAGACACGACGCACCTCGGCAGCAAGCTGCTGCTTGAGCTCCGCGATCTGAGCATCGAGTTGAACCCGCTGCGGGTGGTTCGCGCCGACGATGCTGCTGATCTCGCTCAACTTGGTCTCGGCTGCATTGAGTTGCGTCTTCAAGCTCTGCACTGCACCGCTTTGTTGCACATCGGGCGAGCTTTCCGTACCGGTATTGCGCTGGCGGCCTGCGGCGTCGACGCTCTCAGCCTGGGCGGTCGCCAACTGAGAAGTCAACGCCAGCAAACGCGCGTTCTCGACGTCCAGGCGTTCATCAGAGACGACGATGCCCTTCTCCTGTTGGAATTTCGACAGTCGAGCCTGTGCCTGCTCAAGGTTGGCGCGCAGGGTTTTGGTCTGATCCTGGAACCAAACAGCCGACTGGCGTGCCGGCTCCACACGCATCTCGACCGAGGTTTCGATCGCGGCCTGGGCAAAGGCGTTGGCCGCCGCCGCAGCAAATGCCGGTTCGCGCGACACGTAAGCGATGTTGATCACGTTGCTCAGGCGCACCGGCTCGGCGGTCAAGCCGCGCTGCAGCCCGTCGGCATAGAACTGCTCGAGAGGTATCCGACCGGAGGTCGCCTCATGCCATTGACGCACGAACGTCGGGTTGGACTCGAGATTGAGTATTCGCACGACCCGGGTCGCCACCTTGTCGCTCTTGAGGATCTCGATCTCGGTCGCCATGCTGGCCGGTGAGGCGAGCGATCCCAGGATCGGGTCGGGTCGCGCATCGATAACGAGCGATGCATTGGCCACGTACTGCTTGGGCTGGCGCAGGAAGATGGTCAGCCCAACGCAAGCCACCAGGACGGTGCAAGCCAGCACGAGCCACTTGCGCACCCACAACACTCTCAACAACTGCACAGGAGACATGGTTGCGCTCGCGAAATCAGAACACGGACTCTCGGACGTAGATGACGTCGTCCGGTTGGACCACCTCCGACATCTTCATCTCGATGACAGCCACTTCACCGCTCGCAGCGCGACGGTGGACACGGATACCTCGTTCAGTGCCGCGGGCGGTCAGGCCACCGCCCTGGGCCAGCGCCTGCATCAAGGTCATGCCACGCTCAAGTCGATAGACACCGGGCTTCTGCACCTCGCCATAGATGTAGAGGTTGGGAGCGCGGTCCACATAGATGATGTCGCCGTTGGCCACAGGAACATCGAGTTCGCGCTTGCCCGCCTGCAAGATAGCCGGGAGATCAATCGAGTACTTCACGGACTGCCCGCCACGCACACCCACCAGGGTGATCACATCAGCCCCCCCTGGCACAACACCGCCTGCCCCAGCAATGATCTCAGACACGCGGACGTTGGGCGAAGTAATGGGGTATCGCCCCGGTTTGTTGATCTGCCCCAGTATGGACACCTGACTGCTGCGCACCTGCACCAGCATGACATTGACCTGCGGCTTGAGCACGAAATTGCCGTCGCGAAGGGCCTTCGCGATACGGTCCTGCGCGGCGCTGGCCGACAAGCCGCCCAGCGCCACATTGCCAAGCAGCGGATAGGTGATCTGCCCCGTCTCGGAAATCTGGGTTTCGAGCGTGAGATCGGGGTTCTGGTAAACGGTGATGCGAACCACGTCGCCGGCGCCAAGCACATGTTCAGCTGTCTGGGCACGCGCGCCCATGCCTGCAATCAGCAGCAACGCAACCAGCAGAAATCGAGAAAAGTTCAGCATGGGCATTGTCTTGGTAAGCATCGATACGAAGTTTCGGTCAGGGCGATGACGCAGCGGCTGCCGCGGACTTCGCGTCCACACGTGCAGCAGGCTGGGCATATTCGCCCGCGTACTGGATTTTGGCGGCAACGCGGAGGCTCTTCAAATCGTCCTCGATCAGTTTGCGCTTGCGATCGTTAAGCAAGAACTGTTCAATCTGAGGGCGAGCGGTCACCTCGTCCACCGGCTGACTGCGTGAGCCGATAAGCGTCATCACCTGGACATACCCCTGCGCCTCGGTCAGCACCGACTGACCTTCTTTCGCCGTGGCCATTCGTTGCAGGCTGGCAAACGGCAACTGCTCGGGCGAAACCATTGCCTGGGTCACATGGTGGCGGTAGCCCTTCTCCTTGAGAACAGCCACGAAGCCGTCGATCGTCGGCTCTGCCGCCAAACTGGCCTTCAGCTCCGCAGCCCGCTCGGGAGTGGCCTCGATGCGAATTTCCTGCATCGTGTAGACGCGACGGTCTTTGAAGAGCAGCGGGTTGTCGTTGTAGTACTTCTGGATCTCGTCGGCAGTCGGGCGGATGGCGGCCAAGCCGACGCGGTCGGCATAGGCGCGCGCGATGATCTCGCGCCGCGCGGCTTCGATCTGCTGCATGACTTGGGCCTCTCGGTCGATCTCCTTGGTTTTGGCCATCTGAATGGCCAATTCCTGGTCGATCAATCGCTCGAGCGCCACGCGCGCTGCTGAAGCGGCCTGATCGGGCGGCATGGCAGGCCGCCCCTGGAGCACATGGTTGATCTGGTGAACGGTGATCTCTTCCTTGTTCACCTTTGCCGCCGCCTGGGTCGAACGGTTCTCGCCGCCACATCCGGCCACCAATAGCGTCACGCAGGTCAGCGCGAGAACAGCCGCCACAGACCGGGAGAGCCCCCCCTGGGGCAAGGTACCGAAGAGGGCACGCGCAAATGGATTCGTCTTGATCATCGCCTTGCAGCCGCTCGGGTCGGCCGTACATGGAGGTCAAGTGCCGTCACGCGCTACCTGCCACTCGACAGGTCATTGCAGATACGGCACCGCGGCGAGAGTCGCCTACTTGATCAATCAAGTGTAGCGATCCACCCTCTGCGCTCCACGCCCTGTCTGGGGGGATGCCTGTGCGCCCGCCCCTGCGAAAACGTGACGAAATTCCCTCGTCAGCGCATCCCGCCTAGCACTTGATGCCGATGTGCAGCGCCACGATGCCCGCGCTGAGATTGTGTACATCCACATGACCGAAACCCGCGGTCTTCATCATCGCCTTGAGGGTTCGCTGATCCGGATGCATGCGGATCGATTCGGCAAGGTAGCGATAACTGTCCGCGTCGCCGGCCACGAGCTTGCCTACGCGGGGCAATACCTGGAACGAATACCAGTCATAGGCCTTCTGCAAAGCCGGCGCGACTTTCGAAAACTCGAGCACCAGGAGCCGCCCACCAGGCCGCAGCACGCGGCACATCTCGGCCAAGGCGGCTTCCTTGTGCGTCATGTTGCGCAAGCCGAAGGCCACACTCACCAAGTCATACGTGTTCGAGGCGAACGGCAAGACCTCGGCATCGCAGATCACGGTCGGCAGACAGGCACCTTCGTTGAGCAGGCGATCGCGCCCCTTGTGAAGCATGGCTTCGTTGATATCGGTGTGCATCACCAAACCACGCGGGCCTACCTTGCGGGCAAAGGCCCGCGCGAGATCGCCCGTGCCTCCGGCGATGTCGAGCACCTTGTCGCCTTCCTTTGCCGCCGCCGCGGCCACCGTGTAGGCCTTCCAGGCCCGATGCATGCCGGCGGACATCAGGTCATTCATGACGTCGTAACGCGACGCCACGGAATCGAACACGCCACGCACCTTGCGTGCCTTGTCGGCCTCGGCCACAGACTCAAAGCCGAAATGGGTATTGCTCATCTGTCGATCTCCAGTCAGTGCGCATGCCCGCAGCCAGACGCCGAGAGCGGCTCGGGCGTGACATCGCGGCTGGCACCTGCTTCACGCAGGCGTTGTTCATAGCTTCGGAAGAGCTCGTCCTGCTTCGATCCCAGGTGGTAAAGGTACTCCCAGGTGAAGATACCGCTGTCGTGTCCATCCGAGAACCGTGGCTGCACCGCATAGTGTCCGACCGGTTCGATCGACACGATCCCGACATCACGCTTGCCGACCTGCAGCACCTCTTGGCCCTGCCCGTGGCCGCGCACCTCGGCCGAAGGGGAACAGACCCGCATCAACTCGAAGGGGATACGAAAGCAGGCGCCGTCGGAAAAGCGGACCTCCAGCAACCGCGAAGCCTGATGCAGCGTCAGCGCCGTCGGATTGGGGCTAGAAGAGTTCGTGTCGGACATGGGCGAAGGCCGATGGATGGGCATCCATCCGAGTGTAGCCATCACGCCCGCATCAAGTTGCCAAGAGGCACCCTTCGCTGTCGCAGCCCCAGGAGGGCCGCAATCGCGAGTTGGGCCAACAGGGTCATCACCGCAAGAGAGGTTGGGCTTGCCACCATTCCGCCCAGTGCCAACGCGGTCACGACCAGATACAGAGAACCCGAGGCCCAGGCGACGCGGTTTGAGGCTTGCGCCGAGATCAATGCAAGCCCGCGCGCAAACGCGCTCGAGAGCAACACTGCCAAGACAAAGACTCCGGCCGCCACGGCCATGAATGTTGCCGGCGACAAGGGCAAAGGCAGCAATCGATCGCACAGGTCGAGCAAGCCGTAGTGAATGGGGATGACGGCAAACGACGCCACCCCACGGAGAGCAACCCAGCTTGCGACTACCGGCAGCGCGTACAAGAGCCACCCAGAGAGCAGGACCACAGCCATCAGCACACCCAGAGACAACACCAGAAACCCCGCGCTCACCATGCCCCAGCGGAAAAACGAACTCTGGAAGACGACCGCAAGCACGCACGCCACGCCCACCGCCCCCAGGGCCACGCCGATGCCGGCCCATTGCAGGCGCCGGAGCGCAGCCGCCGATTGCTCAGACCGAGGCGTGTAGACCCGACCAGCGATAAATCCCAGTAGCGGATAGATCATCCATGGCGACAACGGGTAGGAGACGCCGTCAATGGCCTGAACGCCGGTTACCCAGTGCCACATTCCAAGTTCTGGCAGCCGGTTGCGCAACAGGGGGCCGACAACGTAGCGCAGGGCCAGCAACAGCACGATAAGCCCGGCACCAAGGGGCAGTGGACGCCGCGCGTGCGCGAGCATCGACACAAACAGCGATGAGAGGGCGATGAATCCAAAGAAGTCGAGACCCCACGCCTGCCCATGGCGCCAGAAGAACCATTGGTCGGCCAACACCAGCAACGCCGCCTTCCAGGCCACGGCGCGCAAATCAGGCGCTTCTGCGCGACTGGCGAGTGCCACACCGAAACCTGTGGCGAAAAAGAACACCACTGGTGCAAAGCCACCGAGGAAAACCGCTGCCCCACTCCATGAATGCGACGTGTCGGCCGGCGTGAGCAAGCGGAAGCCCGCATGGTTGAGGATCATCAGCAGTGCCGCCATACCCCGCAGCACGTCGAGTTCGGGAACTGCCAGACGCACCCGCACGCCCTGGTGCGACTCTCCCTTCGCCGCTGATGCCCCAAGGCGAGCGCTCACGCGCTCGATCCGCCGAGTCGCTTGACCCGCCTCAGCACCGCTCTCGAATACCGCAGTACCGCAGGCGGCACCCATTGCTCCAGATGCTGCTCGCGCCGCAGAAGCGCAGCCTCGCGCTGAATCGCGGCGCCGTCTTGCGGCCGAGCGGCGTACATCGTGGACACGTTAGGCACCTCTTCGTACACCGCCTTGGAGGCGGTGTAGTAGTAGAGCGCCGCCGAGCGACGCAGCACCCCTTCTGGCGTGGTCAATGGATCCGGGTGCCCATGGTAGGAGTCGGCATCGGTGTTGAAGATCACGCAACGGTTCCACACCGGGCTTACCTGCTTGACCCGCTCCTTCATGTCACGGCTCCAGAGTTCCAACGACCCGTTGTATTCGGGCTGCCAGTTCTCGTTGAGGTAGATGATGACGTTCATCCGCCGATTGACGTGCAGCTTGTTGTTGATGCGGAAGTCGGCATGAATGCCGAGCTTGCCACCGGTTCCGATCTCGTGGAAGCCGCCGCCAACAAAGTACGGGTCCGGCAGCAGGCCCTCGATCGCGGAAAGGCCTTCGAGGAACTCGAGGAACGGCTGCGAGTTGAAGAAGTCAAACGCGCGCCGGCAGAAGTCATCGCAGTCAGCTGGCAGGATCTGGCGCTTGTGGTGACCCGCATACCCGGACTCGAACACCACGTCGGAGTCCATTCGCTCTGCGGGGAAATGCGTGGACAGGCCGCTGACGAGGTCGTCGGGCAGAAAGTTGTCGAGCACGATATGCGGGAAGGGCTCAGCAAAACAGTAGTCACCCGACAAGGCCGCACCGATCTCGCGCGCACGCTTGGGATCGAGCTTGAAGCCATTCGACACATCAATGGGCAAAACGGGAGCCACAGGCAATCCTCTCGCTGAACGGAGCAATGAATTTATATCGAAGGCGGTGACGCAGACAGCACTCACTTGAGGGAATCGATTACTGCATCGCCGCTCGAACGCCCGCCTATGCGCAATCATCACCCCTCAGGGAGGAAAGTTTTATGTCGAACCCGACGCCGGGTCATGACCGCGCCCATCCATTCAGCACCATTCATGCCGCCATGCAGCGTTATGTGGACAACAACGTGCTGGCCGGCGTGTCCTGCGCGGTAATAAGGGGAGGTGAGTTGCTCGATGTGCACCACGCAGGCCACGCCGACAAGGAAGCCGGCGTGCCGATGTCGCACGACACGCTCTTTCGCGCCTTTTCAAACACCAAGCTGCTGACCACCATGGCCACGCTGCAGCTTTACGAGCAGCGCCATTTCCAGCTCGACGACGCGATCGAGCACTTCATTCCAGAATTGAGCAAGCGCCAGGTTTTGCGTGTTGACTCCACCTCGCTGAATGACACCGAGCCGGCGGCAAGCCCCATCACGATTCGCCAGTTGATGACGCACAGCTCCGGGCTGAGCTATGGCTTGCTCGACCCCGGCACCCTGATGTTCGAGGCCTACACCGAACGCCAGATCCTGTCACCCGAGCACAGCCTGGCCGAGATGATGAGCAGGCTGAACAGACTGCCCCTCGCCCACCACCCAGGCACAGGCTGGGAGTACTCGGTGGCCAGCGACGTGTTGGCCCGTCTGGTCGAAGTGGTGAGCGGCCTGCGTTTCGACCACTACCTGCGCACCCACCTCCTCGACCCGCTCGGCATGGTCGACACCCGCTTCGTCGTGCCGCAGCAAGACCTGCCTCGGCTGGCCGCGATGTACGCCGGCGTCTCGCCCGCCCAGCCGATGGCGCAAGGCCTGATACGTGACAACGAGTGGCCCTATCCGGGCGCCTTCACCGTGCCAGTGCCTGCCCTCTCGGGCGGCGCCGGGCTGGTCACCAGCCTGCGCGACATGGTGGCGCTCATGCGCAGCTTCTTGCCCGGTGGCACGCCGGTACTCAAGCCCGACACCGTGGCGCTGATGATGCGCAACCACCTGGCCCCGGGCATGTCGATCCGCTTCGCCTCCGTGGGGCCGGTGCCGGGCAAGGGCTTCGGGCTGGGCGGCGCTGTCACGCTGTCGCCCAGCACTTACGACCCGCCCAATTCGCGCGACGAGTTCGAATGGGGCGGCATCGGCGGCACGCATTGGTGGATCAACCCGCGGCTGAACATTGCCGGTTTGGCGATGACCCAGCGCCGGCTCGGCTTCTGGCATCCCTTCTCGTTCGAGTTCAAGCGACTGGCCTATGCGGCGCTCGGGCACTGAGCGCCTAGACAGCGTCCAATGACGCGGCCACGGCTGCATCAAGCTCTGAAAGGCTGATGGTGAGCCGGGTGTCGGCCACAGGATGCACGTCGCGCTGACGCACTCCCCACACCGGCTGCGGAAAGTGGCTGTCCCAGTCGAAGCGCGCGATCACGTGCCAATGCAGGTGCGGCACCATGTTGCCGAAGGCAGCCAGGTTCATCTTGGTCGGGCGCAGACGTTCTATGAGCACGCGCTCCACGGCCACCACGACCTGCATGCAACGCTCTCTCTGCGGCGCCGAAAGATCGGAGAACTCGGCCACGTGCTCGCGGTGCACGATGCGGTAGAACGCAGGGAAGTCAGCGTCGATCGCGCGGATCACGCGCCACTCGTCTCGCGCCCACACGAGCTCACCCCCCACTTGCCGGCAAAGTTCGCAGCCCGACGAGGGCTGGGTGGCGAACAAGGCAGGGGTTGTCATGCTGCGGATTATCGGGGTGGCTCGATAAGATGGCCTCTTCCCGGCACACATCTCACTCACTGCCATGACCACGCTCACCCGCTCGCGCCGACTGCTCGGCCTCGTCGCCATTGGAGCCGCCCTCGCTGCACCTGCACTCCTATCCACGTCAGCCCACGCGCAAGCCTGGCCCAGCAAACCAGTGAGATGGGTTGTCGCATATCCGGCCGGCGGAGGCTCCGACTTCCTCGCCCGGCAGCTCGCACCACAACTGGGCAAGCAACTGGGCCAGACCCTCGTGATCGACAACCGGCCGGGTGCGGCCGGCATCATTGGCACGGACAACGCAGCCAAGTCGCCGCCCGACGGCTACACCATCATGACCGGCGACAACGGCGCGATGGTCTTTCATGGCGCGATGTACAAGAAGCTGCCCTACGACCCGAAGGACTTCGTGCCCGTGGGCTTCATGGCGCGCTTCCCGCTGATCCTGGCCGTCAACCCGAATTCCGGCTTCAGCAGCGCCAAGCAGCTGCTGGACGAGGTGAAGAAGAACCCCGGCAAGTACAGCTATGCGTCTCCCGGCATCGGCAGCCCGCATCACCTGGCGATGGAACTGCTGAAGGACCGCACCAAGAGCTTCATCGTGCATGTGCCCTACCGTGGCACGGCCTTCGCGGTACAAGATGTGATTGCCGGCCAGGTGCCGATGATGGTGCTGGATACCGCTGCCGGCCTTCCGCAGATCCGCGGGGGGCGGATCAAGGCGCTGGCGGTGATGTCGAAGAAGCGTATTCCTTCGCTGCCCGATGTGCCCACGCTCGATGAGCTGGGCATCAAGGACTTCGAAGTCACAGCCTGGCAGGGCCTCTTCGTACCCAGGGGCACGCCGGCCGATATCACCGCGCGTCTGACGGCCGAGATGAACAAGGCGATCACCACGCCTGAGGTCAAGACGAAGCTGGAAGACTTCGGGCTCGACGTCACGCCTTCGGACGGCCCCGCACTCGCAAGCTTCCTGCAGAAGGAGACGGCCTTCTGGCACGCGCTGATCAAAGAGAGAAATCTCTCCGCCGAATAGCAGAGAGAACAGCAAGCGCGGCGACTGGGGGGCTAAACCAGCACCCGCTCGATGCCCCCGGCGTTGGCGCGCTCCACATACTCGGGCATCCAATCGGGCCCGAGGATCTTGTTGGCCATCTCGACGACGATGTAGTCGGCTTCGAGCAGGCCGTTCTGCAAGTCATTGCCGTAGCGGCTCAGGCCCTGCAGGCAGCTCGGGCACGAGGTGAGGATCTTCACGTCGGCCCGGGCATCCACGGCGCCAGTGGCTCGCAACTTGGCCTCGTCGCGGCGCAGTTCTTCTTCCTTGCGGAAGCGCACCTGGGTGGCGATGTCGGGTCGGGTCACGCCCAGCGTGCCGCTCTCGCCGCAGCAGCGCTCGCTCTTGAGCACGTTGTCGCCCAGAAGGGCTTTCACCGTCTTCATCGGCTCCTGCAGCTTCATCGGCGTGTGGCACGGGTCGTGGTACAGGTACCCGCCCCCATTGCCGAGCGTGATGCCCTTCTCGAGCAGGTACTCGTGAATGTCGATGATGCGGCAGCCCGGGAAGATCTTGTCGAACTGGTAGCTCTGCAGCTGGTCGTAGCACGTGCCGCAGCTCACCACCACCGTCTTGATGTCGAGGTAGTTCAGCGTGTTGGCCACGCGGTGGAAGAGCACCCGGTTGTCGGTGATGATCTTCTCGGCCTTGTCGAACTGGCCGCTGCCCTTTTGCGGGTAGCCGCAGCACAGATATCCCGGCGGGAGTACCGTCTGCACACCGGCGTGCCAGAGCATTGCCTGCGTGGCGAGACCCACCTGCGAGAAGAGACGCTCCGAGCCGCAACCCGGGAAGTAGAAGACGGCCTCGGTCTCGGCGGTGGTCTGCTTCGGGTCGCGAATGATCGGGACGTAGTTCTTGTCCTCGATGTCGAGCAGCGCACGCGCCGTCTTCTTGGGCAGGCCACCTGGGAGCTTCTTGTTGATGAAGTGGATCACCTGCTCCTTGATCGGCGCCGTGCCCACGCTCGACTTCGGCGCGGCGGTCTGCTTCTTCGCCAGGCCGCGCAGCAGGTTGTTCGCCGCGCGCTGCGCCCTGAAGCCCACGTCGACCATGCCCACACGCAGCATCTTGATCGTTTCGGGGTTGGTGGCGTTGAGCATCAGCATCGCCATCTTGTTGCCGGGGCGGAAGCTCTTCTTGCCCATCTTGCGCAACAGGTTGCGCATGTTCATCGACACGTCGCCGAAGTCGATGTCGACCGGGCAAGGCGTGAGGCACTTGTGGCACACGGTGCAGTGATCGGCCACGTCTTCGAACTCGGCCCAGTGCTTGATGCTCACACCGCGGCGCGTCTGCTCTTCGTACAGGAAAGCCTCGACCAGCAGCGAGGTGGCGAGGATCTTGTTGCGCGGGCTGTAGAGCAGGTTGGCACGCGGCACGTGCGTCGCGCACACCGGCTTGCACTTGCCGCAGCGCAGGCAGTCTTTCATGGACGCGGCAATGTCGCCGATGTCGCTCTGCTGCATGATCAGCGACTCGTGCCCCATCAGGCCGAAGCTCGGTGTGTAGGCGTTGGTCAGGTCGGCCTTCAGGGCCGAATCGCGAAGCAGCTTGCCCTTGTTGAAGCGGCCTTCGGGGTCGACACGCTTCTTGTACTCGGTAAAGGCCGAGATCTCATCGTCGGTGAGGAACTCGAGCTTGGTGATACCGATGCCGTGCTCGCCCGAGATCACGCCATCGAGGCTGCGCGCCAGCTTCATGATGCGGGCCACGGCCTCGTGCGCCGTCTGCAGCATCTCGTAGTTGTCGCTGTTGACGGGGATGTTGGTGTGCACGTTGCCGTCGCCGGCATGCATGTGCAGCGCCACCCACACGCGGCCGCGCAACACCTCCTTGTGGATGCGCTGGCACTCGTCGACGATGGGAGACAGCGCCGAACCGTTGAAGATGTCTTGCAGCCGCGCGCGGATCTGCGTCTTCCACGAAGCGCGCAGGCTGTGGTCTTGCAGATCGGCAAAGTAGCTGCGGCCGGTCTGCGGGTTGATGGCGTCGAGCGAGTTGAGCCAGCCCTGCCACAGCGCGCGCACTTCTCGCAGCAGCGTGAGTGCCTGCTGGACGCGGTCTTCGAGCAGCTCGGCACTGGGCACGTCGCCGGCATCGTCGGTCTTGCCGAGCGGCAGGTTGCCGCGCTCGAAGAAGGCTTCCAGTGCCTCGACCAAGGCCAGCTTGTTGCGCAGGCTCAGTTCGATGTTGATGCGCTCGATGCCGTTGGTGTACTCGCCCATGCGCGGCAGCGGGATCACCACGTCTTCGTTCACCTTGAAGGCGTTGGTGTGCTTGCTGATGGCCGCGGTGCGCTTGCGGTCGAGCCAGAACTTCTTGCGCGCGTCGGCGCTGACCGCGACAAAGCCTTCACCGGCGCGGCCGTTGGCCAGGCGCACCACCTCACTCGTGGCGCGCGCGACGGCATCGGGGTCGTCGCCCGCGATGTCGCCGATCAGCACCATCTTGGGCAGGCCGCCGCGCTTGCTCTTGGTGGCGTAGCCAACGGCCTTCAGATAGCGGTCATCCAGATGCTCCAGCCCGGCGAGAATCGCGCCCCCGGGGTTCTTGGCCTCGGCAAACATGAAGTCCTTGATCTCGACGATCGAGGGCACCGCATCGTGCGCGTTGCCAAAGAACTCCAGGCACACGGTGCGGGTGTGCGCCGGCATCTTGTGCACCACCCAGCGCGCGCTGGTGATGAGGCCGTCGCAGCCTTCCTTCTGGATGCCCGGCAGGCCGGCGAGGAACTTGTCGGTGACGTCCTTGCCGAGGCCCTCTTTGCGGAACACGCGGCCTGGGATTTCGAGCTTTTCGGTGCGCTCCAGCGTCTTGCCCGAGGCATCGAAGTACTTCAGCTCGAAGGTGGCGACTTCGACGTCATGGATCTTGCCCATGTTGTGGTCGAGTCGGGTCACCTCGAGCCACTTGGCTTCGGGCGTGACCATGCGCCACGAGGCCAGGTTGTCGAGCGCCGTGCCCCACAACACGGCCTTCTTGCCGCCGGCGTTCATCGCGATGTTGCCGCCGATGCACGAGGCCTCGGCCGAGGTGGGGTCGACCGCGAAGACGAAGCCCGCCCGCTCGGCGGCATCGGCGACGCGCTGGGTGACAACGCCAGCGCCGGTCCAGATGGTGCCCACTTCGCGATCGAGGCCGGGCAGCGTGAGCATCTCGACCTCGGTCATCGCCTCGAGCTTCTCGGTGTTGATGACGGCGCTGTTCCAGGTCAGCGGCACGGCGCCGCCGGTGTAGCCGGTACCGCCCCCACGCGGGATGATGGTCAGTCCGAGTTCGATGCAGTCCTTCACCAGCGCGGCCATTTCGACCTCGGTATCAGGCGTGAGCACGACGAAGGGGTACTCGACGCGCCAGTCGGTCGCATCGGTCACATGCGAAACACGCGAGAGGCCGTCGAACTTGATGTTGTCCTTGGCCGTGTGGCGGCCCAGCACCTTGGTGGCGCGGCGGCGCAAGCTCGCCACCTGCTCGAACATGTCAGCGAACGACTTGACCGCAGCGTGCGCGAGCTTGAGCAGTTCACCTACCGAAGCATCGCGGCTGGCATCGCCGTCGGGCGTGCGGCGGGCCTGCACTTCGGTCAGGCGGTGGTTCAGGGCCTCGATCAGCAGCTTGCGGCGGCGCGGGTTGTCGAGCAGATCGTCTTGCAGGTACGGGTTTCGCTGCACCACCCAGATATCGCCCAGCACCTCGTAGAGCATGCGGGCCGAACGACCGGTCTGGCGTTCTTCGCGCAGGCGATCGAGGAGCTCCCACGCACGGGAACCCAGCAAGCGGATCACGATCTCGCGGTCGGAGAACGAGGTGTAGTTGTACGGAATCTCGCGCAGGCGGGGCGCGGTGTGGGCGGTCTCGACCGCGGCAGTCACGTGATTGAGCGAAACGGGTGCGTTCATGGGGTCCAGGCGGCACGCGCGCCTGCTTAGCACTTGGTCTCGAATGTTACCGCAGCACCCTGGGCGAGCCCCTCGTACGGCCTTGCCGCAAAGCACGTGCAAACCCAACGGGGTTAACACCGATGTTGCAGTGCGTCTTCGGGGACATAAACACGCCTGTCACAAGCCGCGCCCATGCTGTCCTGTTGGCCAAAAGCTGCAGGTCACTCAACCCGGAGACTCCATGAACAAAGGTACTTTCGCGCTCGCTGCCCCCTTGCTCGCCTTGTCGCTGGCTACACCGGCCCAGGCGCAGACGCAGATCCAGTGGTGGCATGCCATGAGCGGGCCGCTCGGCGAGTGGGTCAATGACCTGGCCAAGGACTTCAACGCGAGCCAGAAGGA
The DNA here is from genome assembly GCF_056675995.1 of Piscinibacter sp. PDB1-1. Lineage (NCBI taxonomy): Bacteria > Pseudomonadati > Pseudomonadota > Betaproteobacteria > Burkholderiales > Sphaerotilaceae > Piscinibacter > Piscinibacter sp. PDB1-1. Next base: position 315,649 of record NZ_JBWVZJ010000002.1, read on the forward strand.
CTACGTGGTCGTTCCCACCTACAAGGGCAGCTACGGCGAGACGCTGACCGCCGGCATGGCCGCCTACCGCGCGGGCAACGCACCCGAGATCATCCAGGTGTACGAAGTGGGTACCGCCACAATGATGTCGGCCAAGGGCGCCGTGAAACCCGTGGGTGAAGTGATGACCACCGGCGGCGCGAAGTTCGACGCCAAGGCCTACATCCCGGCCGTGGCGGGCTACTACACAGCGCCGAACGGGCAGATGCTGAGCTTCCCGTTCAACAGCTCGACGACGGTCTTCTACTACAACAAGGACGCCTTCAAGACCGCCGGCCTCGACCCGAACAAGTCCCCCACCACCTGGCCCGAAGTGGTCAGCGCTGCGGCGAAACTGAAGGCCGCCGGCCACAAGTGCCCCTTCACCACGAGCTGGATCAGCTGGACCCAGCTCGAGAGCTTCTCGACCTGGCACAACGTGCTGTTCGCGACGCTGAACAACGGCTTCGGGGGAACGGCCACGCGCCTGTCCTTCAACTCGCCGCTGCATGTCCGCCACTTCGAGAACCTGGCCAACATGTCCAAGCAGGGCCTGTTCGTCTACAAGGGCCGCGACAACAAGGCCGATGTCGCCTTCCCTTCCGGCGAGTGCGCCATGATGACCGGCTCATCGGGCCTGTATTCGCGTGTGTCGAAAGAGGCGAAGTTCGCCTACGGCATCTCTACCCTGCCCTACTACCCCGACGTCGCGGGCGCCCCCCAGAACACCGTCATCGGTGGCGCGAGCCTGTGGGTGATGGGCGGCAAGAAGCCTGAGTCGTACAAGGGCGTGGCCGCGTTCTTCAACTACCTCTCCAGGCCCGAGGTTCAATCGGCCAGCCATACGCGCACCGGATACCTGCCGATCACCACCGCAGCCTATGAACTCACCGACAAATCGGGCTTCTACAAGGACAAGCCCGGCACCGACGTGGCCGTGACGCAGATGATCCGCAAGACCACCGACAAGTCACGCGGCATCCGGCTTGGCAACTTCAACCAGATCCGCACCATCATCGACGAAGAGACCGAGCAGATCTGGACGGGCAAGAAGGGTGCGAAGGAAGCGCTCGACGAAGCCATCAAGCGCGGCAACGATCAACTCGAGCGGTTCCAGAAGGCCAACAAATCCTGACGCGGCGGCCACCCCGGGGCACCCTTCATGGCCACTGACAAGCGCGTCCTCTTCAGGTCTGGCTGGCTGCCCTGGGTGCTGCTCGCGCCGCAGGTGGTGGTGATCGCGGTGTTCTTCTTCTGGCCAGCGGGCCAGGCGCTGCTGCAGTCGTTTCAACTGCAGGACGCCTTCGGTACCTCCACCGAGTGGGTCGGGTTCGACAATTTCGAAACGCTGTTTTCGGACTCGGCCTACCTCGCGTCGTTCAAGATCACTGCCCTGTTCTCGGTGCTGGTGGCCGGACTCGGCATCGGCATCTCGCTGATGCTGGCGTTTTTTGCCGACCGCATCGTCAAGGGGGCGATGTTCTACAAGACTTTCCTGATCGTTCCCTACGCGGTGGCGCCCGCGGTGGCGGGGGTGCTCTACCTCTTCATGTTCTCGCCCACCCTGGGCGTGGTGGCCCATTGGCTCGGCAAGATCGGCGTGGACTGGAACTACATGCTGAACTCCGACCATGCCATTGCGCTGATCGTGATGACGGCGGTGTGGAAGCAGATCTCGTACAACTTCCTGTTCTTCCTGGCCGGGTTGCAGTCGATCCCGAAGTCGCTGATCGAGGCCGCAGCGATCGACGGCGCGAGCGTGTGGCGCCGCTTCTGGACGATCCAGTTCCCGCTGCTGTCGCCCACCACGTTCTTCCTGCTCGTGATCAACGTGGTGTACGCATTCTTCGACACCTTCTCGATCATCGACGCCACCACACAGGGTGGCCCCGGCCAGGACACCATGATCCTCGTCTACAAGGTCTACAACGACGGCTTCAAGAATGCCGACCTGGGCGGCTCGGCCGCGCAATCGGTGGTGCTGATGGTGATCGTCATCGCGCTCACCGTCGTGCAGTTCCGCTATGTCGAGAAGAAGGTGCAGTACTGAGATGAAGCCCCCACGCTCGCTCTTGCTCGCTCCCCCCGAGGGGGCACTCAGCGGCTTCGGACGGCCGAGCACCGCTGAGATGAAAGCCCGCTGACATGGTCGACCGCAATCCCGGCCTGCGCGTACTCAGCCACCTGGTGATGGTTCTGGGCGTGCTCACGGTGGCCTTCCCGCTGTACCTCGCGTTCGTCGCGTCCTCGCACGAGGCGCACGAGATCGTCCAGGCGCCGATGCCGCTTTTGCCGGGCAGCCATCTCGTCGAGACCTACCGAACCGCGCTCTTTGGCGGCGGCGACGGTGCGGGCTCCACCGCGCCGGTGGGCCGAATGATGTGGGTGAGCCTGGTCACGGCGCTGGTCATCAGCATCGGCAAGATCGCGATCTCGCTGCTGTCGGCGTTCGCGATCGTCTACTTCCGCTTCCCCCTGAAGAACTTCTTCTTCTGGGCCATCTTCGTCACGCTGATGCTGCCGGTCGAGGTGCGCATCATGCCGACGTACAAGGTGGTCTCGGACCTCGGCATGCTCAACTCCTATGCCGGGCTCACCGTGCCGCTGATCGCATCGGCCACCGCGACGTTTCTGTTCAGGCAGTTCTTCCTGACCGTACCCGACGAGTTGGTCGAGGCCGCGCGCATGGATGGCGCCGGCCCGATGCGCTTCTTCAAGGACGTGCTGGTGCCGCTCTCCAAGACCTCGATGGCCGCCCTCTTCGTCATCCAGTTCATCTACGGCTGGAACCAGTACCTGTGGCCGCTGCTGGCCACCACCAGCGAAGAGATGTACCCCGTGGTGATCGGCATCAAGCGCATGATCGCCGGCGGTGACGCAGCCAACGAATGGAACGTCGTGATGGCCACCGCCCTGCTGGCCATGCTGCCGCCCGCCTTGGTGGTGGTGCTGATGCAGAAGTGGTTCGTCAAGGGCCTGGTCGACACCGAAAAATAGAGCGAGCACGCATGGCAGCCATCTCACTGCGCAAGGTCATCAAGCGCTACGGCCACGGCCCGAAAGCCAACCAGGTGATCCACGGCGTCGATGCCGAGATCACTGATGGCGAGTTCGTCGTGATCGTCGGGCCCTCGGGTTGCGGCAAGAGCACGCTGCTGCGCATGGTGGCGGGTCTTGAAGAAATCTCTGGGGGCGAGATCGCCATTGGCGGACGCGTGGTCAACGACATCGAACCCGCCGAGCGCGACATCGCGATGGTGTTCCAGAACTACGCGCTCTACCCCCACATGACCGTGTTCGACAACATGGCGTACGGCCTGAAGATCGCCAAGGTGCCCACAGCGGAGATCAAGGCCCGGGTGGACAAGGCAGCAAGCATCTTGCAGCTTGCGCCCTACCTCGCCCGCAAGCCGCGCGAGCTCTCGGGCGGGCAGCGCCAGCGCGTGGCCATGGGCCGCGCCATCGTGCGGCAGCCTCAGGTGTTTTTGTTCGACGAGCCGCTATCCAACCTCGACGCCAAACTGCGGGCGCAAACGCGGATCGAGATCCGCAAGCTGCACGCCGACCTGGGCGTGACCTCGCTCTTCGTCACGCACGACCAGGTCGAAGCGATGACGCTCGCCCAACGCATGCTGGTGATGAACGCTGGCCGCATGGAGCAGCTCGGCACCCCCGACGAGGTGTACGCACGCCCCGCCACCACCTTCGTCGCCGGCTTCATCGGCTCGCCTCCCATGAACCTGCTGGTAGGCCGCGCCGAGGGGCAGCAATTCACGCTCGATGGCCTGGCCCTGCCCCTGCCCGCACCGGCTCCGCGTGCCGGTGAGCTGACCTTCGGCCTGCGGCCCGAGCACGTGGCCATCGGGGGGAGCGGAGGCTGGCCGCTGCGCGTGGAGCTGGTCGAGATGCTCGGCGCCGAGCGGCTGGTGCACGGGCGCCTTGGCGAACACGACTTCACGCTGCGCGTGGATGGCCGGCTGCCCCCGCCCGACACCGGCAGCACCCTGCACCTGCAGCTGTCGCCGCAACACATGCACTGGTTCGACACCGAAACCGGCGCACGCGTGGAATGAGCCCCTGGCCCTACCCCTTGTGGATTGCCCACCGCGGCGCCGGCAAGCTGGCCCCCGAGAACACGCTCGCGGCCTTTCGCCTCGGGGCGAGCCACGGCTACCGCGCCTTCGAGTGCGATGTGAAGCTGAGCGTCGACGGTGTCCCCTTTCTGCTGCACGACGAGACCCTGCAGCGCACCACGCCCGAAGAAGGCGTGGCCGGCGAGCGCCCGTGGAGCGCGCTCTCGCGCCTGGACGCCGGCGGCTGGCACAGTAGCGCCTTCGCGGGCGAGCCCCTGCCCACCCTGGAGGCCATCGCCCGCTACTGCATCGGAAACGGCTTCGCGCTCAACATCGAGATCAAGCCCACGCCCGGGCACAACGAAGCCACCGGCCGCGTGATCGCCCAGCATGCCGCAGCGCTGTGGGCCGATGAAGCTTTCAAGCCGCTGCTGAGCTCCTTCCAGCCCGACGCGCTGGCTGCTGCACGCGCCGCCAAACCGTCCCTGCCCAGAGCACTGCTGCTCGACAGCCTGCGCGAAGGCTGGCTGCCCGAGGCGCAAGCGCTGGGCTGCATTGCCATCGTCGCCAACCACCGCGTGCTCGATGCCGCCGTGATCGCGCACGCCCAGGGCGCTGGCCTGCGCGTGGCCGCTTACACCGTCAATGACGCGGCCGATGCCTTGCGACTGCAAGAGGCCGGCATCGACAGCCTGATCACCGATGCAGTGGACCGCTTCGCCCCCGGATCGAGGGCCCACGGCTGACCCGATCGATACGGTGAAACGCTAGACTGCCGCGGGCCTCCCGGCCCTCATAAAACCAACAGTCTGAGCGAGGGAACCATGAAAGATCCGATCCGCCGCACGGCAGCGCGGCTGGCAGGCGCCTGCCTCTCGTCCATCATCATCTTGGCCGGCTGTGGCGGGGGTGGGGGCAGCAGCCCGGAGGCCGGCGGCACGCCGCCTCCTTCGCCGCCCGAGCAGTACCTCATCATCGGCACCAGCTCCGCCGATCAGGCCACTGGCTACAACCTGTTGATCGTGGACCCAGCCGCCCCGGCCACGCCCAGGCTCTCGGTGGCTCTGCCCTCGCCCGAAACACACCGGGATCTGTCGCTCTTCACCACCGATCCGGCCACCCGAATCACCACGTATCGCGGCACGTCGATGGTGTTCTACGTGAAGAACAGGCAAGTGTTCCAGGTCAGCCTGCGCAAGAGCGACAGCACGGTGGAGCAGCGCATCTCTTCACTCGGCACCGCATGCAACATCGCGCGGGTGCACCCCTTGGCGGCCTCCAATGGCGGTGATGCGTGGCTCGAGGTCGAGGTGGCTGGCCCATCTGGCAGCTGCGGCGCGGCCGGAAGCAACCCCACGGCGTTCGTCAGGACGGGGACGTCCACCACCACCGCTGCCACGTCCTTGCCCACCGGCGTTCAGATCGTCAATGCCTTGCCCAGCGACAACTTCGCCGGCACCGGCCTCTTCGTGGCGAGCGACGCGCGCGGCACCACGCCGCGGCTCACGCTGTACAGCGCAGCCCTGGCTCCGCTGGGCGACATCGCCGGAGGTGCGGGCTTGGCGAGCCTGGAGTTTCTCAACTACGTACCGGGCACCCGCCTCACGACGAGTGCCCATGTGAACGTCGGCATGACCGTGCGCCGGCTCGACTGGTCGACGACGGGTGCCACGCTCTCGCCCAGCCTGTACAGCATCCGAGACACCACGAGCTCCCCCTGGGCGCTGGGCGATGCCACGGCGAACTACTTCATGGATGGCGTGGATGTGATGCGCATCAACGCCGCGGGCACCGTCTCGGTGATGGCCTCGCTCGACCCCTTCGCCGGAAGCAGGCCCATCCTGGATGCCATCTCGCCGATCCACCTGGTGGTGCGACAGGATGGTGACTACCCCGATACCCGGACCACGCTGTTCTCGCTACCCAAAAGCGGCGGAGCCCTCATTCCGCTGGTCCGAGCGGTGAACACCTCCTACACCTTGGGCACGCATGGCGACGACGTTGTGTACATCACCTTCTCCTCCACCGCCCTGACTTCTCTGAGCAAGGTGCGTCTGGATGGAACCAACGCCCGGCTCATCAGCGCCCGCATCAGTTCGAGCCCGATGCCGGTGTACAGCCGTGTCAACGACCATTCCTTCTTCACCCTGGACGCCGTCGTCTGGTGCGAGAGCCTCTCGAACGACGCCGACTGCCGCAACGGCCACCTGATGTCGCAGAACCTGGCAACGGGCGTGACCACCACGCTGGGCCGGTTCTCGAATACCACCAGCCCTTGGTACTGGGCAGTGTGGGGCTACGGTTTCGCCGGCGACCCGCTGTGGATAACAGGCAGCAGCTATCCACCCGGTACGAGCTTGACGGACATGTACCTCGCGCAGCCGGATCAAGCCAACTCGCTGGTACGCGTCAGCCGCAGCATCCCCTGAGGTCGCTCACCCGACCTCCATGATGGTCGTGGGGCTGACCGAGGCCTCGGCTCCCACCCAATCGTCGGCGCCTTCAGGCTCGGGCAGAACCTTCACGTTGCGGATGGCGGGGTGGAACCACGCCACCGCCGCCAGCAGCAAGGCGGTTCCGGCCGAAAAGCCAAGCGCAGCACGCAAGCCGATGTGCTCGCCCAGCCAGCCGCCGAGCAAGGCCCCCGGGCCGGCGGCGAGCAAGGTGAGCCAGCGCATCGCGCTGGTCATGCGTCCCAGCAGGGGCCCGGGCGTCACCGCCTGGCGCAAAGCCAGGAAGTTGATGAAGACCAGCACTGCCCCGGCGCTGAACAGCAGCAGCATCACGGCAAAGGCAGCCACGCCCCAGCGGTTGGCAGGCGCCACCGCCAGCAGCAACCAGCCGACACTGCACACCGCAATGCCGATGACCAGGCACGGCCCCGGCCCCACACGCCGGCTGATGCGGTTGCCCAGCACGCTCGCGACGATGGTGCCCAGACCCATGCCCATGTAGCTCAGGCCGACCTGCTGTTCACTCAAGCCCAGGGTGCGCGTGGCAAACAGAATCTGCACGACCAGCGCGGCGTGGTGGCACATCTGCCACGTCCCCACGACAACCGCCAGGGCCACCAGCAAGGGCGCGCCGAACACGAAGCGCAGGCCAGTGCGCAGGTCACGCCAGAAGTGCCCGCCGCGGTGCCGGCGCTGGTCCTCGTGCACGCGGATCCCGCGCAGGATCCCCGCCGAAATCAGCAACAGCACGGCATCGACCAGCAAGGCCAGCGGTGCGCCCACGACCTTGATCAAGGCGCCGGCGAAACCCGGACCGGCGACCTCGGCGCCCGAGGTGGCCAGCGCATTCTTGGCATGGGCTTCGACCAGTCGGTCGCGTGCGACGACCTGTGTCAACACGATCTGCGCGGCCGACCCGGCAACCGTGTAGATGACGCCGATCACGAAACCCACAACATAGAGCCAGGCCATCGACAGCCAGCCCATCCACCACGCGAAGGGCACGCTGGCGACGATGACCGACAACAGGCTCTCGCCTGCCACATACACCGGCAGCTTGCGCACCCGGTCGAGCCACACCCCGGCCGGCAGAGAGAAGAGCACGAAGGGCAGGATCTCCATCGCCGTGAGCAGGCCCATCTGGGTGGGCGAAGCATGGAGCAGCACGGCGGCGGTGAGCGGCAAGGCGAGCATCGTCACCTGGCCACCGAAGGAGCTGATGAGGATGGACGACCAGAGGCGGCGGTAGGTGCGGTCGCGCAGCAGATCGTCGGGCCGCAGGCTGAGCCCCTGCGCCCAGGCCTGCCAGAGCGCCTTCAGCCGATTCAACAACATGACCGCCTCCTCTCTCGTCTGTCTCGTTCGGGTGCGGGTAGCACCCTGGTGGATCGGTGGATCCGGATCAGCGAAAGAAGGGTTGGGGACCTGCTCTTCCGCCGAGGGCCTCAGCGGAACTTCGGTGGAAGCGAAGCTGAGGAGTCAGTGGCCGCGTACGGACTGAATGACCATGGAGATATGGTCGACACATCGCGACGCGTGTTGGCACGACGACGCCCGCCGGGCGGCATCGTGTGGCATGCGTGGATGGAAGTGGCGTGTCATGTCAGGGAGTCCGAAGCGAGCCGCCATGCTACCGCCCGTTGTTCGGGCGAAGCAAGCGGCGAACTTGCCGCCCCCCTAGAACCGCAAGAGCTGGTTCAGCTGCGGTAGTCGGCGTTGATCTTGACGTAGTCAACGCTGAAGTCGCAGGTCCACACGGTGGCCTCGGCCGCGCCGCGGCGCAGGTCGATGCGCACGGTGATCTCGGCCTGCTTCATCACGCGGGCGCCATCGGCCTCTTGGTAGGTGGCCTTGCGGCCACCGTCGGTGACCACGTGCACGTCGTCGAGGAACATCTCGATGCGCGTCTGATCCAGATCGGCAATGCCGGCGTAGCCCACGGCCGCCAGAATGCGACCAAGGTTGGGGTCACTCGCAAAGAACGCCGTCTTCACCAGTGGTGAGTGGGCGATGGCGTAGGCCACCTGCTTGCATTCGGCTTCGGTCTTGCCGCCGTCGACCTGCACGGTGATGAACTTGGTCGCACCTTCGCCATCGCGCACGATGGCCTGCGCGAGTTCGGTGGCGACGTCGATCACGGCCTGGCGCAGCAGCGCACCGTCGCCGGCTTCCAGGGTGGTGATAGGCGCATGGCCCGCCACGCCGGTGGCGACGACCACGAACGAGTCGTTGGTCGAGGTGTCGCCATCGATGGTGATGCGATTGAAGGACTTGTCGGCGGCCTCTTGCGTGAGCGGTTGCATCAACTGCGGGGCAATCACGGCGTCGGTGGCGAGAAAGCTCAGCATGGTCGCCATGTTCGGCCGGATCATGCCGGCGCCTTTGCTGATGCCGGTGATGGTGACCGTCTTGCCACCAATCTGGATCTGCTTCGACGCCGCCTTGGGCACCGTATCGGTCGTCATGATTGCCTCGGCCGCAACCGCCCAGTTGGCTTCCTTCAGGTCGGCGATGGCGGCAGGCAGGCCGGCTGCGATTCGGTCCGTGGGCAGCGGCTCCATGATCACGCCGGTGGAGAAGGGCAGGATCTGCTCGGGCGACAGGTCGAGGTGCTGAGCCAGCGACACACAGGTAGAGAACGCCCGCGCCAGCCCATCGTCACCCGTGCCGGCATTGGCATTGCCTGTGTTGATGACCAACGCGCGCGGCCCGATGTTGGCGGCCAAGTGCTTGCGGCACAGCTGAACCGGGGCGGCACAAAAACGATTGGCGGTGAACACCCCCGCGACCTGCGTTCCTTCCGCCAGAGTGACCACGGTCAAGTCGCGGCGCTTGGCCTTGCGCACACCAGCCATCGCGACGCCAAGTTGGACACCAGGGACGGGATGGAGCGATTCCGCACACGGCGGCTGGAGATTGACTGGCATGGTGCACCTCGTGACAAGGAGGTCGATTGTAGGTATCGACACGGCAACTTGCTCGCTCAGGTGCCTCGTCTCGCGCACATGCGCGGCGAGCACCGGGCACCCACGGCGCACTCTCAAGCAAGGCCCACGTCGCTACGACGCCGCCGCGATCGCAGCGCTGGGTGGCCTCAGTGCCCTGAGACTCTTGAACTGGCCGCTCTCAGGCCAGCCGGCCGTGGCACTGCTTGTACTTCTTGCCGCTGCCGCATGGGCAGGGGTCGTTGCGGCCCACCTTGGGAACCTCGCTCGATGGATCGGTCTCCTGCGACACGCTGCCATCCTCGTTCGGGTGGGTGTAGGTGACGTTGCTGATCGACTCGGCACGCGACTCGATAGCCTCTGCCGCTTCGGTGGCCTGCTCCTGAGTCTGGATGCGCACGGTCATCAGCACGCGCGTCACGTCCATCTTCACCACGTCGAGCAACTGGCTGAAGAGCTCGAAGGCTTCGCGCTTGTACTCCTGCTTCGGGTTCTTCTGCGCGTAACCACGCAGGTGGATGCCCTGGCGCAGGTAATCGAGCGCAGCAAGATGTTCGCGCCAATGCTGGTCGATGGACTGCAGCAGGATCATGCGCTCGAACGGCGTGAACTGCTCGGCGCCAACGCGCTCCAGCTTCTCGGCGAACGAATCGTTGCCAGCCTTCACCACCATCTCGACGATCTCTTCGTCGGTGATGGCGTTGCTCTTCTCGACCTTCGCCTTCACCTGAACGTCGAGCTGCCATTCGTCAGCCAGCGTCTTCTCCAGGCCGTCGAGGTCCCACTGCTCTTCGACGCTTTCTGCTGGCACGTAGGTGCGCACCACGTCGGTCAGCGTGCTCTCGCGCAGGTTCGCCACCTGCGCGGTCAGGCTCTCGGCCTCGAGGATCTCGTTGCGCTGCTGGTAGATCACCTTGCGCTGATCGTTCGACACGTCGTCGTACTCGAGCAGCTGCTTGCGCATGTCGAAGTTGCGCGCTTCCACCTTGCGCTGGGCGCCTTCGATGCTGCGGGTGACGATGCCAGCCTCGATGGCCTCGCCCTCGGGCATCTTCAGCCGATCCATGATGGCGCGCACGCGGTCGCCCGCAAAAATGCGCATCAGGGAATCTTCGAGCGAGAGGTAGAAGCGCGACGAACCCGGGTCGCCTTGGCGCCCCGACCGGCCGCGAAGCTGGTTGTCGATACGGCGGGATTCATGCCGTTCGGTGGCGATGATGCGCAGGCCACCCGCGGCCTTCACCTGCTCATGCAGGCCCTGCCATTCGTCTTGCAGTTTCTTGACGCGCGCATGCTGCTCGGCTTCAGGGATCGAGTCGTCGGCCTCGATCAGTTGCACCTGCTTCTCGACATTGCCACCCAGGACGATGTCGGTACCGCGGCCGGCCATGTTGGTCGCGATGGTGATGACACCAGGGCGACCTGCCTGCGCAACGATCTCGGCTTCCTTCGCATGCTGCTTGGCGTTGAGCACGGCGTGCGGCAGGTTGGCCTTGCGCAGCGTTTCGGAAATCAGCTCGGAGTTCTCGATCGATGTCGTGCCCACCAGCACCGGCTGGCCGCGCGAATGGCAGCTGCGGATGTCTTCGATCACCGCGTCGAACTTTTCCTTATCAGTCTTGTAGACCAGGTCGAGCTCGTCCTTGCGCGCCGTCGGCTTGTTGGGCGGTATCACCACGGTTTCGAGACCGTAGATTTCCTGAAACTCATAGGCCTCGGTGTCGGCGGTGCCAGTCATGCCACCGAGCTTGCCGTACATGCGGAAGTAGTTCTGAAAGGTGATCGAAGCGAGCGTCTGGTTCTCGCTCTGAATCTGGACGCCTTCCTTGGCTTCGACTGCCTGGTGCAAGCCATCGGACCAGCGGCGGCCCGTCATGAGCCGACCGGTGAACTCGTCGACGATCACGACCTCGCCGTCCTGAACCACGTAATGCTGATCGCGGTGGTACAGGTGGCGTGCACGAAGCGCCGCGTACACGTGATGCATCAGCGTGATGTTCTGCGGGTCGTACAGGCTGGCACCGTCGACCAGCAGGCCGGCTTCGCGCAGGATGCGTTCGGCGTTCTCGTGCCCGTCTTCGGTGAGAAACACCTGGTGCGACTTCTCGTCAACCGTGAAGTCGCCCGGGTCGATCACACCCTCGCCGGTGCGCAGGTCCAATTCGCCGATCTGCTTCTTGAGCTGCGGCACCACGCTGTTGATGCGCACGTAAAGGTCGGTATGGTCTTCCGCCTGGCCGCTGATGATCAACGGGGTGCGCGCCTCATCGATCAGGATGGAGTCCACCTCGTCGACGATGGCGAAGGTCAGGCCGCGCTGCACTCGATCTGCGGTCTCGTAGACCATGTTGTCGCGCAGGTAGTCGAAGCCGTATTCGTTGTTGGTGCCGTAGGTCACATCGGCGGCGTAGGCAGCCTGTTTCTCTTCGCGCGGCATCTGCGGCAGGTTCACGCCCACCGAGAGGCCGAGGAAGTTGTACAGCTTGCCCATCCACTCAGCATCACGCCGGGCCAGGTAGTCGTTCACCGTCACCAGATGCACGCCTTTGCCGGTGAGCGCATTCAAGTAGACGGGCAAGGTGGCCATCAGCGTCTTGCCTTCGCCGGTGCGCATTTCAGCGATCTTGCCGTTGTGCAGAGCCATGCCGCCGATGAGCTGCACGTCGAAGTGCCGCATCTTCAATACGCGCTTGCTGCCCTCTCGTGCCACGGCAAACGCCTCGGGCAAGAGCGCGTCCAGCGATTCGCCCTTGGCGACGCGGCCCTTGAACTCCGCCGTCTTGGCCTGCAGGGCAGCGTCGTCGAGCTTCTCGAACTGCGGCTCCAGCGCATTGATCTGCTGAACGACCTGGCGGTACTGCTTGAGCAAGCGGTCGTTGCGGCTACCGAAAATCGAAGTGAGAAGCTTGGGCAACATGCAGCGTCAAGGAATTTGGGGCTGGAGGGCAGCGGGAGGGATCGAGCGGCAGATACGCACCCGCCGTCGACGCAATCGGTTCCCGGGAAATGGGGTTCGGCACCGCCCTTTGCAAGGCCTGCCAGAGGAGGCCCTCTGCCGCGGGAAAAGCCTTGAATGTTAGCACCCGGGTGGGGCGCACCCCGGCGTCAGCGGGGGCTTGGGGATGACCCGGATACCGACGTCGCGGCGGTGTGGTTCACAGGGGCGCCGGCCTTCCCGGCGAGGAACTTGGCAGGGTCCTGCAGCACGCCTTCGACCATCACCTCGAAGTGCAAATGCGGGCCCGTGGAGCGGCCCGTGGTGCCGACAAGCGCCACCAGTTGTCCACGCTTCACGAAGTCTCCCGCGTGAACCAGAATCTTCGAAGTGTGCGCGTACCGCGTCGTCAGGCCGTTCCCGTGATCGATCTCGAGCAGGTTGCCGTAGGCGGGATGAAAGTCGGTTGAACGCACCACGCCGCCCGCAGCCGCCATGATGGGGGTACCGACATCGGTCGGGAAGTCGAGGCCGGTGTGAAGGGCAGCCCGGCCGGTGAAAGGATCCGACCTGAACCCGAACCCGGAGCCGACTCGGCCACTGACAGGCGCCGAACTCGGCACCATCAACGAGGCAAGGCGTTTTTCGAACAGGCGCGATTCGATCATCGTGAAGACATCGCTGCTCTGGTCGGCCGACTCGTCCAGCGATTCGAGCATGCTGTTCAACTGCTCGATGGACGGCTTGCGCGCAGGCACGAACGGGCCGCCTTGGCCACCGCGGGGCGCTACCTGCTTGAGTTCCTCGGGCTTGACCCCTGCGAGGCCAGACACCCGCTCACCAATTGCCTCGAGCTTGATGAGCTTGGCCTGCATCTCGCCAAGCTTTTGCGCCATGGCATCGAGGTTCTCGCGCATGAAACGGTCACGCTGCGCGAACTCGTCTCGCACGACCAGGCGCATGAGCTGGCTCACGACGGGCCAGCCTTCGCGTGCAGCCTTCAGGAAGATTGCGTGATAGATGACACCCGACAGCAAGACCAGCATGACACTCAATGCGGCGAGCGCGCCGACGAGCTGCCAGCGGTTGAGCCGCAGCACGCGGGTCTTGGCCATCGTGCCGTGCGTGATGAGTATCTGCATCGCTAAACTCCTTGCGGTGAACCAGAAGCCACCCCCGGTCACCCCCAACGCCCTGCGCATGGACGAGGCACTCGATCGCAGTGCTCCGCTTGCGCGACTGCAGCAACTCATGCGTGAATCGAATGCACGCTTCGAGGCTGTTCTCGCTGTCTTGCCGGCGGCTTTGGCCGCTCACATCAAGCCCGGCCCCCTGGATGGCGAGGGGTGGTCACTGCTGGTGGCCAACGCGGCCGTGGCAGCCAAGCTGCGCCAGCTTCAACCTCGGCTTGAAGACGCTCTCAAGCAGCGGGGATGGCAGGTTACTGCAATCAGAATCAAGGTTCAATCGAGCTGAACCTCAGCTGATACCAGTCGTATCGGCGAGAGCCGCGTGGTGCAGATGGTGCCCCCGGCAGGAATCGAACCCGCGACCTTCGGTTTACAAAACCGCTGCTCTACCAACTGAGCTACAAGGGCAAGGACCGCGATTTTAGCCGGGGCCTGTTGAGTGTTGTCAGGCGTCGCCAGTGCGCGCCTATTTGACACGTTTGAGCGCGGGCCGCCCTCCGCTCGGCGGGTCTTGGGGGCCTTCGCCGCCATCCTCGTCGACTGCCGTCGGTTTGGCGGCGTCAGGCGGTGAAGCTTCTGCTCCGTCTTCCGCACTGGCCAGCCTCAGGCCGGACGACGCAGAAGCGGCTCGAGGACCCGGTGCGCCCGCGGGTGCAGAAGGCGCGTCGGTACCGGCCGATGTATCGGTCGGAACCGGAAACGCCATGCCCTGCCCGTTCTCCCGTGCGTAGATCGCAATGACATGGTCGACCGGCACCACGATCTCCCGGGAAACCCCGCCGAACCGGGCTTTGAACTCGATCAATTCGTTACCAAGTTTCATGCCGGTAGTGGCCTCGAACCCGACGTTCAGAACGATCTCGTTGTTCTTCACGTACTCCAACGGCACGTGAACGCTCGCGTCGACGTACACCGCGATGTACGGCGTGAAGCCGTTGTCGGTGCACCAGTCGTGCAGCGCCCGGATCAGGTAGGGCCGCGTGGAGGCGCCCGCATTGCCGGGCGTCGTCGGGATGAGGCTCATGCCACTGCGCTTTCAGCCGGCATTACTTGCGCATCACCTTTTCAGAAGGCGTCAGCGCCTCGATGTAGGCCGGGCGCGAGAAGATGCGCTCGGCGTACTTGAGCAGGGGCACGGCGTTCTTCGACATGTCGATGCCGTAGTAGTCAAGGCGCCACAGCAAAGGCGCGATGGCCACGTCGAGCATCGAGAAGTCGTCGCCGAGCATGAACTTGTTCTTGAGGAAGATCGGCGCGAGCTGCGTCAGGCGATCACGGATCTGCGAACGCGCCTTTTCCAGCTGCTTGTCGGTGGGCTTGGCGCCTGTGCTGCGACCTTCGAGCACATTCACGTGGGCAAACAGCTCCTTCTCGAAGTTGAGGAGGAACAGGCGCACGCGCGCACGCGCAACCGGGTCACCCGGCATCAACTGCGGATGCGGGAAACGCTCGTCGATGTACTCGTTGATGATGTGCGACTCGTACAGGATGAGGTCGCGCTCGACCAAAATCGGCACCTCGTTGTACGGATTCATCAGCGCGATGTCTTCGGGCTTGGCGAAGAGGTCGACGTCGCGAATCTCGAAATCCATGCCCTTTTCAAACAGGACGAAGCGGCAACGATGCGAGTAAGGGCAGGTCGTTCCGGAGTAAAGCACCATCATGATGGCGGCTCCTTGAGGCTAGAGGTCTTGCAAAACACAAACGGAGTGGACGGGCCCTGGTGGCACTCCACTCCGCAAACGCCCAGAGGCCTTCCGGCCTCCGCGCGAAGGCTTATTTCACGTCTTTCCAGAATGCAGCGTTCAGGCGCCACGCAATGACAGTGAAGACAGCGAGGAAGATGAGCACAAAGCTGCCCAGCCGGACACGGCTGTTCTGCGCGGGCTCACCCATCCACTGCATGAAGGCGACCAGGTCGGCCACGTTGTTGTCGTAGTCGAGCTGGCTCAGCTTGCCTGGGGTGACTTGCTCGAAACCAGCGAAGCGATGCATCGTCTTGCCTTCGTGATGCGGGTCCTTCTCTTCGACGTACTTGGCGGTGCGCTGGCCCTGGAGCTCCCACAGCACGTGCGGCATGCCGACGCTCGGGAACGCCAAGTTGTCCCAGCCCGTGGCCTTGGTCTCGTCTCGGAAGTAGCTGCGCAGGTAGGTGTAGAGGTAGTCGGCGCCGGTACCCTTGCCACTGGCAGCGCGCGAGCGGGCAATCACGGTGAGGTCGGGCGGGGTGCCACCGAACCACTCCTTGGCTTGCTTGGGATCGAGCGAGATATTCATCGTGTCGCCGACCTTGTCGGTGGCAAACATGAGGTTCGTCTTGATCTGTTCTTCGGTTAGCCCGATGTCGCGCAGGCGGTTGTAGCGCATGAACGAGGCCGAATGGCAGTTCAAGCAGTAGTTGACGAACAACTTGGCGCCATTTTGCAGCGCGGCCATGTCGGTCACCTTGGACTCGGGGAACTTGTCCCACGCAATCCCGCCCTCCGATGCAACAGCGCCCGTACCCAGGGTGAGCGACGCCAGCAAACTCAAAATCAGTTTCTTCATGGTGTGGTTTCCGGCTTCGTCTTCAGTGGGCCTCGAAGGTCACGCGATCAGGCACCGGCTTGGACTGGCCGATGCGGCTCCACCAAGGCATCAGCAGGAAGAAGCCGAAGTAGAACAAGGTGCCAACTTGCGAGACGCGCTCACCCACCGGCGAAGGCGGCTGCACGCCGAGATATCCCAGCACGCCAAAGACGAGCACGAACACGCCGTACATGTACTTGTGCCAGTCGGGGCGGTAGCGAATCGACTTGGCCTCGGCCCGATCGAGCCAGGGCAGGAAGAAGAGGATCACGACGGCACCGCCCATCACGACCACGCCCCAGAATTTGGCCTCGAAGGTCAAGAGCAGGAAGGCGCCTACGATCGCGGCGGCAGCGATGACCACCTTGCCGAGTGCCGAGAAGCCGCCCTTGATGATGGCGAGGATCGCACCAAGACCCACCAGCGCAACGATCACGTAGACCATCTCGGAGGTGGTGGCACGCAACATCGAATAGAAGGGCGTGAAATACCAGACAGGTGCGATGTGGGCAGGCGTCTTCAGCGGGTCGGCCGGGATGAAGTTGTTGTACTCCAGGAAGTAACCCCCGAACTCTGGCGCGAAGAACACGATCGCTGCGAACGCCATCAGGAACACGCTGACGCCGAAGATGTCATGCACCGTGTAGTACGGGTGGAACGGGATGCCGTCGAGCGGGATGCCCTTGGCGTCTTTCTTGGCCTTGATCTCCACGCCGTCGGGGTTGTTCGAACCCACCTCATGCAGGGCAATCAGGTGAGCGACCACCAGGCCCAGCAGGACCAAGGGCACAGCGATCACGTGGAAGCTGAAGAAGCGGTTCAGCGTGGCGTCCGACACCACATAGTCGCCGCGGATCAGCAACGCCAGGTCAGGGCCGATGAAAGGCACGGCCTGGAACAGGTTCACGATCACCTGGGCGCCCCAGTACGACATCTGACCCCAGGGAAGCAGGTAGCCCATGAAGGCCTCTGCCATCAGGCACAGGAAGATGGCGCAACCGAAGATCCATACGAGTTCGCGCGGCTTGCGGTAGCTGCCGTAGAGCAGCCCGCGGAACATGTGCAGGTAGACCACGACGAAAAACGCCGAGGCGCCGGTGGAGTGCATGTAGCGCACCAACCAGCCCCAGGGCACGTCGCGCATGATGTACTCGACCGACTCGAACGCCTTGGCGGCATCGGGCTTGTAGTGCATCACGAGGAAGATGCCGGTGACGATCTGGATCACCAGGACCAGCAGGGCGAGCGAACCGAAGATGTACCAGAAGTTGAAGTTCTTCGGAGCGTAGTACTCGCTCATGTGCTCTTTGTAGAGCTTGCTCGCGGGGAAGCGGTTGTCGACCCAGGTCAACAGCTTCTCGCCGATCGGCGCATTGGGACTGACTTGCTTGAACTCGGCCATGAATTTCTCTCCGGGGGCGCCTGGGTCAGGCCTTCTTGTCTTCACCGATCAGCAGACGCGTGTCGGAGATGTATTGGTGCGGAGGCACTTCGAGGTTGTCGGGGGCGGGCTTGTTCTTGTAGACACGGCCGGCCATGTCGAAGGTGGAGCCGTGACACGGGCAGAGGAAGCCGCCGTTCCAGTCGTCAGGCAGCGAGGGCTGCGGGCCGGGCTGGAACTTGTCGGAGGGCGAGCAGCCCAGGTGCGAACAGATGCCGACGACCACGAGCACGTCCGGCTTGATGGAGCGGCCTTCGTTGCGAGCGTAGGCAGGCGTCAGTTCGTCAGGCTTGCGTTCGGACTTGGGGTCTGCCAGTTGGGCGTCGTTCTTGACCAGCTCCTTGGTCTGCGAATCGGTGCGGCGAACAATCCAAACCGGCTTGCCGCGCCACTCGACGGTCTTCTTCTCACCCGGCTTCAGGTCGCCGATATCGACCTCGACCGCCGCGCCCGCAGCGCGAGCACGCTCGGAGGGCTGGAAGGTCGAAACGAAGGGGACAGCTGCGGCAACGCCGCCGACAGCGCCTGCTCCGCAGGTGATGGCAACCCAAGTGCGGCGGCCTTGATCGACTTGCTGATCACTCATGAAGGTCCTTGATGCTGGCTTCTGATCTACCCAGGGAGTCATGGGGTCCCTGACGCTGGCTTCTTAATCTACCCAGGGGGCAACCCGCGATTCTAGCGGACGTGTCAAGCGGCACTCTTGACTTCCGGGCGTCCTGCGCAATACTGCGCCGCAACATCCAAAGGAGATCACACATGGGATTCGCAGCGGAGTTCAAACAATTCGCCATGAAGGGCAACGTCGTCGACCTGGCGGTCGGCGTCATCATCGGGGCGGCCTTCGGCAAGATCGTCGACTCCGTGGTCAAGGACCTCATCATGCCGATCATCGGCCGAG
Organism: Piscinibacter sp. PDB1-1; assembly: GCF_056675995.1. Lineage (NCBI taxonomy): Bacteria > Pseudomonadati > Pseudomonadota > Betaproteobacteria > Burkholderiales > Sphaerotilaceae > Piscinibacter > Piscinibacter sp. PDB1-1. Next base: position 334,173 of record NZ_JBWVZJ010000002.1, read on the forward strand.
TGATCGGTGGGCTCGATTTCTCCAGCTACTTCATCATGCTGGCCAACCCACCGGCCGACTTCAAGGGGCCGATGACGTACGAGGCGCTGACGAAGGCCGGCGTCCCGCTCTTCGCCTATGGCAACTTCATCACGGTCGCCCTCAACTTCGTGATCCTTGCGTTCATCATCTTCGTGATGGTCAAGCAGATCAACCGCTTGAAGAACGACGCGCCGGCGCCCCCCGCCGAGACACCCGAAGACGTTGTGTTGCTGCGCGAGATCCGCGATTCACTGAAAAAGTAAGCACTTCACCCGGCGTCGCCCGGGTGCAACGCCATGGCGACGGGCCTCGGTTTGGCCCCATACTTGCAGGACGTGCGCTCTCGCAGCGAGCCTTCTCCTGAGCGCGTCCCGGCCCGCCCACGGCGGCCCCGTTCGAGATGAATCAGACCGATCCACGCGCTCAGGCCGCATTCGATGCGGCCACGACTCACATCAAGACGACCACTGCGGGCGTGGCGGACCGCGTGAGTGATCACCTCGGCGTGCTGGCGTCGGCAGCAACACGCATTCTCGAGCGCGATGCACTGATCAACGCGCAACTCGATCTGCGCCGCAACATGAGCACCTTCACGCTCGTGTTTTCAGACACGCTCAGCAAGCGCGTGGCCCGCGAACTGAACCCGGGCATGGAGCGCGGCCGCTCGCTGGCCGAAACCGACTGGCAGTCCTTGAGTCTCGTCGACGACGCCGAGGTCGAAGAGAAGATGTTCGCCGACCGCATCGGCCAGTCCATCGCGAGCGGATCCGAGTGGGAGTTGCGCGAAATGGCCTCGTACACGGGCCAACTGCTGGGCCTCGGGCGCGCCGACCATGATCGCAACCCGTTGCGCGCCGAGGTGTTGGGGACCGCGGTGTTCCGCGCCATCTCCTCGGTGTCGAACGATCGGGAGAGCCGCAAGCTTCTTGCCCGTGAGCTCGGTCTCGCATTGGCCCGAGTGATGCCCAGCTGCTACGCAGACATCCTGAAGGACTTCCGCGTGCGTGGCATCCAACCTGTCGGGTTGACGGTGCGCGGTGTAGATGGTCCGGGCAACGACCTGTCCAAGGGTCGGGTGTCGGGCTACGACACCTTGCGTGATTCGGTCATGGGATCCGGCCAGGGGCATTTCGATCCGACCACCCACTCCGGCTACGCGGGGAGTACCTCGTCCGCCCCACTTGGTGGGCCCGGTGGCCGCCCTGCCATGCCAACCGGGCGGGCTGGCCTCGCGAGCGGCGCGATGCCTGGGACCGGCTCGCCCAGCGGTGCGGGCGGGCTGGGCGGTGCGGGGCCGGGGGGCCCGGGAATGGGCGCCGGCAGTGGAATCGGTGCCGGACCGGGCGGCCGCGCCTCCTCTGGCGCCTGGGCCAACCGCGACACGGCGCCGGCGGGCCTGGGCAGCGCGGCCGGGCGCCCTGCGTCGCTCGGTGCATCGGCCCCACAGGCACGCGGCCATTCGGGCCACGCCTTGAATCAGTCGGGACAGGCAGACGCCGAGATGATGGCGTTGTTGCGGCGCCTGACCTTCCTCGCCACGCGCCCCGCCGATCTGGGTGGCTCGACCACGCCTGGGGCGTTCGGCGGAGCTGGCGGCGCGTCAGGCGGCGGCTTGAGCAGCGCACCGGGTCATCTGGGGCCGATCACCGGCGGCGGCTCGTTCAGCGACATGGCCTCCGGCATGATGGCCGCGAACCTGATTCGCACCCACCGCGAAGAGTTGCGGCAGGCGTCCACCGGTGCCCTCGATCACATGGTGATCGACGTGGTCGGCAGCCTCTTCGACCAGATCCTCTCCGACCCGCGCGTGCCGCCGCAGATGGCACGGCAGATCGCCCGCCTGCAGTTGCCGGTGCTGCGCGTGGCGCTGGTCGACAACACCTTCTTCTCGTCGCGCAAGCACCCGGTACGCCGCTTCGTGAACCGCATCGCCTCGCTCGCAGTGGCTTTCGACGAGTTCGACGACGGCCCCGGCAAGGAATTCCTGGCCCGCGTGCGCGAGCTGGTGCAGGAGATCGTCGAAGGCGATTTCGATCAGATGGACGTCTACACGTCCAAGCTCACCGCACTCGAAGGCTTCATCGCGCAACAGGCCAAGTCGACGGTCGAAGCAAACGCCGCCGCGGTCTCTGTGGTCGACAGCAAGGAATCCGACCTGCGCGTGCAGCAGCGCTACATGCTGCAGCTTCGCGCTGCGCTGGCGCCACTGTCTTTGCAGGAGTATCTGCGCGACTTCCTGGCGCAGGTGTGGAGCCAGGCGATCGCCACGGCCACACGACAAGGCGGTACGCAATCAGACCTGGTGCAGCGACTCAAGCGCGCAGGCCGCGACCTCGTGATGAGCGTGCAGCCCAAGGGTTCGCCTGCCTTGCGCAAGAAGTTCCTCATGCAGCTTCCGCCGCTGATGAAGGACTTGAACGAAGGCATGAAGCTCGTGGGCTGGCCCGAAGCCGCCCAGAAGGAATTCTTCGGCAAGCTGTTGCCTGCGCATGCCGACTCCCTGAAGGGCACGCCTCTCACGGAGCTCGAGTACAACCTGCTGGCCAAGCAGCTCGAGGGCGTGTTCAACACGCCGGTGCCCGAGCCCGACGCGCTGTTGCGCGACGTGCCCATGTCGAGCTCCGCCGGCACGGCCGTCGAGCCGCAGTTCTCGGACACCGAGGCCCAGCAGATCGGCCTGCTCGAAGAGAGCGACGTGGATTGGTCCGGCACGGTCGACATCGACCTCACGAGCCAGGCCGAGCCTGAGCCGATGAACAGCGCACCTGACACCTCGCCGGTCGACCTCAACCTGGACCTCGCCGCTACGCTCGACCTGGATCTGTCGTCCAAGGACCCGGTCGAGCCCACGCACGGTCTGCCGCTGATGGACCACGTGCGCCTGGGCTTTGCCTACCAAATGCACTTGAACGACCAATGGCAGAAGGTGCGGCTCAGCTACGTGAGCCCCGGCCGTGCGTTCTTTGTCTTCACGCGCGGCAAGCGACATCAGGAGACGGTCTCACTCACCTCGCGCATGCTCGCCCGCATGTGCGAGACCGGGCGCTTCAAGGCCTTCGAGAGCGCCTACCTGATCGAACGCGCCTCGGCGCGGGCGCGCAAGCAGCTGGCCGCGCTCACGGCCAACAGCAAGTAGCCTTCAGGCACTCAACTGCGTCGCCATGCGCCAGGCGGCGATCAGGCTTGCAGGGTCGGCGCGCCCCGTGCCGGCAATGTCAAACGCGGTGCCGTGGTCCGGGCTCGTGCGCACGAACGGCAGGCCCAGGGTCACGTTGACTCCTTGCTCCACGCCGAGGTACTTGACGGGAATGAGCCCATGGTCATGGGTCATCGCCACGACCAGATCGAACTCGCCCCGATGCAAGGCCGTGTGACGCGCACGCATGAACACCGTGTCAGGCGCGAAGGGGCCACTCGCCGCAATGCCTTCGCGTTGCGCAGCGGCGATGGCCGGGCCAATGATGCGCAGCTCTTCGTCGCCGAACAATCCGCCCTCGCCTGCATGCGGGTTGAGCCCGGCGACCGCGATGCGCGGCGATGCGATTCCGAAGGACCTTGCCGCTCGGTCAGCAATCCGCAGGGTCTCCAGCACCGCATCGAAGGTCACCGCATCAATGGCAGCACGCAGTGACATGTGGATCGTGACGAGCACCGTTCGCAACTCATCATTGGCCAACATCATGCGCACCGGCGGCGGCGGCTCGCCGAGACGCGCAGCCAACGCCTGCAGCATCTCGGTATGACCCGGGTACGGGACGCCCGCCGCAGCCAGCGCCTCCTTGTGGATCGGCGCCGTGACGATGGCCCGCGCGCGGCCTGCTTGAACCAGCTCCACCGCCTGTGCAATGCATGCCGAAGCGGCAGCACCTGCGCGTGCGTCGACCTCACCGACGCGGGCCTGTGAGAGGTCTGCAGGCAGGTCTGCGGCCTGAAGCAGCGGCACACAGTTGGGCGGGCACCGGGCCACGTCGTCGGCGTGCTCGACGACTGCCAGCGCTACGTGACCGCCGATGGCCGGCAAGGCACGACGCATCACGGCCGCATCACCCAGCACCACAGCGCCCGCGATTGCACCCGTTGCGAAAGCCTTCGCGATGATCTCCGGCCCGATGCCACAGGCATCGCCCATGGTGATGACGATCGGTGCCGCGCCCGTGAGCTTGCTCATGCCGGGTTGTCGATCTCGATGGACTGGTGCTCGATTCCGAACGTCTCGGCCACGTGCGCGGCCAAGGCCGGGGCGCCGAAACGCTCGGTCGCATGGTGGCCGCAGGCAAAGAAGGCCACGCCCGTCTCGCGCGCCAGGTGGGCCTGAGGCTCCGAAATCTCGCCCGTGATGAACGCATCGGCACCCGCCGCGATCGCGTCCTCGAAGTAGCCTTGTGCACCGCCTGTGCACCACGCGACGCGCGCGATGGACTGCCCCGAGCGCCCCTCCACCATCACGGGCGGGCGGCCGAGGCGGAAGGTCAGCAAGGCATTGAGTGCCGCCGCTGTGAGGGGCTGCGCGGGGCTCCCGATGAATCCAAGACTCTGGTTGCCGAAGCGCCCGTCGGCGGTGAACTTGAGCTTTGCGCCCAGTTGGGCGTTGTTGCCGTAGACCGGGTGAGCGTCCAGGGGCAGGTGATAGGCGAAGAGGTTGATGCCATGCGCCATCAGCAATTCAACGCGCGCTTTCAGCCAGCCAGTGAGGCGCCCGTCATGGCCCTTCCAGAAGAGACCGTGATGCACGAGCACCGCATCTGCGTTCTGCTCGATCGCCGCCTCGATGAACGCGCGGCTCGCGGTGACGCCCGAGACGAGCCGTTGCACCTCGGGTTTGCCCTCAACCTGCAAACCGTTCGGCCCATAATCCTGGAACTTCCCCACCTCCAGTAGCGTGCTCAGGTACGAGTCGAGTTCGGAACGTGGGGCCATGACACAGGATCTCGTTGATGCGCAAGACGTGGCTCATTTTCTCCCAAGCCGTGACCGTGGCCGTGGCCGTGCTGTTCGTGGTCGTCACGCTCAAGCCGGAGTGGGTGCGCCGCGGCGGTGACGGCGCCGTGCTCCCGCAGATCGTCTCGATCAATCAGGCGCCCAGCACGGCGCCGCTGCCTGCGATCTCAGGTGTCACCAGCTATGCCGCGGCGGCGCGGCGTGCAACGCCCGCCGTGGTGAGCGTGGTGGCGAGCAAGGCGCCGCAACGCAACCCGCACACCGACGATCCCTGGTTCAAATTCTTCTTCGGTGATCAGGTGCAAGGTCGCCAGATGGAGCCCCAGGTCGGTTTGGGCTCGGGCGTGATCGTCTCCCCCGAGGGCTACCTGCTCACCAACAACCATGTGATCGCCGGCGCCGACGACATCGAAGTGCAACTGCCCGATGGCCGACAGGCCAAGGCCAAGATCATCGGTGCCGACCCTGAAACTGACGTCGCGGTGCTGAAGATCGAACTCGACAAGTTGCCGGTCATCACGCTCGGGAGCCTCGACAACGTTCAGGTGGGGGACGTGGTGCTCGCCATCGGCAACCCCTTCGGCGTGGGCCAGACTGTGACCTCTGGCATCGTCAGCGCACTGGGCCGCAACCAGCTGGGCATCAACACCTTCGAGAACTTCATCCAGACCGACGCAGCCATCAACCCCGGCAACTCGGGTGGCGCCCTGGTCGATGCCACCGGCAACCTGCTGGGCATCAACACCGCCATCTACTCGCGCAGCGGCGGCAGCATGGGCATCGGCTTCGCGGTGCCCGTGACCACGGCCAAGCTGGTAATGGAAGGCTTGGTGCGCGACGGCCAGGTCACGCGCGGCTGGATCGGCGTGGAGCCGCGCGATCTCACGCCCGAGATCGCCGAAACCTTCAACCTGCCGATCAAGGAGGGCGTGCTCATCACCGGCGTGCTGCAAAACGGCCCCGCCAGCGCCGCCGGTATGCGCCCCGGCGACGTGGTGGTGAAGGTGGCCGAGTCGCCCGTCGGAAACACCGTGCAACTGCTGGCAGCAGTCGCGGCACTCAAACCGCAGGAACGGGCGGTGATCGGGATTCAGCGCGGCGACAAGACGCTCGACCTGAACGTGACAGTCGCGCAGCGCCCCAAGACTCAACCGCGCCGCGAGCAGTAAGAAGCTCGGCCAGGCGCCAGCAGCGCCCGACACAGGGCCATCAGCCCTGACTCGCGTCCGAGCTCGATTCGGCTTCGGGCGCCTTCGTGTGCTTGTTGAATGCGATGGCCGCCCAGATGCCCACCTCGTAGAGCAGGCACATTGGGATCGCCAGGGCGAGTTGCGAGACAACGTCCGGCGGCGTCAGCACCGCGGCGAGGATAAACGCGATCACGATGAAGTACGAGCGGAAGGCACGCAGCTTCTCGATTGTCACGAGCCCCATGCGGGCGAGCACCACCACCACCACGGGCACCTCGAATGAAGCCCCGAAGGCCACGAACATCGTGAGCACGAAGCTCAGGTACGCCTCGATGTCCGGTTGCGCCGTGATGCTCTTGGGCGCAAAGCCCTGGATGAAGGCGAACACCTTGCCAAAGACGAAGAAGTAGCAGAACGCCACGCCCAGGAAGAACAGCACGGTGCTCGAGACCACCAGTGGCAGCACCAGCTTCTTCTCGTGCGTGTACAGGCCGGGGGCGACAAACGCCCACACTTGGTAGAGAACCACTGGCAGCGCTAGCAGAAAGCCAGTCATCAACAGGATCTTCATCGGCACCAGGAAGGGCGAGATCACATTGGTGGCGATGAGCTTGCCGCCTGCCGGCATGCTGGCAACCAGCGGCTGAGCGAGAAAGTCGTAAAGCGCGGCCGGGCCGGGCCACAGCGCCAAGACAGCACAGCACACGGCAACGGCGATCGTTGCGCGGACCAGGCGGTCGCGCAGCTCGATCAAGTGAGAGACGAAAGGCTGTTCAGTGCCCTGGAGTTCGTCCGGCTTGGAATCTGAGGAGCTCATGCGCGATGTGGGTTCATGGCTTCACGCCGATGAGCGCGGCGGCCGAAAGCGGGCCACACGTGCCGCACCCGATTGCGCCTTGCTCCGCACGCCATTGCGTTGCTTGTACCAAAGCGGCATGGCGCTGCGGCGCACGCGCCACTTCTTTCTAGGGTGCTTGTAAGTCGGGGGGGATGCATCGAGCGGCTCTTCCAGCGCGCCGAAAGGCGGTGGGTCGGCGTTGGCCCACGCGCTTTCGAGGGCGGTGGTCGTCTCGTTGACCTGGTCCGAGACAGATTTCTCCACATCGCGCGCCGCGTCCTCGAACTGCCCCTTCATCTTCTTGAGCTCTTCGAGCTCGATGGAGCGGTTGACCTCGGCCTTGACGTCGGCCATGTAACGCTGCGCCTTGCCGAGCAAGGTGCCGACGGTACGGGCCACGCGGGGCAACTTCTCGGGGCCGATGACGATGAGCGCCACCGCGCCGATCAGCGCCATCTTGTCGAAACCGAAATCAATCATGCGGGGAGCAGGGACGCCTTCGGCTCACGCCGCGGCGCAGGCTGTCAGGACTTTGTCTTGGCGTCGACGTCGACGGTGTTGGCGTCATTGGCCTTGTTGGCCGTGACCTGCTGATTGGGGGCGGCCGGATCGTTGCTCGCAGAGCCGTCCTTCATGCCGTCCTTGAAGCCCTTGACGGCGCCGCCGAGGTCAGAGCCGATGTTCTTGAGCTTCTTCGTGCCGAACACGAGGATGACGATGGCCAGAACGATCAGCCAATGCCAGATGCTGAAGGAACCCATGATGTGATCTCCTGAAGGGAATGCGCGAGTTTAGGTGACGCCAGTTCAGCCTTTGGCCCAAGGGCGTGGACCGCCCATGGCATGAACGTGCAAATGTGGTACTTCCTGGCGTCCGTCAGGGCCGTTGTTGACCATGACACGGAAGCCGCCGGTGACGCCAAGCTCGCGCATGAGCTTCGGTGCCAGCGCAAGCATGCGCCCGAGCAGCGCCTCGTGCTGCTCGGGCGTGGTGTCGTACAGGGATTCGATGTGTGTCTTCGGGATGATCAGCACATGCACCGGCGCCCAGGGCGCGATGTCATGGAAGGCCAGCACATCGTCGTCTTCGTAGGCCTTGCGGCTCGGTATCTGGCCTGCAACGATCTTGCAGAAGATGCAGTTGGCGTCGTGACGCTTGTCTTGACTCATGTCGGCAGGGGCATCGCCTTGTTGTCGTTGAGATTGACCCAGCCCCGCACCACCCGGTACAGAAACCAGAGCGAGATCAGCGCCCAGGCGATCCAGCCTGGGATGAGGAAGAGCAGCCACAGCGGGATCGTGATCACGTAGAGCGCCCCGGCCCAGAGCACCGAGCGGATGCGCCAGCGAAAGTGCGATTCCTGCCAAGTGCCGACAGCGTCGTCTTTCTTGACGAGATCGAGCACGAAGGCCACCAGCAACAAGGCGATGCTGGCCTGCACCCCGGGGATCACCGCGCTCACCGCCACCACCGTGTGCAGCAGGTAGCTGATGTGCCCGACGGTCTTGAGGGACCGCTCTTTCTCGCCCAGATCGATCACTTCGCTCATGTCTTGTCCACCTCACGTTGGATGGCCTTGCGGGCCGCGAACTCTTCAAGCCCTGAGAGCCCCTCGCGGCGCTCGAGCTCAGCCAGCACATCAGCAGGTTTCAGGCCAAACGCGCTCAGCGCGAGCATCGAATGGAACCAGAGGTCGGCCACCTCGTAGACGATCTTCTGGCGATCGCCGTCCTTGGCCGCCATCACGGTCTCGGTGGCTTCTTCTCCGATCTTCTTGAGGATGGCATCGTTCCCTTTGTGAAAGAGTCGCGCCACATAGCTCTTGTCGGGGTCGCCGGCCTTGCGGGTCTCGATCACTTCGGCCAGGCGTGCCAGCGTGTCGTTGCTGCTGCTAGTCATTATTTATAGATGGATTGCGGGTCTTTCAAGACCGGGTCGACGGCCTTCCAGGCGCCATCTTCGTAGCGTTGGAAGAAACAGCTGTGACGGCCGGTGTGACACGCGATGCCGGGCTCGTGGCCAAGCTGGGTGACCTTGAGCAGAAGCACGTCGTTGTCGCAGTCCATGCGGATGTCATGCACCTTCTGGGTGTGGCCCGACTCCTCACCCTTGTGCCACAGGCGCTTGCGCGAGCGGCTCCAGTAGACGGCTTCACCGCGGCGCACCGTCTCCATCACGGCTTCGCGGTTCATGAAGGCGAACATCAGCACGTCGTTGCTGCCGATTTCCTGTGCGATCACGGGCACGAGACCCTGCGCATCCCACTTGATTTCGTCGAGAAAACTCATCGGGGCAGTGTAGCAATCAGCCCCTGTGCGTATCGCCCGCAAAACCGCGCTCGGAGGCGAACCATTGAAGCACCGGGATCGTGCCGGGCAGCACCGGCGCCACCTCCACCGGCAGCGTTTGCCAGGCCATGGATTGACGCTCGCGCATCTCGAACTCGCCCGACCACTCGTACACCTTGCAGAAGTGCAAACGCACACGCGCATGCTCGTAGTCCACGAGTTCGATCTTCCAGGGGTGAACCGCGCCGATGGTGATGCCCAACTCCTCGTGCAGTTCGCGCCGCAGCGCCTGCTCGACCGTCTCGCCCGCTTCGAGCTTGCCGCCGGGGTACTCCCAGTAGCCCGCGTAGACCTTGCCCTCGGGGCGCGACGTGAGCAGAAACCGCTCCTGGGCATCGATCAGCACGCCCACGGCCACATCGACCGGCGTGCGTTCATTGGCGGGCGCGCTCACGCGGCGTGCCTTCCGGCGTAGTCCTTGGCGAACTGGAACGCGACGCGCCCGGAACGCGAGCCGCGCTCCAGCGCCCACACGAGGCTCTCCTGGCGTGCAGCGGCGATCGCCTCTTCGCTCACCCCGTAGCCACGCAGCCACTGGGCAACGATGGCGAGGTATTCGTCCTGGCTGAACGGGTAGAAGCTCACCCAAAGGCCGAAGCGCTCGCTGAGCGAGATTTTTTCTTCGATCACCTCGCCGGGGTGCACTTCACCGTCTTCCGTGTGGGTGTAGCTGAGGTTCTCCTTCATGTACTCCGGCAGCAGGTGGCGCCGATTGCTGGTGGCATAAATCAGCACGTTGTCCGAGGCCTGGGCAACCGAACCGTCGAGGATGGATTTCAGCGCCTTGTAACCCGCCTCGCCTTCGTCGAAGCTGAGGTCGTCGCAGAACACGATGAAGCGCTCCGGGCGGTTGGCGACGAGGTCGATGATGTCCGGCAGGTCCGTCAAGTCGGCCTTGTCGACCTCGATCAGCCGTAAGCCTCGGGCCGAGAACTCGTTCAGGCAGGCCTTGATGAGCGAACTCTTGCCGGTGCCCCGGGCGCCCGTCAGCAAGACATTGTTCGCTGCACGGGCATTCACAAATTGTTCCGTATTGCGCAATAACCGCTCCTTCTGGGGCTCGACCTCGACCAGCGAATCGAGCCGGATCGCAGCCACATGGCGAACCGCCTCCAGCGCCGCACCCCCGGCCCGGCGACGGTAACGAAAGGCGGTCGACGCCGACCAGTCAGGTTCGCGCAAAGCGTGTGGCAGCGCGGCTTCCAGCCGCGTCATCAGGGATTCGGCGCGCGTGATCAGATGCTGCAAGGAGTCGGTGAGCGTGGTCATTCGGAGCTACAAAATCGGGTTGAAAAACGTCGGAAGAGAGACCATCCGGGGCTGTTGCTGACACGGGGGTTAACCACCAAAGGGAAATCGGCAATCCCAAACGCTGCACGAGCGTCCACAATTGCCACGCCTCTTGGTAGTTTGCTGGAGCCAATCATCTGTTCGGGCCCACGGCGTGAGTGTCTCAGGCAACGAGTGGCATGCCGAGTGGGGGCGGACGCGCCGCCCACTCGGCTTTGACTTCATTCAACCATTGAAGGAGACACACACCATGAAACGCCTCGCCACGCTCGCCGGCATCGCACTGGCAGCCCTTTTCACCAGCGGCCAAGCTGCCGCCCAGACCGAACCGATCGTTTTCGTCCACGGCTACAGCGGCAGTTCGTCGAACTGGTCGACCATGATGAGCCGCTTCCGTTCGAGCGGCTACCCGTCCAACAAGCTGTACGGCTTCGACTACAACTCGCTGCTCATCTCCGACACCGCCAGCGGCTCGCAGCTGGCCAGCTACGTGGCCAGCGTGCGCGCTCGCCACGGCGGAGAGAAGGTCAGCATCGTCGCTCACTCCAACGGCGGCTTGGTCTCGCGCGCCTTCCGCGTGTTCAACGGCGGCTCGTCGCAGATGCGCCGCTTCGTCACGCTCGGCACGCCGCACCTGGGCACGACCTCGGCCTACGCCTGCTTCAGCCCGGCCTGCTACGACATGTACCCCGGCTCGCTGTTCATCCTGCGACTCGCCGGCCGCGGCTGCGACCGCTCGCTGTGGTCTTCGCTTGATGGCGTGATCATCCCCGCCACCAATGCGCGATGCGGCAGCAGCACGCAAGTGGCACCGATCAACCACCTGGCCTTGCTGACGGACGCCAGCGTCTACAACGCCGTGCGGGCTGCGCTGCGATAAGCGGCACAGGGTTGCGGGCCGGGGGCGATGCCTTCGGCCTGCTTCCACCCCGTTGTGATCGAGACGATGTACCTGACGCTTTTCGCCGCCCTCCTCCGTGCCTGCCCGATCGTGGCCGCAGGGCTTCTCGCGGCCTGCCAACCGAGCAAGGGCCCCACGGATGGGCAACCCAAGGCGTCTAGCGTGCAAGCCTCGGCGGCGGCACGCCCTGAGCCAGCGCAGGTCCTGGCCACACTGAACGGCGCGCCGATCGATCGCGCCATGTTCGATCAATTGGTCAAGATCCAGACCGGCACGAACAACCCGTACGACTCGCCGGCCGCTGCGGCACCTGCGACTGCAGGCACCGAAGGTGTCGACCGCCGGCAGGTGTTCGACGAGTTGCTGGACATCGAACTGCTGGCGCAAAAGGCGCATGAGCTCGGCATCGACAAGCAGCCCGCCGTGGCCGCCGAGACCGAACTGCTGACCAAAAGCGTGCTCGCAAAGGAGTACATGCGCCAGCTGATTGCAGGCATCGCAGTCAGCCAGGACGAACTCCAGTCGCTCTACGAAGAGCAGGTGCCGCCGAACGAATTCCAGATCCGCCAGCAGTCACTGCCCAGCCGCGCGGCAGCCGACGCCCGAATCGAACAGCTCCGCCGCGGCAGGCCGCTGAACGGTGAACCCACCTGGCTCATGGCCAGTGAGATGCCCCCCGAGGTACTGGCTGCCGTGCGCCACCTCAAGCCCGGCGAGCCCAGCGCGCAGCCCGTTGCCGCCGGCAGCGCGTGGCAGGTCACCGAACTGGTTGCACTGCGCCCCGCGCCCGCGCGCCCCACGCTTGAGACTGCTACCGCCTGGCTGCATCCGCAGATCGTCCGCCGCAAGGTCCAGGCGCAGCAGCAGGCTTGGCTGCGAGAGGCCCAAATCCAGAAGTCGCCCACACCATGAACCACGAAACCGCTTACCGCAGCTACGTCACATGGGGCATGTCGATCGCGATCGCCATCGTCGCGGCCATCGCCTTCTGGCCAGATGATGCCGACACCATCAGCGCGCAGTTGGCCCGGCCGCAACACGCGGGTGATCCGCTGATGCGCACGCCCACGCCGCCCGCCAGTTCATCGGGTGAATCGGCGCAGGCCGACTCGGCGATCGAAGACCTGGCGCGCCTGATCGACCTTGGGGTTTCGGGTGACCTCCGCGTGGATGCCAACATGCGCGGCACGCTCGATGTGCTGATGGCCGAACTCGGCCCCACGCCCAGCGCCGACGATCTGCAGCGATTGGAGGCCTCCATGCGCCGCGCCCTGCCCGACGAGGCGGCCACGCAGGCGATCGCACTGGTTCGCAGCTACGCCGCCTACACACATGCCGCTGCCGCCGAGGCGCAAGCGCTGGCGACCAAGACGCCACCCGCGAACGCAGCCGACTTGAAGGCCCTGCTCGACCAGAGCATCGCCCTGCGTCGCAAGCACTTCGACCCCGCCACGGCCGACGCCTTGTTCGGCCATGAGGAGGCCCAGGCACGCTACGCACTGGCCGAGCAAAGCATCCAGGCCAACGGCAATCTGTCAGCACAAGAGAAGGCCGCGCAACTGCAGACCCTGCGCAACCAGATGCCCGCCGCGGCGGCAGTGTTTGCGCCACCGTCGTCCCTTGCCATCACGGAGATGGAAGACAAGGTGGCCGCCTTGCGCGCCCAGGGTGCATCGGCCGATCAGATCTATCAAGTTCGGCAGCGCTACGTCGGCTCCGACGCCGCCGCGTCCATGGCCTCGATGGAGAGTCAGCGCGCCGAGTGGGACGCGAGGTACCAGGCCTACCTGACGCAGAAGAAGTCGCTGGCTGCATCGAGCGGCACAGCGGGTGCGAGCGAGCAGATCGACAGCCTTCAGCGCAAGCACTTCAGCGATGAAGAAATTGCCGTCGTTCGCGCATACGACCGCGCCAACCAGCAGTGACATGAAGCGCGTCGCTGCCGTTTCTCTAGGCCTCTTGTGCTACTCGGTTTCGGCCCATGCCGCGGACCCCGGCCCCGGGCTGCCCCCCGGCGTGGTCGCCACAGTCAACCAGCAACCGGTGCAACGCAGCGTGCTCGATGTGCTCGCGGCCACACGGCAGGACGCCACCGACCGGCGAGCTCTGCTCGATGACCTCGTGATGACCGAGTTGCTCAGCCAGCGTGCGCGAGACGCTGGCGTGGGCTCACAGTCGCAGGTGCAGGCCGAACTGGCCTTGTCGCAAAAGCGCCTGCTGGGACAGCGCCTGCTTCAGCGGCTCGCCGCCGACATGAAGGTCGACGAAGCCGAACTCAAGCAACGATATGGCGCCCTGGAGGCCGACGCCTCGCTCACCACCGACCACATCCTCGTGGCCGACGAAGCCACGGCACGAGACGTCATCGCGCAACTCAGCGCCGGAGCGGCCTTCGCCGATCTGGCACGCAGGTTCTCGACAGACCCGGAAACGCGCGCGAGTGGCGGGCAGCTGGGCGTACTCAACGCGAGCCAGCTCACACCTGCGTATGCGAACGCAGCCAAGGCGCTCAAGCCCGGCACATACACGCAACAGGCGGTGCAGACGGAGTTCGGCTGGCACGTGATCCGATTGCGCGCCATGCGGGCGCTGCCCAAGCCCGCGTACGCGAGCCTGCGCGATTCACTGCGGTCTCAGGTGGTGAACGAACGGCTCGAGGCTCAACTTGCGCAGTGGCGCAAGGACGCCAAAGTCAAGGTCGTGCAGGCCCCGTGATCGGTGTGGCCAGGCGGCTTCGCCGGGCCGCCGCTCAGGCGCCGACGAGCAGCTTGAGTGCCGCGTCGAGGTGTTCGGTCGGAACGCGCTTGAAGCCCGAGCGGGCATAGCGCTGCAGGCGGCCGACCGCAAAGCACGTCAGCACGGACGACTGCGCATTGGCATCGACGGTCGGCGTGCTGGAGCCCTGCGTTTCGGCCACGAGGCGCAGGCATTGGCGCAACTGCGATTCGATGCGGTCGAAGAACTGGTTCATGCGCGAGACCAGGCGCTCGTTCTCGAACACCAGCGCATCGCCGACCATCACGCGCGTCATGCCAGGGTTCTTCTCGCCGAATTGAAGCAGCACGGTGAGGATGCGCTGCGCTTGCACGCGGCCATCGGTCTCGCGCTCGCTGATCTGGTTGACGAGAGTGAAGACGCTTTGCTCGATGAACTCGATGAGGCCTTCGAACATCTGCGCCTTGCTCGCGAAGTGGCGGTACAGCGCAGCTTCGGAGACTTCGAGCTTCGCCGCGAGAGCCGCCGTCGTGATGCGTTCTGCACCCGGTTGCTCGAGCATGGTCGCGAGTGTGTGCAGGATCTGCACACGGCGTTCACCTGGCTTGGGACGCTTGCGACCCGTCGCTTCAGGCGCTCCGCTATCGGGGGCGCTGACTTCGTCGGATTGATGTGCTGCGTCGTTCATCTCGTAAGCCAGGGTTGTTATCACAACTGAAGCAAGGTCTTTAGCGAACGAATTCTTGCATACACATAGGGGGGCTTTTTACAGGCGTGAACACCAACTTCTGGGGTGTTCTTCACACTCTTGCGCACTGATTGCAGGTAGCGCCGCATCCAGACCGCGCGCATGCCGATGCCATGCGCGGAACGCTGGTGCTGCAGCGTGTCTTCGATGAGCACGCAGCGGCTCGGCGCCACCTTCAGGCGCGCCGCGACGCAGCGCAACATGCGCGCATCGGGCTTGGGCCGGTGGTGGCCGAACATACAGAGGTCTTCGATGCTGATGACGCCATCGAAGCAATCACGCAACTTGAGTGTGTCCAGTACCCGCAGCGCGTATGCACGCGGCGCGTTGGTGAGGATGTACTTGCGCCCACGCAGTCGGCGCAGCACGGCCCGGTCAAGCGCGTTGCCGATCACGCGTGATTCGAGATCGGGAAGCCGGTGCGTCTCTTCGAGAAAGTGCGCCGCCTTGACGTTGTGGTGCTTGACGAGGCCGAGCAAGGTGGCACCGTAGCGCAGCCAGTAGCTTTGCCGCAGGGTGGAGGCTTCGTCGAGCGACACACCGAGGTGCCGCGCCACGTAGTCCGTCATCGCCACGTGCAATTCTGCGAACGATGCCTTGCTGGCATCGTGCAGCGTGTCGTCCAAGTCAAACAGCCAGACTCGGCCTGACGTCTTCACTGCCTGCTCAGATCAATTCGGATGCGAATCGGCGTGCCGTTCGCGGCACGACCGCAGCACGCGACACCGACATCAGTGCGAACGAATCATCGTGCCGTAGGCCTGCTCTGTCAGGATCTCCAGCAGCATCGCGTGCGGCACGCGCCCGTCGATGATGTGCACCGTGTTCACGCCGTTCTTCGCCGCATCGAGCGCGGAGGCGATCTTGGGCAACATGCCGCCGCTGATGGTGCCATCTGCAAAGAGTTCATCGATCTCGCGTGCCGACAGGTTGGTGAGCAGCTTGCCCTGCTTGTCGAGCACGCCGGGGATGTTGGTCAGCATGATCAGCTTCTCAGCCTTCAGCACCTCGGCCAACTTGCCGGCCACGACATCGGCGTTGATGTTGTAGTTCTCGTTCTCCGCGCCGAAACCGAGTGGCGAGATCACGGGGATGAACTGATCGTCTTGCAACGCCTTCACCACCGACGGGTCGATGGATTCGATCTCGCCGACCTGGCCCACGTCGTGCACGAGGTTCGGGTCCTTCTGATCAATGAGCTTGAGCTTGTGCGCACGGATCAGCCCGCCATCGCGGCCGGTCAGGCCCACGGCCTTGCCACCCGCCACGTTGATCAGGCCCACGATGTCTTGCTGCACCTGGCCGGCGAGCACCCACTCGACGACTTCCATCGTCTCTTCGTCGGTCACCCGCATGCCCTGCACGAACGTGCCCTTCTTGCCGATCTTGGCGAGCGCGTCTTCGATCTGCGGGCCACCGCCGTGCACCACCACCGGGTTCATGCCGACGAGCTTGAGAAGCACCACGTCTTCGGCAAAGTCTTGCTGGAGTGCGGGGTCGGTCATGGCGTTGCCGCCGTACTTGATGACGATGGTCTTGCCATGGAACTTGCGGATGTATGGCAGGGCCTGCGCCAGTATCTCGGCCTTGTCGCGCGGGGCGATGTTGGCCAACTCGGACGTGTGGACGTGCGGGGCGGAGGAAGGCGCGGTGGTCATGGGCGGCAGTCCGAAGGTTTCGACTGCGGCAAATTGTAGAGGTCGAGACGGGACGCCGGCACAGGGAACGGTATCGGGTTCGGTCAGCGGGATGCGCTGTCCTCCTACACAAGCAACTCCGCGGCGCTGAGACACTCACGTCATATGCGCGTCCCGCTCCCCCTCCGCCTGGTGTTAGCCGCATGGCTGTGCACGGTAGCGGGGGTGCTGGCCGCCGAAGCGCAGGAGACGCGGGCATCGCCACCGGATGCAGCAGCGTCGGCCCCCGCCCCCCCACCTGAAGCCAAGCCCAAGCCGCCGGAAGCCGCCGCCAGCGCCGTGGAGCCGATCGACAACGACCTGACCAGCCTGCCCGAGCGCATCGAAGCCACGCTCGATTCCTGGCAGGAATTCCTCGACCTCATGCTCATCCAGGCGCTCGGGCCGAACTTCGAGCAGCGCTATCGCGTATTCGGCCAACGCAAGACGGTGGACCTGGGCAAGCGCTGGACGCTGGCCCTCGACGAACGACCGACCGGCCGGCTCGACACCGCCGGCAACGGCATCCCAAAAGCTGGCCAGCCCTCGCGCACTTACGAAATCATGCACGACGGCAACACGAACGACCTGCGCTTCTACAACCAGCTGGATGGCGCGGGCCGCGAGAACGGCGCGTCGCTGATGACCACCATCGCGCCCGGCTGGCTGATGAATACGCATGGCTTCAAGCTGAACGATGACTCGATCGGCGCCTCGCGCACCGATGCTCAGACCGGTTTGCGCGTGGGTTCGTACGACCTGTGGGTCGAAGGCTACGGGCGCTACGTGGAGCTGGAGGACAAGGACCGCCGCCAGCCCTGGAACGACCCGAACCCGAGCGCCTACTTCGGCGGCGTGAAGGCGCAGTGGGAGGCCTGGCCCGGCGTGAGCCTCTCGGCGCGCCACGAGCGCGCGATCCGCCCCGAGATGGCGCCGGGCGACGAAAGGCTGGCCGGGCCGCGCACCGACTTCGGCGTCGATTACCTGCCCGAAGGCCCGGGCGGCACACGACTCTACTGGCGCGAGGCCCCTCAACTCAGCCTGCTGTCATCCGGCGGCCTGGAAGAACGCACCACTTACCGCCGCGTGATCGGCGCCGAGGTGCCCGAGGGTTCTCCGGACGGCATGGTCTACGCACAGGTGCGGCACCAGAGCCTGGTGGACGACAACGACGCGCTGTTCGTCATTGGCTGGCGACACACCGAAGAGCCTTCGGCCACGTGGCGCATCCAGACGCTGGTCGAATCGGGCATCCCCATCGCGGGCGACAGCGCGGTGCGCTCCAACATGTTCGACGTGCGGGTGGTCAACAACGCGTATCCGGATCACCTGTTCCTTGCCGAGACGCAGGTCGTGCGCACGCCCCTGCTCGACAGCGCCTATGGCAGCGTCGACTACACCAAGCGCATCACCAGCAACAGCCTGATCACCTCGCGCCTGGCGCTCACTGCCACGCGGCCGCACGACAGGCCAACCGATGTGCCGCTCGACACCGGCACGGTGATGCTGGGCTGGGGTTGGCAGGAGCCCGACGAGCGCCGCCTGAGCAACATGTGGCGCTACACCGGGCTCGGGCGAGACGCCAAGCAGGACGGCAACGTCCAACCCGGCGTAGCCGACCGCATTGCGAACATATTGCAGACCGAAGTGAACTGGCACCCCAGCGACCGCGTGCGCTGGATCCTGCACGCCTCGCACCGCTGGGACCGCGACGACGCGATTGCCGCCGGCGCCATGCGCACCACCGATGTGACCGTGCTGCGCCCGATCTACCAGATCGCCAGGCGCTGGCACTTCAGCATGCACGCCGCCCGGCGCAACGACAGCATGGAGGGTTCACAGAACGGCTTCGGCGCGCAGTTCAGCGTGCAGCTCAATCACAAGATCGTGCTCTCGCTGGGCTACAACGCCCAGGGCTTCGACGACGACGAACTCGCCTACGACGATCGCCTGAAGAAAGGCGTGACGGCGCGGCTGTTCATACCCGCCGAGGCCACCCTCACGCACTGGCTGAGACCCCCCCCGCGGTCCGAGGGCAGCGAGCCGCAGTGACGGCCCGCGCCCGCTTGTTCATCAGGCCTTGTGCGGCTTGATGAGGTACTTCTCGCCCGTGGCCTGCTTGCCGTAGACGTTGATCGCGTCCAGCGACAACGCCTCGGCCAGCGACACCTCGCGGGTGTACTTGCTGGCGAAGGTGGTCTTCAGTTCGGCGGCCACGCGCTCGCGCAGCTTCTGCGCATCGGCGAAACCGATCTTCTGCAGGAAGGGCGTCAGCAGCCAGCCGCCCACCCCCCAGGCCATGCCGTAGGCGCGGTTCAGCTCAGTGGGGGCGCGGTCCAGACCACCGTAGATGTAGACCTGCTTGTGCACCGCCGAGCCGTAGCGGCTGTATTCCTTGGCGGTGAGGTTGATCGCCGCTTCCATGCAGGTGAGGATCTGCCCGGCCAGCTTGCCGCCGCCGATGGCGTCGAAGGCCAGCGTGGCACCGGTCTCGGCCAGGGCCTTGGTCAGGTCGTCCATGAAGCTCGGCGCGCTGGAGTTCACGATGTACTTGGCGCCGATCTCGCGCAGGATCTGCTCCTGCTCGGGCTTGCGCACGATGTTCACGAGCGCGATGCCGTCCTTCATGCAGATCTTGTTGAGCATCTGCCCGAGGTTGGACGCGGCCGCGGTGTGCACCAGCGCCTTGTGGCCTTCGCGGCGCATCACCTCGGTCATGGACAGCGAGGTGAGCGGGTTGACGAAGCACGACGCACCTTCGGCTGCCGTGGTGCCTTCAGGCAGCACCAGACATTGCACGGCCTTCATGGTGCGGTACTGCGCGTACATGGCGCCACCCACCAGCCCGACCGTCTTGCCCAGCAGCGCCTGAGCCGCGGGCGAGGAGCCGGCCTTGACGACCACGCCGGCGCCTTCGTTGCCCACGGGCATCGATTCGTCGAGGCGTGCAGCCAGGCCGCGCATCAGCTTCTCGGGCACCGTGGCCGTCACGACGGGCTTGGCGGCTGAGCCCGACGCCTTCGCGGTCGACATGTCGGCCAGGCCGAACAGCAAGGCCAGGTCGGACGGGTTGATCGGCGTGGCCTCGATGCGCACCAGCACCTCGTCGTCCTTCGGCTCGGGCACGGGCGCGTCTTGCAGTGAAAGCTCCAGCTCGCCGCTCTTCTTGACGAGCGAGCGCAGTTGCAGGGCGGTGGCAGGGATGTTGGTGCTCATGGCGTTGTCTCCTCGGGGGCCGGATGGCGCGCGCACGGTGGTGCGCACGAAAGCGGCGAGTGTAGGGAGCCGCCCGAGCGCGGCGCTGTCACCTAGGTGTTGGACGCGCTGGCGTCAGGGGCACTGCACGCCGTACCAGCACCACCGGCTGCTCGGTAGCACTCACGCGGGCACGCAGCTGCCCGCAGCCGCCGTCCACATCTTGCCCGGCCGAATGGCGCAGCTTGGTCAGCACGCCGCGCTGGTGCAGGCGGCGCGCGATGTCCGCGGCCTTCTCCCACGAGGGCCGCCGGTACGGCAGGCCGTCGATGTGGTTGAAGGGGATCATGTTCATCACCGCGTACTTTCCCTTGAGCAGGCGCACGATGCCGTCGAGCTCGTCGTCACCGTCGTTGATGCCTTCGAGCAGCGTCCACTGGTACTGGATCGGGTAGTGGGTGGCGCGGGCGTATCGCTCGCCTTCGTCCACCAGATCGGCCGGGTCGAAGCGTGGGGCGCGCGGCAACAGTTCGGCGCGCAGGCCGGGCTTGGTGGAGTGCAGCGACAGCGCCAGCGCCGGCTTCACCATCTGCTGCGGCAAGCGCTCGAACACGCGCGGGTCGCCCACCGTCGAGAACACCAGCTCCTTGTGACCGATGTTGCCCCCGGTCCCGAGCAAGTCGATCGCCTCGAGCACGTTGTCGAGGTTATGCGCCGGCTCGCCCATGCCCATGAAGACCACCTTCTTCACCGTGCGGCGGGTGCGCGCGAGCGCCACCTGAGCCACGATCTCGGCGCTGCCGAGCTGGCGCAACAGGCCGCTCTGGCCGGTCATGCAAAAGACGCAGCCGACGGCGCAGCCCACCTGGGTCGAGACACACAGGCCATCGCGCGGCAGCAGCACGCTCTCGACCGTCTGTCCGTCGGCCAGTTCGACCAGCAGGCGCGAGGAGCCGTCTTCGCCGACGTGTTCGGCGCGCAGCGTGGCGAGGCTCTTGAGTTCGGCTTCAAGCTCCGGCAGGGCCTCGCGCACACGCTGGGGCATGAAGTCTTCCAGCCGGCGCTTGCCGCTGTCTTGCGGCTGTGCCTGCGACCACAGGCGCAGGACGCGGGCAGTGTGTTTCGGGCCGGCGCCCAGGGAGACGAGCTGCTGGCGGATGTCCTGGATGCGCATGCCGGTATTGGAACACCGGGCAATCGGAACAATGGCAAACCGGGTCTGCAAACGGCCTTCGGCTCACTCAGAAGTGAATGCCCTGCATCATCTGCTGGAGCGCCATGGCCTCCGGCGACAGGGCGGGCTTCGCGCCCTTGTCGCCCTTGGCCGCAGCGCTGTCGGGGAACATGCGGAAGCTCGTGTTCATCACGATCTGCGCCACGCGCGGCAGCAAGGCGTGCAAGACCTCGCCCGACACACCCATGCGTGTGGCAATGCGCACCGGCTTGTCCACACAGGCTTCGGCAATCATGTCTGCGGCCTGTTCGGCCGACAGCGTGGGCACGTTCTTGTAGATCTGCGTCGGCGCGATCATCGGCGTGCGCACGAGCGGCATGTTGATGGTGGTGAAGGTGACGCCCGTGTCGGCGTACTCGCTGGAGGCGCAGCGCGTCCACGCGTCAAGCGCCGCCTTGCTGGCCACATACGCCGAGAAGCGCGGTGCATTCGTCAGCACGCCGATCGAGCTGATGTTGACGACGTGGCCTCGCTTCTTGGCCACCATGCCGGGCAACAGGCCCATGGTCACGCGCAGGCAACCGAAGTAGTTGAGCTGCATCGTGCGCTCGAAGTCGTGAAAGCGGTCGTAGCTGCTCTCGATGGCGCGGCGGATCGAGCGGCCGGCGTTGTTGATGAGGTAGTCCACACCGCCGTACGTCTCGTTCAGCCAGTCGATGAGACCCTTGCAACTGGCCTCGTCGGCGATGTCGGCAGAGAAGGTGGCCACCGTCGCATCCTTGCCAGCGGCGGCGAGGATCTCCTTCTTCGCCTCGGCCAGCTTGGCTTCGTCGCGCGCGCAGATGATGGTGATGGCGCCCGCCTCGGCAAACCGGCACGCCGCTGCGAGGCCGATGCCGGATGAGCCGCCCGTCACCAGAACCACCTTGCCGGCCACCGCGCCACGCAATGTGTGGTCGATCAGCAGCGCCGGGTCGAGATGGCGCTCCCAGTAGTCCCACAACCGCCAGGCGTAGCTCGGCAGCTTGGGGCACTCGATGCCGCTGCCCTTGAGCGCGGCCAGTGTGTCGCGGCAATCGAACCGCGTGGGGTAGTTGATGAAGGTCAGGATGTCTTCGGGCAAGCCCAGGTCCTTCATCACCGCGTTGCGCACACGGCGCACCGGGGCCAGCGCCATCAACCCCTTCTTCACGCTCCTGGGGATGAAGCCGAGCAGCGCCGCGTTCACGAAGAGGCTCATCTTCGGTGCGTGCGCCGCCTTGCTGAAGACATCGAGCACATCGCCCACGCGGTAGCCCTCGGGGTCGACGAGGTGGAAGCACTTCTTGTCGAGCCCCGTCTTGCCGTGGCTGATGTGATCGAGCGCCGCCACGACAAAGTCCACCGGCACGATGTTGATGCGCCCGCCCTCCAGGCCCACGCTGGGCATCCACGGCGGCAGGATCTGGCGCATGCGCTGGATCAGCTTGAAGAAGTAATACGGGCCGTCGATCTTGTCCATCTCGCCGCTCTGCGAGTCGCCCACCACCAGCGCCGGGCGGTAGATCGTCCACGGCACCTTGCTTTCCTTGCGCACGATCTTCTCGCTCTCGTGCTTGGTCATGAAGTACGGGTGGTCGAGGTTCTCGGCCTCGTCGAACATGTCTTCGCGAAACACGCCTTCGTACAACCCGGCCGCGGCGATGCTGCTCACGTGGTGCAGGTGGCCGGCGTCGATCGCCTTCGCGAACTCGACCACGTTGCGCGTGCCTTCGATGTTGACTTGCACCTGGGCGTCTTCGTCGGCCTTCAGGTCGTACACCGCGGCGAGGTGGTAGACGTGGTCGACATGCCCCTTGAGCTTCTTGAGCGTCTCGGCCGGAACGCCGAGCTTCTTGCTGGTGAGGTCGCCGTAGACCGGCACGGCCCGGTCGGCACCTACGCCCCAGTATGTGAGCAGTTCGGGGAGCTTGGGTTCGCTTTCCGGGCGCAGCAAGAAGTGAACTGTCGAGCCGCGACGCTGCAACAGTGTCTTGACGAGCCGTTTGCCGATGAAGCCGGTCGCTCCAGTCACGAAGTAGTGCATGCCTTGCTCCGGTGAGGGTGTGGGCGGATTGTGGTTTCGTGCGCGAGCTTGATCAAGCTGGTGCGGGATGCACAGGAACCGGGATCAACCCGCAACGCCCATAGACGCGCGTTTCTAGAGAAACCCGATGCGCGCCGCCGCAGCCGCTTCTATAGTGCAAGCCATGCTGCGCTTCTTCTCCAGAGGCAGGCTCCACCCACGCACAGGACGAACACGACCATGGTCAAGAAGCTCAAGCAGATGGCGGACAAGAAGGCAGCCTCCCGCGCCGGCCTGCTCGACAGCCAGTTCGCATCCACCGTCAAGGACTCGGCCCAGCAGATCTGGCTGGCCGGCCTGGGAGCCTTCTCCAAGGCGCAGGAAGAAGGCGGCAAGGTCTTCGAGGCGCTCGTCAAGGAAGGCGTGACGCTGCAGAAGAAGACGCAGAGTGTGGCCGAGGAGAAGCTCACCGAAGTGGCCAGCCGCATGGGCGGCATGGCCGGCGACGTGACCGCCAAGGCCGGCCAGCACTGGGACAAGCTCGAATCCATCTTCGAAGAGCGCACCGCGCGCGCGCTGAGCAAGCTCGGTGTGCCCAACGGGGGCGACATCGAGGCACTCACCCGGCGCATCGACGAACTCAGCGCGCAGTTGGCCACGCTGGGTGTCACGCCGGCACCGAAGACAACGACAAAGGCGCCCGCCAAGGCGGCAGCCAAGAAGGCCGCGCCGAGGAAAGCGGCGCCCAAGGCAGGGACCAAGACCGCGGCAAAGCGCGCGCCCCGCAAGGCGAGCAGCGCGGCCTGATCGGCGTACTCACGGCATCAACGACAAGGGGCGCCTCGGCGCCCCTTCGTCATGCGCGCGGGGTCGGCAAGCTCAGAGCCGTTGACCGGTGAGTGAGCGCTGCCAACGCGCCTGGGCGTCCGAAAAGGTGCTCACGCTGACGTCTTCCACCTCGAGGCGGTCGCTGTCGTCGAAACGGCTCGCCGCAGACCCCGCGCGCCGCCGTGCGGGTGTGCGCCCATGCTGGATCAGCCGTTGAGTCAAGCGCGCTCGCAGCGCCGCGAGCGGGCCGTGCGACCAATCGGAGACCACGCGTTCGAGTTGCGACAGGGCACGCTTGAGCACGTCGGGCGGCAACTCGTCGAAGGCACCGAGGCCATGGCGGCCAAGCGCCTTCTCGAGCACGCGAAGGTGCGGCAGCACCGAGCGGGAGTCGGCATGCTGGTCAAGCACGTTCTTGAGCGCCGCCTTCAGGCGCGCCGCCTCGGACGTGTCCGCCGCCGCCTGGCGCTTTATCCTGGCGATGTGCGCGGCCGGGTCGTCGAGCAGCGACACCTCGGGGTCTTGTTGACGCGACAAGCGCCTGGAAAGCTGTGCCCACAGGCCTCGGATCCGGTCACCCCATCCGGGCGCATCGCGTCGTGTGGTGCTGGCCGGTCGGGCCTTGTTCTTGTCGCGGCTCATGGGAGGACAACCTCGTACGGAATCGACTCGATGATCCTGCCATGGCGCCCGCGCACGGTCACTCGGGCGAAAGGCCCGGAACTGTCGACTATCTGGCAGATCGGCGCGAAACCTTCTCAGAGCTTGCCGGGCCAAAACCACAGCACGGCGGCCGTCATCACCACGTAGCGACCGAACTTGCCGATCGCCATGTACATCACGCAAGGCCAGAACGAGAGCCGCAGCCAACCCGCTACCGCGCACAGCGGGTCGCCGACGAAGGGCAGGAAGGAAAGCAGGCACGCACGCGGCCCGAAGCGTCGCAGCCAGGTGAGCGCGCGCGCCTCGTGCGGCTGGTGCTCGGCGATCTTTTCGTAGGCGCGCTCTGCGCCGTAGCCCATCCACCACGTGATGGCGCCACCGAGGGTGTTGCCGACAGTGGCCACGAACATCGCGGGCCAGAACATCTCCGGGTTGAGCTTCAGAAAGCCCAGCACCGCCACCTCGGAGCCGATGGGCAGCAAGGTGGCCGAGAGCAGAGCCACGACGAAGATCGTGCTCAGGCCATATTCGGGCAATGCCAGCAGCGCGAGAAGCGCGTCGATCCATGCGTCCATCGAACTGATTATGCGGGGGAGGTTTTGCACACCGCGCGCGTGGTGTCCGCGGCTATACTCTGCCTCCTTTTTGAGCAGCATCCCCCTACTCCCGCGCCATGCACATCGGCCACATTTCCCTGGCGAACAACCTGTTCGCCGCCCCGATGGCGGGCGTGACCGACAGACCGTTTCGACAGCTGTGCAAGCGGCTGGGCGCGGGCTACGCGGTGAGTGAAATGGTCACTTCGCGCAAGGACCTGTGGACGAGCCTCAAGACCTCGCGCCGCGCCAACCATGACGGCGAAGTGGCACCCATCTCGGTGCAGATCGCCGGCACCGAGCCCGCGATGATGGCCGAGGCCGCTGCCTACAACATCGACCGCGGCGCGCAGATCATCGACATCAACATGGGTTGCCCTGCCAAGAAGGTGTGCACCAAGTGGGCCGGCTCGGCGCTGATGCAGGACGAGCCGCTGGCGCTCGCGATCGTCGAAGCCGTGGTCGCCGCCTGCGCGCCGAACAACGTGCCCGTCACCTTGAAGATGCGCACCGGCTGGTGCGACGCCGAGCGCAATGCGGTGCGCATTGCACGCGCTGCCGAAGACGCCGGCGTGGCCATGGTGACGGTGCATGGCCGCACCCGCGAGCAGGGCTACAAGGGCGAAGCCGAATACGACACCATCGCTGCGGTGAAGGCGGCGCTCGGCATACCTGTCGTGGCCAATGGCGATATCGACAGCCCGGAGAAGGCGCGCGAGGTGCTTGCCGCCACCGGCGCCGATGCGCTGATGATCGGCCGCGCCGCGCAGGGGCGGCCGTGGATCTTCCGCGAGATCGCGCACTACCTCGAAACCGGCGAGCACCTGCCCGCACCTGAAGTGCAGCAGGCCAAGCGGTGGCTGCTCGAGCATCTCGCGGAGCACTACGGCCTGTACGGTGAATATGCCGGCGTGCGCACCGCCCGCAAGCACATCGGCTGGGCCGTGCGCGCCCTGCCCGGCGGCGAAGACTTTCGCGCCTTCATGAACACACTCGATACCTGCGATACGCAGGTTCGGGCCGTGAGCGACTGGTTTGATCAACTGGCCGACACACATCACCGACTGCCCGCCACCCGCCAGGCAGCCAATGACTCCCTCATAGAACAAGAAGCATGAACAAACACCCGCTGACTGAAGCCCGGGCCGCCGCGCCGGGCCGCCCCAAGCAAGGCCCAACCCTCTCGGAGGGTCGATCGCCGTACCCGGCGAGCGGGGAGCAGTCATGAGCAAGAAGCACATAGAAGAATGCGTGCGTGACAGCCTGGAGGCCTATTTCAAGGACCTGCGCGGCGTCGAACCCGCCGCGATGTACGACATGATCCTCAAGGTGGTTGAGAAGCCGCTGCTCGACGTGGTGATGAAGCACGCCGAGGGCAACCAGAGCCGCGCTGCCGAATGGCTGGGCATCAACCGCAACACGCTGCGGCGCAAGCTGCTCGACCACAAGCTCGTCAAGTAATTAGAAAGCTCCCATGCAAGCCCTGATTTCCGTTTCCGACAAGACCGGCGTGCTCGACTTCGCCCGCGAGCTGAACCAGCTCGGCGTGAAGTTGCTCTCCACCGGCGGCACCGCCAAGCTGCTCGCCGACGCCGGCCTGCCCGTGACCGAGGTCGCCGACCACACCGGCTTTCCCGAGATGCTCGACGGCCGCGTGAAGACGCTGCACCCCACCATCCACGGTGGCCTGCTCGCTCGCCGCGACCTGCCCGAGCACGTGGCAGCCATCAACAAGCACAACATCGCACCGATCGACATCCTGTGCGTCAACCTCTACCCCTTCGAAGCCACCGTGGCCAAGCCCGGCTGCACGCTCGAAGACGCGATCGAGAACATCGACATCGGTGGCCCGGCCATGGTGCGCTCGGCCGCCAAGAACTGGAAGGATGTGGCCGTGCTGACCGATGCCTCGCAGTACGCGCAGGTGATCGCCGAGCTGAAGGCCAGCAAGGCTGTCAGCAAGGAGACGAAGTTCGCACTGTCGGTCGCCGCCTTCAACCGCATCTCGAACTACGACGCCGCGATCAGCGACTACCTCTCAGCGCTGCAGGCCGATGGCAAGCGCGCCGAGTACCCGGCGCAGAGCAACGGCCGCTTCGTCAAGCTGCAAGACCTGCGCTATGGCGAGAACCCGCACCAGACCGCCGCCTACTATCGCGACCTGCACCCCGCCCCCGGCTCGCTGGTCACCGGCAAGCAGCTGCAAGGCAAGGAGCTCTCGTACAACAACATCGCCGACGCCGATGCCGCCTGGGAGTGCGTGAAGAGCTTCGACACTCCCGCCTGTGTGATCGTCAAGCACGCCAACCCCTGCGGCGTGGCGCTGGGCGCCAACGCGGCCGAGGCCTATGCCAAGGCCTTCAAGACCGACCCGACCTCGGCCTTCGGCGGCATCATCGCCTTCAACACCGAGGTCGATGGTGCCACCGCCGAGCACGTGGCCAAGCAGTTCATGGAAGTGCTGATCGCCCCGGCCTTCACCCCCGAAGCGCTGGCCATCTTCGGCGCCAAGAAGAACGTTCGCGTGCTGCAGATTGCGCTGCCCACCGGTGGCGCCACCGCCTGGGAGCAAGGACGCAACGCGCAAGACGTGAAGCGTATCGGCTCGGGCCTCCTGATCCAGAGCGCCGACAACCACGAACTCAAGCTCTCCGACCTGAAGGTCGTCACCAAGGCGCAGCCCACGCAGCAGCAACTGCAGGACATGCTCTTCGCCTGGACGGTCGCCAAGTACGTGAAGAGCAACGCCATCGTCTTCTGCGCCAGCGGCATGACGCTCGGCGTGGGCGCGGGCCAGATGAGCCGCCTCGACTCCGCGCGTATCGCGGGCATCAAGGCCGACGCGGCCGGCTTGTCGCTCAAGGGCTCTGCCGTGGCGAGCGACGCCTTCTTCCCGTTCCGCGACACGCTCGACGAGCTGGTCAAGGCCGGCGCGACCAGCGTGATCCACCCCGGTGGCAGCGTGCGCGACGAAGAAGTGATCGGCGCGGCGAACGAGCATGGCATCGCGATGGTGCTCACGGGCGTGCGGCACTTCCGGCACTGAGCGTGGCATCGACGGACGGAGCGGTGAGCCGGCCGCTCCAGTTCGCGCTCTACCGCATCCTCGGCAACAGCCTGCCGCCGCGGCACGGGCCGCGCGAGATGCTGGAGCACCTGGCCTTCACCCTCGCGAACGAACCCGAGCTCGAGGGCTGCCAGAAGCACTGGGTGCTCAACCGCATCGCTGACGCCGAGGTCGAGCACGAGTGCATCGAGCTGATACGCCGTGCAGGGCAAGCCTGCCTGCACATGCCTTTCGATCTGGCGGCGTACGCGCAGCGCTTCAACGATGTCTCAGGCATGCCCACCGGCCTGCTCGACATCGACTGCCAACAAGGCGACGCGGCGTTCGCGGCTTCGACCTTCGCGCTGGAGTGGAAGTACCGCCACAAGTGCCTGTACGCCGTCGGGCTGAACGAGGCGCGCAACCTGGCACTGGCCGAGGGCCGCACCAAGGCGCGCTGGACGCTCCCCTGGGATGGCGCCTGCTTCATCACGAGCGCCGCCTGGCAGCAGATCCGGGAGCTGGCGCAATGCGACGCATCGGCGCTGCACCTAGTCGTGCCGCTGGCGCGCGTGCAGAGCAACCAGGCGCTGCTGCGCAGTGATTTCCAACCCTGCGCCTTGACCGAACCGCAGCTGGGGTTCCGCAACGACAGCACCGAGCTCTTCGATGAGCGGCTGCGCTATGGCCACCGCAACAAGGGCGAGTTGTTGTCGCGCCTGAGCGTACCCGGCGCGTGGCAGGGGTGGCGCGCCGCGGCCTGGGATCTGGCGCTGCCATTGACCGGCGCCCAGCCCGGTCGATTCGTGCAGGGAGCCTGGGTGGCGCGATTGCAGGCCGGCTGCGACGACTCGGTCGAGACAAACGAACGCCTGCGCTGGCGCACGCGCTTCCTGGGCGTGGAGCAGTTGTGCCGCCGGCTGGATGAACGGATCGTTTCCGCGAACAACCCCGCGGGCCGCCTCTTGTGCTACTCCGAAGCCGCACTCGCGTCTGCATCCAGTGCGGTGCTCGCCCATGTTCTTGCCCAGGCGCGGGATGCCGTCTCGCGCCCCATCCCCACGATCCTAGCCAAGACAGGCTGTGCGGCCAGCGGCCAGAGCGCCGACTACCTGAGCTTCGCCCCCTACCTTCACCGCACGGCCGATGGTTCGACTCAATACCTGGACGGCGTGCGAAGCGCAGAATCGACGCCCGGGCACGCGGCAAGCCACAGCAACGACCGGGCCGCGCTCGATCACATGGTGCGCGACACCTGCGCGAGTGCGCTGGCCGGCCGTCTGAGCGGTGAGAAGATCTACTTCGCTCATGCCGCCCGCATCCTGCGCACGTGGTTCGTCGACCCCGCAACGCGCATGAACCCACACATGCGATACGCGCAGGTCACCCCAGGGAAAGACGGAGTGGGCACCCCGTGGGGCGTGGTCGATTTCCGCGGGTTCTGCGCGCTCGTCGATGCGGTCACGCTGACCTGGAGGGCCGGTGCTCTGAGTGATCAGGAGCTGAGCGGTATCAAGGCATGGTTCGCAGCCTTCGTGGTCGACATCGAGCAGCGCCAGGTCGGCCGCCAGCCCAACAACATTGCGGTGTGGCACGACCTGCTGGTGGCCACGCTGGCGGCCTTTGTCGGGCGCAACGGTCTTGCCGCGAAAGTGATCTCCGATCTGCCGCTTCGGCTGGTGTCGCAGCTCAGCGCCTTCGCCGTGCCCCAACTCGAACTGCAGCGAACCCGGCCCCTGCACTACAGCCTCTTTCTCGCACAGGGCCTGATCCACCTCGCTTGGCTGGGGCGCTCGCTCGGTATCGACCTGTGGCGCTACCAGGCATCGCTCCGCCGGGACGTGGCCTCGCTGCTGCGATTCATCGCGCTCAATGGCCCCCTGTTGCCAGACCACGCGGCCGACGCCGAGGGGTTCAAGCAGCGCATCAGCCACGCGCTCTGGCAGGCACCGGTCGACGCGATCGGCTTCGATGCCATCGCTTCGCTGCGCCCTGCAACGTCGCCATGTGGGGCAGACGACGACTGCGCCGGGGGCCTGCCCTTCATGGGGTGTCTTTCACACGCCGCCGCTGCGTAAGATCGCCGCATGTCACTCCCTACGGTCACCGGCCTGTGTCTCGCCTTTCTCGCGCGGCTGATCACAGGCGCGCAAGGCCACTGGTACGGCAGCCCGCCCAAGGCCGAGCAGCGCATCTACTTTGCCAACCACCAGAGCCACTTCGACTGGGTACTGATCTGGGCAGCGCTGCCGCGCGACCTGCGGGCACACACCCGCCCCATCGCGGCGCGCGACTACTGGACAGCCTCGCCGCTCAAGCACTGGATCACGCGCGAAGTCTTCAACGCGGTCTACGTGAGCCGCGTGCGCACCGACGATGAAGATCCGCTTGAGCCACTGGTCGAAGCACTGCGCAATGGCGACTCGCTGGTGATCTTCCCCGAGGGCACGCGTGGCAACAAGGGTGAGCCGCAGGCGTTCAAGGCCGGCCTCTTCCACCTGGCGGAGCAGTTCCCCGATGTGCAACTCATTCCGGCCTGGATCGACAACGTGCAGCGCGTGATGCCCAAGGGCGAGGTCGTTCCGGTGCCGCTGCTGTGCACCGTGACCTTCGGCGCGCCCGTGCCGCTGCAGCCCGGCGAAGACAAGCGCGCCTTTCTCGCGCGTGCGCGCGATGCCGTCATGGCACTCGCCAAGGTGGCAGCCTGATGGGAAGCTGGTTGCGCAGCCTCACGATCTCGCAGCAGATTGCCCTGCTGTTCGTGATCATCTTCGGCGTGCTGACGATGGCCACCGTGGCCGCGTTCGCGCGTTCGCTCACCGACCTGCCGCCCCAGCGCCAACGCCGCCATGAGGCGCTGCAATTCGACCTGCGCGCGCTCTGGCTGGGCACGCTCCTGTTCTGGGTGGCGTGGGCTTCGGGGCCGGTCGGCTCCACGCTCCTGTTCGCGGTGGTGTCGTTCCTGGCGCTGCGCGAGTTCATCACGCTCACGCACACGCGCCGCGGCGACCACCGCGCCTTGCTGGCGGTGTTCTTCGTGGTGCTGCCGATCCAGTACGTGCTCGCCGGGGCGCGCTACTTCGACCTGTTCTCGGTGTTCATCCCGGTCTACGCCTTCACCGCGCTGCCGATCCTGGCGGCGCTCGGCAACGATCACACGCGCTTTCTCGAACGCACCGCCAAGATCCAGTGGGGCACCATGGTGTGCGTGTACGGCATGAGCCACGCACCGGCGCTGCTGCTCCTCGAGTTCAAAGGCTACGAAGACCGTGGCGCCTTTCTGGTGCTCTATATCGTGATGGTGGTAGTGACGGCGCAGATCGTGCAGCAGACCGCCAGCCACCGCCTGCGCCGCCGCCCGGTTGCGCGCCAGATCAGCCGCAACTTCTCTTGGCGCGCGTGGGGCCTGGGCATGCTGGCCTCCGGTGTCATCGGCGGGTTGCTGTTCTGGATCACGCCGTTCAAGGCACCGCAGGCAGTCCTGATCGGCCTCATCGCGGGCGGATGCGGCACGATGGGTGCGCTGGTGATGCAGGCCCTCAAGCGCGACGCCGGCGTGCGCCACTGGGGCAGCCGCGCCTCCGTGACGGGCGCTGTGGGCCTGCTCGACCGTGTCGCGCCGCTCTGCTTTGCCGCGCCGGTGTTCTTCCATTCGGTCCGCTGGTACTTCGGCGCCTGATCGCCGGCCTCATGCGAATCCTCGGCATCGACCCCGCCCTGCGCACCACCGGTTTCGGCGTCATCGACGTCGAGGGCAGCACGCTGCACTACGTGGCGAGCGGCACCATCAAGACCGATGCGGCCGATGTGGGGCAACTGCCGCAGCGCCTGAAGATCATCTACGAGGGCGTGCGCGAGATCACCGCGCGCTACAAGCCCGACTGCGCCTCGGTGGAGATCGTGTTCGTCAACGTCAACCCGCAGAGCACGCTGCTCCTGGGGCAGGCGCGCGGCGCGGCCATCACCGGGCTGGTGGCCAGTGGTCTCGATGTATCCGAGTACACCGCGCTGCAGATGAAGAAGGCCATCGTGGGCGCCGGCCATGCGCGCAAGGAGCAGGTGCAGGAGATGGTGAAACGCCTGCTCAAGCTGCCCGGCTTGCCGGGCAAGGACGCCGCCGACGCACTCGGCCTGGCGGTGTGCCACGCGCACGCGGGCGCCTCGTTCGCGGCGATCGACCGGGCCGCGGTGCGCACCCGCACAACCAAGGCGCAGTTCAAGGGCGGGCGCAGCTACTGAGACCGTTCGGGTTGCCGGACTGCCACTCCGCTCAGCCTGAGGTATCGAAGGCCTGCCCAGGCCGTGCCCAGCTTCGACGCCTCAGCCCGAGCGGTGGGTGGCTGCTCACCGATGCTTGAACTCGGCCTTGCGCTTGGCCAGGAAGGCGTCCATGCCTTCCTTCTGGTCGTCGGTCGCGAACAGCGAATGGAACACGCGCCGCTCGAACACGATGCCTTCGGCCAACGGCCCTTCATAGGCGCGGTTCACCGCCTCCTTGGCCATCATCACGCTCGGGCCGCCGAACTCGCAGATGGTCTGGGCAGCGGCGAGCGTCACGTCCAGCAGCTCGGCAGCCGGAACCACGCGCGAGACGAGCCCGGCGCGCTCGGCCTCGGCGGCGTCCATCATGCGGCCGGTGAGCACCATGTCCATCGCCTTGGCCTTGCTCACGGCGCGCGGCAGGCGCTGCGTGCCGCCGGCACCCGGGATGACACCCAGCTTGATCTCGGGCTGGCCGAACTTGGCCGTGTCGGCAGCGATGATGAAGTCGCACATCATCGCGAGCTCGCAGCCGCCCCCGAGCGCGAAACCGGCCACCGCCGCGATCACCGGCTTGCGGATGCCGCGGATCGTCTCCCAGTTGCGGGTGATGTAGTCGGTCTTGTAGACATCCATGTAGCTCCACTTGGCCATCGCCGCAATGTCCGCACCAGCGGCGAACGCCTTCTCGCTGCCGGTGATCACGATGCAGCGCACGTTCTCATCCGCGTCGTAAGTCTTGAGGGCCGCGCCCAACTCGTTCATCAGCGTGTCGTTCAGCGCGTTGAGCTGCTTGGGGCGGTTGAGCGTGATCAGGCCGGTCGCGCCGCGCAGTTCGGTGAGGATGCATTCGTAGCTCATGGTCGTCTCTCCAGGGTGAGTGTTCGTCAGTTGGGCAGCCGCTCGGCCAGTTCGGGCCGGCGGTCGAGCGTCAGATCCAGATGCGTCTCGGGGTCGGGCCGAATGCGAAAGCGTACCGGCAGATAGCGAAGTTGGGGGGCGATCCAGATATCGACCGTCATGTCGCCCCCCTCGCGCGGCTCGCGCAACGGCTTCAGGTGGAAGGCCTGCACCTCGCCGAAAGGCGTGCGCAACAGCTCTTCACCCTGCACCTCGTAGGCCCAGAGCGACACGCTGCGCGGCATCGCGAGCGGCAACTCGATTCGTTCGCCCACGCGCAGCCGCCCGGGCTGCGTGCCGAACAGCCAGCTCAGCTGCACGAACTGGCTCACGGTGTCCTGCACGCCCGGCCAACGATCGACCACACGCCCGTTGGTCAGCACGACGGATTCGCCCTCGAATCGCACCACGCTGTGTGACGGCCCGCGAAAAGGCACGCGCGTCTCCTGGTCGTAGCGCACAGGCGCCAGCCCCTGCGGGGTGATGCGGCCGTCGCTGCTCATGCGGCGCGAGGCGATCATGTCGACCGACACATCCAGGTGCACCTGGTAGCGGTCGCCAGCAAGAATCCATTCGACCTGCGCCTCTCCGCGCACCTCTCCGCGGTAGTTGCCGATCAGCTCGTAGCGCAGGCGGGTCGATACGGGCCACTCGAACGGCTCAGCTGCGGGGTCGGGCGACGACGCTGCGGCACTGGCCTGCGCGACCGGCGCACCAGCATCGTCGGCGGGCGCAGAAGCCGCCTGCGCCACCGATTCTGCGAGCACATCGGGTTCGGCAGGCTGGGGCTCGGGCCGCTCCGGCTTTGGCGGCCCGGGGTCGGGCTCCGGCTCGGGCTGTTGCGGCACAGCGGCGGATGCGGCCGGCGCAAGCGCCCGCGCCGCCTGCGCACGGCGCTTTGGAGGTGCGGGCGGCGCCACACGCTCAGGCGGCGACTGGAGCTCCATCTCGCGCACATAGCTGACCTGGATGCGCGCCGGCATCTCCGACTCGGACGCCACGCGCGGCAAGTGGCGGGTGATCCAATCCGCCGCCACGAGGTGCAGCACCAGCACCACCCCCACCACCGCCGCCTGCAACACGCGGCGGCGCAGAGGGTTCAGGTCGGCAGCCATGCGCGCCTGAGCGCCAGAGCGGCCGGCGGCGCCTTGTCGGCCGCGGCCAGGGTGAGCGACACCGCGCCGCTGTCAGGCGCAGAAGGCAAGGCGAGCGGCAGCGTGAGCATGCGCTGGTCGCGCGACACCAGCAGCTCTACCGACCCATCGGCAGGCACCAGGCGCGTGAGGTCGTCGACGCGGCGCAAGCGCCAGCCGTTGGCGGCGATCAGTTCATCGCCCGGCGCGAGACCAGCCGCCTCGGCCGCGCTGCCGCGCAGCACGTGCGTCAGCTTGATGCCGGTGAGTGCGCTCTCGGAGGCGCGCAGCCCGATGCGTTGCGCCGCCGCAGGTGTCTGCTGCGCCCAGTTCACGCCAACCTTGGCCAACAGCGAACGCCAGGGCGCATCGTCGGTTCCGTGCACCCACGCCTGCAACTCCTTCGAATACGAGCGCCCACCCACATCGGCCAGGGCCTGCGCGATGTCTGCTTCGGAAATCGGACCGCCCGTGCTGCGCTCCCACAGCAGGCGCATGACATCGTCGAGCGAACCATGCCCTTCGGCGCGCAGCGTGAGGTCGAGCGCCAAGGCCACCAGCGAGCCCTTGGTGTAGTAGCTGATGGTGGCGTTGGGGGTGTTCTCGTCGGTGCGGTAGTACTTCACCCAGGCGTCGAAACTCGCCTGCGCCACGCTTTGCACCTTGCGCCCCGGCATGCCGAGCACGCCCGAGATCGTCTTGCCGATGAGCTTGAGGTAACGGGCATCGTCGATCAGCCCGGCGCGCTGCAACAGCAGGTCGTCGTAGTACGAGGTGAAGCCTTCGAAGAACCACAAGAGCTCGGTGTAGTTCTCGCGTGTGTAGTCGAGCGAGGTGAACTCGAACGGCCTCAGCCGCTTGACGTTCCAGGTGTGAAAGTACTCGTGGCTGATGAGGCCGAGCAGCGTCACATAGCCGTCGGTGAGCTCGCTCTTGCCACGCTGCGGCAGATCGCGCCGCGAGGCGATCAGCGCGGTGCTGGCGCGGTGCTCCAGGCCGCCGTAGCCGTCGTCCACCGCGTTGAGCATGAACACGTAGCGCTTGAAGAAGCTCTTCTTCTTGCCGTGCCAGAACGAAATCTCTGCCTCGCAGATGCGGCGCGTATCGGCCAGCAAGCGCTCGCCGTCGAAATCGGGCAAGGCTCCCGCCACGATGAACTCGTGCGAGATGCCGGCCGCCTTGAACTCGCCTCGCCAGAAGCGGCCCATCTCGACCGGGTGGTCGACCAGTTCATCGTAGTCGGCGGCTTCGTAGCTGCCCTTCTTTCCGGGCAGCGCCGGCAAGGCGGTGGCCACGTCCCAGCCCTTGGGCAACGCGCGCATCTCCACGCGGTGTGGCTCGGCTTCGCGGCCGTGCACGCGCAGGAAGACGCTGGTGCCGTTGAAGAAGGCGCGGCGCGCATCGAGAAAGGCGGTGCGCACCGAGCTGTCGAACGCGTAGACCAGGTAGCTCACGCTCAACGCCGCGTTGCCACTGCAGGCGGCGTCCCAGGTGGCCTTGTCGATCTGGGTGAGCGGCACTTCTCGCGTACCTTGCCGGGCCTGCAGGCCCGAGAGGTGGCGCGCGAACTCGCGCACCAGGTAGCTGCCGGGTATCCAGGCCGGCAGGCTCAGCCGCTGGGTGGCGGCCGGCCTCGCAACAGTGAGGGTGACGCGAAAGAGGTGGGCGTGTGCGTCGGCGATCTCGAGCCGGTAGGAGACCATCAAGCGGGGATCAGTTGTTGGCGGGCTTGCCGGCGGCGCTGGCGACGAGCTGCTTCTCGATCTGCTCGGCGTTCATTGCACCCGGCACGCGCGTGCCGTCGGCAAAGATGATGGCCGGCGTTCCGTTGATGCGGTACTTCTGCGCGAATGCGAGGTTGCGCTCGAGCGGTGTCTTGCACGCCCCCATGTTCTTGACCGGCATCTTGCCGTCGAGCATCCACGACAGCCAGGTCTTGGACGGGTCCTTGGCACACCAGATGTCTTCTGCCTTCTGGTGCGAGTCACCACCCAGCACCGGCAGCAGGAAGGTGTAGACCGTGACGTTCTGGATCTTCTGCAGGTCGCGCTCGAACTTCTTGCAGTAACCGCAGTTCGGGTCGGCAAAGACGGCGATCTTGCGCGCGCCGGTGCCGTTCTTCCACATGAAGGCGTCTTTCAGCGGCAGCTGGCTGAACTCGACGGCGGTGAGCTTGTTGACGCGCGCCTCGGTGAGGTTGGTGCGGGTTTTCGATTCGACGAGGTGACCGTCGATCAGGTAGTTGCCAGCCTCGTCGGTGTAGAAGAGTTGCGTGCCAAGGCGCACTTCGTACAGGCCGGCAATCGGCGTCTTGCTGACTTCATCGATCTTGGGCCACTCGGGGAAGCGCTCGGCGAGCGTCTTGCGGATCTGCGCCTCGTCGGCGAAGGCCGTGTGGGCCAACAAGAGGGCGGCAGCGAAGGCAAGCAGGGTACGGGCGTGGAATCTGGACGACATGGTGAGCTTTCAGGAACCCAATGCGCGCGAGGTGAGCCAGCGCTTCAAGGGAGATAGGTGATTGACGAGAGTCATGCCGCGATTGCGAAGTTCCCGCAATGCAGGCTGCTCCTGAGAAAAGAGGCGCAGCAGCCCATCGGTGAGCTGCCCCATGGCCAAGGTGGGCACCATGCGTTGCCGTTCGTAGCGGCGCAGCAGGCGCGCGTCACCCAGCGGTCGCCAGGCTTCGCGTTCGGAAAGGATCTTGGTGAACGCGGCCACATCGGCCAGCCCCAGGTTCAGGCCCTGGCCGGCGAGCGGGTGCACCACGTGCGCCGCGTCGCCGAGCAGCACCCAGCCGGGGCCGCTCCAAGCCTGTGCGCGAGCCAGAGTCAGCGGCCAGCTGGCGCGCTCGCTGGCCAGCCGCAATGCGCCACAGGCGCCACCGGTGGCTTCGTTCAAGGTCTGCTCAAAGGCTACCGCATCGAGCGCGAGCAGTTCCTGCGCGCGAGCTTCGGGCATGGACCACACCAGCGCATGCGAGTGCCCGGGCTCCGGCGTATCAAAAGGCAACAAAGCCAGCACATCGGGCTGCCGGAACCACTGTCGCGCCGTGTTGGCGTGGGCGCGCTCGCTCGTCAGCCGCGCGGCAATCGCACGGTGGCCGTAGGGTTGGTGCTCCCATACGACGCCCAGTGCATCGCGCACCTTCGAGGCCTTGCCTTCGCACACCGCGGTCAGCGCGGCCTCCACTGGGCCGGAGCACAAGGTGACATGCGGCGCAAACCGGACGGCCGATGCGAGCGATTGCTCGAGTACCGCCGCATCGGTGATGCAGGCAAGTTCGGGAAGCTGCTGCTGCCAGGCCGAGAACTCCAGCACCCCTGCGGGGTCATCACCTTCGATGTGCATGTCGTAGACCGGCGTGGCGGCGTGCGGCGGCAGGGCGTCCCAGACCTTGAGGCTGCGCAGCAACTCGACCGAGGCCGCGTTCAGCGCGTAAGCGCGCACGTCCTCGCGCGCGGGCGCCGCGGCTTCGGCATCGGCCACCAGCGCCACTTGCAGGCCCTGGCGTGCCAATGCGAGCGCGAGGCTCTGCCCCACGACCCCCGCTCCACGCACACACACATCGAAACGATTCATAGCCGTTGGATTGTAGAGACGGGCGTGCGGTGAAGCGCGCAGGGCAGAATCGGTGGTTCCCCTCTCAGATGAAGCCCCCACAAGGGGCCCCGCGATCGAATGAAGTCCCCCTGGATGCGCAAGGTGCTGATCGGCATCGGGGCGCTCGTGCTGCTGTTCGGTGGTCTGCTCGCCTACCTGGTGGCGAGCTTCGACGCGAACGCCTACAAGGGCCTGGCGATCGCGTGGATGAAAGCGAACCGCGACCGGACCCTGGTGGTCAACGGGCCGATCCGGCTCACGGTGTTCCCCCGGCTGGCGATTCAGGTCACCGGTGTCACATTGAGCGAGAAGGGCCGCACCGAAGAATTCCTCGGGCTCGACGAAGCGGCCTTGTCCGTGGCCATCTGGCCACTTTTGCGCAAGCAGGTGGTGGTCGATCGCGTGCATGCGCGCGGCGTGCGGATCAACTACTGGCGCACCGCGCAAGGGGTCAGCAACCTGGATGACCTGCTCGCGCACGATGGCAACACCAACGCGCCGGCACCGCCCCAGGCGAGCCAGGGCACCGAGTCCAACGCGCCCACGATGCGATTCGACGTCAGCGGCGTGCAGCTCGATGAGTTTCGGCTCGCGGTGCACGATGAACCCACGCAGATCAACGGCGTGGTGTCGCTCAAATCGCTGCGCACGGGGCGCCTGGCAGATCAAGTGGAGTCCAAGATCGAACTGGAGGCGCAGCTCGCGCTTCGTTCCCCCGCCGTGCAAGGTGCCTTGAACGGTAGCGCCCGGCTCACGCCCGACGTGGCCGCCAAGGGCATGCGCCTGCGCGACATGCAGCTCGGCTGGAAGGGCGACCTGCCCGGCGTGCAGGCGGCCGATGCCACGCTGCGCGGCGACCTCGCCTATGACGCCACGCACGGCACGCTGCAAGCCAACACAGTCGAGCTCGCCGGCGCGGCCAACCTGGGCACGCTTCGCCTGGCCAATTCGACGCTCACCGTGGAGCAATTCGCGTACGACCCGGGGCAACGCGCCCTGCTGTTCTCCAATCTCGACGTGAAGCTCGCGGGCACGCGCGGCGAGCACCCTCTGAGCCTGCAGCTCGACTGGCCGGCGCTCTCGGTCAAGGGCGAGAGCCTCACCGGCAGCCCGCTGAGCGGGCGGCTGCAGATGCAAGGCCCGAACAGCTTCGAGGCCAGCTTCAAGACAGCGGCGCCGAGCGGTAGCTACGCGCGCATCGTGGTGCCCAATGCCGAGGCCACGCTGAAGGGCCGCAGCGGCCCACGTGCTCTGAGTGGCGTGGCGAGTGCGACCCTGCTGCTCTCGCCTGCGGACGGTTCGCTGGCGCTTAGCGACATCGAATCGCAATTCAAGCTGCAGGAGCCTTCGTTGCAGCCTCTGGTCCTCACGATCAGCGGCAAGGCCGATGCCTCGTCGCAGGCGGCGCATTGGGCCTTCAAGGGGCACGTGAACAACAACCCCTACACGAGCGACGGCAGCGCGATCCTCGCCACCACGCCGCTCACGGTCAACGCCCGCGCGCAGTTCAGTTCTCTCGATCTCAACCGGCTCCTGCCCGCCGAGGCAGCGGCGTCGGCCCCTGCCCCCAGCGGTGCGGCCGGCCAGCGTGCGGACGACACGCCCGTCGATCTTTCCGCCCTGCGCGCATTGCAGGGCCGGTTCGACCTGCAAGCCGGGAGTTTCGCGTACCGCCAGTACCGCGTCGCCGAGGCCAGCGTCGGCGCCACACTCGAAGGCGGCATGCTGCGCATCAATCAGTTCACTGGCAAGACCTGGGGCGGCAGCTTCAACGCCACCGGGCTGGCCGACGCGCGGGCGAGCCGCGTGGCGGTGACGGCCGTAGCGACCGGCGTGAACGTGAACGCGCTGCTGAAGGACGTGGCGCAGAAGGACGTGCTCGAAGGCACCGGCAACGTCAGGCTCGATGTGGACACGGCGGGCGCCAGCGTCAACGAACTGAAGTCTCGCCTGAAGGGTGTGGCCGGCTTGCAGCTGCGCGACGGCGCGATCAAGGGCGTGAACCTCGCCCAGCGCCTGCGCGAGGCCAAGGCCGTGATTGGCATGAAGCGCGCCGACGAGCGCCAGAAGGCGAGCCTGACCGAGAAGACCGACTTCTCCGAGCTGTCGGCGAGCTTCCAGATCGCCACCGGCGTGGCCCGCAGCAAGGACCTCGACGTGAAGAGCCCCTTCCTGCGCATCGGCGGTGACGGTGCCATCGACATCGGCAAGGCCCAGATCGACTACACCGCGCGCGCCACCGTGGTGTCCACCTCCAAGGGCCAGGAAGGCGCCGACCTCGCTTCGCTGCGCGGCCTGACGGTGCCAGTGCACCTGAGCGGGCCGCTGGAGGCGATGGAGTGGCGCATCGAGTGGTCTTCGGTGGCCACGCAGCTGCTCAAGACCGAAGCCGGCGCCCAAGTGCGCGACAAGCTGCTCGAAAAGCTCGGGCTGCCCGGCGCGGCCAGTGCGGCAAGCGGCAGCGAGGCCGACGCGGCGCGCGACGCGGCCAAAGAGAAACTGAAAGAACGTATCAAGGGGTTGTTCAAGTGAGCATCGAAAACAGCGGCGACCACGGGA
Organism: Piscinibacter sp. PDB1-1; assembly: GCF_056675995.1. Taxonomy (NCBI): domain Bacteria; kingdom Pseudomonadati; phylum Pseudomonadota; class Betaproteobacteria; order Burkholderiales; family Sphaerotilaceae; genus Piscinibacter; species Piscinibacter sp. PDB1-1. The sequence continues at coordinate 374,836 of NZ_JBWVZJ010000002.1, forward strand.
ACGAGAGCGGTGACGTGACCGTGCAGGTGGCCGGGTTGAACGTCTACCCGGTCAAGAGCTGCGCGGGCGTGAGCCTGCACGAATCCCTGCTGATCGAGACCGGCCTCGAACTCGACCGCGCATGGATGCTGGTCGACGCGCAGGGCAATTTCGTCACCCAGCGCGAGCTGCCTCGCATGGCGCTGATCCAGCCGACGCTCAAGCACACCGAGGTGGTGCTGCGCGCGCCAGGCATGCTGGCGCTGCACCTGGCGATCGACGCGGTCGAGGCGCCCGTTCGCGTGACCGTCTGGGACGACGAGGTCGCGGCCTACGACATGGGCAGCCTGCCCGCGCAGTGGTTCAGCGACTTCCTCGGCCAGCGCGTGCGGCTGGTGCGCTTCGACCCTGAGCAAAAGCGCCTGTCCAGCAAGAAGTGGGCAGGCGACATCGACGCAGAGAACGCCTTCAGCGACGGCTTCCCGATTCTTGTGGCGTCCGAGGCCTCGCTCGAAGAGTTGAACCGCCGCCTCGCACAACGCCAGGGCGCATCGGTGACGATGGCGCGATTCAGGCCCAACCTCGTGCTCTCGGGCCTGGAGGCCCACGGCGAAGACCACCTCGACGAGATCCGCTTCGACACACCCGAGGGCACCGTGCGACTGAAGCTCGTGAAGCCTTGCGCGCGCTGCCCCATCCCCAACGTGAACCCGCTCACCGGCGAGCCCGGTCACGAGCCCGGCGACACCTTGAGCACCTATCGTGCGGATGCCGGGCTGGACGGCGCCATCACGTTCGGCATGAACGCCGTCATGGTCGAAGGCATCGACTGCGGCCTGCGCGTGGGCATGGGCGGAAGCGCGAGCTACAGGTTCGACTGAGCGCTCCGAATGCAGCGCCTGCCCGCTTGGGGCCTCTTCACGATCTGCGTGCTCGTGTGGAGTACGACCTGGTACGCCATCACGTACCAGATCGGCGTCACCTCACCGGAGTTCGGCGTGGCCATGCGCTTCGGCCTGGCGGGTGCCGCGGTGCTGGGCTGGCGGGCATTGCGGGGCGACAGGCTGCGCTACGGCTGGCGAGCGCACGGATGGTTCGCGCTGCAGGGCCTCTTTCTCTATGGCGTGTCGTACATCTGCGTCTACCACGCCGAGAAGCATCTGCCCTCGGGCGTGGTGGCCGTGGGCTATTCGGCCTCGCCGCTGGCAGCCGGCATCGGGGCGGCCTGGCTCTTCGGCAGCGCACTCACGCGCCGCTTTCTCGCGGGCGGCCTGCTTTGCCTGCTGGGTGTCACGCTCATCTTCTGGCCTGAATTCGCCAAGACGCGGGCCGATGGCTCGACCCTCCTGGGCGCGGCCTTCACCGTGGGCTCGGTGCTGCTGTCCACTGTCGGCAGCCTCGCCGCCAGCCGCAACGGCGAGCGCGGTCTGCCGATGTGGATGAGCCTCGGCTACGGAATGCTCTACGGCAGCCTGGCCGTGTTCACCGCGCTGCTGGTGGCCGGACAGCCAATCACGCTGCCCACGATCGCATCGTGGTGGGTGTCACTTCTGTACATGGCATTCGCCGGCTCGGTGGTCTCGTTCGCCTGCTACCTCACGCTGCTCGAGCGCGTGGGTGCGGGGCCGGCCGGCACCATCGGCGTGATGACGCCCATCCTGGCGCTGGTGGTCTCGGCCGTGTTCGAGAGCTACCGGCCCGATGCCCTGGCCGGACTGGGTGTGCTGCTCGCGGTGGCGGGCAATGTCCTGATCCTCAGGCGGGTCAGGCCGGCCGCTTCTCGGGTAGCGGGATGAACTCCGTCTCGCCAGGCACGCGCTCGAAGCGCTGAGCCGCCCAGTCGTCGGCGGCCTGCAGGACGCGCTCCTTGCGGCTGGAGACGAAGTTCCACCACATGTGACGGTGGCCGAGCGGCTCGCCGCCAATCATCACGACCCGCGCCCCCTGCGGCGCCTGCAGCCGGGGCGTGGTCCCTTCGGGCAGCACCACCATCACGCCCGCGGGCTGCTCGTCGCCCTCGATCGAGAACGGCTGATCGATGCTGTAAAGCGCCCGCTGCGCGGCGGCAGCCGGAACGGTGATCGCGCAGCCCGCAGGCATGGCGAAATCCACGTACAGCGTGGGCGACAGGGTCGGCACCGGCGACTCGACCCCGAACGCGCTGCCGATCAGCACGCGCACCGACACGCCCTCGACAAGGGTCGACGGGATTGCGTCGGCCGGGGTGTGCGAGAAGCCAGGCGCATCTTCCTCGTGCTCGGCCGGCACGGCCGCCCAAAGCTGCAGGCCGTGGCTACGCCGCTCCACGCCGCGCAGGTCGTCAGGCGTGCGCTCGGAATGCACGATGCCGCGCCCGGCGGTCATCCAGTTGATGGCGCCCGGCTCGATGCGCTGGACCACGCCGGTGCTGTCGCGGTGCATCATTGCGCCTTCGAACAGGTAGGTGACGGTTGCCAGCCCGATGTGTGGGTGAGGTCTCACATCGTGGTTGTCGGCCGGCTGCGCAGTGATCGGCCCGAAATGGTCGAAGAACAGGAAGGGCCCGACCGACTGGGCTTGCGCAGAAGGCAGCAATCGTCGTACGGTGAAGCCCCCGCCCAGGTCTTTCGTGTGCGATACGAGGGTAAGCAGCTTCATGGTATGCAGTCCGGGAGCGATGCGTGCCCAACATAATAGGTCGCGATTCAAAAGCAGCGATGGGCCCCCACCATGTCGATCGTCGATGAGTCACCCCTCCTCGCGCCGCCACCGGCGCGCGAAGCCCGGCGCGGCCGCAAAGGCATCACGCTGGTGGCGCGCGGCACCACCTTGTGGCTCTTCTTTCTGGGCATCGTGGCCATCCTCGTGGTCTGGATCGCGGAATCGGCGCTGGGCTACATCACCCCATCCGACCGCTGGGCCTACCCGGCGCTCATCGCCTGGTTCGCTGGCCTGCTGATCCTGGCCAAGCGTCACAAGCGACAGCTCGTGCTCGCCCAGGGTCTGGCTGCGGTGGGGCTCGGCGTGTATTTCATCTATAGCATGTTCTACATGCTGCTGATCGCGACCGATACATCGCTGTACAGCTCCGCCTCGATGGTGCACTGGCTGATTGGCGCGCACCTGCTGATCTTTGCCACCTGGACGGCATGGCGGGCGCTCGCTCTGAGTATGGCGATCGCGGTGCTCACCACGCTGCCGGTGGTCATCGTGCAGTTGAGTGACACGCAACCCATCGGCTGGCACGAGACACTGTGGCCGCTGTATGCCAACGGCGCGTTCGCGCAGGCGTTGATGGTGGCCGCACTCTTCGGCATTGCACTTCAGTTGCGGCGGCTCTCGGTGCTGGCCCCCGGCATCGACAGCCTGCTCGAAGACCAGAGCAGCCAGCCGATGACGGTCGACGACCTCGTCACGCGCCGCATGCGCGATCTTGAGCAGGCGCGCGATGCGGCCGAAGAGGCTTCGGCGGCCAAATCGCGCTTTCTCGCGGTGATGAGCCACGAGCTGCGCACGCCCCTGCATGGCGTGCTCGGCGCGGCCGACCTGCTGCGTGACACGCAACTCACCGAACCCAACCGCCGCGAACTGGTCGAGACGGTGCGCCGCGGCGGCAGCCATCTGCTGCACCTCATCAACGACGTGCTCGACCTCTCGCGCATCGAAGCCGGTCGCCTCGAACTCCTCAATCAGCCTTTCGAGCTGCGCAACTGCCTGACCGGCATGCTCGAAACCGTGCACGCCCTTGCCGAGGCGAAAGATCTGGCCTGTCGTGTCGCGGTCGACGACTCGGTGCCCGCATGGCTGCGCGGCGACGAGTTCCGTCTCAAGCAGATCCTCATCAACCTGATGGGCAACGCCATCAAGTTCACCGACCGCGGGCACGTGAGCCTCGCGCTTCGATACGAACCGGTCGCGCAGGAGCTGCAGGTCTACATCGAGGACACCGGCATCGGCATCGAACGCGAGCACCAGGAGCTGATCTTCGATGCCTTCCATCAGGCCGATGGCGGCGTCACGCGGCGCCACTCGGGCAGCGGGCTCGGGCTCGCCATCACGCGCCAGCTGGTGCACCTGATGCACGGCCAGCTCGCCCTGCAGAGCGAGCCGGGCGTGGGCACCCGTGTCACGCTGCGCTTGCCGCTGCCCAGCGCAGCGCCCAGCACGGCGCCTGCGAGCAATTCGTCGATGGGGCCGCTCAGCAACGGGCTGAACGGAGCTCGCGTGCTGCTGGTCGACGACGACGCCGTCAACACCATGATCGCCTCGCAGATGCTGGAGAGTGCTGGCGTGAAAGTCCTCACGGCCAGCACGGGTGTCGAGGCCCTCAATCAGCTCACCCGCGGCGGCTTCGACTTGGTGCTGATGGATTGGCGCATGCCCGACATGGACGGCCTGGAAGCCACCCGCCGCCTGCGCGCGGGTGAAGCAGGCGAGCACGCACGCCATCTGCCGGTGATCGGGTTCACCGCCAACGCCTACGCCGAAGACCGCGCGGCCTGCCTGGCTGCCGGTATGAACGACGTGCTGGTCAAGCCCGTGGGGCGCGTGCGGCTGATCGAGACCGTGCAACAGGCGCTCGACTCGCACCCGGCCACCGCCGCCGGGCTGATGTGACCGATGCCCCCGCGAGGCACACCCAACTAGAATTGCCACCCCGTTCGCGAGCCTCGCGAACCCCCCTCTACACGCCCCACGCACCATGAGCCTCAAATGCGGCATCGTGGGCCTGCCCAACGTTGGCAAGTCCACCCTCTTCAACGCGCTGACCAAAGCCGGCATTGCGGCGGAGAACTACCCTTTCTGCACCATCGAGCCCAACGTGGGCGTGGTCGAACTCCCTGACCCGCGCCTGGGCTTGCTGGCCGAGATCGTGAAGCCCGAGCGCATCGTGCCGGCGATCGTCGAGTTTGTCGACATCGCGGGTCTCGTGGCCGGTGCCTCCAAGGGTGAGGGCCTGGGCAACCAGTTTCTTGCCCACATCCGCGAGACGGACGCCATCGTCAACGTGGTGCGCTGCTTCGAAGACGAGAACGTGATCCACGTGGCCGGCAAGGTCGACCCGATCGCCGACATCGAGGTCATCCAGACCGAGTTGTGCCTGGCCGACCTGAGCACGGTCGAGAAGACCCTGCAACGCTCGATCAAGGCCGCCAGGTCGGGCAACGACAAGGAAGCCGCCAAGCTGGTCGACGTGTTGCAGAAGTGCCAGGCCGCGCTGAACGAAGCCAAGCCGGTGCGCAGCATCGCCTTCAGCAAGGAAGAACTGGCCGTGGTGAAGCCGCTGTGCCTGATCACCGCCAAGCCGGCCATGTTCGTCGGCAACGTCGACGAAGGCGGCTTCGAGAACAACCCGCTGCTCGACAAGTTGCGCGCCTACGCCGAAGCACAGAAGGCCCCCGTCGTGGCCATCTGCGCCAAGACCGAAGCCGAACTCGCCGACATGGGCGACGAAGACCGCCTGATGTTCCTGCAGGAGATGGGGCAGGACGAACCCGGCCTGAACCGCCTGATCCGCGCCGCCTTCAGCCTGCTGGGCCTGCAGACCTACTTCACCGCCGGTGTGAAAGAGGTGCGCGCCTGGACGATCCACATCGGCGACACCGCGCCGCAGGCCGCCGGGGTGATCCACACCGACTTCGAGCGCGGCTTCATACGCGCGCAGACCGTCAGCTTCGACGACTACGTCGCCTACAAGGGCGAGCAAGGCTCGAAAGACGCCGGCAAGATGCGCGCCGAAGGCAAGGAATACATCGTCAAGGACGGTGATGTGCTGAACTTCCTGTTCAACGTCTGAGCAAGCGGCCAGGGCGCATGACGCGCCGTGGCCCCGGTGGTAGGCTCAGGCACGCCCGGACTCTCAGGTGCCACTGGCACCGCACGATGCCGCATACCGCCTGATGCCGACCGCCGCGATTTCACGCCCGCCACCGCACTGGATGCTCGCCCTCGGCGGCACGGCTCTGGCCTACGCCCTTGTCGGATGGGCTTCGATGTGGCTGGCCATCCCGCCCGGCTACGCGGCTCCGCTCTACCTGCCCGCCGGAATCGCACTCGCGAGCGTTCTTACCTACGGGTGGCGCATGCTGGGCGGCGTGGCGCTCGGCGCCTTCGTCGTCAATGCCCTGCTCGCCTACGACCGAGGCGTGCCGAACGTCGGCGGTCTGTTGCTGCTCCCATGCGTCACCGCGATCGGCGCGGCCACGCAGGCCGCCGTTGGTGCCGCCCTGGTGCGCCGCTACAGCACCCAGCCCCTCACCCTGAGCGAGCCGCGTGACATTGCGGTCTTTCTGGGCCTGGGCGCCATCGTCGCCTGCACCATCAGCGGCAGCTTCGGCACCGCGGGCCTGTACTTCATCGCGCAGCAACCACTGGGCTCGCTGTGGTTCACATGGTGGACATGGATGTCGGGCGACACCCTGGGTGTGCTGATCGCCGCCCCACTGCTGCTCACGCTCATCGGGCAGCCACGAAGCGAATGGGTGTCACGGCGACTCACTGTCGGGCTGCCGCTGGCACTGGCCACCGTGCTCATCACCCTGGGCATTTATCAAGTGGGCCGGTGGGAGCAAGACCGGCTGCAGGCGGCATTCGAGCGCGACGCCGTCAACGCCTCGGCCAAGATGGCCGCGCAGCTCGAATACCCCTTGCACGCTCTGGAAGCCTTGCGTGGCGCCTTCCTGGCCTCCGAAGAAGTGACACGCGACGAGATGCGCCGCGCCAGCCAGGCATGGCTCGCTGCGGGCGACCAACTGCAGGCCATGGGCTGGGCAGAGTTCGTGCCGCGCGGCGAGCTGGCAGCATACGAAGCGCGGGTACGAGCCACAGACATGCCGGGATTTCGGGTCTACGACCGCAGCGACGCGGGCTTCACCCCCCTGCCGGGCGACTCCGTCTCGGTCCTGCGCTACATCGAGCCCATGTCGCTCAACGCCCGCGCGCTGGGCGTGAACAGCCGCTCCGTCCCCGAGGCGCAGGCAGCGATCGACACCGCCGTGCGGCTCGATGCCCCTGTGACCACGGCAGGCTTCCGCGTGGCACAGGAGATGGGCGACAGGACTTCGGTGGTGATCTACCACGCCCTGTACAACGGCCGCCCCTCGACCGCCGCGGAACGCACGAGCGCTGCGCGCGGGGTGGTCTTCGTCACCGTGCGCATGGACGCGGCGATGAAGACCTTCCAGTCGAACCTGCCTCGCTACCTGAACCTGTGCGTGCTCGACACCGATCCGCTGGCCAAGCGCCGCCGCCTGGCCGGCGAGCCGGGGTGCGAATCGCTCGACCTCGGCATGCTGCACGTGCAGCCCTTCTTCTATGCGGGCCGGCAATGGGATCTGCGCGTGACGGCCTCGCCCAGCGATGTGCCGGGCGCCCGTGAACTCAACGCGCTTCTGTTCTCGCTGGTCGGCCTGCTCGCCACGGCGATGCTGGGTGCGCTGCTGCTGACGGTGACGGGCCGCACCCGCCGCATCGAAGCCGCCGTGCGCGACCGCACCGCCGCCCTGCAACACGAGATCGGTGAGCGCGAGCGCACCGAGGCCGATCTGCGAGAGAGTGAACAGCGCTTTCGCAACATCCTCAACAACGTGCCCATCGGCGTGGTCTACACCGACCTGCAAGGCAATGTGAAAGAGGTCAACCCGCGCTTTTGCGCGCTCACCGGCTACCGCGCCGAAGAGCTGCTGCAGATGAACCTGGCCGCGCTCACCCATCCGGACGACCGTGCCCAGGACCGCGAGCTCGTCAATCAGCTGGTACGCGGCGAGATCCCCGTGTTCCGCCGTCAAGGTCGATACCTGACACACGATCAGCGCATGGTGTGGGTGCAGTCCATCGTGACCCTCCTGCCCGACGTGCAAGGGCTGCCGCACCGCATCGTCGGCGTGGTCGAAGACATCACCGAGCACCTGCGTCTGGCCGACGCCGAACACGCACGCGAGGTGGCCGAGGCGGCCAACAAGGCCAAGAGCGAATTTCTCTCGCGCATGAGCCACGAACTGCGCACGCCGCTCAACGCGATGCTGGGTTTCGCCCAACTGCTCGAACTGGATCAGAACCACCCCTTGCCACCGGTGCAACGCCCCTGGGTCGCCCAGATCCAGAGCGCCGGCTGGCATCTGCTGGACATGATCAACGACGTGCTCGACCTCTCGCGCATCGAGTCCGGCACGCTCAACCTTCAGACCGACAAGATCGACCTGCGCGAGGTCCTCGCGACCGCCCTGCCGCTGCTCGAACAAAACGCCAAGCGGCGCGGGATCGTCGTCTCGCAGAACGTACCGGAAGACGCGGCACGCGTACTCGGTGACAGCACGCGTGTGAAGCAGATCCTCATCAACCTGTTGAGCAACGCCGTCAAGTACAACAACGACGGTGGCCACATACACATCAGCGCGCGCACCAGCCATCGCGAATGCGTCGAGCTCACCGTCACCGACACGGGCTTGGGCATGACTCCGCCCCAGCTCGCGCAGCTGTTCCAGCCGTTCAACCGGCTGGGGCGCGAACGCACGGCGCAAGAGGGCACCGGCATCGGGCTCGTCATCAGCCAGCGCCTGGCCGAGCTCATGGGCGGCGCGCTGCGTGCCCGAAGTGCCGCAGGCGAAGGCTCATCCTTCATCCTCACCTTGCCCCGCGCCGACGCGGGCGAGGTGGCGGACCACGACCAACCCACACCCCACCCGATCGCGAACGACTACCACCAGCGCAGCGTTCACTATGTCGAGGACAACCCGACCAACGTCGAGGTGATGCGCGGCATCCTCTCGCGTCGCCCTCAGGTGCGCTTCGACGTCTCCATCACGGGCCTGGACGGCTTGGCGGCCATCCGGGCACGCCGGCCCGACCTGGTGCTTCTGGACATGCACCTGCCCGACATCGACGGCATGGAGCTGCTCAAGCACCTCAAGGCCGACCCCGGCACGGCCGAGGTGCCCGTCGTGGTGGTGTCGGCAGACGCCCTGCAGGCTCAGATCGACGCCGCCATGCAAGCCGGCGCACACAGCTACCTGACCAAGCCGGTGAGCGTGGCGCAACTCCTTGCCGTCATCGATGCTTTGCTCGAGAGCGCAGAGACTCGATTCGGCTAATTTATTTGCAACTCCAGATAGTGGTTACTCACTTGGTTTCACCGAAGTCGCGGATCAGCACTCTCAAACCTCGAGTGCTAATATGGTGGGAACAAAAGGAGTTCAAAGATGTCTGATGTTGCTATGAACATGTCATCTGCTTCTGGTCTGGCTTTGCGCGATCCGTTTGCCATGGTGCCCTCGCTCGGCAACCTGGACGCATACATCTCCGCCGTCAACCGCGTCCCCCTGCTCACGCAGGAGGAAGAAGTGTCATGCGCCAAGAACTTGCGCGAGCAAGGCGACGTCGACGCCGCGCGCAAGATGGTGCTGTCGCACTTGCGTCTGGTGGTGTCGATCTCTCGCCAGTACCTCGGTTACGGCCTGCCCCATGGCGACCTGATCCAGGAAGGCAACGTCGGCCTGATGAAGGCCGTCAAGCGCTTCGACCCAGCGCAAGGCGTGCGCTTGGTCAGCTATGCCATGCATTGGATCAAGGCCGAGATTCACGAATACATCCTGCGCAACTGGCGCATGGTCAAGGTGGCCACGACCAAGGCACAGCGCAAGCTGTTCTTCAATCTGCGCTCGATGAAGCAAAGCTTGAAGGAAGAATCGCCCGACGAGAACACTCACCGCACCACGCTCACGCAAGGCGAGGTGGACACCATGGCCCGCACGCTCAACGTCAAGCGCGAAGAAGTGCTGGAGATGGAAACCCGCATGTCGGGCGGTGACGTGGCGCTGGAGCCGCAAACGGACGATGGCGAAGAGAGCTACGCGCCAATCGCCTACCTCGCCGACGAAAGCACTGAACCCACTTGCGTGATGGAAGCGCAGCGCCGCGACTGGCTGGCAGGCGACGGCATCGCCCAGGCCCTGGACGTTCTCGACCCGCGCAGCCGCCGCATCGTCGAAGAGCGCTGGCTCAAAGTGAACGACGACAGCTCGGGCGGCATGACGCTGCACGAACTGGCGGCCGAGTACGGCGTGAGCGCCGAGCGCATTCGCCAGATCGAGGCGGCTGCGATGAAGAAGATGCGCAAGGCGCTGGCAGAAACGGTCGCTTGACGCACGCCACACGCCAGCCAGCTGCCACCCCACCAACGAAAACGGCCCCGCGTAGGGGCCGCCTTTCTTTCGCGGTTGCGTGCCGTGCCGTCGTGCCCTATGCGGTGCCCAGCAAAGCCTTGAGATCTGCCGCGAGAGGGGCCGCACCAGTCCCATAGCGGGTGAAGAGCCGGAGCTTCCCTGTGGTATCGAAGATGTACGAACCCGCGGTGTGGTCCATGGTGTAGCTGCCGGGGGACTTGCCCTGGACCTTGGCGTAGTACACCCGGAACTCCTTGGCCGTGGCCGCCGTCTGCTCGGGCGTGCCTCGCAGCGCGACAAAACTCGGGTCGAAGCCACTCATGTAGGCCTTCAACACCGCCGGCGTATCGCGCTCCGGGTCGATCGTGATGAACACACCCTGGATGCGCTCGCCGTCCTTTCCGAGCGACTTCTTCACCTCGGCCAGTTCCGCCATCGTCGTGGGGCACACGTCCGGGCACTGCGTGTAGCCGAAGAACACGACCGTCACCTTGCCCTTGAAGTCGCCCAGCGTTCGCGCCTGCCCGTTCTGGTCGGGCAGCGACAGCTTGGCGCCATAGTCCGCGCCGGTGATATCGACCGCGTTGAATTTCGGCTTGGCGCCACCCATGCCCAGCTTGTCGCAACCGGCGAACAGCGCGGCGGCGCCGAGGACGAAGAGGCGACGCGAAGTCATCAGAGTAGTGGCCATAGGTAGTGATCCAGCAGCAAGGCCGCGAACAGCAGCGAGAGGTGGACGATGGAGAAGCGGAAGGTCGAGCGCGCGAGCGCATCGGAATAGCTCCGCCACAGTTTCCAGGCGTAGCCGATGAATCCGGCCCCCAGCAGCACCGCACACACGAGGTAGATCGGCCCGCTCATGCGGAAGACGAACGGGAGCAGGGTCGCGGCGAACAGCACGAAGGTATACAGCAGAACTTGCAGGCGCGTGAACTCGTTGCCGTGCGTGACGGGCAGCATCGGCAGGCCCGCCTTGCGATAGTCCTCGACCCGGTAGAGCGCGAGCGCCCAGAAGTGCGGCGGTGTCCAGAGAAAGATGATGAGGCACAGCATGAGCGCCTCGGGGCCGACCGCATCACGCATGGCCGCCCAACCCAGCACCGGTGGCATCGCGCCCGAGGCGCCGCCGATCACGATGTTCTGGGGGGTCATCGGCTTGAGGACCACGGTGTAGATGACGGCATAGCCCACGAAGGTGGCGAAGGTGAGCCACATCGTCAGCGGGTTCACGAGCCAGTAGAGGATGGCGCTGCCCAGGGCGCACAGCACGGCCGAGAACAACAGGGTCTGCGTGTTCGTCAGTTCGCCCTTGGCCGTGGGCCGCCATGCGGTGCGCGCCATCTTGGCGTCGATGTGCTGCTCGACCAGGCAGTTGAAGGCGGCCGCAGCGGCGGCCACCAGCCAGATGCCGGCCGTGGCGGGCAACACGAGCCGCCAATCGGGCATGCCGGGCACGGCCAGCAGCATCCCGATGACGGCGCAGAAGACGATGAGCTGCACCACCCGAGGTTTGGTGAGCGCGTAGAACTGCCGCGTGATCGAAGTTCGCGCGACAGGGGGGGCGGAGGTACTGAGCAGTTCTGACATGGCGACAAGCGAATTCGCGATTTTACGAGCCCACCTGCGCCTGCCGGGCACGCGCCAGCATCACGGCCGTCAAGGTGATCAGCGCCGCCGCCCCGGCGGTGTGGCCCAGGGCCGCGACCAACGGCCATCCCAGCACCACGTTGCTCAAGCCCGTGGCGAGTTGCCAGGCGCCGGCGCCCACCAACACCCAAGCCCAGCGCCTCAGTGGCACGGAGCCCGCAGCAAACAGGGCCCAGGCCAGGCACGCCATGGCCGTCAGAACGACGAATGCGCCAACGCGATGCGTGAAGTGGATGGCAGTGAGAGCCGCAAACGGAAGGTAGCCCCCGTCCTTGCCCGCGCCGAGTTCACGCAGCACGGCGAAGCCATGCTCGAAATCCATCTCGGGCCACCACTGGCCCTGGCAGGTCGGGAAGTCCCGGCAGGCGAGCACCGCGTAGTTGGTACTGACCCAGCCGCCGAGTGCAATCTGAACCACGGCCAGCCCGAAGACGACCCACACCGCGCGATGCAGTCTGCGGGGCAAATGCAACGGCGCGCGCACATGGGCCTGGCTTTGCACGGCCAGCAGGACGAGCAAGGCCAGACCGCCGAGCAGATGCGCGGTAACGATGGCCGGGTACAGCTTCATCGTCACCGTGAGCGCACCGAACGCGCCTTGCACGCATACCCACAGAAGCGTGGCAGTGGCCCACCACGGCGACAGCACCGCGTTCCCACGGCGCGCGGCGCGCCAACTCCCGATCGTGAGCGCAATGATGAGCACGCCGACCACCGTGGCCAGGTAGCGATGCACCATCTCGACCCAGGCCTTGCCGTGAGTGACGGGGCCGGTCGGCATGGCTGTCTGGGCGGCCTGGATATCCGCGTGCGCGCCCAGCGGGCTGGCACTGCCGTAGCAACCCGGCCAGTCGGGGCAGCCGAGTCCCGAATCAGTGAGGCGCGTGAAGGCACCGAACACGACGAGGTCGAAAGTCAGGAACAGCGTGAGAACCGTCAGCGCGCGCAGGCGCACGCCGGGCGGAGCGTGGCGGTGTCGCACCATGATCCAGCCAATCGGAATGGCACCGAGCACGAGGCTCAACAGCACCAATACGCCCAGCGGGCTGAGGTCGTAGGAAGCAGGCATGGGTCAGCGGCCCGCCTGATCCCAGGAGGACGATGCGCGCAGGAGCTTTTCGATATCTCGCTTCAGCTTGGCGGCTTCGGGCTTCGGGGGCACGCGCATCATCCAGTTGCCCATGGGGTCGACGATGTACATGTGGTCGTCGATCGAGCGGCCTGCTGCAGGTTGCAGCCATGTGGCCAACGCAGCCGACGGTGCGCGCAGCACGGTCACCGGCGTTCCGGTCGTGAGGGCCTGGACCGTTTCGGCGCGAGGCGGCGCAGCGTCGTCGATCAGCCAGACCTTGTCGAGACGATCCTTCTCGCGGCCCAGCGATTCGTGAATCTGGCGTTGGAGCCACAGACTGCGCTCGCAAGCCGAATCGCATGCGGCGCCGGCCACCACCACCAGCAGCCACTGGCCCTTGAGTTTGGCGGCCGCGAAGGCCTGTCCCTGCAGATCGCTCAGGGGCAGGTCGGGAGGGATCGGGCGCAACGGCTGAATCAACTCGCTGTAATTCGTGCGGCCTTCGGGGCGGATCACGAAGTAGGTGAAGTACGACGCGATCACAGGGGCGGCGCAGACGAGCAGCACCAGAAGCATCTTGAAGCGCCCGTGTCGGGTGCGTCGACCTTCGACCGCCGCGGCGGGCATCGAGTGAACCGTAAAGCTCAGGCCCGCGCCCCCGGCGTCGGCAGCGCTGGCGTTCGGATTAGCTCCGCCGTTCACGTCGGGGGCGGATGAGTTGGAACCAGACATACAAACCTGCGATGAGTGCGCACAAGCCAAACCATTGGAAGGCGTAGCCGTAGTGCTTTTGAACATCGGCCGCGGGGCGCGGCCATTGGCGCAAGAGGCCGTCGCCGGCGGTGCCGGAACTGTCGGCCTGAATCACCGACCACGGGCGCAAGCCAACACCGGCTTCGCGCGCGAACTCGGAAAGGTCGAGATTTTGCCGGATCACCCCGGAGGCCGCCGCTCCGGCGAAGTCGAACAGCCGGCCCGGCGCAGGGGCGACCTGTCCCACCACGTCGACCAGCCCCAGTGGCGTAGGCGGGGTCGTCACGCGCGTCCGGTCTTGCATGTCGCGGGGAATCCAGCCGCGCTGAACAATCACCGCATCCCCGGCAGCAAGAACCAAGGGCGTGATCACGAAGAAGCCCGGCCGACCGTTCATCTGCCGGTTCTCGAGGAACACCGTGGCACCCTGTTTCCACTCGCCGCGCAGACGTACCGGACGAAAGTGCTCCGCCCGCGCTGCTGCCTCGTCGCGCGGCAAGGTGGGCTGGGTCAACTCCGGCAGCCCGCGGCGTGAATCAAGCGCCGACTGCAGAGCCTCTTTCTCCGACGCCCGGCTGAGTTGCCAGACGCCCAGGCGCGCCGTCAGTGCCATGCCGATCACGGTGGCGATCAACACGATCCAGGCGCGGCGGCGTGCGTCAGATCGGTTCGGTGCCATGGGGCGCGCTGCCATCCAGGTCGGTGCGGGTGGAATAATCGACCGCCATGAAGTACCTCATCGCGATCGCGCTCGTCCTCGTTCTCATGGCGCTGGCTTCCGCCGGCGTCTTCATGATGCGCGACGGACGCAACGGCAAACCCAAGACCGGCAACATGATGCGGGCGCTGGCCGTCCGAGTGGGTCTGTCGGTGCTGTTGTTTCTCTGCATTCTGCTGAGCTACTGGATGGGCTGGATCCGTCCGACGGGGATTCCACTGGGCCAATGAAGTTCACCGTGACCCAAGCAAAAGAGCGCCCCCTGGGCGCTCTTTGCATTTGATGGAGGTCGGTTGACGCTCAAAGCCAATACACGACGATGTACAAGCCCAGCCAGACCACGTCGACGAAGTGCCAGTACCAGGCCGCGCCCTCGAAGCCGAAGTGACGCTGCGGCGTGAAGTGCCCCTTCATCAGGCGAAGCGTGATGAACAACAGCATCAGCATGCCGACAAACACGTGGAAGCCGTGGAAGCCGGTGAGCATGTAGAACGTCGAGCCGTAAATGCCGGAGTTGAGCTTCAGGTTCAGGTCGGCGTACGCGTGCATGTACTCGTAGGCCTGGAAACCGAGGAAGGTCACGCCAAGGAGCACCGTCGCCCACATCCAGAAGATGGTCTTCGCGCGGCGGCCGGCGATCAGCGCATGGTGGGCGATCGTCAGCGTGATGCCGGACGTCAGCAGCAGCGCGGTGTTGATCGTCGGGATGGGCCAGGGGCCCATGGTCGAGAACGGCTCGACGATGCCAGCCGGCGAAGTCGTCGCACCAGGCACGGAACTCGGCCAAGCAGCCTTGAAATCAGGCCAGAGGAGTGCGTTCTCGAGACTGCCAAGGCTCGGCACCGATTGCATGCGGGCCCAGTACAGCGCGCCGAAGAAGGCACCGAAGAACATCACTTCGGAGAAGATGAACCAGGCCATGCTCCAGCGGAAGGACACGTCGATGCGGTCGCTGTACATGCCGCCTTCGCTTTCGCGGATGGCGTCACCGAACCATTGCTTGAGCACGAACGCCCACCAAAGCAGGCCGAACAGCAGGACGTAAGCCGCCCAACCGTGACCGTTGATCCACTGGCCAGCACCGAAGATCACCAGGAGGAGGCCGAAAGCGGCCATCACCGGATGCCGCGAAGGGCCGGGCACGAAGTAGTAAGGGGTCTGTCCCGAATGCGTCGCTGCCGACATGATTTCTCCTACGAATCGGATCTCTTTGAATCTTGAACAGGTGCCGCCTCAGGCAGCCACACCACTCGCAAGCACCCAGCGCACGATCAGCACCAGAGCCACGATAAAAACCACTGCGCCGATGAGCCCCGCCACAATCACATGCACCGGGTTCAACTGCGCCACATCCTTTTCATGCTCGGTCGATCGGCGCACGCCGAAGAACGACCACGCCACGGCGCGCAAGGTCTGGCCGAACGAGCCTTTGCGCTGCACAGCATCCTTGAGCCCGCCGTTCGTCACAGAGCCGGCTCCTTGGTGCCGACGACCGCCACCTTGCCGCCCACTTCGAAGAAGGTGTACGACAGGGTGATGGTCTTCACATCCTTCGGCAGCTTCGGGTCGATCACGAACGCGACCGGCCACTGCTTGGACTCGTCGGGCTGCAGGGTGTACTGGTTGAAGCAGAAACACTCCAACTTGTTGAAGTACGCCGTGGCCTGCTTGGGTGCGTAACTCGGAATGGCCTGCGCCGACATGACGCGGTTCTGCACGTTGCGGAACTCGTACATCACGGTTGCCAGTTCACCGGGGTGGACCTCAAGCGACCGCTGGGCCGGTTTGAACTCCCACGGGCCGCTGGCGTTCGCGTCGAACTCGACGGTGATGGTGCGGGAACGATCGACCTGCGTGTTGGCCGGCGTCGCTTTCGAGTTGCCCGGAACCGCGCGCTCGCTGAGCGACAGCACGTTGATGCCGAGCGCTTCGCAGATCTGCTTGTACATCACGGTCAGGCCATAACTGAAGGCGAACATCAGCGCCGCAATCACGGCCAGTTTGGCCACCATGCGGCGGTTGTCGCCTTGAAGTGAACGGCCGGCTTTCATCACAGCCCGAAGAAGATGGCACGAACCATGAAGCCAACGAAGAAGACAAGCGCCACCGAGGCCAGGATCCAACCCAGCCGGCTGTTGCTCTTCTTCTGTTCAGGCGTCATGGTCGTTGGCTTCTACCGAACTCAGCCGATGACCTTGGTGGCCGACGCATTCAGCTTGGGCGGCGTCTCGAAGGTGTGGAAAGGTGCGGGCGACGGCACTTCCCATTCCAGGCCTTCAGCGGCTTCCCACGGCTTCTGCGGGGCCGGCGCACCCTTGCCGCGCATGCATGGGATGACGATGAACAGCAGGAAATAAACCTGCATCAACCCGAACCAGAAGGCGCCGACAGTCGCGAGTGCGTTGAAGTCGGCGAACTGCATCGGATAGTCGGCGTAGCGGCGCGGCATGCCGGCCAGGCCGAGGAAGTGCATCGGGAAGAAGGTCACGTTGAAAGCGATCAGCGAGCCCCAGAAGTGGATCTTGCCGCGCGTCTCGGAGTACATGACCCCGGTCCACTTCGGTGCCCAGTAATAGAAGCCGGCGAACATGGCATAGAGCGAACCAGCCACCAGAACGTAGTGGAAGTGGGCCACGACGTAGTAGGTGTCCTGCAACTGAATGTCGATCGGTGCCACCGAGAGGATCAGGCCCGTAAAGCCGCCCATCGTGAACACGAAGATGAAGCCGACGGCAAACAGCATCGGCGTCTCGAAGGACATCGAACCGCGCCACATGGTGGCGATCCAGTTGAACACCTTCACGCCGGTCGGGATCGCGATCAGCATGGTGGCGTACATGAAGAACAACTGCCCGGTCACGGGCATACCGGTCGAGAACATGTGGTGCGCCCACACGATGAACGACAGGATGGCGATCGACGAGGTGGCGTACACCATCGAGGTGTAGCCGAACAGGCGCTTGCGGGCAAAGGCGGGCACGATGTGGCTCACGATGCCGAATGCCGGCAGGATCATGATGTACACCTCGGGGTGACCGAAGAACCAGAAGATGTGCTGGTACATGATCGGGTCGCCGCCGCCGGCCGGGTTGAAGAACGACGTGCCGAAGTGGCGGTCAGTCAGCGTCATGGTGATGGCACCCGCCAGCACAGGCATCACCGCGATCAGCAGGTAGGCCGTGATCAGCCACGTCCAGCAGAACATAGGCATCTTCATCAGCGTCATGCCAGGTGCGCGCATGTTGAGGATGGTCACGATGATGTTGATCGAACCCATGATCGACGAGGCACCCATGATGTGCATCGCGAAGATGCCGGCGTCCATCGAGGGGCCCATCTGCAGCGTCAGCGGTGCATAGAGCGTCCAGCCGGCCGCCGGTGCGCCACCGGGCATGAAGAACGAGCCCACCAGCATGAGGGCAGCCGGGATCAGCAGCCAGA
Source organism: Piscinibacter sp. PDB1-1 (assembly GCF_056675995.1). Taxonomy (NCBI): domain Bacteria; kingdom Pseudomonadati; phylum Pseudomonadota; class Betaproteobacteria; order Burkholderiales; family Sphaerotilaceae; genus Piscinibacter; species Piscinibacter sp. PDB1-1. The sequence goes on from NZ_JBWVZJ010000002.1 coordinate 392,585, forward strand.
AGCTCAGGTTGTTCATGCGCGCGAAGGCCATGTCGGATGCGCCGATCTGCAGCGGGATCATCCAGTTCGCGAAGCCCACGAAGGCCGGCATGATGGCGCCGAACACCATGATCAGGCCGTGCATCGTGGTCAGCTGGTTGAACAGCTGCGGGTTCACGATCTGCAAGCCCGGCTGGAACAGCTCAGCACGGATCAGCAGCGCGAGCACGCCGCCGAAGAGGAACATCGCGAACGAGAACAGCATATACAGCGTCCCGATGTCCTTGTGATTGGTCGCGAACACCCAGCGGCGCCAGCCGTGCGGCGCATGGTGGTCGTCATGGGCATGGTCGTCGTGGCCATGGCCGGCCGCGTGGCCGTGGGGGTCGAGTACTGCACTCATGGGTCTTCTTCCTTTGGGGCGCTGTTCGGTACGCGGATCGGTGTTTACTTGCGGGCGGCCGCAACTTCAGACGGCTGCACGAGCTGGCCGGTCTTGTTCGACCAGGCGTTCTTCGTGTAGGTCACGACTGCGGCGATCTCGGTGTCGCTCAGTTGTTTCCAGGCCGGCATGGCGCCGTTGTTCTGGCCGTTCAGCACGACGTGGATCTGCTTGCCCTTGTCGGCGTCGAGCACCACCGGCGAAGCATCCAGCGGCTTGATCGGGCCCGCGCCCTTGCCATTGGCCTGGTGGCATGCGGCGCAGTTGGCGGCGTACACCTTCTCACCGCGAGCGGCCAGATCCGCGAGCACCCAGACCTTGTTCGGGTCGTCAGCCTTGGCAGCGGCCTCCTTCTTCTTCACGTCGACCCACTTGGTGTAGTCCTCGGCAGACACCACCTTCACATGGATCGGCATGTAGGCGTGCTCCTTGCCGCAGAGCTCAGCGCACTGGCCGTAGTAGTCGCCGACCTTTTCAGCGCGGAACCAGGTGTCGCGCACGAAACCGGGGATGGCGTCCTGCTTGATACCGAAGGCCGGCACCATGAAGGCGTGGATCACGTCGGTCGCCGTCGTGATGATGCGAACCTTCTTGTCGACCGGGACGACCAGCGGGTTGTCGACCTTGAGCAGGTAGTCGTCGCCTGCAGGCTTGCCGGCATCGGACATCTCGCGATGCGTCACGTCGAGCGTGGAGAGGAAACCGATGCCCTCGCCCTCGCCCTTGATGTAGTCATAGCCCCACTTCCACTGGATACCCGTGGCCTTGATGGTCAGGTCGGCGGCACTCGTGTCCTTCATGGCCACCACGGCCTTGGTGGCGGGCAGCGCCATCGCGATCACGATGAAGAACGGCACCACCGTCCAGGCGATCTCGACCTTCACGCTCTCGTGGAAGTTGGCGGCCTTGTGGCCCTTCGACTTGCGGTGCTTGAAAATCGAATAGAACATGACGCCGAAGACGGCGAAGAAGATCACCAGGCAGATGATCATCATCATGTAGTGAAGATGCTGCTGCTCGCTGGCGATCTTGGTGACGGCCGGGTGCAGGTCGAGCTGATTGACTGCCGGACCGCCCGGCAGGTTGTTCACGGCCATGGCGGCAGATGAGGCAAGCAGTGCGCTCATGGCCAAGCCCATCTGCCCGACTCTCATGCACATAGACTGGCAAAGTGATTTCGTCATCTTCATCATGGTCGCTTCAGTTTTCAAGATTCGCATCGATGCCAGCACACCGGCAGTGACTGAGAACGTGTAGCTTTCCCTCGGCACCGACCTTCAGCCTTGAGTCCATAAGCCCGCGCAAAGGCCGGCGGGCTCGGCTGAGCCTGCATTTTTTCAAGCCTGCGAGTTTAACGCAGGCTCTTTTGCTTCTCGGGGTGGTGCGTTACGGGCGGGGCGTCTTTGTGCGCACCATGGCGCGCATGTCGTCCAGCGACACCGTGGTTTCGGCACTCAAAGCCGCTCGGGGCGCGGCTTTGAAAGCATGCCCGTACGCCACCTCGAATTCCATTCTCAGCCGCCCATCCGGCCCGGACATCGTCTTCAATTCACTCAGCAACTGCGCGCGCCACCTCGGTGTGCGCAGGCCCGAAAAGCGGTCAGGCGACGCATTGGCACCCAAGCTGCGCAGTTCTTTCAAGAAGGCTTCGGGGCTGTCCCAGCTCAGAGTCAACACCTCCTGGTCCATGACAGGGTCGGCGAATCCGGCCTGCACCAGCATGTCCCCCAGGTCATGCATGTCGACGAGATCGGCCATCGCCGGGCCCCAGCCGAGCCGCTGGTAGATCTCTCGCAGTTGGCGCAAGGTGCCCGGGCCCAGACAGGAAAACATTACGAAGCCGTCGACCGCCAACGCGCGTTGCCAGCGCGAGAACAGCGCTGGCGGATCGACCGACGCGTGCAGCATCATGTTTGCCCACACCAGCTGCAAGCTGCCGGCCGGTACCGCGTCGGCGTCGACGACCTGGGGCCTCGCGCCTACCCAGCGGCGCGGTGTCCACCATGGCGCCACGGAGGCTTGCCGGCTGCGCTCGCGCAGCGGCTCAGTGGGTTCGACGATGAGGCTGCCCGCATCGGGATACGCCTGCCTGAGCAGCCCCTGCCCTGCTCCAGAAAACGACCACCAGTCGAGCACGGCCTGCGGCTTCAGGCGAATGATCTCGAGGCGCTCCGCCATGCGGCGCGCCACCTCTGCGTGCAGCCAAGGCGCCTCCTGGGCCCGGGCCGCCCGACGAAGGCACGCACGCACACACATCGCATCGATGTGCCGCAGGGTGGGGGGCGAGGGGGCGCTCATGGAGTGCGGCAGTATATTGAGCCGATGCTTTTCACTCGCCTGCTTCAGCACGTGCCGAGCCTGTGCGCCGTCTGCCGCAGTTGGGGAGAGCAGGCTCTTTGTGAGGCCTGCCTGCGGCGATTCGCGCCACGGGTGCCGCGATGCACGCAATGCGCCATCCAGGTCCCCGACGGGGTGGCCGTCTGTGGCAGCTGCCTGACCGCGCCGCCCCGCTTTGACCGCGCCATTGCGGCGGTCGACTATGCCCACCCGTGGTCGAGCCTCATCACGCAGTTCAAGTTTCACGGCGCTCTGGATCTGGCGCAGGTGTTTTCGTCCTTGCTCGCTTCGACGCAAGCCGACCGCGAGACCACGGCTTCGCCCCCGAGCCTCCTGCTGCCCGTGCCTCTGAGCGCACAGCGGCTGCGTGAACGCGGCTACAACCAGGCGTGGGAGATCACTCGCCGCGTGGCCCCGGCGCTCGGCATCGAAAGCGATGCGCGGCTTCTCGTACGGACCAAGGACTCACCCCATCAACTGTCTCTCCCCTTGGATCGGCGCGCTGCCAATGTGCGCGGCGCGTTCGCGGTGGCATCTGGACGTGCGGACGGACTGCGCGGCCGTTCGGTCGCCGTCATAGACGACGTGATGACCACGGGGGCCACGTTCGCCGAGATAGCGGCCGCGCTGAAAGCAGCCGGCGCAGCCCATGTCGAAGCCTGGGCGCTCGCACGCACGCCGCGCCCGGCCGGCTGAGCGCCGCGACAATCGGCCCATGTTCAATATCGTTCTGGTCCACCCCGAGATCCCGCCCAACACCGGGAACGTGATCCGCCTGGCTGCCAACACGGGCTGCGCCCTGCACCTGATCGAGCCGCTCGGGTTCTCGATGGATGACCGGAACCTGCGCCGCGCAGGGCTGGACTACCACGAGTACGCGCCGGTACGACGGCACGCATCGTGGGCGAGCTTCCTCGAAGGGGCACAGCCCACTCCCGAGCGCCTGTTCGCATTCACCACGCATGGCAGCCAGCCGTTTGCATCGGCGTCATGGCAGGCGGGGGATTGGCTGGTCTTCGGCTCGGAGACCGCGGGGCTTCCGGCTGAACTGCGTGAGAGCTTCCCGAGCAGCCGCCGCGTGCGCCTGCCCATGCGAGAAGGCCAGCGCAGCCTCAACCTGAGCAATACCGTGGCCGTGGCCGTGTTCGAAGCCTGGCGCCAGAACGGCTACGAAAGCGGCGGCTGAGGGATTTGCTCAGACCTCGCGCCGCGCATCGCGCGACATCAGCTCCTGGATCGCCTGTGCAGGGCTGATGCGGCCGTCAAGCACCCGCACCACCGCGTCGGTGATCGGCATGTCGACACCGCAGGCCCGTGCTCGCTGTAGCACAGTCGAGGCGCAAGCCACGCCCTCCGCCACATGCCCGAGCTCCTGCAGGATCTGCGCAAGCCCCTGCCCTTGTGCCAGCCGAAGCCCGACCTTGCGATTGCGCGAGAGGTCTCCGGTTGCCGTGAGCACCAGGTCGCCCAGGCCGCTCAATCCCATGAAGGTCTCGGCCCGCGCGCCCAGCGCGGTACCGAGGCGAGTCATCTCGGCCAGGCCCCGGGTGATCAACGCGGCACGCGCGTTGAGGCCGAGCTGCATGCCGTCCGCAATACCGGTGGCGATCGCCATCACGTTCTTCACCGCCCCACCGACCTCGACACCCACGGGATCGCTGGAGGCATAGATCCGCAGACTGTCGCTGTGGAAAGCTTCCACGGCCCGCTCGCACAGCGCCTCGTCTGCGCTGGCGGCGACAAGCGCTGCGGGCTGCCCGCGCGCCACCTCTTGCGCGAAGCTGGGCCCGGAGAGCACACCGACGCGGGCGTTGGGCCGCAGGGTGCGCGCCACCTCATGACCCAGCAGGCCGGTGTGCTCCTGGAACCCCTTGCACAGCCACAACACGCCGAGATCGGATTCGGGCAGCCTCTGCAGCATCTCGCCCAAGCCCGCCATCGGGGTGGCGATGATCACCAAGCCATCGCGTGCATGGGCCACTGCCGCGTCGAAATCGTGCGAAACCTGCAAGGACGGCGGCAGCGCCGAGCCGGGCAGGTAACGCGCGTTCTCGCGTGCGCTCTGCATGTGCGCAGCCTGCTGCGCATCACGCACCCACAGCATGGTGCTGTGGCGTGCGGCCGTGTTCACCGCCAGCGCCGTGCCCCAGGCACCGGCACCGAGCAGCGTGAGGTTCATCGCCTTGGCGTGGCCGTTCGCGCGGCGATCAGTTCGGCTGGGCAGCCGAGCCGTTGATGGCTTGCTGCTGCTGAGCTTCGAACATGGCCTGGAAGTTCACTTCGGCCAGCATGACCGGCGGGAAGCCGGCGCGCGTGCAGATGTCGGACACCACGGCGCGAAGGTACGGGTACACGATCTGCGGGCAGGCGATGCCGATGATGGGCTGGAGCTGCTCGTCGGGGATGTTGCGGATCTCGAAGATGCCGGCCTGCTTGGCCTCCACCAGGAACAGCGTCTTGTCGTTGACCTTGGTGGTGACGGTGGCGGTCACGCTCACTTCGTAGATGCCATCGCTCACGGGTGCGGCAGCCAGGCCGAGATTGATGTCGACCTGCGGCTGGGCCTGTTCCAGGAAGATCTGCGGCGAATTCGGTTGCTCGAGCGACAGATCCTTCAGGTAGATGCGCTGAATCTGGAACACGGGGGTGGCATTGGTCTCGTCGGCCATGTGGGTCTCGCAATCTTGTAAATGGAAGGCCGCGCACCGGGCGCGGCCAGAACGGCGGATTATGTCTGAGCGCCTGTGACGCTCAGGAGGCTTGCAGCAGGGGCATCAGGCCGCCACGTTGGTCGAGCGCGATGAGGTCGTCGCAGCCGCCGACATGGGTGTCGCCGATGAAGATCTGGGGCACCGTGCGGCGGCCGGTGATCTCCATCATGGTGGCGCGCTGGGCCGGGTCGAGATCGACCCGCACTTCGTCGATGTGGTCCACGCCTCGCTGCTGAAGGATCTGCTTGGCGCGCTGGCAGTACGGGCACACCAGCGTCGTGTACATCTTCACGGCTTGCATGGGCGGGCTCCGTTCAGGCCGACTTCTCGACCGGCAGGCTGGCTTCGCGCCAGGCCTTCAGGCCGCCCGCCAGCGCGCGCGCGTTCTCGAAGCCCAGTTTGCGCAGGATGGCAACAGCGCGCGTCGCGCGGCCGCCGGTCGCGCAAACGACCACCAGCGGAAGCGTCTTGTTCTTCGGCAGGTCGCTGCCCGCTTCGAGTTTGGCCAGCGGCACGTTCTTGGACCCGCCGGCGTGACCAGCGGCGTACTCGGCCGGCTCGCTCACGTCGATGAGGACGGCACGCTCGCGGTTGATGAGCTGCACCGCTTCGGACGCTGTCACCTCGCCACCGCCGCTGGCTGCACGCAGCCGCGGCCAAGCCAGCAGGCCGCCCGAAATCAGGGCCACCACGATCAGATACCAGTTGTCGAGAAAGAATTTCACAGAGGGAGCCCGGGCAGTTGGAGGCAAAGGCGAATTATAGAATTCGGCCCTTTCCCGACTGCCGTGCTCCGCGCGCTTGACCCTGCCATGTACAAACTCGTGCTCATCCGCCATGGTGAATCGACCTGGAACCTCGAAAACCGCTTCACCGGCTGGGTCGACGTGGAACTCACGCCCACCGGCGTCGAGCAGGCCAAGCAGGCCGGTCGCCTGCTGAAGGAAGCCGGCTACGACTTCGACGTGGCCTACACCTCGGTGCTCAAGCGCGCCATCTGGACCCTGTGGCACACGCTCGATCAGATGGAACGCACCTGGCTGCCGGTGGTGCACCACTGGCGCCTCAACGAGCGCCACTACGGCGGCCTGCAGGGCCTCAACAAGGCCGAGACCGCCAAACAGTACGGCGACGAACAGGTGCTGGTCTGGCGCCGCAGCTACGACACGCCGCCGCCGCCGCTGGCCGCTGACGCACCGCTCAGCCAGCGAAGCGACATCCGCTACGCAAAGCTCAAGACCGAAGACATCCCGCTCACCGAATGCCTGAAGGACACCGTGGCGCGCGTGTTGCCGGTCTGGAACGACAGCATCGCCCCGGCCATCAAGGCGGGCAAGCGCATCGTGATCGCGGCCCACGGCAACAGCATCCGCGCGCTGGTGAAGTACCTCGACAACATCGCCGACGACGCCATCGTGGGTGTGAACATCCCGAACGGCATCCCGCTGGTATATGAGCTTGACGCCGACCTCAAGCCGATCAAGAGCTACTACCTGGGCGACGTCGAAGCGGCTGCCAAGGCCGCGGCCGCCGTGGCCAGCCAGGGCAAGAAGGGCTGAGCGTCAGCGCAGGAGCCGGTGCCGCGTCCACGCGGTACCGCGCATGCGCTTGCGAAAGAGGATGTTGCGCACGATCCAGTCGGCGAACATCCCCAGCCAGACCCCCACGACGCCCAGGCCGCACACGATGCCGAGCACGTAGCCGGCACCGATGCGCAGCCCCCACATGGTGGAGCTCCCCACCAGCAGGCCATAGCGGGTGTCACCCGCGCCACGCAGCCCCGCCGGCAGCACCCAGGAGCCGGCCCATGCCGGCATGAACACGCAACTCAGCGCGATCAGCCAGGCCGCTTGGCGCGTGACCTCTTCGTTGTTGCCGAACAGCCCGGCCAGCCACCACGAAAAGGGCAGCACGAGCAACGCCAGCGTCGACAAGCACCAGTTCGCGCTGCGGATCACGCGGCGCAAGGCGCGCTGCGCTGCCTCGACCCGCCCCGCCCCCAGCCGCATCCCGACGAGCGTGGTGGCCGCCACGCCCAGTGCGGTGCCCGGCGTGTTCAGAAAGGCGCTCACGTAGAACGCGATGAAATTGGCTGCCATGGCCGTCGTGCCCAGGCCCACCACGATGGTCTGCGTGACAAGCTTGCCCAGGTGGAAGAACGACGACTCCAGCGCCGCCGGCCAGCCCACGCGCAGGATGGACGCCATGAACTCCTTGCGCACGGGCCAGCCCGGCGCGTGGCCCTCGCCGCGGCGCAAGGTGGGCCAGAGCGCGGTGAGCACGAGCATCACGCCCCCCATGCGCGCCAGCAGCAAGGCAGCACCGGCGCCATTGACGCTGCCGTTCTCGCCGCGCATGAAGATCGCCGCCATCACGATCTGCGACAGCGCCATCACCACCTGCACCCGCATGGCCGCATCGGTGCGTGCCATGCCGCGCAACACGCCGCAACTCACGAGCACGATGGATGTGGCCATGCCGGCCACGATCACCCAGCGGAAGTATCGGTCGGCCTGCACCTTGACGGCCTCTTCGGCGCCCGGCAGGAGCATGCCGATCCACAGGCCGCGCGTGTTCCAGAGCACGAGCGCCACCAGCAGCCCCGCACCCAGCGCGAGCATCAGCGAACTGAAGGCCACGGCCCGCAAGTCGCCTCGGCGCCCCGCCCCCACGCAGTGGGCGACCGTCACCGTGGCGCCCACCGCCAGCCCCCCGTAGACGGCGATGAGCAGGAAGTTGAGCGCATCCATCATCCCGATGGCCGCCACGCTGGCCGCGCCGAGGTGGCTGGCCATCGCCATGACGACCGTGCCCGTCAGCACCAGCGCCAGCTCTTGCAGAAGCACGGGCCCGGCCAGATGCCACACGCCCCGCGGTCGCGCAAAGCGCCGCCGCCACTGGTGGCGAAACCAGCGCAGATGTGCGGCGAGGGGGAGCGAGCTCAAGCCGGCCAAGTTAGCGCAGTACGCGCCCTCTTGCTGTCACCTGGAGCAACCGCTTTCAGCCTGCGTGCGATTCGTACACCAGCACTGCGGCGGCCAGGTCTTCGAGCGCGGTGCCCACCGACTTGAAGACCGTGCGTTCCTCCACGCTTTGCCGGCCCGGCGCCTCGCCTCGGCACAGGCGTGCCAGCGTGCTGCGCACGTCGTCGGGCGTGAACACGCCGCGAGAGATCGGCCCGAGCAAGTCGCCGCTCTTGTGCCAGGCCTCTTCGGTGTCGACGTGCAGGCTGGCGTGTCGAAAGCAGTCGTCGTCGGCCTCGCGCATCGACGGGGTGAAACTGCCGATGAGATCGAGGTGCGTGCCGGGCGCCAGCCATGCGCCGTGCACGACCGGGTTGGTGGCCAGAGTGGCAGAGCTGACGACATCGGCGCGCGACACGGCGGCCGGCAGGTCATCGACTGCGCGGGCGTCCACGCCCTGGCGTACGAGCGCCTCGGCAAGCGCCTGCGCGGATGCCTGGCGGCGGCTCCAGATCTCCACCTGCTCGATGGGCAGCACGCTTCGATACGCGTCGGAAAGCAGGCGGGCCACGCGCCCTGCCCCCACGACGAGCAGGCGGCACGAGTCGGGCCGAGCGAGCCGGGACGCTGCGAGCGCCGACGCCGCCGCGGTGCGGCGCGAAGTGATCTCATCGCCGTCCATCTCGGCCAGCGGCACGCCGGTTGTCGCGTCGTACAGCAGGTAGGTGGAATGCAGGCCGGGCAGGCCGAGTTGCGCGTTGCCCGGGGCAATCATCACGGTCTTGAGACCGAAGTAGCGGCCGGGCTGCCATGCCGGCATGATCAAGACCGTCGGCCCGCCTTCCGCCAGAGTGTGCACATGACGAGGGGGCACCTCGCAGCCATTCGCGAACATGTCCTGGAGCGCAGGCACCAGCCGATCGAACGGCAGTGCAGCACGTGTGGCGTCGGTATCGAAGCGTTTCATGAGGCTCCTTCGCGCATCGACTGTGACACACTGGCCGCGATGCAACGCACCACCCGCGCCCTGCCTGCCGAACGCGGCTTCACACTCATCGAGCTGATGGTCGTCGTCGCGATCATCGCCATCCTGGCGTTGATGGCCGTTCCCAGTTTTCAGGTGAAGTACGTGCGCGAGAACATCGCCGAAGGCTTGCCGCTGGCAAAGCTCGCGAAGGACCCGATCGCACTCGCCTGGGCGCTCACCAAGACACTGCCCGCGGACAACACCGAGGCCGGCCTGCCGGCGGCCGACAAGATCGTCAACAACGTGGTGAAGTCGGTGACGGTGGAAGCAGGCGCCATCCACATCGTGTTCGGCAACCGTGCCAACGGAGCACTGCGCGACAAGACGCTCACCTTGCGACCGGCGGTGGTGGAAGACGCTCCGATCGTGCCGGTAGCCTGGGTATGCGGCCATGCGCGCGCACCCGAGAACATGCGCGCATTGGGTACCGACCGCACGAACATCCCGGCCAAGCTGCTGCCAATCAACTGCGTCTGACGGGGCTCGGTGAGCCCTCAGCGATTTGTCAGTGGGCCACCGCAGCCGTGTGGGCCGCGACTTCATCAACCGACTCCCCCAGCGCGCCGGCAATCTGCGCGTACACGCGATCCGACAGCTCTCGCCGCTCCGCGCCAGCCGTGTCGATCACCGGCAGCAGCATGACGCGGACCTGGAGCCCCCGCCCCCGCGCGACTTGCCACAACGAGCTGACCAGCGTCGTGTCGCCGACCCACACCACGGCACGGCTCGGCACTGCGTCATCGTCGACATAGCGAAGCGCCACCGGTTGCACCGGCGCGCCGGCGGAGATGGCCGCCTGCAGAAGGTTGGCGTGGAAAGGCAGCAGCGCGGTGCCGTCACCGGTTGTGCCCTCCGGGAACACCGCCAAGGTGTCACCGTTCTTCAGCGACTCGGCCATCTGATGAACCACGCGCAGTGCATCGCGTTTGCGCTCGCGCTCAATGAACAAGGTGCCGCCGCACGCGACCAACCAGCCGAGCAAGGGCCAGGCGCGCACATCGGCCTTGGAGACAAAGCGCGTCGGCTGAACCGCATTGATGGCCATGATGTCGAGCCACGAGATGTGGTTGGACACCATCAGCAGCGGCCCGTGGTGCGGCGTGCCGCTGCCCTGAACGCGCAAGCCCAGAAGATGGGCCAAGCGCGCGCACCAGCGCCCTGTCTGCGCGAGGCGCGACTGACGGCTGGCAAAGGGGAACACCACCGCGCACCGAAGCAGGCCGGCACCGATGTGCAGCACGCACCACGCCAGCCGCCAGATCGCTCGCAGGTTGCGCAGCACCGCGCTCAGCCCGCCTCGAAGGCGACGTGGCCACCCACCAGGGTGTAGCGCACGCGGGCGGGCAGTTCGTAGCCCGTGAACGGCGTGTGCTTGCCCTGGCTCTTGAGCGACGCAGACTGCACCGTCCAGTGGGCCTTCGGGTCGAACACGCAGACATCGGCCACGCCCCCCTCGACCAGCCGCCCCGCACTGGACGAGAGCGAGCCCAGCGCATCGCCGAGCACACGCACCGGCTCGCTGGTGACCTTGCCGAGCGCCTTGCGCAACTCCAAGCCCTGCTCCTCGCCCCACTTGAGGGCCAGGCTCAGCAGCAATTCGAGCCCGGTCGCGCCTGGCTCGGCCTCGGCGAAGGGCAGGTTCTTGGCGTCCTCATCGACGGGCGTGTGGTCACTGACGAGCGCATCCACCGTGCCATCGGCCAGGGCCGCACGAATCGCGTCGCGGTCGCGCTGCTGGCGAAGCGGCGGCGTGAGGCGCATGGCGGCGTTGAAGTAGCCGATGTCGACATCGGTGAGGTGCAACTGGTTCACGCTCACGTCGCAACTCACCGGCAGGCCCTCGGCCTTGGCGCGGCGCACGAGCTCGATGCCCGCCGCGCTGCTGAGCCGGCACAGGTGAACGCGCGCGCCCGTCACGCGCATCAGCTCGAACAGCGTGTGCAGCGCGATCGTCTCGGCGATCACCGGGACGCCCGACAGGCCCAGGCGCGTGGCCAGTGCGCCGCTGGCTGCCACGCCCTTGCCGAGGTAAGCATCCTGCGGGCGCAACCACACGGTGTAGCCGAAGGTCGAGGCGTACTGCAACGCGCGCTGCAGCACCATGGTGTCGGTGAGCGGCACCTCGGCCTGCGAGAAACCGACGCAGCCGGCTTCCGTCAGCTCGGCCATCTCGGTCAGCACCTCGCCCGTCAGGCCGCGCGTGAGCGCCCCAAGCGGGTAGACATGCGAGTGGTTGAGGTTGCGCGCGCGGAACTTGAGCATCTCGACCAGGCCCGGCTCATCGAGCGGCGGGTCAGTGTCGGGTGGGCACACCAGGCTCGTCACGCCGCCGGCCACGGCCGCGGCCATCTCGGATTCGAGCATGCCTTCGTGCTCATGCCCCGGCTCGCGCAGGCGCGCGGCCAGGTCGACCAGCCCTGGCCCGACGACCAGGCCCGTGGCATCGATGGTGCGTGTGGCGCGGAAGCCGGGGTTGACGGTGCCACCCAGAGACACGATGCGACCGGCTGCGATCGCCACGTCGCCCACTTCGTCGCGGCCGCTCGCCGGATCGACCACCCGCCCGTTCTTGATCAGGACTTTCATCTTCTTTTGTTCTCCGCTCCGGGATCAGGCGTTGTTGCCCGCGATGGTCGACATGACCGCCATGCGCACCGCGATGCCGAAGGTGACCTGCGGCAGGATCACGCTCTGCTTGCCATCGGCGACCGCCGAGTCGATCTCCACGCCGCGGTTGATGGGGCCCGGGTGCATCACGATGGCGTCGGGCTTGGCGTAGGCCAGCTTCTCTGGCGTGAGGCCGTAGTTCTTGAAGAACTCACCGGCGCTTGGCAGCATCGCGCCGCTCATGCGTTCGTTCTGCAGGCGCAGCATGATGATCACGTCGGCACCCTTGATGCCTTCGACCATGTCGTGGCACACGCGCACGCCCATTTCCTTCAGGTCGCCAGGCACCAGGGTCTTGGGGCCAACGGCGCGGATCTCGGGCACGCCGAGCGTGGAGAGTGCGTTGATGTCGGAGCGCGCCACGCGCGAGTGCACGATGTCGCCCACCACCGCCACCGTGAGGTTGGTGAAGTCCTTCTTGTAGTGGCGGATCGTGTACATGTCGAGCAGGCCCTGCGTCGGGTGCGCGTGGCGGCCGTCACCGGCGTTCACCACGTGCACGTGCGGCGCGCAGTGCTGTGCGATCAGGTAGGGCGCACCGCTCTCGCTGTGGCGAACCACGAACATGTCGGCATGCATGGCCGAGAGGTTGGCGATCGTGTCGAGCAGGCTCTCGCCCTTGGCCGCACTCGACTTGGCAATGTCGAGGTTGATCACGTCGGCGCTCAGGCGCTTGGCGGCGATCTCGAAGGTGGTGCGCGTGCGCGTGCTGTTTTCGAAGAAGAGGTTGAACACGCTCTTGCCGCGCAAGAGCGGCACCTTCTTCACCTCGCGGTCGTTCACGCTCAGGAACGTGCCGGCGGTGTCGAGGATGCCGTGCAGCACCGCGCGTGGCAGGCCTTCGATGGAGAGCAGGTGAATCAGCTCGCCGTGCTTGTTGAGTTGGGGGTTGCGTTGCATCGCTCAGGTCTGTCCTTGGATGTCGAAACTGAAGCGGCCGTCGTCGCTGCGGGCGAGCCGCAGCTTGTGCTCCTTTGGCAGCGTGATGCGCGCCGCCGAGTAGGCGGGGTGGATGGGCAGTTCGCGGCCGCCGCGATCGACCAGCACGGCAAGCGTCACGCTCTCCGGGCGGCCGAAGTCGAACAGCTCGTTGATCACGGCGCGCGTGGTACGGCCGGTGTAGAGCACGTCGTCGATCAGCACGATCGGGCGCCCATCGATCTCGAATGGCAGCTTGGTGGGGTCGGCATTGCTCAGGCCGCGCGACGAGAAGTCATCGCGGTGCAGCGCGCTGGAAATCACGCCATGCTCGCCCGCGAGTTTCAGATCGCGCTGCAGGCGTTCGGCCAGCCAGGCGCCGCCGGACCAGATGCCCACCAAGGCCGTGTTGGGTTGAAGCAAGCCGCGCACGCCCGACAGCAGGTCGGCGTACAAGGCCTCGGCGTCGAGGTGCAAGGTGCTCATTGGCAAACCTCCGTGCGTGGCACTGCGGTAAGAGCCCCTTCGGGCGGCCGGGCGTGGCTCATGGCAAGTCTCTCAAGAACTGCTCCAGGATGATGGCGGCAGATGCCGCGTCCACGTCGCGCGCGCCGTGGGCATGGGCTTCTGTGGTGCTGTATCGCTCGTCGACTTCGTGCACCGGCAGCTTGAAACGGCCGTGCAGCTGTCGCGCGAAGCGCCTCGCGCGGGCGGTATTGTCGTGCGCCGCGCCGTCGGGGTGAAAGGGCACGCCCACGACAAGGGCGTCGGGCTTCCACTCGGCGATCAAGGTGCCCAAGGCGGCAAAGCGCGCATCGCCCTCGGCGGCCACGCTGCGCAAGGGAGTGGCCGTGCGTGTGACGGTGTTGCCACTGGCCACACCCACACGCTTCGTACCGAAGTCGAAAGCGAGAAATGAGCGGGGTGAGCTTGTGGACACAGCCAACAAGCTCATGCGTGCCCTGCCTCTTGGCTGAGCATGCGGGGGTCGATGCCCAGCAGCGAGAGTGCCTTGTCGTAGCGCTGCTCCACCGGCGTGTCGAAGATGATGCCGGGTTCGGCACTCACATTGATCCAGCCGTTTCGGGAGATCTCTTCTTCCAGCTGGCCGGCGCTCCAGCCGCTGTAGCCCAAAGTGACCAGGATCTTCTTCGGGCCCGCGCCGTTGGAGAGCGCCTCCAGCACGTCCTTGCTGGTGGTCATCTCCAGGCCGCCAGGGATCTGCAGCGACGAGTTGTAGTGGCCACCGCTCTCTTCGTCTTCGCCGCCCAGGCGCTCATGCAGCACGAAGCCGCGTTCGGTTTGCACAGGCCCGCCGAAGTAGACCGGCACATCGGCGAGGTCTTCGCGGTCCAGCGTGAGCTCGACCTTCTCGAACAGGTTCTTGAGCTTGATGTCGATCGGCTTGTTGATCACCAGGCCGAGCGCACCTTTGTCGGTGTGCTCGCACATGTAGATGACCGCGCCGGCGAAGGTGTCATCGGCCATGCCGGGCATGGCGATGAGGAACTGGTTGGTGAGGTCGATCGCGGCACCGGGCATGGGGCGCATTTTATTCCTGCGGCACACTGCCCCGGATGGAAAAGGTTTTGGACTCGGCCCTGGTCTGGTTCCGGCGTGACCTGCGCGCCCACGACCACGCCGCTCTCTTCCATGCGCTGAAGGTGGCACGCAAGGTGTGGTGTGCCTTCGTCTTCGACCGGAACATCCTCGACGCCCTGCCGCGCAGCGACCGGCGGGTCGAGTTCATCCTCGACAGCGTGGCCGCGCTCGACGCCGATCTGCGCACGCTGAACCCCGAGTCGGGCTTGATCGTGCGGCACGGGGTCGCGGTCGACGAGATCGCGCAACTGGCCGCGCAGCTGCATGTGCAGGCTGTCTACGCCAACCACGACGACGACCCCGTCGCCCTGGCGCGCGACACCTGCGTGCGCGGCGCGCTCGCAAACATCGGGGTCGCGCTGCACACCAGCAAGGATCACGTGGTCTTCGAGCGACAGGAAGTGCTCACGGCCAGCGGCACGCCGTTTCGGGTGTTCACCCCGTACAAGAGGGCGTGGCTCGACAAGCTCGACGCCTTCTATCTGAAGCCCTACCCCACTCACACCTACGCAGAGAGCCTCGCCCCCTGGCCCGAAGACTTCAGCCGCGGACTGCTCAGCCTGGACGAGATCGGCTTCTCGCCCACCAACCTGCATGACTTGAAACTCGGCACCGGCAGCGCGGGCGCTCGCGAGGGGCTGACGGAGTTCTTGACCCGCATCGAGCGCTACGACACCGCGCGTGACTACCCTGCGGTGAAGGGGCCGAGTTACCTGTCGGTTCACTTGCGCTTCGGGACGCTGTCGATTCGTGAACTCGCCCACGAGGCCGCGACGCGATCGAACCTGGGGTCGAGTGGATCGGCGACGTGGCTGTCCGAACTCATCTGGCGCGATTTCTACCATCAGGTGCTGCACCACCACCCGCGCGTGGTGGATGCCAGCTTTCGGCCGGAGTACGACGCGATCAAGTGGGAACACGGCAAGCATGCCGACGCCTTGTTCGCCGCCTGGTGCGAGGGCCGCACCGGCTACCCGCTGGTCGACGCGGCCATGGCGCAGATCAACCAGACGGGCTACATGCACAACCGCCTTCGCATGGTCGCGGCCAGCTTTCTGGTGAAGGATCTGGGCATCGACTGGCGCCGGGGCGAACGCTACTTTGCGCAAACGCTCAACGATTTCGATCTCGCCGCGAACAACGGCGGCTGGCAATGGGCGGCGTCGACAGGCTGCGATGCTCAACCCTACTTTCGAATCTTCAACCCAGTGAGCCAGAGCGAGAAGTTCGACGCCGAAGGCAAGTTCATCCGGCGCTACCTGCCGCAACTCGCGAAGCTGTCAGACAAGGCGATTCACGCACCATGGCTGGCGCGGCCGAACGATCTGGTGGAAGCCGGCGTGCGGCTGGGCGACAACTACCCGGAGCCCATCGTGATGCACGAAGAAGCCAGAGCAAAAACGCTTGCGCGCTACGCAGTCGTGAAGCGAACAGAGTGAAGCGCCAGATCAAGCAACGCCCGCGGAGCCGGCTCTGCCGGTCCGCCAGGTGGCGCCCCTTGGGGCAGGAACTTGAGCGACTGGGGGGCCCTAGAAAAGCTCGACGTCACCGATCTTGGACTCATCGGCCAGGTCGCCACGAGCGACGAGCACGGCATGGCTTTGCACCTGATTGCGCCCATGGCCCTTCGCGAAATACACCGCCTTGTCGGCGCGCTCGAATGCGGCGCTGGGGGTGTCACCCGGCATGACCTCGGTGAAGCCGATGCTGATGGTGATCTGACCCACCTGCGGGAAGGCGTACTGCACCGTGTTGTTGCGCATGCGTTCGAGCGCGGCGCCGGCATCCTGCTCCGACGCGCAGCGCATGAGCACCACGAATTCCTCGCCACCAAAGCGGTACAGCCGGTCGTGGAATCGAAAGCTGCTGCGCATCAGGCGTGACAGCAGCAGCAAAACCTCGTCCCCGATCAGGTGACCATAGGTATCGTTGACCGCCTTGAAGTGATCGATGTCGATCACGCCGAGCCAGTGGCGATGGCCTCCCGCCATGAGGCGGCGCTCGTCGGCGCCAGCGGCCGGAAACCCCGTCGGCTCGCTGGTGGCCTTGAGGAAGCTTTCGTCGAAGGTCTTGCGGTTCAGCAAACCCGTGAGCGTGTCGCGCTCGCTGTAGTCGAGCAGCGCCTGGAAGTTGCGGTAGATCCGCAGGATGCTGCCCACCATGCGGCGCGATTCATCCTTGAGCGGCTCATCGGTCTCGATCTCCATCACGCCGACCACGTCGCGGTCCGTGCTGACGGGGAAGAGGCTCAGGCTGGGCTGCCCTGGCACGCTCAGCACGGCAGCCTGGCCTTTCAGAGCCAGGGCGCGCTCTGGGTGGCGGTCGAGCGGGGGCAGTGCATCCAGGTCGACCCAGGCGGGGTCCGCCGTCGCCACGGCGTCGTGTTCCCCCAAGCGAGCGCGCGTGATCCAGCGCTCATTGCCGGCCTCTCCCACGCAGCGGTAGATGGCCACCGTGCGCGGGCGCAACATGTCTCGCAGCGCACCGACCAAGGTCACGTCGAGAAGGTCTCGATCGCGAAAGCCAGTCAGCTCGGCGAGGTGGTCGACGAGTTCTGACATGGCTGGGTCACGCCCCGGGCGATCACGCGCCCGGTCAGACCGGCGTGGGTGTCGCCGTGTAGCGGCCGATCAGTGCGAGCAGGTCTTCTTCGGCGTACGGCTTGCCGAGATAGTGGTCGACACCCAGTTCGGCCGCGTAGTCGCGGTGCTTCTGCGCGATGCGCGAGGTGATCATGATCACCGGCAGGCTGCGCAGACGTGAATCACCGCGGATATTGCGCACGAGATCGAAGCCGTCCATGCGGGGCATTTCGATGTCGCTGAGCACCACCTGCGGCAGTTCTTCGGCGAGGCGTTCCAGGGCTTCGATGCCGTCCTTGGCCAGGACCACGCGGTAGCCTTCGCGCACCAGCAGGCGCTGCGTGACGCGGCGCACCGTGAGTGAATCGTCGACCACCAGCACGGTCGGCGCCTGAAGCACTGCAGGCTCCTGCGCGACCATCGGCACGAGCGGCTCGTGCGCCGGGGCGGCCAGCGATGCCAGCGTCGCCAGGCGGGCGCTCTCGCCATACAACGTAGCCAGGGCCACTGGGTTGTAGATCAGAGCAACCGAGCCCGAGGCCAGCAGCGTCATGCCGGCAAGACCCGGCAGGCGCGACAGCTGCGGCCCGAGGTTCTTCACCACCACTTCCTGCGTGCCCAACACTTCGTCGACGTGCAGCGCGATGCGTTGCTGCGCGCTGCGCACGATGATCACGGGGCGCGTGCGGCCGACCAGCTCCTGGCTGCGCGGGCCTTCTTGCAGCAGCGAACCGAACCAGAAGAACAGCAAGGAGCGCTCACCCAAGGCGTAACTGCCGCTGGCATAGGCGTCTTCGAGCTCCTTGGTGCTGGCGCGGCGCACGATCTCGATCAGCGTGGCCGGCAGGGCCACCACGGTCACACCGCAGCGGACCATGACCACCTGCGTCACAGCGGTCGTCAGCGGCAGCACGAGCTTGAAGCTGGTGCCCTGGCCGGACGAAGTGGCGGTCTCGATGCGGCCACCCATCGCGTTGACTTCGGAGCGCACCACGTCCATGCCCACGCCGCGGCCGGCGAGTTCGGTCACGGTGTCGGCAGTCGAGAAGCCCGGCGTGAAGATCAGGTTGGCCAGGTCGCCCGGGCTGTGCTCTTCATTGGCCTGGATCAGGCCCATGGCCAGACCCTTGTCGCGAATGCGCTGCAGGTTCAGGCCGGCACCGTCGTCGCGGAACTCGACACCGACTTCGTTGCCTTCCTGGTGAACGGCGATGACGATGCTGCCGGCAGCCTCTTTCGATGCGGACGAACGTGCTTCGGGTGATTCGATGCCGTGCGTGACGCAATTACGCAGCAGGTGTTCGAACGCGGGCGTCATCCGGTCGAGCACGCCACGATCGATTTCGATCGAGCCGCCAACGATGTCCAGACGCACCTGCTTGCCGGTTTCCTTGGCCGCAAGGCGCACCACGCGGTAGAGACGATCCGACAGGCTTTCGAACTCGACCATGCGGGTACGCAGCAGGTCGTCTTGCAAATCGCGGGTCAAGCGCGCCTGGGCAGCGAGTTCGTCTTCGGTGGTTTCAAGCGTACGGGTCAACGTGCGCTGCACCGTGGCCACGTCGTTCACCGACTCGGCCATCATGCGGGTCAGCTCCTGGAAGCGCGTGAAACGGTCGGATTCGAGCGGATCGAATTCTTCCTGCGCTGCCTTGGCAGCTTCCTGCCGCGAGATCATCTGCGTCTCGGCCTGGAACTCGATGTCGCGCAGTTGCAGTCGCAGGCGCTCCAAGTTGTCGGTCAAGTCGCCCAGCGAGCCACGAATGTTGCCGACTTCGGCTTCGATCCGCGAACGCGTGATGCTCACCTCACCGGCCTGATTGACCAGACGCTCGAGCAGCGGGCCGCGAACGCGCACGGCAGCGTTGGAGGCCGCGACACCGCGGTCCGACGCCGCTTCGGCGGGGCCCTCAGCGTGCGTGGCGGCAAAGCGTGCCCAGTCGATGTCTGTGACCGGGGCGCTGGATGCGGCGGTACGCGAGACGGCGGGGGCGGCGACCGGGGTCGCGTCGACAACCACAGGCACCTCCGCCATCGGCGTCTCGGTGGCTGGGGCCAACACTGGTGCCGTCGGCGGCACGGGTTCGAGCACGGTCGCTGCGGGCGGCACCCAGGCAGCGGGGGCCGCAGCGGGTGGCGGCACCTCGTCCAGTGCCGCATGAACGGAGTCCTCTGCCTCGGCATAGGCCTGGGCATCACGCGAGCGCAAGGCGTCGAAGGTTGCCGACAGGGCGTCGGAGCGAGCCTGCAGCGCTTCGACGTCGGCCGCGCTCGCAACCGGTTGAGCCAGCAAGTGTTCGATTAACGTTTCGAGGCGGTGGGCCATTTCGCCCAATCGCATGGCACCTGCCAAGCGCGCGCCACCCTTCAGCGTGTGCAGCGTGCGCATGCATGCGGCGGCCGGGCCGTTGTCGGTGGGCCGGCGTGCCCATTCGCGCAACTTGCCGTCGAGTTGCGGCAGAAGTTCTTCGGCCTCTTCCTCGAAGATCGGGAACAGCTCGGCGTCGACCGCATCGACCGCGTCGATGTCGTCTTCGCCATCGAGCGCATCGGCACGCACCGGCGTGGCACGGCCAGCGTCGAGCGGCAAGGGGGCCAGTTCCTTGAACTCGGCCTGACCCAATGCGCCGGCGTGGGTGTCCAGGCCTCCGAATGCACTGTCGACATGAGCGACCAGCGCCTCCGAATTGGCAACGGTCAAGGGCGCGGGCCGCGAGCGGCGGTCCAACGGCTCGGGCGTCGTATCAGGGGCGGCTTCAGGCGTAGGAATAGGTTCGTCGAAAACCTCCGGCACCTCGAGCATCTGCGGCTCGGGGATCGGGTCCGGCTCGGCCGGGGCGGGTTCCGGCTCGACGGCCGCGGCGTACGGATCCGGCAAGGCGTCAGCGGCATTCGCCGCTTCGAGGCGGCGTGCCGACTCGATCTCGTGCTCGGCCAGGCGTTGCAGCAAATCAGGCGACACAGGCTTCAGGAAGCCAGCGGCGAACTGATGCAACAGGCGACGGATTTCTTCGGCCGAGTCGACGAACAAGCGCGCTTCGTCAGGCGTGCCATGGCCGATGGCGTGAGAACGCATCAGAGCGTGCTCGACCAGGCGGGACAGGTGGGACAGGTCCGAGAACCCCACGGTGGCCGAACTACCGGCCAGCGAGTGCGCCATGGCGACCGTCATCTCACCAACCGGGCGGTGCAGTTCCATGCCCCATTCGGCGACATCGGTCGTCAGGCGGCGCGAGAGTTCGTCAGCCTCGTTGAGGTAGATGTTGAACAGCGGAATGCTGATGCGCAGGTCGCCAACCACCTTGACCTGGTCGTCATCGGGCGGCGTCACCGGCAGCGTCTCGGCGGCCGGCTCTTCCACGAGCTCGGGCGCGGCAATGGCTTCCACCACTTCGACCACGTCGGGCGCGGGTACTTGCCCGTCTGCCCCGAACAGCTTGTCGTCCAGGTCGAGTTCGATCATCTCGACCGACTCGGCTGCAGGTACGCTCTCTTCGACGATCGGGGCCTTGGCTTCTACGACGGTCGGCGCTTCAATGAAGACCGACTCCGATTCGACTACCGCAGCATCAACGAGCGGGGCCGCGGCCGCGGGGGCCGCCCAGGGTTTTGGGTCGTCGAAAGACCCCAGGTTGAGGTCGAACGAAAGCTCCGGCATGGCGGCCGCGGCGGGCGCAGCAGCTTCCGGGGCCACCGGTGCAGCAGCAGGAGTGAGATCGAGGTCTTGCGCGCTGGGCAGGTCAGGCGGGAACGACAGCGACACCAGCGGCAGATCGGCTGCCGGCGAAGGTGTGATGGCCGGCACCTGCTCACCCCGCGCGAGCGCGTCGGCGGCATCCTTAACGGGCGCGGCGCTGAAGGCGCTCGGCTGCGCGGCCGCAATGGCTTCGACCCAGTCGCCGAAGTAGCTCAGCGCGTTGTTCGAGAAGCTGAGCAGAGCGGGGTCTGCCGCCTTCTGCTCGGCGAGCCAGCTGTTGTAGACCTGTTCGCAGACCCAGCCCGCATCGCCGAACTCCTTGAGCCCGACCATGCGCGAACTGCCCTTGAGGGTGTGGAAGGCGCGGCGAACGGTGGTGAGCTGTTCGATGTTGGCGGGCGAGTTGGCGAGTTGCGCCATGGCGCCCTGCGCGGTTTCGATGACCTCGCGCGCTTCCTCCAGGAAGATTTCGCGCATTTCCGGGTCGTCGCCCAGGTCGGTGGCCATGCTCGTGGGCGCGGTGGAAAGCGGCGCGGGTGGCGGTGGCGCCACCACGAGCTCAGGCTCCAGCGCCACGGGCTCGCTTGCCGTGTGGACGAAATCGGCCAGCGCTTCGGACAGCTGCTCCCGCGCAGCTACCACTTGCTCGGGCGCCGTGGCGCTCTCGAGGGCGGTCTGGGCCTGCTCGACGGCGGCCTGCAGTTCGGGCTGCGCGGCGGCCTTGGCTTCCACCGAGAGGTGCTCTAGATTGCGAGTGACTTCGTCGAGCGGCACACGGTCACTCACGGCGGCGAACGCAAGCGATTGAGCCTGCTCGATCAGGCGCGGCTCGACCGGTGGCGCTGCTGCGGTCGGCACGGCAAGGTTCGAGGCGCTGCGCGCTGCCGCGCTGCGACCCATCAGCGGGCTGAGCGTTCCGGCCTGCGCATCGAACACGAACAGCGACTTGGCCATCTGCGGCTGCACGCTGAGCATGTCGATCAGGAAACCCAGTGCACCCAGGTTGCTCGCAAGGCGGTCGAAAGTGCCCGCCTGGATGATCAATTGAGGATCGACTTCGGTGGCAAGCAAGCCATCGACGTCGTCGCGCATGCGCAAGACGGCATGCGCGGCCTGGTCCATGCCCAGGACCGAGAGCACACCGCGCATCGAACCCATCAGGCCCGGGACCGGGGCGAGTACGTCGCGCTGGGTCGGGTTGCGGAAGAACTGGTCGATGTGCGTTTCAGCCTCGGACAAGGAGGCACGCAGCTCCTGCACGACGCTGCCCATCGTCTGGCGATCGGACACGCGGCGGTACAACTCCTCCATCCACGCTTCGAGCGGGTCGGGGGTGTGGCCGGCGCGTACCGATGCGATCCGGTTGGCCAGGCGCTGCACGCGCGGGCCTTCATCGGGGTTGTCGAAATCGCCATCTTCGAGCGACGCTTCGAGGTACAGGACGCTGGTCGCGACTTCCATCGCGAGTGCCGGCTGCGGCGAGGTGCCGGACTGCACCGTCTGGGCGATCGCCTGGTTCAACTCATCGGCCAGTACGTCGCCATTCGGATAGAGACGCTTGAGCGACTCGCCCACCAGAGAGAACTGCTCGGCCAGGCCGCTCATGCGGTGCATCTCACCGCCGGCGATGGCAGACCATGCGTCCTTGGCGCTCGCCACGCGCTTGCGCGCCTGGGCGATCATGGTCGGGTCGAATCGGCCGAGGCGATTGACTTCGTAGTCGGCAGGCACGTACTGCGCCAAGCCATATGCCTGGCGCACCGACGCCAGGCGCGGCGCCTTGCGACCATCACCCGGCGAAGCGCTTTGCGCGCAGAAGAAGAGCAGGTCCTGCGCCAGGCGTTCGGACACATCCGAATCGCCGCGCTCGAACACGCGGAACTGCGCCAGAAGCCGCGACGCAACGCGCTTGCTGAACAAGTCAGCCTTGAGCAGGCCCTGGCCTTGGCTCTCGAAGAAGGCAGAAGCCAGCTTCCACAAGGTGGCAGCCGGCATGCTGGAGGAGCCTGCGCCGAGACCCGCGCAGATGTCGCCCATCGCGAGGGCGGCCTTGGCGTTCTCGCCGCGCATGAGCAGAAGCAACTGCTTCTCGACGTCACCGCGAGTCTTCTCGTCAGTGGCGATGGGTGCGACGCCGGATTCGTTCGCCAGATCCATCCAGCGCCAGTCGACCGACCACAGGTCGGCAGGATGCACGCGGTCGGCGCCGGCCAGCGTTTGCACGGCCTGGTAGCGCGGGAACAAGGCGAGCGGCGACACGGACTTGCCCGACAGCAGGCGCTGCAGGTAGTCCAGGAGCGCGAAGGACGCGTGTTCGATCGTGTCGACATCGGCCGACGTGAGCTTCTCGGGCTTGGCCACGAAGCGCTGGATAGCGGCTTCACTGGCGCGCAACACCGTGGCCACGGCGGGCAGACCGACGAGTTCCAGGGCACCGACGCCCTGGTGAATTTGCTGGCGAGCGGTGCGCAGGACGGCCGGGTCGACGGCATCGACATCGGAGCCGCTGACCGATTCGCTTTCCTTGACGAAGCGGCGCAGGGCCTTGTGGGCGTTGTCGAGCGAGCGGCGCAACTCCTCCTGCACCCACGCCAGCGAACTGAGGTCGTCGCTCATATGGCTCATGTTGTCACCCGTCGTCGCGTGGCTGTCCATTCGATACCTTGTTGTCGAGTCAGAAGCTGCGGACCACTCCGCAGGCGCTGTGGATCAACCGATCTTGAATCGAGCGACCGACTGCTTCAGTTCTTCAGCAGTACGGGACAGTTCGCGCACCATCTGTGCCGTGGAACGCGTACCTTCACCGGTCTGCTCCGTCACCGCGAAGATGTGCTGAATGTTGGCAGCCACCACGTTGGCGGATTCGGCTTCGCGGGAGGCTTGCGACGAAATCTGCGAAATCAGGTCGGCGAGCTGGCGCGACACGCGGTCGATGTCGCCGAGCGCGTTACCTGCCGCGTCAGACAGTCGGGTACCTTCCACCACACCCTGCGTCGAACGTTCCATGGCGCCCACCGCATCCTGCGTGTCGGTCTGAATGGTCTTCACCAGGGCCGCAATCTGGCGGGTTGCATCGCCGGAGCGTTCTGCAAGCCGCTGCACTTCTTCCGCAACCACCGAGAAGCCCCGGCCGGCTTCACCGGCCGATGCCGCTTGAATGGCGGCGTTCAGTGCCAGCACGTTCGTCTGTTCCGTAATGTCGGAAATCAGTTCGGTGATTTCACCAATCTCCTGGGACGACTCGCCGAGTCGCTTGATCCGCTTGGAGGTCTCCTGAATCTGATCGCGGATGGAGTTCATACCGCCGATCGTGTTTTGCACCGCGGTCAGACCAGACTCAGCAGCCTGCAGCGACTGACGCGCCACCTGAGCCGTTTGCTGGGCCTGTGCCGACACTTCGTTGATTCGGCTTGCCATCTGGAGCACCGACTCGCCAGTTTCGCGAATTTCGCGCAGCTGTTCGTCGGACGCTGCCAGCAGTTCGGTCGACGTAGCTTCCACCTGCTGCGTCGTCTCGGTCACCCGGCCTACCGTACCTTGCACCTGAGACACCAGGGTGCGAAGTTCTTCCACCGTGTAGTTCACCGAGTCGGCGATGGCACCCGTGATGTCTTCCGTCACGGTGGCTTGTTGCGTCAAGTCACCTTCAGCAACCGTCTGCAGTTCGTTCATCAATCGCAAAATGGCGGCCTGGTTGGCGTCATTGACGCGCTTGGCCTCTTGCTCCTGGCGTTCGGCTTCGAGCTGCTGCGATTTCGCTTGGCTTGCGCGCTGTGCCTGGTCGTTCACGTACAGCTTCAGCAGACCGGCACCACCGGCGGCCAGCAGCACCGCGAAAATCAGCAGGGCCGTCAGTGCGGAGCGGCTGAAGCCGGTTTCCGAACCCAGGCGTTCCTGAACGGTTTCGAGACCTTTGCGCAGCGGTTCGCTGTCCGCAATGATCGCGGCCTGCGCTTCACGCGCTGACACCAGGCCTTGCAGGTTGCCCAGAATGGAACCGGCTTCGTTGCGGGTCTCTTCGTACTGCTTGAGCAGGGCTTCCAGGCGTTCCTTGGTCTGCGGCTCCTTGGTGCCGGGCAGGCGCAGCTCCTGGTTGCCGTTGAGCAGGCCGTCAGCGATTTCGCGGAAGGAGTTCAAGTCCTTGCCGAGCAAGAACACGGCTTCCGGCGACACGCCTTCCATGGTCAGGAATTCGTTGGCCGACTTGCCGATACGCTGCGTCAACATCACCAACTGGCCCACGGCCGACAACTCGGCCGGCGAGGCATCTTGCTGCAGCTTGAGCGACGAGACCGTCTCGGCGATCTCCAGCAGGTCGGACGACTGGCGGTTGATGGTGCGCAAGGCCTTGCCCACCTGCGTCAGGATCTTTTCCTGGCCCAGCACGGTTTTCGCGTTCTTTTCCGCGGCGTCGACCAGCGGAACCATCGGCTTGAGCGCCTCTTGCACGGAGCTCGGGGCGACCTCGATGCCGCCGTCGCCGTTGGCCAGGCCGCGCACGCTGCGCGCCAGCACTTCGGTACTTTCCTTCACCTCAGGGAAGGCCTGCGGGGAGCCGATCAGCGCCTGCGACACCGACTTCGCCAGCCGCTGCGACTGCATCAGCGCCTGACCGGAGGCCGCCACCTGCGCCGAGCCCTTGGCTGCGGAGTTCAAGGAGTAGATCGTCATGCCGATCAGGCCGACGAGGCCGAGGCCGACCATGCCGAGCAAGATGCGCTGCTGCGTCGCGACCGGCTGCTTGCCGATCAGCGGCAGGCCGGTTGCGCCGGTTGCTTCAGCGCCGTCTGCAGGCAGGCGGGTCTCGGAGAACTCGGCGATCTCCGAGGGCGCAGCCTCGGTGATGATCGACGAATCCATGTGCACCGTGCGGGCAGTCGCCGGGTCTGCGGCAGCTCCGCCGACGGGCGCGCCGTCGAAGACGGGGCGATCCAGGGCCATGGCGTCGTCGTAGATCACCGAGTTGTCGGGGTCCAGCGCATTCGAATCGCGGCCCTTGCCCATGCCTTTGATCTTGTCCAGGAAGCTCATATGTTCCTCGTTCCGTCTTATCTCAATTCACTATCAGGTAAGCCTAGGCGCCCAACGCGCGTCAGCCCGCGATCTTCAGAAATGCCGCCTCGTTGGCCAGCGCCGCGAGGTTGAGTTCGCGCCACAGCCGGTTGTTCTCGTCCCGGTAATGCACGCCCACGAACCCGGGTCGCGCCTGGCCGTCATCAGGCTCGGCAGTGAGTTGCTCCGCGCTGCGCAAACCGGCCAGCTTGTCGACCATCACCGCACAGTTGATGTTCAGATCGTTGTTGAAGGCCACGAACCATGACTGGTCGCGACCGAGTTCTTGCTGCTGCGCACGAACTCCCAGGAAACCAGCCAGGTCGACAACGCCGTGCAGGCGCCCGCGCAGGTTGGCCACACCCAGGAACCAGCGCGCGGTGTAGGGCACCGGCAAGGCAGGCGCAAAGGGAAAGATTTCGCCGGCTTCCTGCAAGGGGAACAGCAGCCCGTGGCCGCCGCATTCCACGGCAAGCCAGGACTTGCCACGTTCCTGCGTACGCGCGACCTTCAGCTTCTCAGCCAGGCGGCTTTGCAGTTCGCGCAGAGCTTCCTTATTGGCCATTCACACCTGCCTGGAGAACGTGGAGGGATTGCATACGCCGTAGAGGTGTCGAGGCGATAGCGCGCTCAGTCGAAGGCCTTGATCTTGGCGATCAGCTCGTCGGGATCGACCGGCTTGACGATGTAGTCGCGAGCGCCCTGGCGCATGCCCCAGACTTTGTCGGTCTCTTGGTTCTTGCTGGTGCACATGATCACCGGCACGTCGACAAAGCGCGGGTCGCGGGTGATGGCACGCGTAAGCTGGAAACCGTTCTGACCAGGCATCACCACGTCCATCAGGATGAGGTCGGGCTTGTCTTCCCCCAAGCGGCGCATGGCGTCTTCACCGTCTTCGGCAGTGCGCACCGAATAGCCACGCTTGGTGAGCAGCTCGGACATGAAGTGGAGTTCGGTCTTCGAATCGTCCACCAACAGAATTTTCTTGATCGCCATCGCTTGTTACTCCATCTCGACCACCACGCGTGCGCGTGCGGTCACGTACTCTCAATCGGTCGACGGTGCTGCTCTACGACTTGCAGCAACTGGTCTTTGGTGAAGGGTTTGGTCAGGTAGGCCTCGGAGCCCACCATGCGGCCGCGCGCCTTGTCGAACAGGCCGTCCTTGGACGACAACATGATCACCGGCACGCTGGAGAACTTCGGGTTGCGCTTGATGATGGCGCAGGTCTGATAGCCATCGAGGCGAGGCATCAGGATGTCGCAGAAGATCAGATCCGGGGCGTGGTCATTGACCTTGGACAAGGCATCAAAACCGTCCTCGGCCAGCAGGACCTGGTAGCCGCCCTGTTTCAGAAAAATCTCGGCACTGCGACGAATGGTGTTGCTGTCGTCGATGACCAGCACCTTCATGCCTGCAGGGGCTTCGTTGCTCACCGCTTAGTCTCCTCAACGACTGGTATAGGGTCGGCTTGTTTCGATGCAGATCAGACCTGCACCATCTCGAAGTCTTCCTTGCGAGCGCCGCACTCTGGACACGTCCAGTTCATGGGCACGGCTTCCCAAGGAGTTCCGGGGGCGATGTCGTGGTCTGGGTCGCCTGCGGCTTCGTCGTAGATCCAACCGCAGATCAGGCACATCCAAGTACGTACCGCACTGGCGTCTTTGCTCACGTTTATTCTTTATCGCGTCACTACAATAAAAAAGATTGTAGCCACGCAAAATCCCGAAAAGGCGTTAGTTTGTGGGCACATACGCCACTTTCCTCACATATTTCTAGAAGTGCAGGCGAACCTCGCAACTTCTGATTGACGCCCTCATGACAACAGACGTAACTACCCCCGAAACCAGCGCCGAAACCGTGCAGGAAAGCCCGGCTCCGGCCTGCGTCATGACCTTCAACGCCAGCGACCCGAGCGGTGCCGGCGGCCTGGCGGGCGACGTGGTCACCATCGCGGCCATGGGGGCTCACGCCCTGCCGGTCGTCACAGCCGTGGTGCTGCGCGACACCGCCGAGGTCTTCGACCATGCCGGCATCGACACCGATGTCGTCGTCGAGCAGGCGCGCAGCATCCTCGAGGACGCCAGCATCTCCGCCTGGAAGGTCGGCTTCCTGGGTTCGGCCGAGGGCGTGAGCGCGGTCGCCGAGGTGCTTTCCGACTACCCCGACGTGCCCCTGGTGGCCTACATGCCCAACCTGTCGTGGGTCGATGAGGACGCCCAGGTGGCGTATCTCGACGCCTTCCGCGAACTGGTGCTGCCACAGACCGAAGTGCTGGTGGGCAGCCACCAGACGCTCACGAACTTCCTGCTGCCCGACTGGAGCAGCGACCGCCCGGCCTCGCCGCGCGAGCTTGCCGTGGCCGCCTCGCAGCACGGCGCGCGCTTCGTGCTGGTGACCAGCGTGCCGCTGCCTGATCAGTTTCTCGACAATGTGCTCGCATCACCTCAAGGGGCCATCACCGGCGAGAAGTTCGAGCGCTTCGAAGTGAGTTTCGTCGGTGCCGGCGACACACTGTCAGCCGCCCTTGCCGCCTTGCTGGCCGCCGGCACCGAGCTGCACAACGCGGTCGGCGAGGCGCTTGCCTTCCTCGACCAGGCTTTGGACGCCGGCTTCCGCCCAGGCATGGGCAACGTGATCCCAGACCGTTTCTTCTGGGCCTTGCCGCCCGGCGAAGAGGGCGATGAAGGCGCGGACCCGGACGGTGACGTCCAGGCCCCCAAGGATCCGCGCCATGTCCACTGAGGGCACGACCAACGCGCAGCTGTTCGAGCGTGCGCAGCGCGTCATCCCCGGCGGCGTGAACTCGCCGGTACGCGCGTTCAAGGCCGTGGGCGGCGTACCGAGGTTCATCGCGCGTGCGCAAGGCCCTTACATGTTCGATGCCGAGGGCAGGCGCTACATCGACTACATCGGCTCGTGGGGGCCGATGATCCTCGGCCACGGCCACCCCGAGGTGCTCGAGGCCGTTCAGCGCGCAGCGCGCGAGGGTTTCTCATTCGGGGCGCCCACCGAGCGCGAGATCGAACTGGCCGAAGAGATCCTCAAGCTCGTGCCCAGCATCGAGCAGATCCGGTTGGTGAGTTCGGGCACCGAAGCGGCGATGAGCGCCATTCGCCTGGCGCGCGGCGCGACGGGCCGCAACAAGCTCATCAAGTTCGAGGGCTGCTACCACGGCCATGCCGATGCGCTGCTGGTCAAGGCCGGCTCGGGCCTGGCCACCTTCGGCCACCCCACCAGCGCCGGCGTGCCGGCCGAGGTGGTGCAGCACACGCTGGTGCTCGAATACAACCACATCGGCCAGCTCGAAGAAGCGTTCGCACGGCACGGCGATGACCTCGCCTGCGTGGTGATCGAACCGATCGCCGGCAACATGAACTTCGTGCGCGCGAACCTGCCCTTCATGAAGCGGCTGCGCGACCTGTGCACGCAGCATGGCGCACTGCTGGTGTTCGATGAGGTCATGACGGGGTTCCGCGTGGCCCTCGGCAGCGCGCAGAGCGTGTACGCACGCGCGCTGCCCGGCTTCGAGCCCGACATGAGCGTGTTCGGCAAGGTCATTGGCGGCGGCATGCCGCTGGCGGCCTTTGGCGGCAAGCGTGCCGTGATGGAGAAGCTCGCGCCGCTGGGCCCGGTCTACCAGGCCGGCACGCTATCGGGCAACCCGGTCGCCACGGCCTGCGGCCTGGCCACACTCCAGCAGATTCAGAAGCCGGGCTTCTTCGAGGCGCTGGGCGCGAACACGCGGCAGCTGATCGAGGGGCTTTCGGGCGCCGCCAAGCAGGCGGGCGTGCCGTTCGTGAGCGATTGCGAAGGCGGCATGTTCGGCTTCTTCTTCACGAACGCTGTCGACGAAGGCCTGCCGCAGAACTACGCCACCGTGATGGCCACGCACAAGGAGCGATTCAATCGCTTCTTCCACGGCATGCTGGACGAAGGCGTGTACCTCGCACCGGCGCTCTACGAAGCCGGCTTCGTGAGCGCAGCGCACAGCAGCGACGACATCGCAGCGACCATCTCCGCCGCACAGCGCGTGCTCAAGACGCTCTGACCGGCTCTCAATCCACGTTGCCGCCGCGCCCTCAGGCGGGCGAAGAGCGCAGGCCGTAAGCCTTGCCGGCGACGAAGAGGTACTCGACACGCATCACCGCGTCGCCCTTCTCGTCGGCAAAGGTATAGCCGACCGCGGAAACGGGCGTTCCGGGCTGGATCTCGGCGACGTTCCACGCCTCCATGCGGCTGATGGGCGCAAGCTCCAGCTCCCACTGCCTGTCATTGCGGCGTGGCAACTGCGCCTTCGCCAGGATCGACGGTCCGTCGAGCTGCGCGCTCTGCGCGGGCACGGCGCGCTTCGACAGGTCGGCTGGGAGTGCAAGCGGCGAAGACAGCTCCAGCATCAGCTCCGCGTGCGGGTTCTGCCACTTCACTTTCGCAGCGCGGCCCTCCAGATAGATCGGCCGGCTGGTGTCGAAGCTGCTCCAGCCGTGGTGCGCCCACGCGAAGCGTTGCGAGACAAGCACCGAAGCGCCGGTGGCGAGCAAGAGTCTTCTGTGCATGGGGCCTCCTTCACACGTAGGCGATGAACCGCCCGCAGACTACGACAAGCACCCAAATCCCCAGCGAGAGCGCGGTCTGGCAACGGGCGATGCCGTCCAGCTTGTCGAGGCCGCCACGCGCATGGAACGCCATCGCGTTCAGGCCAGCGGCGAGCAAGAGCGCGAGCTTCACGCGCAGCGCGGGATTGCCCCACAACTCATCCCACTGAGCGGCGAGCATCACCGCGCCGCTGAGCGCTGCCAGCGCAAAACCGCCCAGGCTGACACGCAATGCCAGCCTCGCGAGCGGCCGTGCCGGCAAGTCCTGCGTCACGCCCCAGACCCGCAACTCGAACAGCACCAGGCTGCCAAGCAACAAACCGATGCCCAGGATGTGCAGCACTTCGAGCAAGGGGTAAACCCATGGGTCCGTGGTGATCCAGCTCATCGGGCGATTGTGATGGCCTCCTAAAATGCCGCATGCACATTCACATACTCGGCATCTGCGGGACCTTCATGGGTGGGCTCGCCGCGCTCGCGCGCGAGGCGGGCCACAAGGTCACCGGGTGCGATGCTGGCGTCTACCCGCCGATGAGCGACCAGTTGCGCGCGCTCGACATCGAACTCATCGAAGGTTGGAGCGCCGATCAGTTGGCGCTCAAGCCCGATCTCTTCGTGGTGGGCAACGTGGTCACGCGCGGCAACCCGTTGATGGAAGCCATCCTTGATGCAGGCCTGCCCTACACCAGCGGCCCGCTGTGGTTGTCAGAGAACGTCCTCCAGGGGCGCCACGTGCTGGCCGTGGCGGGCACACACGGCAAGACGACCACCACCTCGATGCTCGCCTGGGTGCTCGAACACGCCGGCCTCGACCCTGGTTTTCTCGTGGGCGGCGTGCCGCAGAACTTCGGCGTATCCGCACGGCTGGGTTCCGCGAACGCACGAACAAAGCTCGGCACGGGCCAGCCTTTCGTCATCGAGGCCGACGAGTACGACACGGCCTTCTTCGACAAGCGCAGCAAGTTCGTGCACTACCGGCCGCGCACGGCCATCCTCAATAACCTCGAGTTCGACCACGCCGACATCTTTGCCGACCTGGCCGCGATCGAAACGCAGTTCCACCATCTCGTGCGCACGGTTCCCGCCGCCGGCCGCCTGGTGGTAAACGCTCGCGAAGAGTCCCTGCAGCGTGTGCTGGAGCGAGGCTGCTGGAGCGAGGTCGTGCGCTTCGGCACCCGCAAGGAGACGCCTGGCGCCCTGCGCGCCCGCGGCGAGCCGCATGCCTTCGACGTGCTGCGCGGGAGCCTCAAGATCGCACGCGTCGACTGGCCGCTGCTCGGTGAACACAACCAACTCAACGCGCTGGCCGCAATCGCTGCGGCCGAGCACGTGGGCGTGTCGCCCGAAGTGGCGGGCCAGGCGCTTGCCAGCTTCCAGAACGTGCGCCGTCGCCTGGAGCTGCGGGGCGAGGCTTCTGGCGTGAAGGTCTATGACGACTTCGCCCACCACCCCACGGCGATCCGCACCACGGTGAACGGCTTGCGCCGCAAGGTCGGCGTCGACCGCATCCTGGCCGTCTTCGAGCCCCGATCGAACACCATGAAGCTCGGCGCCATGAAGGCGCAACTGCCTTGGGCGCTCGAAGAGGCCGACATTTCCTTTTGCCACCAGGGCAACCTGGGCTGGGACGCGCGCGAGGCACTCTCGCCGATGGGCGACAAGGCCATCGTCGCTGACACCATCGACAACCTTGTCGAGGCTGTGCGCCGCGCCGCGCGCCCGGGCGACCATGTGCTGTGCATGAGCAACGGCGGCTTCGGCGGCGTGCACGACAAGCTGCTCGCCGCGCTGCAGAAGTAATGGCCGGTCAGGTGCGCTGCCACCTCGGCGGCGCGCCTTCAAGCCCTCAGATCAGCTGCGCACCATCGACGCGCGCAAGGCCTCGGTCAGCAAGGCCAGGCTGTCCTGCAGGTGGGCGCGGCTCTCCACCGACAAGCCCGCGGAGCCGCCCGCTGCCTGCCGCAGCTGGCCCTGTAGCTCGCTGGCATTCATGCGCACCAGGCTCAGCGCGTCAGGCGGCAACGCGCTGGACCCGCGCGTCAGCAGGTTCTGCACGCGCCTCAGGTGCTCGCGCTGCAGGTTGCGGCGAAGGCGGTCGATCTCCTTGCCCGTCTTCAACTCGCTCCACACCGCGCCTTGCAGGGTGCTGTAGACCTCGTTGAGCGAGATGATGTTGCGCCGCTTGCTTTCGGGCACATACGACGGCAGATCGAGCAGTCGCGACGCTGTGCCCGGGCTCAGGAGCCGGTCCATGGCCACGGTCTGCAGGCCGAGCACGGTGGCGGGGATGTTCACCGGCCCGCCGCGATCCCATTCGTTGTAGTCGGGTGTCAGGCTCGCCAGAAACTCCGGCCGGAAGCGGAAGCTGTCGGCGTTGAAGATGCCTGTGGTCAGGAAGCGCAGCGCATCGCGCTGCTTGGCCGGCGGCACCGGCACGTAGGACGCACGCTGCGTGGTGCCGGGCAGGTCGCGCACGGTGTACATGCCGCCCACGTACTTGCCCACGAGCTCCGAGGCGCGGCTCAACTGGCGAAAGCCGCTGGCCAGCACGCGGCGCTGGCGCATCGGGTCGTCGCCAGGCCGCGCGCCGCGATCCTGCACTCGCTGCCAGAGCTCGCGCGAAAGCTGCAGCCGCTTCACGTAGTAGGCGAGCGGGTCGTCGCCCAGGTCGAATCGGTTGACGAGGGGGTCGATGCCATCGTTGCCCACGCCGCCGGCTTCTGCGTCGTCGGAATAGGCCAGCAAGGGTTCGGTGCTGCGCGCCGCGATGCGGGCCAGTTCTGCCGGTTCGTCGTTCGCCGCCAGCACCTTGTAGGCGTACTCGACGGCCCAGTAGTCGTACGGACCGAGGGTGGTGTTGTTGATGGCCCCCTGCTTCTCGCCGCGCAGCGCAAGGTTGTAGGCGTTGTAGTCCATCACCGAGCCGGAGATACCGTTCTTGTCGGTGAAATCCTTGTCTTCGAGCTGCGTGCGGCTCACGACGGTAGACCCCTTGAAGTTGTGCTTCAAGCCCAGCGTGTGGCCGACCTCGTGGGTGATGGTGTCCTTGATGACGGACTGCACGAAGGCCTCGGTCTCCGGGCTGTCGGGGTCCATGTCACCGCGCGCTTCGAGCACGTCGAGCACGAAGTTCATCTCAGCCGCCGACTCCACGGCGTAGTTGCAATAGTCCGTAGGCCCATGGCGATGCTGAGCAGGCGACTGCACCGGTGCGCCACGGCCCACGTCTTCCGAGTAGAGGCGCCGCGAGCCGCGCCCGAACACATCGCTCATGCCGATGTCGGCGTCGATGATCTCGCCCGTGCGGGGGTCGGAATGGCTCGGCCCGATCGCAAAGCCGACATCCGCGCCGACGAACCAGCGGATCGAGGCGTGGCGCGCGTCCATGTTGTCCCAATCGGAATCCTCGGCCTGCTGGCGCGCGACGATGGCGTTCTTGAAACCGATTTTCTCGAAGGCCTTGTTCCATTCCAGCACGCCGGCCTCGACCGACTTGCGGTACTGCGGCGGTATGTTCTTGTCGAGCCAGAACACGATCGGCACCTTGGGTTCGGACAGCACCGCGGCCGGGTCGGCCTTCTCCAGCCGCCAGCGCTTCACGTAGTGCTGGCGCGGGTTGGCCTTGAGATCGGTGCCCAGGTCGGTCACCACGTCGAAGAAGTGGCCCAGGCGCGGGTCGGTCAGGCGCGGGCGCATGGGCTGCTCGGGCAGGCGCGTGAAGCTGTACACGAAGCCGACGAACATGCTGCGCGGGTCGGGTGTGGCGGTGGGCGGTGGCGGCATGGGCACCGGGGGAGGTGTCAGCGGTGGGGCCGGGATGCGCGAGGTCGCAAAGTGAACCCGGGTGTTGATCGTGGTGATCTCGTCGCTCACGCGCGTCTTCTCGAAGAACGAATTGCCACGATCCAGCGCGAAGGGCATGCGGAACGCGCGTTCGATCTGCGTCGAGTAGCTCGGGATGTCAGTGAGCAGGAAACCGGCGTCGATCAGCACCGACTGGCGCTGCGGGTGCGGCTGGCTGGCAATGGCGGCAGAGCCGAGCAGGCTGTGCGAGAAGCCCTGCTCCACAGAGGACTTCATGGCGTCCGTGCTGCTGACGAAGTCGGTGTTCAGCGCGATGAGCTGCACCTGGTTGCTACCGATTTTGCGAAAGGTCGCCAGCCACGACGGGCCCATCTGGCTCGCGTACAACATGCGCTCGCCCACCGACCCGGAAACGTTCACCGACAACAGAAAGGGCTGGTTGAAGCGCTCGGCAGGCACCTCAAGCCAGATCTTGTCGTCCTTGCGCCAGACCGGTACGAACCCGGCCTGCTGGGTTGCACCCTTGATGACCTCGTCGAACGGCTTGGGCTGCCCGGGTTCCGGCGGGCGCGCGGCCGCGGCTGGGGGCGCGCCAGCAGCCGGCGCGACGCCTGACGCCGCAGCGGCAGCAGCAGGGGCCGCCGGTGGCGCCGGAGCGCCCGCCACCGGAGCAGGCACCGCGGCGGTATTGGCTGCCTCTGTGGATGTTGGCTTGGGGGGCGACGACGAGCCGGGGCCGGGGAAAGCGCATCCCTGCAAGGCCAGCAGTCCGGCAATGCCCCAGCCGAGCGGGCGAAACAACGGAGATTCGTTCACGGGGCGTCCTCGGGCGAGACAAGTGCGATGAATTCAGTTTAGGGTCAACGGACGCCGCCCCGCGTGGGGAACAATCGGGTCTCGGCAGAGTCGAGCAAACTTCACGCCCGATTCGAGCGGCCCGCGACAGACTGGTTCCCAACTCATGAACCCGCCCATCACCCACCTGCTTTACCTGCACGGTTTCCGCTCGTCGCCCCAGTCGGTGAAGGCGCGGCAGATGGCGGCCTGGCGAGAAGCGCACGCACCGCGCCTGACCTGGCTGTGCCCGCAACTACCGCCCTCGCCGCGCGAGGCGATCGAGCTGCTCGAACGCAGCATCGCCGGCTGGCCGCGCGATCGCATGGCCATCGTCGGCAGCTCGCTGGGGGGGTTCTACGCCACGGTGCTGGCAGAGCGCGCGGGTTGCCGCGCCGGCTTGATCAACCCGGCCGTGGACCCTGCGCGCGACCTCGCCAAATACATCGGCGAGATCCAGGCGTGGCACAGCGAGGAGCGCTACTACTTTTTGCCTGCGTACGTCGATCAACTGCGCGCGATGTCACCCGCCGAACTGGCCGAGCCGTCGAGGTACTTCGCCATCATCGCCACCGGCGACGAGGTGCTCGACTGGCGCGAGATGAGTGCGCGATACCGCGGCTGCCACCTGCGCATCGTCGAAGGCAGCGACCACGCGCTGACGGATTTCGACACGCATCTGCCGCATCTGTTGCACTTTCTGGGTTTGGCCTCGACGCCCTGAGCCACCGGTCTTTGGCGCTGCAATCCCAGGCGACAATCCGCCCCATGTACGCATTGTTTGATGACGCCGGAAAGTTCCTGGCCGGCCGTGTGATGACCGAGAGCGACAGCTCGCTGCAGATCGAACTCGATTCCGGCAAGCGCGTGAAGGTCAAGGCAGCCAACGTGCTGCTCCGCTTCGAGAAGCCCAGCCCCGCCGAACTGATCTCCGAAGGCCAGCGACTGGCGCAAGAGATCGACCTCGACCTGGCCTGGGAGTTCGCCCCCGAGGGCGAGTTCGGCTACGCCGCGCTGGCCCGCGACTACTTCGACGCCAGCGCCGGCCCCGCGCAGCAGGCCGCCGCACTGTTCCGACTGTTCGAGGCACCGCATTACTTCCGCCGCATGGGCAAGGGCCAGTTCAAGAAGGCGCCTGAAGAAATCGTGAAGGCGGCGCTGCTGGGCATCGAGCGCAAGAAGCAGATCGCCGCGCAGATCGAGGCCTGGGCGCAGGAGCTGGTGGCCGGCACCTGCCCGCCGCCGGTGCGCGAGCAGCTCTACAAGATCCTCTTCAAGCCGGACAAGAACGCGGCCGAGTACAAGTCGGTCGTCGAAGCGGCCAAGATGTCGCAGACGGCGCCGCTCGACTTGCTGAAGGCGGCCGGCGCGATCGATTCGCCATACCAGTTCCACTGGCGGCGCTTCCTGTTCGAGAACTTTGCCAAGGGCACGGCCTTCCCGGCGCTCAGCGCACCCGAGATCAAGGAGAAGCTGCCTCTGGCCGAGGTGCAGGCCTTCTCGATCGACGACTCCGCCACGACCGAAATCGACGACGCGCTGTCGGTACACGGTCTCGGCACGGGCACGGTGGTCTTCGGCGTGCACATCGCGGCCCCGGGGCTGGCGATCACGCCCGATGGCGCCATCGACAAGGTCGCACGCGACCGGCTGTCGACCGTCTACATGCCCGGCTACAAGCTGACGATGCTGCCCGACGAGGTGGTGCAGGCCTACACGTTGCAAGAAGGGCGCGACTGCCCTGCCGTATCGCTCTACGTGAGCTTCGACGAGGCCACGCTCGAAGTGAAAGGCAGCGAGACCCGCCTGGAGCGCGTGCCCATCGCGGCCAACCTGCGCCACGACCAACTCGACGCCGTGATCACCGAGGCCTCGCTCACCGGCGAATCACCAGCGGCGTACGCACATGCCGCCGAGCTGGCCTTCGCCTTCCGCCTCGCTAAGCACCTGAAGGCCGGGCGCGAGGTGGTGCGCGGCAAGCCGGAGCTTTTCAACCGGCCCGATTACAACTTCCGCCTCGAAGGCAACGACGGGCGCGAGCCCAAGGGCGACGAACGCGTACTGATCGGCACCCGCACCCGCGGTGCGCCGCTCGACCTGATCGTGGCCGAGGCCATGATCCTCGCCAACAGCACCTGGGGCGGCTGGATCAACGAGCTGGGCGTACCCGGCATCTACCGCAGCCAGGCCAGCATGGCACCGGGCGTGAAGGTGCGCATGGGCACCAAGGCCGCGCCGCATGCCGGCATGGGTGTGGCGCAGTACACCTGGGCCACCTCGCCGCTGCGTCGCTATGTCGATCTGGTGAACCAGTGGCAGATCATTGCCTGCGCACGCCACGGCCGCACCGCCGCATTGGCCGCACCGTTCAAGCCGAAGGATGCGGCGCTGTTCTCGGTGATCTCCAGCTTCGATGCGGCCTACACCGCCTACAACGGCTTCCAGTCGGGCATCGAGCGCTACTGGACGCTGCAGTACCTTGCGCAGAACAGCATCCAGGAGCTCGACGCCGCCGTCATGAAAGAAGGCCTGGTGCGCGCCGACGAGCTGCCGCTGGTCTTCCGCGCCGTGGGTGCCGAGCGCCTGCCGCGCGGCGCGCGCGTGCGGGTTCGCGTCACCGGCACCGACCTGCTCACGCTCGATGTGCACGCGAGCGTGCTGCAGCGCCTCGACGACCCCTCGACCACGGCCGATGACGCCGTTGTCGAAGAGGCCGACGCCGACGAATCGGCGGTGGCCGGACCCCTCACCCTGGCCATCGACATGGCCGACGACGCCGAGGCCCCGCCCGCAGACGCCGCGGTAGCATCTGCCCCCGCCGCCTGAGCTGCTTCATGCTGAAAAAGTTCTCCGCCCTGCAGATTGCGCTGACCGCTTCCGTCGCCGTGCACGGCGTGCTGCTGTTCGCATGGCAGGCGGTCGATCCGGAGAGTTTCAACCGCACGTTCGAAGACACGCCGCTCGAAGTCATCCTCGTCAATTCGCGCAGCAACGAAGCGCCGGCCAAGGCCACCGCGATCGCCCAGCGCAACCTGGCAGGCGGTGGCGATGTGGACCGCGGTCGCGCCACCTCGCCGCTGCCGAGCTCGGCCTTCACCGAGATCGGCGATTCGGCCGACGACGCGCGCCGGCAGATCGAGCAACTGCAAGAGACCCAGAAGCAGCTTCTCGCGCAGGTGCGCCGCGAACTCGCGACCATGCCGCAGCCGGACCCCAAGCGCGACACTGGCACACCGGAAGACCGCGCACAGGAAGACCGCCGCAAGCAGCTGCTGCAACTGCTCGCCGAGATCGAGAAGCGCATCAACGAAGAGAACGCTCGCCCGCGGCGGCGCTACATCGGGCCGTCGACGCGCGAAGAGGTCTACGCCATCTATTACGACCAGCTGCGCCGCAAGATCGAGGAGCGCGGCACGCGCAATTTCCCCGAGTACCAGGGCAAGAAGCTCTACGGCGAGTTGGTGATGATCATCACCGTGGACTCGGCCGGTCGCGTGATCGAAAGCGAGATCGTGCAGGCCTCCAAATCGAAGCTTCTCGACAAGCGCGCCATCTCCATCGTGCAAGCGGCTGCGCCGTTCGGGCCGTTCAACACCGCGATGAAAAAGCAGGCCGACCAACTGGTGATCCCGACGCGCTTTCGCTTCTCGCGCGAAGAGGGCTTCGCGACCTCGGTCACCAGCCCCCAAGGAAACTGACCCCATGGACAGGTATGTCGTGGCCGGCAACCCGGTCGAGCACAGCCAATCGCCCTTCATTCACGCACAGTTCGCGAACGCCACCGGGCAATCGCTCGAGTACGGGCGCCTGTTGTGCCCGCTCGACGGCTTCGTCGAGCACATCAAATCCTTCGTCGCGGCCGGAGGCCGTGGCTGCAACGTGACCGTGCCCTTCAAGACCGACGCGTATTCACTCGCCGAGCGCCGCAGCGCGCGCGCCACGCTCGCCGAGGCCGCCAACGTGCTGAGCTTCGAGACAGGCGGCTGGTTCGCGCACAACACCGACGGCATTGGCCTCGTGCGCGACATCGAAGTCAATGCCGGAGTCACCTTGCGCGGCCTGCGCGTGCTGCTCGTTGGTGCCGGCGGCGCGGCAGCTGGCGCGCTCGGGCCGCTGCTTGAGGCTGCGCCTGCGCAGGTTGTGGTCGCCAACCGCAGTGTCGACAAGGCCGTCGCGCTCGTGCGGCGGCATCAGGCGCTCGCAGCCGTGCAGCGCGTCGAGCTTTCGGCGCGCTCGCTTTCGGATTGCGGCGACGCGTTCGACGTGGTCGTCAACGCCACCGCCACCAGCATGCAAGGCGCCGCCATTCCCGTGGGCGCCGCGGTGCTGCGGCCCGGCACCTTGGCACTGGACATGATGTACGGCCCAGCTGCCGCCGGCTTCATGGCGTGGGCGTCGGCCCATGGCGCACGCCCCCGGGACGGCCTCGGCATGCTGGTCGAACAAGCGGGCGAGGCCTTCCATATCTGGCGCGGCGTGCGCCCCGCGACCGCGCCAGTGCTGGCGGCCCTGCGCGAGCGGGTGGCCACCAAGGCATGAACGCCGTCTTGCGCCACATCGGCCGGGTGCTGGCGCTGGTCGTCTTGTCGGGCCTGTCTTTGCAGGTCTACTTCGTGGTGCGCGTGGGCCTGATGACGGTGGTCGATCCGCAATCCACCACCTTCCAGCGCTCCGAGATCCGCCGCATCACGGCCGAGCAGCACGAGTTGCCCTGGAGCCAGCAGTGGGTGGATCAAGGCCACATCTCCGACCACCTGAAACGCGCGGTCATCGCCTCTGAAGACGCAAGCTTCGTGGACCACAGCGGCGTCGAGTGGGACGCGCTCGAGAAGGCCTGGGAGCGAAACCTCCGTGCCCAGGCGGCCGCCGAAAAAGCCAACGAGCGGCAGGCCCGCCAGGCTGCGCGCAGCCAGAAGCCGCTGCCCCAGAAACCCGCCGTCATGCCCAAGATCGTGGGGGGCTCGACCATCACGCAGCAACTGGCCAAGAACCTTTTCCTCAGCAGCGAGCGCAACTTCGCGCGCAAGGGCCAGGAGTTCATGATCACCTTCATGCTCGAAGCCCTTCTGAGCAAGCGCCGCATCCTGGAGATCTACCTCAACAACGTGGAGTGGGGCGAAGGCGTCTTCGGGGCAGAAGCAGCGTCCAGGCACTACTTTCGTGTGAGCGCCAGCCAACTCGGGAGCTTTGCTGCGGCGCGGCTGGCGGTGATGCTGCCCGCCCCCAAGCGCTTCGAGAAGCGCCCCGCCTCGGCATATGTGATGGGCCGTGCGCAGACCGTGTCTGCCCGCATGGGCGCCGTGGAATTGCCGTAAGCCCGCGGCAACCACGACAGAATCGTCCCCATGAACTCCCACCTCAGCGCCGAACTGGCGAGCACCGCGGCGCGCCTGATCGTCGAAGAAGGCATGGAGTACGGCCCGGCCAAGCGCCGTGCGGCCAAGATGCTGGGCAAGCAGGGGCTGCGGTCGGTCGACCTGCCCGGCAATGACGAGATCGAAGACGAAGTGCGCAGTTACCTGCAGCTCTTCCATGCCGACACGCAACCGGCCGAATTGCTGGCGATGCGCCACGTGGCCGCGCTCTGGATGGAGCGCCTGCAGGACTTTCGCCCCCACCTTACCGGCGCCGTGTGGCGCGGGACCGCCACCCGGCTGAACAGCGTGCACCTGCAGCTCTTCTGCGACGACTCCAAGGAGGCCGAGATCGCCTTGATCGACAAACGCGTGGACTATGACGTGGGCACCTTGAACGGCCCGCGCGGCGAGCCCATCGACGTGCTCACCCTGAGCAGCATGAGTACCGAACTGGGCGAACCCGTGACGGTGCACTTGAGCATCCTTGATCACGACGACTTGCGTGGCGCACTCAAGCCCGATGCACGGGGGCGCCCCGAACGCGGTGACCTGGCCGCGCTGCGCAAACTGATGGAGGCGCCGGTATGAACCGCCGCGTTGTTCTCGGCACGGGCGTCGCGGCCGCAGCCGCCATCGCGGGCGGCGGCCTGGCATGGTGGCGCACTACCGGCGGACTTGGCCTGTCACCGGCCGAGCAGGCGCTATGGGAGCAAAGCTTCGAGCAGGTGGACGGCAAACAGCTCGCGATGGGGCCGCTTCGCGGCAGGCCGGTGCTGCTCAATTTTTGGGCATCGTGGTGCGTTCCTTGCGTGAAGGAGATGCCGTTACTTGAGACGTTCCACCGCGATCACCGAGCCCAAGGCTGGCAGGTAGTCGGCCTGGCCATTGACGGCCCGACGCCGGTGCGCGACTTTCTGAGCAAGGTGCCGGTGAGCTTTCCGATTGGGCTCGCCGGCTTCACCGGGGTGGAGTTGGCCAAGTCGCTCGGCAATGACCGCGGAGGCCTGCCGTTCACCGTGGTCCTGGATAGGAGCGGCGCAGTGGCGCACCGCAAACTCGGTGCCGTCGAACCCGAAGAACTCGCCCAATGGGTTGCAAAACTGGGCTAACGCTTTAATTTGTGCTTTTGCGTTGAACATCGCCTAAAACGCGTAAAGTTCAGCCTTCGCTTTTTCAAAGCCACTCGGCTCCATGCAAGTTCTCGTCCTTCACGGCCCCAACCTCAACCTGCTCGGCACGCGCGAGCCGGCAGTCTATGGGTCGGTCACTTTGGACCAGATCAATGCCGAACTGACAAAGATCGGCGCAGATGCCGGGGCGAGCGTGGCAACGTTTCAAAGCAACCACGAGGGCGCGCTGATCGATCGGGTTCACGCCGCACGGCTTGATGGGACAGCCTTCATCGTGATCAACCCAGGCGCCTTCACGCACACCAGCGTGGCGCTGCGAGATGCGCTTGCCGGCGTGGCCATCCCCTTCATCGAAGTGCATCTGTCGAACGTCCACCGACGTGAGCCGTTTCGTCACCATTCCTATTTCTCGGATCTCGCCGAAGGCGTGATCGTCGGCCTGGGCGCCGACGGTTATCGCCTCGCCCTGGGTCATGCGCTCAAGCGCGGCCCGACTCCCCGGCCGCAGTAGCTCTCGGCCGGCCAGGACTGAAGCCGGCTGTCACTGGCAGCGCGGATTCGCATTACAACGACCAAGTTGGAGAACACATGGACCTGCGCAAACTCAAGACTTTGATCGATCTCGTGTCCGAGTCGAACATCTCGGAACTTGAAATCACCGAGGCCGATGGCAAGGTGCGCATCGTCAAGTCCGACCCTCAGGCCGCAACCTTGGCGCCTGTTGCCTATCAGATGGCCCCTGCCACACTGGCCGCCGCGCCGGTTGGTGCTGCTGCCCCGGCACCGGCCGCCGCAGCCCCCGAGCCCGCGGCCGCTGAGACCGGCCACATCGTGAAGTCGCCGATGGTGGGCACCTTCTACGCCGCGGCGAGCCCGGGCGCGAAGGCATTCGCCACAGTCGGCCAGGCCGTCAAGGAAGGTGAACCGATCTGCATCATCGAAGCGATGAAGATCATGAACGAGATCGAAGCCGACAAGAGCGGCACGGTGACCAAGATCTTGTGCGAGAACGGCCAACCGGTCGAGTTCGGCCAGCCCTTGTTCGTCATCGAATAAGGCGGGTCTTCATGTTCAAGAAGATTCTCATTGCGAACCGCGGCGAGATCGCCCTGCGGATTCAGCGCGCGTGCCGCGAGCTGGGCATCAAGTCGGTAGTCGTTTACTCAGAAGCCGATCGCGACGCCAAGTACGTGAAGCTCGCCGATGAAGCAGTCTGCATCGGCCCCGCGGCTTCGGCACAGAGCTACCTCAACATGCCGGCCATCATCTCGACCGCCGAGGTGACCGATGCCGAAGCCATCCACCCGGGCTACGGCTTCCTGTCCGAGAACGCCGACTTCGCCGAGCGCGTGGAGCAGAGCGGCTTCACCTTCATCGGCCCGACGCCTGAGTCGATCCGCATCATGGGCGACAAGGTCTCCGCCAAGCAGGCCATGATCAAGTCGGGCGTGCCCTGCGTGCCCGGATCCGAAGGCGCTTTGCCCGAAGACCCGAAGGAGATCATCAAGGCAGGCCGCGCGGTCGGCTACCCGGTGATCATCAAGGCGGCAGGCGGCGGTGGTGGTCGAGGCATGCGCGTGGTGCACACCGAGGCCGCGCTGATCCATGCGGTGCAGACCACTCGTGCCGAAGCCGGCGCCGCCTTTGGCAACCCGGCCGTGTACATGGAGAAGTTCCTCGAGAACCCGCGCCACATCGAGATCCAGGTGCTGGCAGACGAGCACAAGAATGCCGTCTGGCTGGGCGAACGCGATTGCTCCATGCAGCGCCGCCACCAGAAGATCATCGAAGAGGCGCCGGCGCCGGGCATTCCGCGCCGCGTGATCGAGCGCATCGGCGACCGCTGCGCCGCAGCCTGCAAGAAGATCGGCTACCGCGGTGCGGGTACCTTCGAGTTCCTGTATGAGAACGGCGAGTTCTACTTCATCGAGATGAACACCCGCGTGCAGGTGGAGCACCCGGTGACCGAATTGGTGACCGGCATCGACATCGTGCAGATGCAGATCCGCGTGGCCGCTGGCGAAAAGCTGCCCTTCACGCAACGCCAGATCGAGATGCGCGGCCACGCCATCGAGTGCCGCGTGAACGCCGAAGACCCGTACAAGTTCACGCCATCGCCAGGCCGCATCACGACATGGCACGCACCGGGTGGCCCGGGCGTTCGGGTCGACTCGCACGCGTACACCAACTACTTCGTGCCGCCGAACTACGACTCGATGATCGGCAAGATCATCACGCATGGCGACACGCGTGCACAGGCGCTCGCCCGCATGCGCATTGCGCTCTCGGAGACGGTGGTCGAAGGCATCCTCACCAACATCCCACTGCACCGAGAGCTGATGGTCGACGCCAAGTTCGTCGAGGGCGGCACCAGCATCCACTACCTCGAAGGCTGGATGTCCCAGCACAAGCGCTGAACATGTCTGCTCCCACATCGTCGCTATGCTCCTTCCCCCCACGGGGGTGCTCAGCCGCCTTGAGGCGGCTCGGCGCCGGCTGAGATGGTCGAGCTGCTGCTGCTGGTTCCGGAAGACCTGGTCGAACCGGTCTCCGACGCCTTGATGGACGAGCTGGACGCGCTGTCGGTCTCGGTGGAGGATGCCGATGCCGACACGGCCTCGGAGCGCGCGCTTTTCGGCGAGCCCGGCATGCCGGCACCGCGCGGCGCGTGGCAGCGCTCCATCCTGAAGGCGCTCTTCAGCAGCGACGAATTCGCAACCGAGGCAGCCACGCTGCTGCTCGCACAGGACTGGGCACGAGGCGTGCACCTTCAGTCCCTGCAGAGCGTGCCCGACGAAGACTGGGTGCGCGTGACGCAGTCGCAGTTCGCCCCCGTCTCGATCACGCCCAGCTTCTGGATCGTGCCGAGCTGGCACGAAACTCCGGCCGGTGCGCAGCAGGTCATCCGCCTCGACCCCGGCTTGGCCTTCGGCACCGGCACGCACCCGACCACCCGCATGTGCCTGCGCTGGACGGCACGCCATGCACAGCCGTGGCCGCGGGTGCTCGATTACGGCTGCGGGTCGGGCATCCTCGCCATCGGTGCCGCGCTGCACGGCGCGCAACGAAT
This sequence comes from Piscinibacter sp. PDB1-1, assembly GCF_056675995.1. Taxonomy (NCBI): domain Bacteria; kingdom Pseudomonadati; phylum Pseudomonadota; class Betaproteobacteria; order Burkholderiales; family Sphaerotilaceae; genus Piscinibacter; species Piscinibacter sp. PDB1-1. Next base: position 437,352 of record NZ_JBWVZJ010000002.1, read on the forward strand.
CGATGCGGTGGACATCGATCCGGCCGCGGTGAGTTCCACGGTGGCCAACGCCCAGGCCAACAAGGTCGAACTGCATGCCGGGCTACCCGAGCTCGCGCAGGGCCGGTACGAGCTGGTACTCGCCAACATTCTCGCTACGCCGCTGAAGCTGCTCGCCCCCCTGCTGTGCGGCCATGTGCAGGCCGGCGGGCATCTCGTGCTGGCCGGCATTCTCGAGCGCCAGGCTGACGAGTTGAAGGAAGCCTACTCACCTTGGTGCTCGCTCGCGGTCAGCGACACCGAGGATGGGTGGATCCTGATGACTGCGCAGCTCTCGGCCTGAGGCCTCTGGCATGATTTCGCCATGAGCCTGGCCACGCGCTGCACGTCCTGCGGAACTGTCTTTCGAGTCGTTCAAGACCAGCTCAAGGTCTCCGAGGGATGGGTCCGTTGTGGTCGATGCAACGAGGTCTTCAACGCCATCGAAGGCCTGTTCGATCTGGAGCGCGACGCCCCCCCCAATTGGAAGCCGCCCCCGACCCCGAGCCCGGCGCCGCTCGCTTCGTCAGTGACGGCATCGTTCGACGTGCAGTCGGAGCCGCCGGACGACGATGACGTGTTCCAGCTCAGCGACGGTGACCGCATCCACTCGCGCTTCTTTCAGCCCGAGCAAGCGGACGTCGACCAGACGCCAGCGCAATCGGTGAAGGCGCGCGACCGCGTCGAGTTCGCCGATGCACAGTTCAACACCGCGCTGTTGAAAGACGGCTCTCCCGCGCCGAGCAAGAACAGCAAGAAGAGTGGCAGCACGGGCATCCCTCGCTCGTCGGTCAAGGAGGCACGCGCCAAACAAGAAGCTGCGCGCCGCGGGCCGGGCTTCGTGCGCGAAGCCAAGCAGCGCGAGCGCTGGCGCAGCCCTGGCATGCGCATCGCGTTGACGAGCCTGTGCTTGCTGCTCAGCCTGCTGCTCGTCGCGCAGTGGGCACATCACTTCCGCGACGCTTGGTCCGCCAAGTGGCCAGCCACTCAGCCTTGGCTCGCCAAGAGCTGCGAGTGGCTGAAATGCGAGATCTCGGCACCGCGGCGGATTGACGACGTCGTCGTCGAGAGCAGCACCCTGTCACCAGCGCCCAACGGGACCGGCTACCGACTGGCGGTGGTGCTTCGCAATCGAAGCACGCTTGCGCTTTCCATGCCGTGGGTCGACGTGACGCTCACCGACCCGAATGGCCAACTCATCGCCCGCCGAGCGCTTGCTCCCGCCGACTTCCGCGTCGGTGACCCAGCCGTGCTCGCGCCCGGCACCGAATCGAATCTGCTCGCCGTGCTGTCGTCCACCGACAACCGCCGCATCAGCGGCTACACGGTCGAGATCTTCTATCCCTGAGTCTGGAGTTCCCCCATGCCCGCCTTGATCTGCGGTTCGCTCGCCTTCGACACCATCACCAACTTTCCTGGCCGGTTTGCTGACCAGATCCTCGCGGAGCAGGTGCACATTCTGAATGTCTCGTTCCTGGTGCCCACGCTGCGACGCGAGTTCGGCGGCTGCGCTGGCAACATTGCGTACACGCTGCGGCAACTGGGTGGCGATCCGCTGGTGATGGCCGCCGTCGGCCCGGACGGGCAAGACTACGTGCAGCGCCTCAGCTCGTGGGGCGCCAGTACCGAGTTCGTGCGCGTGCAGTCAGACAGCTACACCGCGCAAGCAATCATCATCACTGACGCCGACAACAACCAGATCACGGCCTTCCACCCGGGCGCGATGCAATCGGCTCACCTCACCGCTGTGCCGGCTGGTCGCGATGACATCAAGATTGGCATCGTCGCGCCGGATGGCCGCGACGCCATGATTCAGCACGCCGAACAGTTCGCCGCAGCCAAGGTCCCCTTCATCTTCGATCCGGGCCAGGGCCTGCCCATGTTCAACGGCGACGAGTTGAACAAGTTCGTGAGCCAGGCCACCTGGGTCGCGGTCAACGACTACGAGGGCCGCATGCTGTGCGATCGCACGGGCAAGACACTTGAGAGCCTCTCGAAGTCGCATCTGCGCGGCGTCATCATCACGCTGGGGGCAGAGGGCTGCGAGATCTGGCAACAAGGCGAGCGCACGCACATTGCCGGTGTCGCGGCGGAGCAGGTGCTCGATCCGACCGGTTGCGGCGACGCCTTCCGTGGCGCGCTGCTCTTTGGTCTGGAGCGCGGCTGGGCGCTCGAGCGGTGTGTGGAGTTGGGCAACCGCGTCGGCGCCTTGAAGATCGCCTGCCGAGGTGGCCAGAATCACACCATCGATCGCGTCGCGCTCGGAGTCTGAGCTCGCCTGGCCGCGCGCACCGCACGGCGCCATAAAAAAACCCGGCCGAAGCCGGGTTTGGTCTTTCAGGGCCCTTGCAGACCCTGGATCACTCAGGGCTTCGCGCCCGTCGGGAACGGCCATGCAGCTGCAGGGCTCAGCGCCGTCTTGGCAGCCGGGGCTGCCGCAGGCTTCGCAGCAGGGGCAGCAGGGGCGGCCTTTGCCTTCTTCGCAGCGGGCTTCTTCGCAGCTTTCTTGGCAGCAGGCTTCTTGGCAGCGGCCTTCTTGGGTGCAGCCTTCTTGGCAGCGGCCTTCTTGGGTGCAGCCTTCTTGGCAGCGGCCTTCTTGGGTGCAGCCTTCTTGGCAGCAACCTTCTTGGCTACAGCCTTCTTGACGACCTTCTTTGCCACAGCCTTCTTGACTGCCTTCTTGGCGATAGCCTTCTTCACGACCTTCTTCGCCACGGCCTTCTTGACTGCCTTCTTGGCGACAGCCTTCTTGACTGCCTTCTTGGCGACAGCCTTCTTCACGACCTTCTTTGCCACGGCCTTCTTGACTGCAGCTTTCTTTGCCGCAGGTTTCTTTGCAGTTGCCATTACATTTCTCCTTGATCAAGTTGAAAAAACACTGCGCTGCACCGACGACATGTCGCTACTTCGCAGCAATTCATTGCCCGAGAATCTGCCCAGGAGGGGCGCCCCGGTGCAATGAATAGGGTTGCGACACGCTCGTCACCGCTTCTTTGTCGGTGAATTCAAACCTGTCGCGAATCTTGATCTGCCGCATTCGACCTGCTTGCTTTAGCTGCAATAGCGTCAATCCCAGGAGAGCGCGCCACCGGATTGGTACTCGATGACACGCGTCTCGAAGAAATTGCGCTCCTTTTTCAGGTCAATCATTTCGCTCATCCAGGGGAACGGGTTTTCCTCGTTCGGGAAGAGCTCTTCCAAACCAATCTGCGTTGCACGCCGGTTGGCGATGTAGCGCAGATAGCCTTTGAACATCGATGCGTTGAGACCCAGCACGCCACGCGGCATGGTGTCTTCGGCGTAGCGATACTCGAGTTCGACGGCCTTCATGAACAGCGCCTTGATCTCGGCCTTGAATTCGGCCGTCCACAAGTGCGGGTTCTCAAGCTTGATCTGGTTAATGAGGTCGATGCCGAAGTTGCAATGCATCGATTCGTCGCGAAGGATGTACTGGTACTGCTCGGCTGCGCCGGTCATCTTGTTCTGGCGGCCCAGGGCCAGGATCTGCGTGAAGCCGACATAGAAGAACAGACCTTCCATTAGGCACGCGAAAACAATCAGCGACTTGAGCAGAGTCTGGTCGTTGGCTTGCGTGCCGGTATGGAAGTTGGCGTCCATGATCGCGTTGATGAACGGGATCAGGAACTCGTCCTTGTCGCGGATCGACTTGACTTCGTTGTAGGCGTTGAAGATCTCGCTTTCGTCCAGGCCCAGCGACTCGACGATGTACTGATACGCGTGCGTATGGATCGCTTCTTCAAAGGCCTGGCGCAGCAGAAACTGCCGGCATTCAGGCGCCGTGATGTGCCGATAGGTACCGAGCACGATGTTGTTCGCGGCCAGCGAGTCGGCGGTCACGAAGAAGCCGAGGTTGCGCTTGATGATGCGACGCTCGTCTTCGGACAGACCGTTGGGATCTTTCCAGAGGGCAATGTCGCGCGACATGTTGACCTCTTGCGGCATCCAGTGATTGGCACAAGTGGCGAGGTACTTCTCCCACGCCCACTTGTACTTGAACGGCACTAACTGGTTCACGTCGGTCTTGCCGTTTATCACGCGCTTGTCGGATGCGCGCACGCGATGGCTATCACTTGAAGGTGCAGCGGTCGCAGACGAGGACGCGGCAGCAACAGGAACAGAGTCTTCGAAGACTGGAGACGCAGCGACTGCGCGCGCTTGAGAGATGGGGCTCTGCGCGGGGCTCGCTTTGTGAGAGGACGAGGGCTTAAGGTCTTCTTCCCAAACCAACATGGTGGAATTTCCTGTGCGTTCGGATTATGAGAGTGTTGTGTCTAAACACCAAGAACTTATTGACATTGCAGTCACTTCGCTGTTGCTGTGTTGCATCGAAATTCGATGCCGCACAGCAACTGCATCACGTCGATGTGATGCAGCGAATCACTGACACGCTTCGCATGTCGGATCATCGATCGCGCAGAACTTGATGTCGGTCGCAGGTTGCGCATCGACTGCGAGAACAGCAGGTGTTTCCACCGGTGCCGCAGCCATCGTTGACGTTGCGCCACCGCTCGACACTGAGTTCAAGTTGCCGGCCTTCACCGTCGACTTTTCGGTCTGCGATGCGCTGATCGTGCGCAGGTAGTACGTGGTCTTGAGACCTCGCAGCCACGCGAGCTTGTAGGTCTCGTCGAGCTTCTTGCCCGACGCCCCGGCCATGTAGATGTTGAGCGACTGCGCTTGGTCGATCCACTTCTGGCGGCGTGCCGCGGCTTCGACCAGCCACTGCGTTTCGATCTCGAAAGCCGTGGAGTACAGGTCCTTCAGATCTTCGGGCACGCGATCGATTCGGCGCAGCGAGCCGTCGAAGTGCTTGAGGTCCATGACCATGACGTCGTCCCACAGGCCGAGCTTCTTCAGGTCGCGCACCAGGTATTCGTTCACGATGGTGAACTCGCCCGACAGGTTGGACTTGACCGACAGATTGCCGAAGCTCGGCTCGATCGACGCGCTCACGCCAATGATGTTGGAGATGGTTGCGGTCGGTGCGATGGCGACGCAGTTGGAGTTGCGCATGCCGTGCTCGCTGATCCGCCCGCGCAGCAGGCTCCAGTCGAGCGTGGTGCTGCGGTCGACTTCGACGTAGCCACCACGCGCATCGGCCAGCAGCTCAAGCGAATCGATCGGAAGGATGCCGCGGTCCCACAGCGAGCCGCGGTAGCTCGAATAGCGGCCACGTTCCTGTGCCAGTTCGGTCGAGGCCCAATAAGCGTAGTAGCAGACGGCCTCCATCGACTGGTCGGCGAAATCCACCGCCGATTGCGAGGCGTACGGCGTGCGCAGCTCATACAGCGCGTCCTGGAAGCCCATGATGCCCAGGCCGACCGGGCGGTGGCGCAGGTTCGAGTCGCGGGCCTTCTTGACGGCGTAGTAGTTGATGTCGATCACGTTGTCGAGCATGCGCATTGCAGTCGCCACGGTCTTCTTCAGCTTGGCGTGGTCGATGACCTTCGCGCCGTCCGGGCCGTCCTTCAGGTGGTGCACCAGGTTCACGGAACCCAGGTTGCACACCGCGATCTCGCTCTCGTTGGTGTTGAGCGTGATCTCGGTGCACAGGTTGCTGCTGTGCACCACGCCAACGTGCTGCTGCGGTGAACGCACGTTGCAGGCGTCCTTGAACGTGATCCAGGGGTGGCCGGTCTCGAACAGCATCGAGAGCATGCGACGCCACAGATCCTTGGCCGGCATGCGCTTAAAGAGTTTGATCTCGCCGCGGTCCACCTTGGCCTCGTAGGCGGTGTAGGCCGTCTCGAAGTCCTTGCCGAACTTGTCATGCAGGTCGGGACAGGTGGAAGGCGAGAACAGCGTCCAGTCGGCGCCTTCCATCACGCGGCGCATGAACAGGTCGGGGATCCAGTTCGCCGTGTTCATGTCGTGCGTGCGGCGACGGTCGTCACCGGTGTTCTTGCGCAGCTCCAGGAACTCTTCGATGTCCAGATGCCAGGTTTCCAGATAGGCACACACCGCGCCCTTGCGCTTGCCGCCCTGGTTCACGGCCACGGCCGTGTCGTTGACGACCTTCAGGAACGGCACGACACCCTGGCTCTTGCCATTGGTGCCCTTGATGTGCGAGCCGAGCGCGCGCACGTTGGTCCAGTCGTTGCCCAGACCACCGGCGAACTTGGACAGCAGCGCGTTCTCCTTCAAGGCCTCGTAGATGCCGTCGAGATCGTCCGCCACGGTCGTGAGGTAGCAGCTGGATAGTTGCGAGCGTTGCGTGCCGGCGTTGAAGAGCGTCGGCGTGCTGGACATGAAGTCGAAGGTCGACAGCACTTCATAGAACTCGATGGCGCGGGCTTCGCGGTCAATCTCGTTCAGCGCCAGGCCCATGGCCACGCGCATGTAGAACGCCTGGGGCATCTCGATGCGAACGTCTTCCACGTGCAGGAAGTAGCGGTCGTACAGCGTCTGCAGGCCGAGATAGTCGAACTGCAGGTCGCGATCGGCCTTCAGCGCGGCGCCGAGCTTGGCCAGGTCGTACTGAAGAAGCTTGTCGTCCAGCAGTTCGGCCTGCACACCCTTCTTGATGAAGGTCGGGAAGTACTCAGCGTAGCGGGTGTGCATCTCGGAATGCAGCAACTCTTCGCCGAGGATCTCCTTGCGGATGGTGTGCAGCAGCAGGCGCGCGGTGGCGCGCGTGTAGCCGGGGTCCTTCTCGATCAGCGTGCGTGCGGCCAGGATGGCGGCCTTGTGCACTTCGTCGATGGGCACGCCGTCGTACAAGTTGCGCTTGGTCTCGGCCAGGATGGGCTCGGGCTTCACGTCGGCGCCCAGGTCGGCACAGGCCGATTCCACCAGCGTCTGCAAGCGCGGCATGTCGAGCGGCACGCGCTGGCCGCGATCGGTCACCATCAGCGCGGGCTCAGCGGCGACCGCCGGCACACCTTGCTTGGCTCGCTCCTGCGAGCGGCGTTCGCGATAGAGCACATAGGCACGCGCCACTTCATGGTGACCACCGCGCATCAGACCCAGCTCGACGTGGTCCTGCACGTCTTCAATATGGAAGGTGCCACCGCCCGGACGCGAACGCAGCAGCGCACGCACCACCGACTCTGTCAGTCCATCGACCGTTTCGCGCACGCTGGCCGATGCCGCGCCCTGGGTCCCATGCACGGCCAGGAAAGCCTTCATCAACGCCACAGCGATCTTGTTCGGCTCGAACGACACCACCGCACCATTGCGGCGAATGATCTGGTAGCCCTGGTAGGCCGATGCAGCAGGGCTGGCCGCGGTCGGGCCACCTCGGGTGGCGGCACCTTGCGGGAGGGAGGCGGGAGTAGAGACGGTTTGCATGGTGTTCCCTGTTGTCATGTCGGTGGGTGTCGAACTCACGGTTGGGTAGAAGGCTTGTGGCCTCAGCAGCAAATGCTGCAGCCGATCCCAGTAAACCGGGAACGGAAGAACGTCACGCGAGAAGGGTGTTGCGGCTGCGCCTTTACGGGCGCCTTGAATCCCCTGCCCTTGCGCTGAACCGACCGGGTAGCACCGCCGCTGTGTGCAGCAGGCCCATGTGACGGAGCACTGAGATTGGGCATGGGAGTGTGTTTTCTCGAGCTGAAGGATAACACGAAGGGACACTATATCTGGGGTCTGCGGGTGCTTCAAGCACTACCGATAGCGTATTACCCTAGTGTGGAGATCACACCCAAAGATGCGCGAGGCAACTCTTCCGCGAGCGTGGCGCCATGCGGTGATCTGCAGGGGCGAAGGTGCGCCGAATGCGCCGTGCAGGCTCGATTGGGCCGGCAGCGCGCGTGAATCCTCGCTTCGCGCGCCTGCGCAACACAGCGGATCAGACGCCGCCCGAATGCGTCGCGGGAAAGTACCGATCGGGCCAGGCCAGCGAGAGCTGGAGTCGTGGCCAGTCGAAGCCGGCACCGGGATCGCATTTGCGCCCGGGAGCCACATGCTCGTGGCCCACCACGGCTTCGATCGGATAACGCTGCACGAGTGCTCGTAGCAGCTCAGCAAGGCAGTCGTACTGAGCAGGGTCGAACTTCTCGCCCTCCACTCCTTCGAGCTCGATCCCGATGGAGTAGTCGTTGCAGTTTTCGCGACCACACCACGCTGACCTGCCGGCATGCCAGGCCCGGTCGTCGCACGAAACAAACTGCAGAAGCTCGCCCGTGCGGCGCACGACGAAGTGAGCCGAGACCTCCAGGCCGCGTATTTCACCGTAGTAAGGGTGCGCGCCCCAATCGAGCCGGTTGGTGAACAGCGCTTCGATCTCATCGCCACCGTACTGGCCGGGCGGCAAGCTGATCGAATGAATGATGGCCAAAGTGATGGCCGTGCCTTGCGGGCGGGGACCGAAGTTCGGCGAAGGAACTCGACGCGCCTGCGACAGCCAGCCGAGCTGGTCGGCCCCGGCGCCGGTCATGTCAGTTCGCCACGCTCGCTGTCGGTGATGTCGGGATCGCCGCCGACATGAACGCCCAGGCGCGCCATTCGATAGCGCATTTGCCGCAGGGACAGGCCCAGACTGGCGCCCGCCGCCGTGCGGTTGTAGCGGTAGCGCTCGAGGGCGCGTTCGAGCACATCGCGCTCCACTTCGTCGAGGTAGGCAGCAAGGTCGGCCGGCAAGGGCGCGGGTGCCGGTGCCTGGGCCACGGCCTGTTGCGGCGCGGGGCTCGACGCGAGCGACATCACCGGCGCGGCCAATTCGGTCTCGACCCCGAGATCAAGTTCGCCAAGGTCAGCGACGTCGATCAGCTCGCCACCTGAGAACGCGACCGCGCGGTGCAGCAGGTTCTCGAGTTCACGCACGTTGCCCGGGAACCCATAGCGCGCCAGTTGGGCGAGCGCTTCGCGCGTCAGCTGCGGCGGCGGCAACACGCCGGCGTCGCGCGAGATGCGTTCGAGCACGCGCTGGCTGATCGCGGGCAGGTCTTCGAGCCGCTCGCGCAGCGGCGGGACGCGGATCTGGATCACATTGAGTCGGTAGTACAAGTCTTGGCGGAACCGGCTTGCCTGGACTTCCGCCCCCAGGTCCTTGTGCGTCGCGCTGAGCAGGCGCACGTTGACAGCCTGCTCGGTCACGGCGCCGACCGGGCGCACCGACCGCTCCTGGATGGCACGCAGCAGCTTGCTCTGCATCGCAAGCGGAAGGTCGCCGATCTCATCGAGAAACAGCGTGCCGCCATTGGCTGCCTGAAAGAATCCTTCGCGGTCGTCCGCAGCACCCGTGAACGAGCCCTTGCGGTAGCCGAAGAACTCGGCCTCTAACAAGTGCTCGGGGATGGCACTGCAGTTCACTGCGATGAACGGCTGACCCGTGCGTGGGCTGACCTCGTGGATGGCGCGCGCCACCAACTCCTTGCCGGTGCCCGACTCGCCGTTGACAAGCACCGGCGCCATGCTGCGCGCCACCTTGTCGATCAGCGCGCGCACCTGCTGCATAGCGGCCGACTGACCCGCCATGCGCTGCATGGCCGCACTGACCGCGGCCGCGGGCGAGGCCTCGGCCGCCTGCTGCACAACGCGCTGCGGCGCCGTCCCATTCTCTGAAGGCAGATTCGACGGGACCATCGTTGGCACCGTGGACGCCGTGCGACCCAGCGCGGACGCCACCACGGCGCGAAACTGCTTCAGATCGACCGGCTTGGTCAGGTAGTCGTACGCGCCGGCCTTGAGAGCTTCGACAGCATTTTCGGCCGAGCCATACGCCGTGATGACAATGGCTTTCTCGCGGCGGCCGGTCTCTTCGAGACGACGCAGCAGGTCGAGCCCCGTGCCATCGGGCAAGCGCATGTCCGTGATCAATGCGCTGTAGGTGCGGTCCTTCAGATGCAGCAGGGCGTCCTCGACGGTCCCTGCCGTCTCCACGTCATAGCCTTCGCGCAGCAGCGTCAGTTCATAGAGCGTGCGCAAGTCCGGCTCGTCGTCGACGACCAGCAAACTGAAATGCGATGGTGAGCTCATGGGGTCAGGTGGAGTCTGGCTTCGGTTCCCGCGTCGGCAGAAAGGGCCTGGCGGCGCATGGCGACGGAAAACTCGTTGCGATTCGGATCGGAGGCGCTGCGCAGCCGGTACTCGATGCGCGCGCCGTAACGCTCGCACAGTTCGCGGCAAATATACAAGCCCAACCCCGTGCCGCGGCTGCGGGTGGAAAAGAAGGGTTCGAACAGATAGCGCTCGACGTCCGGCGAAATCGGAGTGCCATCGCTCGCCACGCTCAGTACGGCGTGGAACTCGTCGCGCACCGCCAGGGCCAGGCGCACGGCCGCCGGGACCTTGCTCGCGTGGCGGTAGCCGTTGTCGAGCAGATTCACAAGGACGCGCCGCAGATGCTCGCCGTCGAACACCACCCCCACCGGCTCGTCGGGAAGGTGCACGCGCAGAACACTCTGCTCGCCCAACTGGATCCCGTTGGTGCGTGCCCATTCAGCGCAGACCGACGCCACGGTCCCCGTGGCATCTATGGCGCCCATGGCCTGCCCATCGCCCGGGGCGACCTCCATCACGTCGTCGACGATGCGCTTGAGCCGCTCCACGTTGTCGGTGACCATGCGGGTGAGCTGGCGCTGCGCCGGCGTGACGGCGTCTTCGGCCATCAAGGCATTGGCCTGTGCAATGGCCGCCAACGGATTGCGGATCTCGTGGGCGATGCCGGCCGAGACACGCCCCATGGCCGCGAGCTTCTCCTGCCGCGTGCGCGCACGCATGCTACGTACGTCTTCCAGGAACAGAACGCACAAGTCTTCACTCGCCTCGCGATCTCGACGGCGCGTAAAGCGCATGCGCACGCGCAGAGTGCGCGCGGGTGCGCCGTCGAAGTCGAGCAGAACGTCGCGGCCAGCCTCGGGCCACGCGGCTTCGGCAAAGGCGCGCTCCACGGACGACACCAGGCTTTGCCAGGCCTCCACGCCACGCAGCTGGAACGGCGCCTCGCGGCACATGCCTTCGGGCGCCAGCAAGGTGCGCGCCGCGGGGTTGGCCGCGCGCACGCGGCCGCGGCGATCGACCACCAGCACGCCCTCTTGCATCTCTTCGATGACCAGCCGATTGAGCTGCGCCTGCTGGCGCGCAAGCTCCAGGCTCCCCTTGGCGGTGAGCTCTTCTCGCGCCAGGCGCCCGGCGAGTTCACCGGCCAGCAAGGTGATGACGAAGAACCCGCTGCCCGCGAGCGCGGCCTGCGTCATGAGCTGGGTGATGTCGCCACCCGACAGCACGCCGACACCGGCGATCCCCAGCAAGACCAGAGTGACGATGGCCGCCGTGGCCAGGGCGATCAGGCGCGGCGTGAGCACACCCGCCATCAAGACCGGCAGCACCAACAGCGCAACGTAATTGAGGTTGGCGGTCGGCGACAGCAGATGCAAGGCCGAGAAGCAGACGATGTCCACGCCGATCGTGGCCAGCCATTGCGGGCTGTACAGGCGCGCGAGCGACCTGGGCGCGGCCGAACGTCGAAATCGCGGCAGCAACCACATCAGCACGGCGAGCACGGCGTAGGTCACGCTGACCAGGGCGACCACCATTGGCGGGCGGACGCCGAACAATCCGGTGACGACGACGGCAGCCACGAGCGCCAGACCAAGGGCCGCACGCGCGGCAATGAAGGCCCCATAGATGCGCTGGAACGCCGTCTGCCCGGAGCCGATGAGCCGGCGCGCTTGGCGCGTCAGGAAGCGCGAGTCGGCCTCGGCCTCACCCATCGCCGCCCAATTGCCTTCGTAGCGCGACTCTTCATCGGCGCCTCGCGGGTCCTCGCGAAGCTGGGTATCACCATCGACCCCAAGCGCGCCGAACCAGGATTCATCGGCCGGCCGAGGGCGGGGAATCGACGCAGTCGTGCGACGGTCCGACCGCCGCCTGTCTGGGCCGCGCGGCGCACCCGCCATCAATCGCTCCGGCCGCTCTCGAATGCCGCGCGATGGGCCTCGCCACAAAACACGCCACCTCGCCCCGGGAGGGACTCGCTGCGCGGCAGATGCACACCGCATTGCGCGCAGGCCACCATGTCTTCACCAGCGGCAGACGCCGCAGTGCCCTGCGCCTTCGGAGGCGGCGGCACAGCGGGCCGCCTCAGGCTGCGCATCAGCCACAGCACCGCCACCACCACAACAATCACAAGCAGGAACTTCATGACTTGACGACGTCCTTCGTGTCTTCGCGGTCAGCCGACCGTCGGGCGGCGCAGCAGCACCTCGAGCACAAATCGCGAACCGGCATACGCCAGCAGCAGCAGCACAGCGCCTGCATACAACCCCCGAATGGCTCGACGCCCCCGCCAACCGAGTGTCTGTCGCCCGGCGAGCAGGCCCGCGAAAACGACCCAGGCCAGCACGGAAAACACAGTCTTGTGATCCCAGCGCCAGGGGTTCGAGAACCACCAACCCAACAGGAGCGTGGCCGAAAGAAGTGCAAACCCGGCCGTGACGAACTGGAATGTCAGTCGCTCCAGGCGCAGCAAGGGCATGCCTCCCGCACCTTGCATCTTGAGGCGCATTCGGCGCTCGGCGTTGTCGAGCATGACGGCATGCAACACCGCGGCTCCGAAGAGGCCGTACGAAGCAATGCCGAGCGCCCAGTGCAGCGGCGCCCAGTTCGACGCCGCCTGCGGGCGGAACTCGCCCGGGAATGCCACTGCCAAAGCCACAGCCACCATGCCGAGACAGGCCAGTGCGCGCCGCGCGCCAGGCAGGGGCAACCACCGGCTCTCGACGGCATAGACCGCCAGCACCAGCCACAAGGTCGCGGAGAGCGCGGGCGCAAAGCCGAAGCGCGCGCCGGGCATCTGGCTGCCGATGCCGGCCATGTCGACCACGATGGCGACGGCATGCGCCACCCAGGCCACGAACAGCGCGCGGCGCGCCCACGGGCCCGAGGGTTCGTCGCGCACGATGGCGGCGGCAGCATAGGCAAGCAATGCCATCGCGCTCGGTATCCACAGCGCAAGCATGGCAGGCACTTGAGATGCCGCTTCAGGGCCCGACGATAAAATCATCGACACAGTGTACTTTCGCGTGCCCGGCTTCTCGCGCATCGCCCTCCCCCATGGCTTCAGCTCTCACCGACCGCCTGAGTCGACTCGTCAAGACGATGCGCGGCCAGGCCCGCATCACCGAAAGCAACGTGCAAGACATGCTGCGCGAAGTGCGCATGGCCTTGCTCGAAGCCGACGTCGCCTTGCCCGTCGTGCGCGACTTCATCGCCCGCGTCAAGGAAAAGGCGCTCGGCGCCGAGGTGGCGGGCTCGCTCTCGCCCGGCCAGGCGCTGGTGGGCATCGTCAACCGCGAACTCGCCGCCACCATGGGCGAAGGCGTGGCCGACATCAATCTCGTCGCGCAACCGCCGGTGGTAATCCTGATGGCGGGCCTGCAAGGGGCGGGCAAGACCACCACCACCGCCAAACTCGCCAAGCACCTGATCGAGAAGCGCAAGAAGAAGGTGCTCACGGTCTCGGCCGACGTGTACCGCCCGGCCGCCATCGAACAGCTCAAGACCGTGACCAAACAGGCGGGCGCCGAGTGGTTCCCGTCGACCGCGACCGACAAGCCCGTCGCCATCGCGCACGCGGCGCTGGATTACGCACGCAAGCATTATTTCGATGTGCTGCTCGTCGACACCGCGGGCCGGCTGGCCATCGACGAAGCCTTGATGAAGGAGATCGCCGAACTGCATGCGGCGGTCAACCCCGTCGAGACGCTCTTCGTCGTCGATGCCATGCAGGGCCAGGACGCCATCAACACCGCCAAGGCGTTCAAGGAAGCGCTTCCGCTCACCGGCATCGTGCTCACCAAGACAGACGGTGATTCGCGCGGCGGGGCAGCGCTGTCGGTTCGGCAGATCACCGGCGCACCGATCAAGTTTGCGGGTGTCAGCGAGAAGATCGATGGCCTTGAAGTCTTCGACGCACAGCGTCATGCCGGCCGCGTGCTCGGCATGGGCGACATCGTCGCGCTGGTTGAAGAGGTGCAAAAGGGCGTCGACGTCGCGGCGGCCCAAAAGCTCGCCGAAAAGCTCAAGTCAGGCGACGGCTTCGATCTGAACGACTTTCTGGCGCAGATCAGCCAGATGAAGAAGATGGGCGGCTTGTCTGGCCTGATGGACAAGCTCCCGACCCAGATGACCGGCCAGGCTGCCAAGCTGGGCCAGGCCGACATGGACCGCGCCGAGCGCGACGTGCGTCGCATGGAAGGCATCATCAACTCCATGACTCCGCTGGAGCGCCGCAAGCCCGAGCTCCTCAAGGCCACCCGCAAGCGCCGCATCGCAGCCGGAGCCGGTGTCCAAGTGCAAGAAGTGAATCGATTGCTGAATCAGTTCGAGCAGATGCAGGGCATGATGAAGAAGATGAAAGGCGGCGGCCTCATGAAGATGATGAAGCGCATGGGCGGCATGAAGGGCATGGGCGGGATGGGCGGTTTGCGCTGAAACCGACAGGTGGGCCTTACGGATTGACCACCCTACCTGTGGCGGCTATGGTCTTTGTCTGTAATTACTGGTCTTGACCCTGAGATGGAAACGGTACTGATCGTCGGTGCGCTGATCTTGATTGCAGTGCTGTACTGGGCGCGCAAGCGGCAGCAGCAAGCACCGCAGGCTCGCCCCGAGAAGCGCAGCAAATCGCGTTCGGCCGATGGCACGGACACCCTGATGCACTGGCACCCCACCGCCACCCGCATCATGACCACCCCCGAGCGCAAGGCCTATGCCGCACTGCGCGCGGGTCTGCCGGACCACATCATCCTGGCGCAGGTGCCCTTGGCCCGTTTCCTCAAGGTGCCCACACGCCACTCTTACGCCGAGTGGCTGCGCCGGGTCGGCGTGCTGTGCGCCGACCTCGTGGTGTGCGACAGCAACTCTCAGGTGATCGCCGTGGTCGACATCCGCGTGCCCGAGGTACAGGATAACGATCGATCCAGGCAGCGGCATGCGCGCATGGACCGCGTCATCAAGGCAGCCGAGATCGATCTGCACGTCTGGCGTGAAGACGCGCTCCCCAATTCGATCGGGGCGCGCAATGCGATCCTGAAGACGTCGGCCGACGCCACCACCGCGACGGCCGTGCCCGCTCCGGCCGGCCACCCGTCGACTCGCCCCGTGGGCACCGCACCGTCTCGCCAGCAGCCGGCAGCCGTGACTGCAGACGACGATGGTTTCGAGCAACGCGATCCGCCGTCATCGACGTGGTTCGACGAACTCGACTCGTCTTCCGTCCCGCTGTCGCCGGCAACGCCCCCGCGCGGCTCGGGGCCGTCGATTCGCTGAACGCCGACGGGCTTCGATCAGCTCAGAAGGGCCTGCGCGAACTCTCGCGCACTGAAGGTCTGCAGGTCTTCGAGCTTTTCGCCCACCCCGATGAAGTAGACCGGGACCGGCCGTTCGCGAGCGATGGCGGCGAGCACCCCGCCCTTGGCCGTACCGTCGAGCTTGGTCACTACCAAGCCGGTGAGTTGGAGCGCCTCGTCGAAGGCCTTGACCTGCGACAGCGCGTTCTGGCCGGTATTCCCATCCACCACCAGCAGCACCTCGTGAGGCGCACCACCCTGCGCCTTGCCGATCACGCGCTTGATCTTCTTGAGTTCGTCCATCAGGTGGACCTGCGTCGCCAGTCGGCCGGCGGTATCGGCGATGACGACATCACAGCCGCGGGACTGCCCGGCCACCACGGCGTCAAAACTCACCGCCGAAGGATCGCCGCTCTCCTGGCTGACGATCTCCACGGCTTGGCGTGAAGCGTTTGGCAGGTCGGCACGCTCAGCCCACACGGCCAGTTGCTCACGCGCCGCCGCGCGAAAGGTGTCCGCCGCCGCCAGCAACACCTTCTGGCCGCCGTCTGCCAGGTGCCGGGTGAGCTTGCCGATGCTGGTGGTCTTGCCCGCACCGTTCACGCCCACGACCATGATGACCGTGGGGCGCTGCTGCCCCACCTGCAACGGCTTCTCGAGCGGCTGCAGAAGCTCGACCACGGCGTCGGCCAACAAGCCTTTGACTGCCGCCGGATCTGTGACCTTCGCGTCTTTCACGCGGCGCTTCAAATCTGCGAGCAGGAATTCGGTCGCCTTCACCCCGGCGTCGGCCATCAACAAGGCCGACTCGAGATCTTCATAAAGTGCGTCGTCGATCTGCGTACCGGTGAACACGCGAGCGATTCCCGTGCTCGTCTTGCGCAGCCCGCCACGCAGCTTGTCCAACCACGTCGCGCGCTCCGCCTGCGCAGGCACCTGGGCGGGTTCGGCTACAGGGGCCTCACTCGGCGCCATGGCGTCTGGCACCACGGGTTTTTTCTTGAAGAAGCTGAACATGCGCAGTGGAGTCGAAGATGTGGGCCAGGTGGGCTCGAAAGTGTTGGCTATAATGCGCGGCTCAGGCGCTTTAGCTCAGTCGGTTAGAGCGACGGAATCATAATCCGCAGGTCCGGGGTTCGAATCCCTGAAGCGCCACCAGATTTGCTGTTCCACCTGCGGCTCCCGGTCACTCCGACCCGGAGCCGTTGTTGTTTGTGGATCAGCCCCTCACCTCCAACAGCCACTGGATCAACACCATGTACCGCTGTGTCATCGCTGCCGTGGCCATCACGGCCTTCGCCCTGCCCGCTGCTGCCCAGGTGCAGCGCAACTTTCCGCAGAACGCACTGCGCGGAACCATTGCCTTCGGAACGCCGCCGCAGATCCAGCTCAATGGCAAGCCGACCCAACTCGCCCCGGGCTCACGCATTCGCGGGCCGAACAACCTGATTGAAATGTCGGGGGCGCTGGTGGGTGCCAAAGGCGCGGTCAATTACACCGTGGATGCCGCCGGCCTGGTGAAGGACGTCTGGATCCTGCGCAAGGAAGAAGTCGCCATGCGTCCGTGGCCCGAGACGTTAGAGCAAGCGCAGAACTGGCAGTTCGATCCGGTCGCGCAGACCTGGACCAAGCCCTGACGAGGCCGCGCCATGACGAACGTTGCCACCAAGAAGGTCTTCATCAAGACCTTCGGCTGCCAGATGAACGAGTACGACTCGGACAAGATGGCCGACGTGCTCGCCGCCGCCGAAGGCTACGAGCCCACCACTGATGTCGAGCAGGCTGACCTGATCCTGTTCAACACCTGTTCGGTCCGCGAAAAGGCGCAGGAGAAGGTCTTCAGCGACCTCGGCCGCGTCAAGCACCTCAAGGCCCGCGGCGCCATGATCGGCGTGGGCGGCTGCGTAGCGAGCCAGGAAGGCGCCGCCATCATCGAACGTGCGCCGTATGTCGATGTGGTGTTCGGCCCGCAGACGTTGCACCGCTTGCCGCAGATGCTGGCGCAGCGCCGCCACGAGCGGCGCCCGCAGGTCGACATCAGCTTCCCCGAGATCGAGAAGTTCGATCACCTGCCGCCCGCACGCGTCGAGGGCGCGACGGCATTCGTGTCGATCATGGAAGGCTGCTCCAAGTACTGCAGCTACTGCGTCGTGCCCTACACGCGTGGTGAAGAGGTCTCGCGCCCCTTCGATGACGTGCTCGACGAAGTCTCGAACCTCGCCAGCCAAGGCGTGAAGGAAATCACACTCCTCGGGCAGAACGTGAATGCGTACCGCGGCGCCATGGGCGACACCGACGAAATCGCCGACTTCGCTCTGCTGATCGAACACGTGGCCCAGATCCGCGGCATCGAACGCATCCGCTATACGACCAGCCACCCGAACGAGTTCACCCAGCGGCTCATTGACACCTATGCGCGTGTCCCGCAGCTGGTGAACCACCTGCACCTGCCGGTGCAGCATGGCAGCGATCGCATCCTGATGGCGATGAAGCGCGGCTACACCGCCATGGAATACAAGAGCACGGTGCGAAAGTTGCGCGCGGTTCGGCCCGACATCAGCCTGTCGAGCGACTTCATCGTGGGCTTCCCCGGCGAAACCGAGGACGACTTCAACAAGATGATGAAGCTGATCGACGACGTCGGTTTCGACAGCAGCTTCAGCTTCGTGTTCAGCCCGCGGCCGGGGACGCCAGCCGCCGCCCTGCACGACGACACGCCGCAAGAGCTCAAACTCAAGCGCCTGCAGCAACTACAGGCGGCCATAGAGGCCAACCAACGGCGCATCGGCGAGTCGCGCGTGGGTACGGTGCAGAAGATCCTGGTGGAAGGCAGCGCGCGCAAGGATGCCACCGAACTCATGGGCCGCACCGAGTGCAATCGCATCGTCAACTTCAAGGGGCCGCAGCGGCTTGTCGGCGAGATGATCGACGTGCGCATCACGCAGGCCTACCCGCATTCGCTGCGCGCCGAGGTGGTGACGAGCGAGACCGAAGTGGCGTTGGCCGGCTGATCTCAGGAGCGACGGCCGCCCCAGCCAGCCCACCACAGTGCCAGCGAAGACGTGATCACCATCGCGCCGTAGCTTGCCATCTTGCCGTCTTGCCCCGTCCAGAGCAGGCCGACGATGGCGGCCAACGCGGAGGCGACAACCGCCCACACTGACATGCGCCAGATCGACACACCCTTCAGGTCGCGCCACCACAAGAATTTGGCCAGCAGCGCGGCCAGTACACCCATACCGAGCGACGGCGCGAAGAAGTTAAGCAGATGCCACAAACCGTCCAACGCACCCATGCCGCCATGCTCCATTTGAGATTGCCCCCGGCCTACACCGCGGAACGACTCGAAATTTTATAATCTGGCAATGAGCGTTTTTGCCCTGGGCCTGAATCACACCACGGCCCCGCTGGATCTGCGGGGTCGGTTTGCGTTCACGCTCGAGCAACTTGCACCGACGTTGCATGAGTTCCGCGGCCGCGTCGGGCCGCACGCCGACGCCACTGAAGTGGCGCTGATCTCGACCTGCAATCGCACCGAACTTTATTGCGCCGCCGGCCCCGAGATGGTCAAGCCTGCCGTCGACTGGCTTGCGCATCGCGGTGGCCTCGAAAGCCACCAGTTGATGCACCACGCGTATGTGCTCGAGGGCGGCGCCGCTGCGCGACATGCCTTCCGCGTGGCGAGCGGCCTGGATTCCATGGTGCTGGGCGAGCCGCAGATCCTCGGCCAGATGAAGCAGGCGGTGCGCGAAGCCAGCACCGCCGGCACACTGGGCACGACGCTGCACCAGATGTTCCAGCGCTCCTTCGCGGTGGCCAAAGATGTGCGCACATCCACCGAGATTGGCGCGCATTCGATCAGCATGGCAGCGGCGGCGGTCCGACTCGCATCACAGCTGTTCGAAGACCTGCACGACACCAAGGTCCTCTTCGTTGGCGCGGGCGAGATGATCGAGCTGGTGGCAACCCACTTCGCGGCGCGCCAGCCCCGGTCGATCGCGGTGGCCAATCGCACGCTGGAGCGTGGCGAGAAGCTCGCCGGCCGCCTCGGCGCCGAAGCGTTGCGACTGTCCGATCTGCCGGCGCGACTGGGCGAGTTCGATGCCGTGATCTCGTGCACCGCGAGTTCGGTCCCGATCATCGGCCTCGGCGCTGTCGAGCGCGCACTCCGGGCGCGCAAGCACCGCCCGATGTTCATGGTCGACTTGGCCGTGCCTCGCGACGTCGAACCCGAGGTCGCCCGCCTGTCAGACGTCTACCTGTACACCGTCGACGATCTCTCCGCCTTGGTGCAAGGTGCCGGGGAGAAGCGCCAGGCCGCCGTCCAGCAGGCCGAGGCCATCATCGAGAGCGGCGTGCAGAGCTTCGTGCACTGGCTTGGCCAGCGTGGCTCGGTCCCCCTCATCCAGGCCTTGAACGCCCAGGCCGACGACTGGCGAAACGCCGAGATCGCGCGTGCGCGCCGGCTGCTGGCCAAGGGGGAAGACATCGACGTCGTGCTCGAGGCGTTGTCGCGTGGCCTTACGCAGAAGATGCTGCACGGCACGCTGGCCGAGCTGCACGCGGCGGATGCCGAGCACCGGGCACAGCTGGCCAACACGGTATCGCGCATCTTCCTGCGCGGGAACAGCCGCCAGCCGCCGAACGAATTGGGCGGCGACACGAACAACGACAAGATTTAGCGACGCGCACCCGCCGCAGCGGCGGAGCGCGCGCGTGCCTGCACACAGCAGACTCACGCTACGGCTCCGCCCCCTCAACCGGAGCCCGAATGAAAGACTCACTTCGCCAGCAGTTCGAACGCCTCGCCATGCGGCTGGCCGAACTCGACGCGATCCTGGCCGACCCGCAGGTCGCCAGCGACATGAACCGATACCGCAGCCTGGCCCGCGAGCATGCGGAGGCAGGTGGCTTGGTCGATCGCTTCAGGCGCTACGAGCAGCGCGAGCGAGACCTGTCCGCTGCCCGCGACATGCTGGCCGAGCCCGAAATGGCCGACATGGCACAGGAAGAGATCGCCAGCGCTGAAGCAGATATCGAGCGCCTGCACAGCGAACTGCAAACGGCCTTGCTTCCCCGCGACCCAGACGACAGCCGCAACGGGTTTCTCGAGATACGTGCCGGCACCGGCGGCGATGAATCTGCGTTGTTCGCCGCCGATCTGCTGCGCATGTACCTGCGGTATGCCGAGCGCCAGGCGTGGCGCACGGAGGTGATGTCCGAGAGCATGTCGGACTTGGGGGGCTACAAGGAGGTCGTGCTGCGCATCGAAGGTGATGACGTGTACGGACGCCTGAGGTTCGAGTCTGGCGGTCACCGGGTACAGCGCGTGCCGGCCACCGAAACCCAGGGCCGCATCCATACCAGCGCCTGCACGGTGGCCGTGATGCCCGAACCGGACGAGGCTGAAGACATTCAGCTCAACCCCGCCGAGCTGCGTATCGACACGTTCCGCGCGAGCGGCGCGGGCGGCCAGCACGTCAACAAGACAGACAGTGCGATCCGCGTCACCCACCTGCCGACCGGCATCGTCGCCGAGTGCCAGGACGACCGCTCGCAGCACCGGAACAAGGCCAAGGCCCTGGCGGTGCTGGCGGCGCGCCTGCGCGAAAAGGACCGCTCCGAACGCGCGGCCAAGGAGGCCGCCACGCGTAAGGGACTGATCGGGAGCGGCGACCGCAGCGATCGCATCCGCACCTACAACTTTCCGCAAGGCCGTCTGACGGACCACCGAATCAACCTCACCTTGTACAAGCTGGCGGCCGTCATGGAGGGCGACCTCGATGACGTGCTGGCAGCACTCCAGGCAACGCGGGCGGCCGAACTGCTCGCTGAACTCGAAGGGCGCGGATCGTGAGCACCGTCCGCGATCTCCTCGCGCAGGCGCAATCGCACGGGCTCGACCGTCTCGACGCGCAACTCCTGCTGGGGCACGTGCTCGGAAAGGAGCGCACCTGGCTCCTGGCCAACGACGATGCCATGGCTTCGGAGAGCAACGCGTCGGCAGCATGCGCCCTTTTCAAGCGCCGGGCAGCCGGCGAGCCGCTGGCCTACATCGTCGAGTCACAGGAGTTCCACGGGCTCACGCTCCGGGTGACGCCCGCCGTGCTGGTGCCGCGGCCCGACACGGAGACGCTTGTGGATTGGGCGCTCGCGTTGTTGCCACCATCCGCGGCCGTGCTCGACATGGGCACCGGCAGCGGGGCCATCGCGCTGGCGCTCAAGTACCGCCGGCCTCAGGTGCAGGCGACTGCAATAGACGCCAGCCAGGCTGCCTTGACTGTGGCCCGCGAGAACGGGCGCCGCCTGCAACTCGATATCGAATGGCTTCTCAGCGATTGGTGGCAGGCCCTCGAAGGCCGCCAGTTCGACCTCATCGTCAGCAACCCACCGTACATCGCCGGGGGCGACTCCCACCTCCCTGCACTGAGACACGAGCCTTTGCTGGCGCTCACACCCGGCGGAGACGGCCTGGATTCTGTGCGGCAAATCATTGCCGGCGCGCCGGCGCACCTCAACGCCGGCGCGTGGCTGGTCCTTGAGCATGGGTACGATCAGTCGGGGGCCGTCGCGGCGCTGCTGCGCGAGTCCGGGTTCCATCCAGTGGATTCCCGGCGCGACCTTGCCGGCCATACGCGGTGCACAGGGGGCCGCCGCGGCTGATACGCAACAGTATTGCGGCATTGCCACACACCCAGGGCGCTCACCCTCAGTCGAATGGCTGAGGGCGCTACCCAGTCGCCCCCAAGCGGCGTAGCATGCCTACAAAGTTCCTCGCGAATGCTCCGCTTGCGGTGCAGGCGCCCTCAGGAGAAAACCATGCGCGGGTTCGTCGGATTGTGGGTGGGTGTCGTGGCCTTGGCCGCGTCGGCCGCAGCACATGCGTCTTCCGGCGACGGGCTGCAGTACCCCACGGACAACGAAGCCTGGGAAGGCCTCAAGGGCCGCCTTCTCCTCGGCACGGTTGCCCCCCAGCGCACAGAGTTTGGTGACAACAACTACGAGCAACCCACGGTCAATAGCCTGAGCGTGATGGGCGACTACTACCTCACCCGCCCGTGGCTCGGTAGCCGAGGCGGCTTGCGTGCCACGAGTGGATTGGTGTTGGGGCCACGCGGTTCGCTCTGGAGCAGCCCGTCGGCCGTCGATCTGCGGGGTGGCCCGGATTTCATCAACGAGCCTACGTCGACCGTACCGTACGTTGGCCTGGGGTACACCGGGCTTTCCAGCAAGGGCCGATGGGGTTTGTCAGCGGACCTGGGCCTCATGGGCGTCCCCCGGTCGAACCTGCGCCTCGGCACGCAGAACCTCGACGACACCCTGCGCGACCTTCGTTTGTCGCCGACCTTCCAATTGGGCCTGTCCTACTCGTTCTGAGCCCGAGTGCGGCACCGTGGAACACGGTTTGCCGTATAACCTCACCCATTCCCCAAACTTGACTCGCCCGGCTTCAACGGGCAGCGAACCCCCATGAGCGACGTTCAACAGCGCATCGACGACCTCGTCAAGAACAACCGCGTGGTGCTCTTCATGAAGGGCACGGCACAGTTTCCCATGTGCGGCTTCTCCGGCCGTGCAGTCCAGATCCTAAAGGCCTGTGGTGTGAACGATCTCAAGACGTTCAATGTCCTCGAAGACGAAGGCGTGCGCCAAGGCATCAAGGACTACGCCAGCTGGCCCACCATTCCGCAGCTCTACGTGAACGGCGAGTTCGTTGGCGGCTCCGACATCATGATGGAGATGTACCAGGCGGGCGAACTCCAGCAGGTTCTCGGCACCCAGGCCTGACCCTTGACCCCGGCGGACGCCTCCATGCGCATCGTCGTCGGCATCACCGGTGCGACCGGTGCGCTGTACGGCGTAAGGCTGCTGCAGCGGCTCGCTGCCGTCGGTTGCGAAACGCATCTCGTGGCAACTTCGGCCGGCGTGCTCAGCGTGCATCACGAACTCGGGTTTGACCGAGCTGCGCTGGAGGCGCTGGCCCACACCGTCTACAACCCGGCGGACGTGGGTGCGGCCATCGCGAGCGGCTCGTTCGCGGCTGACGCGATGGTGGTCGCCCCGTGCTCGATGAGGACGCTTGCCGCCGTCGCACATGGTCTGTCAGACAACTTGCTCAGCCGCGCAGCCGACGTCACGCTCAAAG
This sequence comes from Piscinibacter sp. PDB1-1, assembly GCF_056675995.1. NCBI lineage: Bacteria > Pseudomonadati > Pseudomonadota > Betaproteobacteria > Burkholderiales > Sphaerotilaceae > Piscinibacter > Piscinibacter sp. PDB1-1. The sequence continues at coordinate 460,770 of NZ_JBWVZJ010000002.1, forward strand.
AGCGCCGGCGCCTCGTTCTGATGGTTCGCGAAACGCCGTTCAACCTGGCGCACCTTCGCAACATGACAGCGGTGACGGAGATGGGCGGCATCATCTTCCCGCCACTGCCGGCGTTCTATCACCGACCGACGAGCATCGAAGAACTGGTCACGGACACCGTCGAGCGAGTTCTCGCGCTGCTGGGTGTGGCCGCAGCCGCCCCCAAGAGTTGGGCCGGCCTCTAACCGCACCAACAAGCGGTGTCAGGCGGGGCTGAAGATCCAGTTCTTGCGGGCGCCGAACACGAGGTTCGGATATTCTGCGCGCCCCCGACTGCCGTTGTAGCGGCCGAGCGTCAGAAACAGGTCGCCCCGCTCGATGTTGAGATAGTGCCGAAGGATCACGCAGCCGAAGCGCAAATTGGTCTGCATGTGGAAGAGCCGCCCGGGATCGCCATCGCCAATCAGGCGCGCCCAGAATGGCATCACCTGCATGTAGCCCCGTGCACCTGCAATGCTTATCGCGTACTTGCGAAACCCGCTCTCGACCTGCACGACGCCAAGCACCAGTGACGGCTCCAGCCCGGCCCGGGTGCTCTCGTACCAGAGCGTTTCCAGAAACTCCACGCGCGCCACGTGCTCGGCCTTGCGCTTCTTGAGACGTGTGCTCATCTCGCCCAGCCACCTCAGGTAGGCGAGACGTGCTTCGGTGTCGGCAAACACCGGCTTGGGTGGAGCGCTGTTGGCGATCGCCGCTGACAGGGCGGATCGCACGGAGTTCGCCAAGGGCTCTTCGACCTGGGCCCCTGCGTACGCCGGCACGCCGGGCCACACGAGGGGTGACATGGCGGCGGCAGCCAGAAGCCTGCGCCGCCCGCACCCTCGATCGACGCTCATGAGCCGAGCTTGGCCTTCAGCAACTCAGCGACCTCGGCCACGGAGACCCCAGTCGCCTGCGAGTCGCGCCGGCCCTGGTACTCGACCTTGCCTTCCTTCAAACCGCGGTCCGACAAGACCACGCGGTGGGGGACACCGATCAACTCCCAATCGGCAAACATGGCACCGGGCCGCTCGCCGCGGTCGTCGAGGATCGCATCGACGCCCAAGGCCAGCAGTTGCTCGTACAGGCGATCGGCGGCGGCTTTGACATCGGCGGAGCGGTCGTACCCGATGGGGCAGAGTGCGACTGCAAACGGCGCCATGGCAGTCGGCCAGATGATCCCGCGATCGTCGTGGTTCTGCTCGATCGCAGCACCCAGCAGGCGCGTCACTCCGATGCCGTAGCAACCCATCTCAAGCAGTTGCGGCTTCCCGTTCTCGTCGAGATAGGTCGCGTTCATGGCCTTGGAGTACTTGGTGCCGAGGTAGAACACGTGGCCCACCTCGATACCGCGCTGCATCGCAAGCGTGCCTTTGCCGTCGGGCGAGGGATCGCCTTCGACCACATTGCGAATGTCGGCCACGAGATCGGGTTCGGGCAGATCACGCACCCAATTCGCCCCGGTGTAATGAAAGTCGACCTCGTTGGCGCCGCAAACGAAGTCACTCATCGCAGCCACGGTGCGGTCGACGATCACCTTCACCGGCTTCTTGAGACCAATCGGGCCAAGGTAGCCCGGCTTGCAACCGAAGTGCTCCTCGATTTCGGCGACCGTCGCAAAGCGGTAACCCTCGTTCAGGCCCGGCACCTTGCTCGCCTTCACTTCGTTGAGCGAGTGGTCGCCACGCACCAGCAACAGCCAGACGGTGCTCTTGACCACGTCACCCCCGTCATTCTTCTCGTCGGTGGCGAGCACCAGTGACTTGACCGTCCGCGAAAGCGGCAAGCCCAGCAATGCAGCGACGTCCTCGCACGTGCTCTTTGCGGGTGTCGGTGTCTTGGCGAGGGGTTGCACCGGGGACGCGCGATGCGCAATCAGCGCAACCGCTTCGGCGAGTTCGACGTTTGCGGCGTAGTCCGAGTCTGGGCAGAAAGCGATGGCATCTTCACCCGTATCGGCAATCACCTGGAACTCGTGAGACCGATCACCGCCGATGGCGCCGGTGTCGGCCGCCACAGCGCGAAAGGTCAGCCCCATCCGCTCGAAGATTCGGACGTAGGCGGCATACATGACGTCGTAACTCTTGCCCGCCGCGGCCACATCGCGATCGAACGAGTAGGCGTCTTTCATCGTGAACTCGCGCCCCCGCATCACACCGAAACGTGGCCGGCGCTCGTCACGGAACTTGGTCTGGATGTGATAGAAGTTTCTCGGCAGTGCACGGTAGCTGCGCAGCTCCTGCCGGGCGATGTCAGTGATGACTTCTTCAGACGTGGGCTGGATGATGAAGTCGCGGTCGTGGCGATCCTTCACGCGCAAGAGCTCCGGCCCCATGGTCTGAAAGCGCCCCGTCTCCTGCCAAAGCTCGGCAGGTTGAACCACCGGCATCAACAACTCGACCGCGCCTGCGCGATTCATTTCATCGCGAATGATCGACTCGACCTTTCGAATCACTCGAAGGCCCATGGGCATGTAGTTGTAGATGCCCGCGCCGAGACGTTTGATCATGCCCGCGCGCATCATCAGTTTGTGGCTCGCCACTTCGGCGTCCGCGGGCGCTTCCTTGAGCGTCGAAATGAAGAACTGACTGGCTTTCATCGGGGGCAAACGGGGGTGTGAGAAACACGGGCCGGGCTTGGGGAAACCCGCGGGGTTGATTCCCGCAACGCCGGTGCAATAATGAATTCAACTAGAGAATTTGAGGTTGATTATGCTCGACCGCGAAGGGTTCAGACCCAACGTCGGCATCATCCTGCTCAATACCAAGAACCAGGTTTTCTGGGGCAAACGAATCCGCACCCACTCCTGGCAGTTCCCGCAAGGGGGCATCAAATACGGCGAAACGCCTGAGCAGGCGATGTTCCGCGAGCTCCACGAAGAAGTGGGCTTGACGCCCGAGCTCGTGCGCATTGTTGCGCGCACGCGCGACTGGCTGCGCTACGAGGTGCCCGATCATTTCATTCGCCGTGATGCGCGGGGCCATTACCGTGGTCAAAAGCAGATCTGGTTCTTGTTGCAACTCGTGGGTCGCGACAGCGACATGAACCTGCGCGCCACCGATCACCCTGAGTTCGACGCCTGGCGCTGGAACGAGTATTGGGTGCCGCTAGATCTCGTGATTGAGTTCAAACGCGACGTGTACCAAATGGCGCTGACTGAACTCGCCCGCTTCTTGCCGCGCAACAACCACCACAATCGCTATCTGCGATCAGGCATGCGCCCGCATCACCGAGACGATTCGGTCGATACGGGCCCCGCCAACCTGGATGCACCACCCGCGGACGACCCGCCGGCCTGAGAGCCAATTCAGGCGAGCACGAGGTTGTCGCGGTGGATCATCTCGGGTTCGCCGGTGAATCCGAGCAAGCGCTCGAACTCACTCGAGGGCTTGCGCGCAATCAACCGAGCCTCTGAACTTGCGTAGTTGGCCAAGCCACGAGCGATCTCAGCGCCCGACTGGCTGCGCACTGCAATCACGTCGCCGCGCACGAACTCGCCTTGAACTTCGACCATGCCGATCGGCAGCAGGCTCTTGCCTTCGTCGCGGACTTTGGCTACGGCCCCGTCATCGATGACAACAGCACCACGAAACTGCAGATGGTCCGCCATCCACTGCTTTCGCGCCGCAAGCTTGGGCGTCGACGCCGTCAGCGCTGTACCGATCGCCTCCCCATCGGCCAGACGGACCAGCACATCAGGCTCTCGCCCCCAGGCGATGACGGTGGAGGCCCCGCTGCTGGCAGCGCGCTTGGCCGCAAGAATCTTGGTGATCATCCCCCCCCGACCGATGGACGAGCCCGCACCTCCCGCCATGAGCTCCAACTCAGGCATGCCGGCTTCGGCCTCGTGAATGAAACGAGCACTCGGGTCCTTGCGCGGGTCAGCGGAGTACAGGCCCTTCTGGTCCGTCAGGATCACCAGCGCATCGGCCTCCACAAGATTGGCCACCAGCGCACCGAGGGTGTCGTTATCACCGAACTTGATCTCGTCGTTGACCACCGTGTCGTTCTCGTTGATGACCGGGATCACCTTCAAGCGCAGCAGTGTGAGCAGCGTGGATCGCGCGTTGAGGTAGCGCTCGCGATCCGCGAGATCGGCATGGGTGAGTAGCACTTGAGCGCTGCCTAAGCCGTGGCTGCGCAGGAGGGATTCGTACATCTGCGCCAAGCCCATCTGGCCCACCGCTGCAGCGGCCTGAAGTTCGTGGATCTCCTTTGGCCGGGCGGACCATCCCAGGCGCCTCATGCCTTCGGCCACCGCGCCGCTGGACACCATCACCACCTCGCGCCCCTGCGCCGCCAACGCGGCCAACTGCTGGCACCAGATTCCGATGGCTTGTGCGTCCAGTCCCCTGCCCTCGTTGGTTACGAGGCTGGAGCCGACCTTGACGACGATGCGTTTGGCGTTTTTCAGGGCGGTTGTCATTTGGATTGAGAACTGCTTTCCGATGCACCCTCTTCGTCAAAGCGTGGATCTGGGGGCTCAGGAATCACGTTCTTGAGGGATGAAACATGCTTGTAGATGGCGTGCACGAGATGCTCACAGCCCTCTCGGGTGAGAGCAGAGATCTGGAACACCGGGCCCTTCCACTTGAAGCGTTTCACGAAGTCCTTGACGCGGGCTTCGCGCTCCTCGAGCGGGACCATGTCCAGCTTGTTCAGCACCAGCCAACGTGGCTTGTCGTGCAGCGCCTTGTCGTACTTCTTGAGTTCGCCGACGATGGCCTTGGCTTGCCCGACAGGGTCAATGGCATCGTCGAAAGGCGCCATGTCGACAAGGTGCAGGAGCAGGTGAGTGCGCTGCAGGTGGCGGAGGAACAAGTGCCCCAGACCGGCGCCTTCCGAGGCGCCTTCGATCAGGCCGGGGATGTCGGCCACGACGAAGCTCTGCTCCGCCGCGACCCGAACCACCCCCAGGTTCGGATGCAAGGTCGTGAATGGGTAGTCGGCAATCTTGGGTCGTGCGTTCGAGATGGCCGCAATCAGTGTCGACTTGCCGGCGTTGGGCATCCCCAGCAAGCCGACATCTGCCAGCACGCGCAGTTCGAGCTTCAGCTTGCGCTGCTCGCCGGGCCAACCGGGCGTCTTCTGCCGAGGGGCGCGATTGGTGCTGGTCTTGAAATGCAAGTTGCCGAAGCCACCGTCGCCCCCTTTGGCCAGCATGACCTTCTCATCCGGCACCAAGAGCTCGGCAATCACCTGGCCGCTATCGAGGTCCGTGATGATCGTCCCCATGGGCATGCGCAGAACGATGTCATCCGCGGCCGCGCCATATTGGTCCGATCCGCGACCGTTCTCGCCGTTGCGGGCCTCGTGGCGTCGCGCGTAGCGGAAATCGATCAGCGTATTGAGATTGCGGTCGCCAACGGCGAAGACGCTTCCCCCGCGCCCACCATCACCCCCGTTCGGGCCGCCGAAGGGGATGAACTTCTCTCGGCGAAAGCTCATGCAGCCGTTGCCGCCATTGCCGGCCGCCACGTCGATGGTGGCTTCGTCAACGAATTTCATGGTTAGCTTTCACTTTGCGGCCCAGGCCGCTAAGGTAGCCGAGGCGAACCCTCAGCGCAAAAAAAGCAAAGCCCCGGCGAGCCGGGGCTTGACAGCCAGGTCGATCGAAATCGATCAGGCTTCGGCCTTCACACTCACCGTCTGGCGATTGCTAGGCCCCTTGACCGCGAAGCTCACCTCGCCGTCGATCAGGGCGAACAAGGTGTGATCCTTGCCCACACCCACATTGGTACCGGCGTGGAACTTGGTACCGCGTTGGCGAACGATGATCGAGCCCGCAGGAACGGTCTGACCGCCAAACACCTTCACGCCGAGCATCTTGGGTTGCGAATCGCGGCCGTTCCGAGTGGAACCGCCGCCCTTTTTCTGTGCCATGGTTTAGCTCCTTGTATCTCAGCCGTTGACAGCGCTGATCTCAAGCTCGGTGAAAGCTTGACGATGGCCTTGGCGCTTTTGATAGTGCTTGCGACGACGCATCTTGAAGATGCGCACCTTGTCGTGCCTGCCCTGTGCCACCACTGTGGCCTTGACGCTTGCGCCGGATACCAAGGGAGTCCCAACCTTCAAATCGGTGCCGTTTCCGACAGCCAGAACTTGGTCGATCGTGATCTCTTGGCCAACGTCCGCAGCAATCTGTTCTACCTTGATCTTCTCGCCGGTAGCAACTCTGTATTGCTTGCCACCGGTTTTTATGACCGCGTACATATCAGCCCTTTCTGTGAATCTGCCGGCCGTGAAACGCTCAGCCTGACAGCCCTGCAAAACGCGCAGAGCCCTCTAGTCTAGCATGCTTCAAGATCAAGCACTCACTGAACTGCCGTGGCTACCCATCGCGCCGGCAGCCAAGTCCTCGACTTCTATAATTTGTCGCAACTAACGAGCATTCCGTGCAGCCCACAACCATTCAGAACCAAGCCGCCAGGACCAATCCGCTGGAGTTGATGGCCGCTGAAATGAGGGAAGTAGACGGGGTCATCCAGCAGCGCCTCACCTCCGACGTCGCGCTGATCAACCAGATCTCCGGCTACATCATCGGTGCGGGCGGGAAGCGAATCCGCCCGATGCTCGTCCTGCTGTTCGCGAACGCGCTGGGGTTTCGTGGCAGGGAGCGATTCGAGCTCGCCGCGACGGTCGAGTTCATCCACACGGCCACCCTGCTCCACGACGATGTCGTCGACGAATCGGACCTGCGCCGCGGTCGCCAGACGGCTAACGCCCTCTTCGGAAACGCCGCCAGCGTCCTCGTCGGAGACTTCTTGTATTCCCGGGCATTCCAGATGATGGTCTCCGTGAACAAGATGAAGATCCTGAACGTGCTCGCGGATGCAACCAACGTCATCGCCGAAGGCGAGGTCCTTCAACTGATGAACATGCACGACCCTGACCTCGCGGTCGACGACTACCTGAAGGTCATTCGCTTCAAGACAGCCAAGCTGTTCGAGGCGAGCGCCAGGCTTGGCGCTGTTCTAGCCGATGCGAATCCCGCCGTCGAAGAAGCTTGCGCGAGCTACGGGCGCTCGCTGGGTACCGCATTTCAGCTGGTCGACGACTTGCTGGACTATGAGGGCTCGACCACGGAGCTTGGCAAGAACGTTGGCGACGACCTGCGCGAAGGCAAGCCGACCTTGCCGCTGCTGATTGCCATGGAGCGAGCGAGCGAAGCCGAACGCGCGACCGTGCGAAGCGCAATCGAGCAAGGCGAGGTTTCTCGCCTTGGCGAAATCGTGGAGATCGTTCGCCGGACCGGCGCCCTCGAAGCCACGCGTGATGCCGCCCGGGCCGAAGCAGACAAGGCCCGGTCCAGCCTGGCCGAACTACCGCTGACGCCCTACCGTGAAGCTCTGCTAGAATTTTGTGTTCGGTCGGTTGAGCGTTCGTTCTGACCACCGAGAGACGAGAGGAGCGGCCTTCCCAGGCCCTTTGATCGGGGTGTAGCTTAGCCTGGTAGAGCGCTACGTTCGGGACGTAGAGGCCGGAGGTTCGAATCCTCTCACCCCGACCATCCCGCTATCTGAACAACATTGACGCAATTTGTTGCAGCGTGCATGACGTCCAGTCGTGACATGTTGCCGCTCGTGAGGGCTCGTCAGGTTTACATGGCCTGGTGAATCAGCGATCATCATTCGATACCTTCATCGTGATGTAACGCACACAGCCCTGTGGACACTCTTGCCGACGTCCCCCAATCCGCACTGTCCGGCGTGGCGCGTGTTCTGGTTCACGCCGGAAAGCTGAATGCGAAGACCGCTGAAGACTTGGTCAAGTCTTCGAAAGAGAAGAAGACCAGTTTCCTGAGCGCGGTCCTGGCCGCCAACGCCGTCACGTCAGCGGACCTGGCCCATACCCTGTCGAACTCGCTGGCGCTGCCGCTTCTGGATCTGAACGCTGTCGATCCGCAGAAACTGCCGCGCAACGTGATCGACGGCAAATTGGCTGCGCAATACCAGGTTGTGGTGCTCGGAAAGCGCGGCGGCCGGCTGTTCATTGGTGGAGCAGACCCGACCGATCAAGAGGCTGTCGAGCGCATCAAGTTCGCCACACAGTTGTCGCCCGAGTGGGTGATCGTCGAGCATGACAAGCTCGCGAAGATGCTCGAAGGCGCTGGCGCAAGCGCAAGCGAATCGCTCGAAAACATCGTTGGCGGTGACTTCGAGTTCGACGTCACGGACGAAGACCCATCTGCCGCGCCCGAATCGCAAGAGATTGCGACCGATGTCGAAGACGCACCGGTCGTGCGCTTTCTACAAAAGATGCTCATCGACGCGATCAACGCACGCGCATCCGACCTTCATTTCGAACCCTACGAGTACCACTATCGCGTACGTTTTCGAGTTGACGGTGAGTTGAGGGAGATCACCCAGCCGCCCATCGCGATCAAGGAGAAGCTCGCTTCGCGCATCAAGGTGATTTCGCGCCTCGACATCGCCGAAAAGCGCGTACCGCAAGACGGGCGCATGAAGCTAAAGTTCGGCAACAAGGCGATCGACTTCCGGGTCAGCACCTTGCCCACACTGTTCGGCGAGAAGATCGTGATCCGGATTCTCGACCCCTCGAGTGCGAAGTTGGGCATTGAGGCGCTGGGCTACGAGAAGATCGAGAAGGATCGCTTGCTCAAGTGCATCGTCCGGCCTTACGGAATGATCCTGGTCACCGGCCCGACGGGTAGCGGCAAGACGGTGTCGCTGTACACATGCCTGAACATCCTGAATCAACCCGGCGTCAATATCTCAACGGTGGAAGACCCGGCAGAAATCAACTTGCCGGGCATCAATCAGGTCAACGTCAATGACAAGGCGGGCCTGACGTTTTCCGCCGCGCTCAAGTCCTTCCTGCGCCAGGATCCGGACGTGATCATGGTGGGTGAGATCCGCGACCTCGAGACCGCCGACATCGCCATCAAGGCAGCGCAGACGGGTCACATGGTGATGTCCACGCTCCACACGAACGACGGGCCGACCACGCTGACGCGACTTCTGAACATGGGGGTCGCGCCGTTCAACATTGCATCGAGCGTTCTTCTGATCACGGCGCAGCGCTTGGCTCGCCGTCTGTGCGAAACGTGCAAGACCCCTGCGGAGTACCCGCGCGAAGCGTTGATTCGCGCTGGTTACACGGAGAGCGAACTTGATGGCACATGGAAACCTTATCGTGCCGTAGGATGCTCCGCATGTAGCAATGGCTACAAAGGGCGCGTCGGCATCTATCAGGTGATGCCGATCAGCGAGGAGATCCAGAGGCTCATCTTGTCTGACGGCACCGCCATGGACATCGCGGACCAGGCGGCGCGCGACGGCGTGCGTGACCTGCGGCAATCCGGGCTCGTGAAGATTCGCGCAGGCCTCACGACGCTCGAAGAAGTCATCGCGGTGACCAACGAATAGCGTCGGTCGCACAGTCAGACATCACATAACCATCAACGGGCGAGGATAGAAGTTTCCTCGGAGGCACCATGGCAACTGCGACAGCGGGCAAAGCAGCGACGAAGAACATCAAGGAATCTGTCTTTGAGTGGGAAGGCAAGGACAAGAACGGAAAGATCGTCCGCGGTGAGATGCGCGCAGGCGGCGAATCGTTCGTGCAGGCCAGCCTGCGCCGCCAAGGCATTCTCGTCACGAAGGTGAAGAAGCGCCGCACGAGTGGTGGCAAGGCGATCAAGCAGAAAGACATCGCAATCTTCACGCGACAACTGTCCACGATGATGCGCGCTGGCGTGCCGCTGCTGCAGGCGTTCGACATCGTCGCACGCGGCAGCAGCAACGCGAAGATGACGAAGCTCATCACCGATATCCGCAACGACGTGGAGACAGGAACGAGTTTGTCCTCTGCCTTCCGCAAGCACCCGCTGTATTTCGATTCGTTGTACTGCAATCTCGTCGAGGCCGGCGAAGCAGGCGGTATCTTGGACACGCTGCTCGACCGTTTGGCCATCTATCAAGAAAAGACGATGGCCATCAAGAACAAGATCAAGTCTGCATTGATCTACCCCATCGCGGTCTTGGTGGTGGCCTTCGTGGTGCTGGCCGTGATCATGTTGTTCGTGATCCCGGTCTTCGAGGACGTCTTCAAGTCCTTTGGCGCGGATCTGCCAGCGCCCACCTTGTTCGTCATCGGCATGTCGAAGATCTTCGTTCAGTACTGGTGGGCCATCTTCGGCTTTCTGGGCGGTGGCATCTACTTCTTCTTTGAATCGTGGAAGCGGTCGGAGAACATGCAGCGCACGATGGACCGGTTGCTGCTCAAGGTCCCCGTGTTCGGCGACTTGGTGAACAAGTCTGCAGTGGCACGCTGGACCCGTACGCTCGCCACCATGTTCGCGGCGGGTGTGCCGCTGGTCGAAGCGCTCGACTCCGTGGGCGGGGCATCAGGCAACGCCGTCTTCAAGGACGCCACCGAGCAGATCCAGAAGGATGTCTCCACCGGCGCGAGCCTCACGGCGTCCATGCAGACCACCGGCGTGTTCCCGACGATGGTGCTGCAGATGTGTGCCATCGGCGAAGAGTCAGGCTCGCTGGACGCGATGCTCAGCAAGGCGGCAGAGTTCTATGAGGACGAAGTGGATGAGGCCGTCAAGGGACTTTCGTCTCTGATGGAGCCCTTCATCATCGTGATCCTAGGCACATTGATCGGCGGCATCGTCGTGTCGATGTACCTGCCTATCTTCAAGCTTGGCGCAGTGGTCTGATCTTTACCGATGACGCTTCCTGGCGCCGAGTTGTACCTATCGCCCTGGGGGTTGGCGATCCTGGGGCTGTGCGTGGGCAGCTTCCTCAATGTTGTGATCCACCGACTGCCTCTGATCATGGGGCGCGGTTGGTGGTCAGAGGTCGCCGGTCAGCTGGGTGATTCCGACGCGCACAGGCAGATTTTCGGCACGCCGCCTTCTCGCACGACCGAAGAGGCCGGGCGATCGCTGGCAGCGGCGCTCACTACGCTTGGGCCGCTGAAGCTCAGCGTTCCAAGGTCGCGATGCCCCTCGTGCGGCCACACGATCGCCTGGTACGAAAACATCCCGGTCCTGAGCTATCTGTGGCTGCGCGGGCGATGCGCCGAGTGCAAAAAGCGCATCTCGCCGCGCTATCCGTTGATCGAGATCTTCACCGGCGTGCTCTTCGCCGCCATTGGCTGGCGCTTTGGGGCCGTCCCGACGACCTTGCTCTGGTGCTTCTTCGCAGCCGTGCTCGTGGCACTGGCCGGAATCGACTGGGACACCACCCTCCTGCCCGACGATCTCACGCTACCACTGCTGTGGGCCGGCCTTCTGGCCAGCGTATTGGGGTGGACGATCCCCCTGTCACAAGCCGTGTGGGGAGCCGCGGTCGGCTATCTGTCACTGTGGTCGGTCTATTGGCTCTTCAAGCTCACGACCGGCAAGGAGGGCATGGGCTATGGGGATTTCAAACTCCTCGCAGCACTGGGTGCATGGCTCGGATGGCAGATGATCCTGCCGATCGTGCTGGGCGCATCGATCATTGGTGCCGTCGTCGGGATCGTGATGAAGATGTCCAGCGGACTGCGTGAAGGCCGCTATGTACCCTTCGGGCCTTTCCTTGCAGGTGGTGGCCTGGTCGTCATGTTCGCGGGCCATGAGCGCGTGCTCGGCTGGCTGGGCTGGGCCTGACTCTCACTCGCGCGGCGCCCATGGCGGCCCCTACTGACTTGCGCATCGGGCTCACCGGCGGCATCGGCAGCGGCAAGAGCACCGTCGCGCAAGCCCTCGTAGCTCAGGGCGCGGCACTGGTCGACACCGATTTCATCGCACGATCGTTGACCCACCCCGGCGGTGCGGCCATCGATGCCATTCGCGCCACGTTCGGGCCCGAATCGATCGATGCATCAGGCGCGCTCGACCGCGCGCGCATGCGAGAGATGGTGTTTTCGGACCCGTCTGCGAAGGCTCGGCTAGAAGCCATTCTTCACCCCATGATCGGCACCGAGTGCGATCGGCAAGCCATCGCCGCCGCCGGTCGCCCTGTGGTGTTCGATGTGCCGCTGCTCGTGGAGTCGACACATTGGCGCACACGCGTCGACCGCGTTGTGGTCGTCGATTGCAGCGTCGACGTGCAGATTGAGCGCGTTGTGGCGCGGTCAGGCTGGACGCGTGAAGCGGTCGCGTCGGTGATCGCTCAGCAGGCCAGCAGGCAGCTACGGCGAAAGTCCGCCGATGCGGTCATCTTCAATGAACGATTGACCCTGGAACATTTGCGCCTCGAAGTGGTCAAGCTGTGGATGTCCTGGACGCGTGTGGAACAATCGCGCCGGTCGAGCGGAGCCGCCTCATCTTGATCCTGTACGAGTACCCCTTCAATGAAAGCATCCGCACCATGCTGCGGCTCGAGCATCTGTTCGACCGCCTCGGTCGCCTGATGCCTCGAGACGAAACGGTCGACCACCATTACGCGCTGGCGACCATGTTCGAGATCATGGACGTCGCCTCGCGCGCCGACCTGAAGTCCGACCTGCTCAAAGACCTCGAGCGCCAGCGCGCCCAGCTCAATGGCTATCGCGGCAACCCTTCCATCTCTGATCAGGCGCTCGATCAGGTGCTCGGCACGATCGACCACGCTTTCAAGGGCCTGAACGATCTCCCAGGCAAAGCCGGCCACACCCTCACCAGCAACGAGTGGCTGATGAGCATTCGCAGCCGCATCAGCATTCCTGGTGGCACCTGCGAGTTCGACCTCCCCGCGTACTACGCGTGGCAGCAGCAGGCTGCGGCACGCCGCCGCAGTGACCTGAACCAATGGGTCTCGACGCTCATGCCCCTGGCAGAGGCGCTCAAGGTTCTGCTGAGCCTGGTGCGCGACTCGGGCGCGCCGCACAAGGTCGTTACGCAAGGAGGTCAGTTCCAGCAAAGCCTGCCGGCGGGACGTGTGTTTCATCTCTTGCGCCTGCGCATCGATCCAGAACGCCAACTCATCCCCGAGATCAGCGGTCACCGCCTGATGGTGCTGGTGCGCCTGATGCGCCAGGACGCCGAGGGCCGGCTCAAGCCAGCCGGTGTAGACACCAGCTTCGAGCTGACCCTCTGTTCATGAACCGAGCGCCCACACCAGCCCGCCCACGCATCGTCGCCTGCCCTACATGCCGCGGCGACAGCGTCTATTCGCCCGAGAACCCATTCCGCCCGTTTTGCAGCGAGCGCTGCAAGAACGTGGATTTCGGAGCCTGGGCGGCCGAAGGCTACCGCCTGGGGGCAACCCCGCCGCGAGCCAACAGCGACGAAGACGGCAGCACGGACTGATATTCCCCGGTCGCCGGCAGCCACCCCGCTGGCATCAAGACCCACCTGGCCGCGAGGGCCTCTTGAAAGCGGTCGGCCGAACCCTATAATCAGACTGCTAGCACTCGTGCAGATCGAGTGCTAATTGCAGTCAGGCCGCGTGAGCGACCTCGCCGCACAGAAAAGTGAATGAGCGCAAACTTTCGCTCATCCTTCCCAGAAGATTGGTTTTTGAGTCATCAAGGAGATGCTATGAAACTTCGTCCGTTGCACGATCGCGTGATCGTCAAGCGCCTGGAACAAGAAACCAAAACCGCCTCGGGCATCGTCATCCCCGACGCCGCTGCCGAGAAGCCGGACCAAGGTGAAGTGCTCGCCGTCGGTACCGGCAAGCGCAACGAAAAGGGCGACTTCGTGGCCCTGAACGTCAAGGTGGGCGATCGCGTCCTGTTCGGCAAGTACAGCGGCCAGACCGTCAAGGTCGACGGCGACGAACTGCTGGTGATGCGCGAGGAAGACCTCTTCGCCGTGGTCGAGAAGTAAACCCTCTTCTCCCTGCACCTCATACCCAACTCATTTCGGAGAGATAGAACATGGCAGCAAAAGACGTGGTCTTCGGCGGTGAAGCCCGTGCCCGCATGGTCGAAGGCGTGAACATCCTCGCCAACGCCGTCAAGGTGACCCTGGGCCCCAAGGGCCGCAACGTGGTGCTCGAGCGCTCCTTCGGCGCCCCCACCGTGACCAAGGACGGTGTGTCCGTGGCCAAGGAGATCGAGCTCAAGGACAAGCTCCAGAACATGGGCGCGCAAATGGTCAAGGAAGTTGCTTCCAAGACCAGCGACAACGCCGGTGACGGCACCACCACCGCCACCGTGCTGGCCCAGGCCATCGTGCGCGAAGGCATGAAGTACGTGGCCGCCGGCATGAACCCGATGGACCTGAAGCGCGGCATCGACAAGGCGGTCACCGCCCTGGTCGAGCAGCTGAAGAAGGCCTCGAAGGCCACCACCACCTCCAAGGAAATCGCACAAGTCGGCTCGATCTCGGCCAACAGCGATGAGTCGATCGGCAAGATCATTGCCGACGCGATGGACAAGGTTGGCAAGGAAGGCGTGATCACCGTCGAAGACGGCAAGTCGCTCGACAGCGAACTCGAAGTCGTCGAAGGCATGCAGTTCGACCGCGGCTACCTGTCGCCCTACTTCATCAACAACCCCGAGAAGCAAGCCGCACTGCTGGACAACCCCTTCGTGCTGCTCTACGACAAGAAGGTCAGCAACATCCGTGACCTGCTGCCCACGCTGGAGCAAGTCGCCAAGGCGGGCCGTCCGCTGCTGATCATTGCCGAAGAAGTCGAAGGCGAAGCGCTGGCGACCCTGGTGGTCAACACCATCCGCGGCATCCTGAAGGTCGTGGCCGTCAAGGCGCCTGGCTTCGGCGACCGCCGCAAGGCCATGCTGGAAGACATCGCCATCTTGACGGGCGGCAAGGTCATCGCTGAAGAAGTCGGCCTGACGCTCGAGAAGGTCACGCTGGCCGACCTCGGCCAAGCCAAGCGCGTCGAAGTGGGCAAGGAAAACACCACCATCATCGACGGCGCCGGTGCTGCGGGCGACATCGAAGCCCGCGTGAAGCAAATCCGCGTGCAGATCGAAGAAGCGACCAGCGACTACGACCGCGAGAAGCTGCAAGAGCGCGTGGCCAAGCTGGCTGGCGGTGTTGCCGTGATCAAGGTTGGCGCTGCCACCGAAGTCGAAATGAAGGAAAAGAAGGCTCGCGTGGAAGACGCGCTGCACGCCACCCGCGCTGCCGTTGAAGAAGGCATCGTGGCTGGCGGTGGCGTGGCGCTGCTGCGTGCCCGCCAGACCGCTGGCACCATCAAGGGCGACAACGCTGATCAGGAAGCCGGCATCAAGCTGATCCTGCGCGCCATCGAAGCCCCGCTGCGCGAGATCGTCGGCAACGCCGGCGGCGAGCCGAGCGTGGTCATCAACAAGGTGCTGGACGGCAAGGGCAACTTCGGTTTCAACGCCGCCAACGACACCTATGGCGACATGATCGAAATGGGCATCCTCGACCCGACCAAGGTGACCCGCACGGCGCTGCAAAACGCCGCTTCGGTCGCTTCGCTGATGCTGACCACCGAGTGCATGGTCGCCGAGTCCCCGAAGGACGACGCACCGGCTGCCGGCGGTGGCATGGGCGGTATGGGTGGCATGGGCGGTATGGGCATGGACATGTAAGTCCAGGCCGATCTCGCAAGAGAAACGCCACATGCGAAAGGGCTGCTTCGGCAGCCCTTTTTCTTTGGCGCTGCCGAGCCCCCCGGCGAAAGCTACGCGACCTGCCGCATCCGCACACCCGGCAGGCGCTGCATCGACCGGCGATCCCGCACATCCAAAGGGTCGTCTGGTGCGACCACGATGTGGCTTGCGCGCCGGATCACGCGATCGTCCGCGCACGGCTCACTGGGCCGCAACTGGGCGTACGGCACGCACACGTCGATGCGCCGCAGGTTGGCCACTTCTGCGTAGGGTGCACTCTCGAACACGAGTTGCTGGAGACCGGCCGCGCCGCTTCGCACCTGTGCGATGACGTCGGGGCGAGGATCGCTTGCGCGCGTACGTGCAAACCGGAACAGGTAGCCGCCCGCTTCATCCGTACGGGCCGCACCCAGATCTTCGCGGAGCCCGCTTCCTGTGTACGCGCCACCGGACTGCTCGGCGGCTGTGCGTGTGTACTTCTGAAAGTACAGCAGCACGTCGGCAGCCCGCTCCACACCGCAGCGCTGACGCAGCGCAGTTGCGCGCATGTCGGCGATCACCTGCAGATCGGCGGCCGACATCGCGCTTAGACCCGCCTGCGGTGGCGGCGCGTTGAAGCGCATGCGCCGCACGCGCGCCTGAAGTGCGCGTGCCATGGCGCGTTCGTCGGCGGGGTCATGCACGACATCCGTCAGAAGGCGAGACTCGACCACAAGCCCGACAGCCGCCTGCGGCAGCCCGGTCGGAACGACGAGCGGCGTGGCGTCGTCACTCGCGCTGCGCAGAGCCATCGGCCGCTGAGGGTAGAGCTTTGCGACGACCTCACCGAAACACGGATAGCGGGCGCACAAGGCGGCCAAGTCCACCGGCGCATCGATCACGAAGTAGTCGTCGCGCTGCGGGTTGAACGGGCAACCGCTCGCATACGTGGCAACGTTGCCGTAGACGAAATGGTCGCGCTGGCTGACAGGTGTCGAACACGACAGCACCAGGTCGTCATAGTCGTTGTCCAGACCACCATCGTTCGACGCCACGTCGACACGCAAGATGCCGGCGTCGATCACCGGCAGGCCGAATCGTTGCGCCGAGTCACCCCAAGGGCGCTTCCCGGGGCGATGCTGCACCTGCAGCGTCCAATGCGCGCCGCGCACGAACACGGCCCTATCGACGATGCCGTCATAGACGCCATCGCCTTCGTCGGCGCCGCTCACCACAAAGCGCTGCGCATAGGCGGCGTTTCGGCTCTTCACGCGTATCGTCCACCCGCCTTGCATGCCGATGGCCATGTCGAATGCTCCTGAATGTGTCGGGAGTGTTCAACGTGCATGCGCGCGACGTCCTTGAACGGGGCTGAAACGTCCTGAAAACCTCGGTTTGACAAGACCACGCCGCGAATCAAAATAGCGCGCATGCCCATCGCTCCGGTGTTCAAGCGCTTCGTCGATGACGAACTGGGTCGCTCCGGTGACTTGATCTCCAAGACCTTCGCGGCCACGCTGGACCAGTTGAGACAGCCTCGCGACAAGCTGCTCAGCGCCAGCGAACGCCAGCATTACTTCAGCTTGGTGCAAGCCTTGCAGCAGAACCAGGCGCCCTACCAACGCCGTTTTGTCGACGCGCTTCGCGCGCTGGTGCTGGCCGATCTCGAACCCGATTCACCCGCCTCTGCCGCAGCCAACGCGTTCAGCTTGAGCGGGCTTGCCTTGATGGACGAAACGCGGGTGGAGTCGGACATCGAGATCTCGCGTGCCATCCAGCAGATCGATACCGGGGCCGAGTGGGAGCTGCGTGAGCTGCAGACCTTCACTTCCACACTGCGCGGCCAGACACACGTCACGGCCGAATCCAACCCGCTGCGGCCGCGCTCGTACGCCAGCGCGTTGTGGCAGGCTGCGTCATCGCTCCCGATTCCACCGGCTCAGCAGGTGATCCTGTTGCGTGCCTCCGCCACGGTGATGGCCGGCTTCTTGCGCATGAGCT
Organism: Piscinibacter sp. PDB1-1; assembly: GCF_056675995.1. Lineage (NCBI taxonomy): Bacteria > Pseudomonadati > Pseudomonadota > Betaproteobacteria > Burkholderiales > Sphaerotilaceae > Piscinibacter > Piscinibacter sp. PDB1-1. The sequence goes on from NZ_JBWVZJ010000002.1 coordinate 478,260, forward strand.
TTGCCGCGGCGTGCACGCGCCTCGAAGCACAGGGCGTGACACCCGGCATCTACCGCACGGTCGTTTTCGCCCCCGGCGTGGGCCGCGAAGAGCCCCCCGAAGTCGACGTGACCCAGCCGGGGACGCTCGACGGGCTCATGCGCAGCATGCCCGGGGCGCTGGGCGACCGTGGCGCAGTCGCGCGCGAGCCCAAGCGCCGCGCCCAGCCCATGGCAGCGCCTGCGCTCGAGCAGGCTTTGCTGCGCGCCGAAGAAGCGCTGCGCCGCGCGCCGGCCACCACGCCCTCGGGCGCGGTCGATACCGATGCCCTGCAACTTTCGCAGCATCGCGACGCGCTCGTCGCCACCACCGGCGAGACGGTCGATCGGCAGATCATCGAGCTTCTGTCGCGCTTGTTCGACGCGATCCTCTCCGACCCCGCGCTGCCAGCCGGCCTGCACGCGGTGATCGCGCGCCTGCAGGTTTCGGCGCTGCGCATCGCCCTGCTCGACCCGAGCATGCTCGACGCCTACGACCACCCGGTGTGGGTGTTGATGGACCGCATCGTCAGTGCAGCGACCGGCTATCCGCACGCCCAGGACCCGCGATTGCAAGTCATCCTGCGCTTCTGCGGTAGCCTGGTGAACGAGATGGCGAGCCAGCCGCTGCAAGACAGCGGCCTTTACCGGCGCAGCCTGGCCCGGCTCGATGCCTTTCTGGCTGACCAACTCAAGCAGCAGCAGGCCGCAGCCCAAGGGGCGATCGACTCGCTGACGCGCGCCGAGGACGCCGAGCAACTCCAGCGCACGCTGGCCACACGCCTTGCCGAGCAGATGCGCGCCATCTCGGCAGGGCCGGTGATCCACCGCTTCGTCACCGCCACCTGGGCGCGGGTGCTGACCGAATCTTTCCTGCGTTCAGGCGATCAAAGCGAGCAGACCGCGGGCTTCCTGAAGGCGGTGGACGAACTGCTGTGGAGCCTCAAGCTCCCAGACCATCCGCAGAGCCGCCAGCGCCTGCTGGCCAAGTTGCCCGGGCTGCTGGACCAACTGCGCGAGGGCATGGCCCTGATCGACCTGCCCGCCGCCGAACAGCAGGCCGTGCTCGACGAGTTGATGTCGCTGCATTCCGAGGCCCTCAAGCCCGGCGGCCGCGCCGCGCCGGCAGCGGCGGCAGACGAGAACCTCAGCCCGCAAGAGATCGTACGCCGCATGCGCGAAGAAGAGCCTGCCGCGCCGCCGCCACTCGAACCGGTAGCCTTCAGCGACACCTTGATCGACCTGGGCTCGATGCAGACGGTCCCCGCCGATCTGATGATGGAACCCGAAACTCCGCGGCCTGGAGACGACCCGGCTTCCTGGGTCCAGGGGATGGCGGTCGGCGCGCGCTATCGAGCCTTCGTGCACGGCGCATGGGCGCAGCTCCAACTGCTGTGGCGCAGTGAACAGGGACGCTTCCTGCTCTTTGCCGGGGAGTCACCGCAAAACACGCATTCGATCAGCGCGCGGGCGCTGGAGCGCCTGCGCGAGGCCGAGCTGCTCGGCCCCGCCCATGCCCACTCATTGATCCAGCGGGCCGTGGACAGCATGCTGCGCAACCTCGCAACGCCGCCGTGACCCTCAGTCGTGACCCAGGTCACGCGCAGGCTGGCCCGTCTGGCCAGCACATCGCCACTCCCAACACCCCCTGTCGGTCCATCGCGTGAACTCATTCACGCGAGCTTTGAATACGCGTGCTAATCGCGGGCTCAGGGGGAAGACACGCACCAGATACATCCGGATACTGCCCTCACTGCACACCCGTGCACTCGCCGTTGCCGCCCGCCAGGAGACCGCCATGCGTCACGACACCGATACCCAGCCGCTCAGCAGCCGCCTCTTCACTTTGCTCGTGCGCACACTCGACCCGGGCGAAGAGGTCTGCGTCGAGTCGGAGTTGCTCAAGTACATGCCGTTGTCGCGTACCGCCAACGTGCCCTTGCAACGCGCGCCGCTGCACTTCACCGCCACCGCACCGGGTGCGCTGTAGGCGCCCGGCAACGGCTCAGCGCGCCAATGCGCTTTCGATCTCGCTTGCGACCAGCTGCGGGCGCTCGTGCACGATCCAATGGGTGGCGCCCGGCACCCGCGTCAGGCTGAGTTGCGGCACAAAGGCTTCCAGGCCGTCCAGCAGGCTCGGGCGCAGCGCGCGGTCGTCCTCGGCCCACACCACATGGGTCGGTACACGCACGGTCACGAACTCCGGAGGGAACTGCAGTCCGTGTATCGCAGAGTCCGGCCCGGTGGCAGGCCGCAGGGGCGAGGCGCGGTAGTAGTTCAACGGGCCGGTCAGCCCGGCGCGCCAGACGGCCCGGTACTGGTTCTTGACCGCCTCGGTCAGCCACCCGCCTCCCACCACGCCGGACGATGCACCACCCGAGCCTTCCAGGCGCTCCCAAAGGTAGGCAAAGTCATCCGCGCTCAGCACTGCCTCGGCATCGGGCTGGCACAGCGTGTTCATGTAGGCGCTGGCGTCTTGCTGCTCGGGGTTCGAGCGCAACTCGCGCAAGAAGGTCGCCGGGTGCGGTGAGTTGATCACGACCAGCCGCTTGATCAACTGGGGTTGCAGGGCCGCCAGCGTCCAGGCCACGGCACCACCCCAGTCGTGCGCGATCAACGCTTCGAGTGGGCCACTGCCCGCCTCCCGCGCGATCAGCGCCGACAGGTCGGCCAAGAGGTGCTTGACGCGGTAGGCCTCTACACCCGCTGGCGCCGAAGAAGCCTCGTAGCCTCGCAGATTGGGCGCCATGCAGCGATAGCGCTGGCCGAAGTGGGCGAGCATCTCGTCCCACACGAAGGCCGCTTCGGGGAAGCCATGCAAGAAGACGAGGACCGGCGCCCCCTTGGGGCCAGAAGCACGGCAATGAAGCTGGATGCCATGCGGCAGTTCGGCGTGAAAGGTTTCGATCATGTCGGGTGTACCCAGGAGCGCAACACACAGGCGGCGTCGCCGACGCCGGTCTTCTTGAGTGCCGAGAAGAGCGCCAGGCTCACGTCGGCGTGTTCTGTCGAGATGGCGCCGAGCACCTCCTGCGCGGCCTCCAGGCTTACGGTCGCTTCAGTGCGGTTGAGCTTGTCGGCCTTGGTCAGCAAGACCAGCAGCTTGACGGCGCCCGTCCCCACGCGCGTGGCCACGAATTCAAGGAGCTGGCGATCGAGGTCGGTGAAGCCCAGGCGCGAGTCCACCATCAGGACCACGCCACTCAGGCTGCGGCGCAGTTCGAGGTAGTCGGCCATGACCTTCTGCCAGCGCCGCTTCGCGTCCTTGGCGACCGCCGCGTAGCCGTAGCCCGGCAGGTCGGCGAAGAGCGCGTCGGCCGCCAGCTTGGGGCCGAGCTCGAACAGGTTGATGTGCTGGGTGCGCCCGGGCATCTTCGATGCGAAGGCGAGGCGCTTTTGCTGAGTCAGCGTGTTGATTGCCGTGGATTTGCCCGCGTTGGATCGGCCCACGAATGCGATCTCGGGGAGCTCGGTCTGGGGCAGTTGGTCCAGCTGGCTCGCCGTGGTGAGAAAGCGCGCAGTGTGCGCCCAGGAAAGCGCCAACTTTTCGACGTCTGCCGTTGCCGGGACCGCGGAGGACGAATTGTTTTGCTCGGTCATTCAGGCGTCCAAAGTTGCCATTGTAAAATCCGCGGGTTTTGCATCAAAAAAGACCGAGCCCATGAAGCCCTTCGCCCCCCTGCTGTCGAGCCTGATGCTGATTGCCGCCGCCGTGGCGCCGGTTGCCGCGGCTGAATCCGCAGCCGCTGCCAAGCCTGATCTGGCCAAGGGCCAGACGATCTCCACCAACGTGTGCGGAGCCTGCCACACCTCCGATGGTTCGCGCGGCGCCCCCGCCAACCCGATCCTCCAAGGGCAGCACCCTGAATACCTGTCCAAGCAACTGCTCGACTTCAAGGCGGGCAAGCGCGCCAACCCGGTCATGCAAGGTTTCGCCTCCCAACTGAGCGAAGCCGACATCAAGAACGTATCGGCTTTCTACGCCTCCAAACAGGCCAAGCCGGGTTTCGCCAAGAGCAAGGATACCGTCGGCCTGGGCGAGAAGATCTACCGCGGCGGCCTGGCCGATCGCCATGTGCCCGCCTGTTCGGGCTGCCACGGCCCGACCGGTGCCGGCATCCCCTCGCAGTACCCGCGCCTGGGCGGCCAACATGCCGACTACACCGAAGCGCAACTCAAGGGCTTCCGCGACAACACCCGCAAGAACAGCTCCATCATGGCCGGCGTGATGGCCAAGATGAACGACAAGGAAATCAAGGCCGTTGCCGACTACATCGCCGGCATGCGCTGAACGACCTGAGCTTCCCCCCGAAAATGGCCGGTCTCTGACTGGCCATTTTTCATGGCGCTCGATGGCGCGGTTTTGGACGCCGGCCTATAGTGAGGGTGTCGAAACCCCTTCTTGCCTGAGCCATGCCATACGTCCGCCGCGGCCCCGATGGTTCGATCGAAAGCATGCACCGCTCGGACAGCGGCGGCATGGAGTTCCTGCCCGAGGGCCACAGCGATCTGATGGCCTTTATCGGGCACACCTCCACGGCGCCGGGCGAGTTCGGCCGGCTCGATGCCGATTTCGTGCGGGTGATCGAAGACGTGATCGACACGCTCATCGTCAAGAACATCATCAACATCACCGACCTGCCCGGTGAGGCGCAGGCCAAGCTCTTCGCACGCAAGAGCTTCCGCGAGCGCATCGCGCGCAACTCGCTGCGGCTGTTCGCCGACACCACCCAGTTCGGCGCTGTGATCGACGACACGAACTTCGGCGAGTTCCGCTGAGCCAGATTCCCTGAACCCTTGTAAGGTCAGAGCGTCCAACAGCGACTGACGCTCGCGGGTTTGGCCCGACACAGGAGTTCGCATGCACTACCGCAAAGACCGTGGCTTCGACCACGCAGCCACGTCCGAGATCACACCCCGCGCCGTCTATGAGCGGCGGCGCGAGTTGCTCAAGCTGCTGGCCGCTGGCGGCAGTGGCCTGGCACTGGCCGGCTGGGCCGGGCGCGATGCGCGGGCACAGGTGGTTGCGCGACCCGGCAAGCTGCCGGCCTTGCCGGGAGCACGCAGCCCTGTGGTCGGCGCGGTAACGATGGAGAAAACCACCTCCTACACCGACGCGACGACCTACAACAACTTCTACGAGTTCGGCACCGACAAGGGCGACCCTGCGGACCATGCGCACACCCTCAAGACGCGCCCCTGGACGGTGGCGGTCGAAGGCGAGATCAAGAAACCCAAGGTCTACGACCTCGACGAGCTGCTCAAGCTCAGCCCGATGGAGGAGCGCGTCTATCGGCTGCGCTGCGTCGAGGGCTGGTCGATGGTCATCCCGTGGGTGGGCTACTCCTTGTCGGAGCTCATCAAGCGGGTGGAACCCACGGGCAACGCCAAGTTCGTCGAGTTCACGACGCTGGCCGACAACAAGCAGATGCCGGGCTTGAATTCGCATGTGCTCGACTGGCCGTATGTCGAAGGCCTACGGCTCGACGAGGCCATGCACCCGCTCACCCTGCTCGCCTTCGGCATGTATGGCGAGGTACTGCCCAACCAGAACGGCGCCCCGCTGCGGCTGACGGTGCCCTGGAAATACGGCTTCAAGAGCGGCAAGTCGATCGTCAAGATCCGCTTCACCGAGAAGCAACCCAACACCTCGTGGAACCTCGCCGCCGCGCGCGAATACGGCTTCTACTCGAACGTGAACCCGAAGGTCGACCACCCGCGCTGGAGCCAGGCCACCGAGCGGCGCATTGGTGAAGACGGCGTGTTCGCCAAGAAGCGGCCCACGCTGATGTTCAACGGCTACGAGCCCCAGGTCGGCCAGCTCTACGCTGGCATGAACCTGCAGAAGAACTACTGAGCTTGGGCCACGTTCTGCTGCACCCGGCGGCCAAGCCGGTGTTGTTCGTGCTGTGCCTGCTGCCCTTCGGCTGGTTGATGCAAGGTGCGATCGCCAACACCCTGGGGGCGAACCCGGCCGAGGCGCTGATCCGATCCACCGGCGACTGGACGCTGCGCTTCCTGTGCATCACGCTCGCGGTCACGCCCCTGCGCGTGATGAGCGGGCAGGCCGCGTTGGCGCGGTTTCGTCGCATGCTGGGGCTGTTCGCGTTCTTCTACGGCGTGATGCACTTTCTGTCTTACGCGTGGCTCGACATGGGCTTCGACCTCGCCACCATCGCCCGGGACATCCCCAAGCGCCCGTTCGCACTGGTCGGCTTTCTGGCGTTGCTGCTGATGGCGCCGCTCGCGGCAACGTCGTTCAACCGGGCCATCAAGGCACTCGGCGCGGCGCGCTGGAAGGCGCTGCACCGGCTCGTGTATGTCGTCGTGCTGCTCGGCCTGCTGCACTTCTTCTGGATGCGTTCAGCGAAGAACAACTTCGGCGAAGTGGCGGTCTATGCAGTGGTGATCGCCGCTTTGCTGGGCTGGCGTGTCGTGCGCCGGTTGCGCACCGCCTGAAAAAGCGTCATTGCCGACGGCGCGTGCGCGCAGCGGGCCGCGACGCCGCCTCGACCCCAGGGCGCGGCACGCCGGGCGGCGGGGTGATCGTCTCTGCGGCGATCTGCCACTCGGGCAGCAGGTGCACCAGAGTGCGCGCCACGCTCGCCTTGGCCTCGACGAGCAGCATGTCGGGCGCGCCATCGATCACCCGCGCACCTGCGCGCAGCACCACCTCGGTGGTGTCCACGCCCGCGTCACCGCCCTGCGGATGCGAGTTCCCGGTGTAGCGCAAGACGTAGCGGCCCATGGTGCTCGGATGATAGGGCGCCGCCCTGTGCGCCGCTCAGGTGGCCAGGCCCGCGCCCTGCGCGAGCGGGGGCAAGCCCATGTCGCGCGCGGTCTGCAGGGCGAGCCTCACGATCGCGTCGGCGCGGCTGCCGTCGCGCGGCATGGCGAGAACCTTGGCATCCCCCGCGAGCCGCCGTGCGAGCGCGCCGGTGACGCCGGGGCAGGCCATCGAGGTGCCATCCATCACGCCGAAGCGGTCGCGCGGGATGCACGAGATCACGCCCACACCGGGGCCGGCCAGGTCGAGTTCCGTGCCGGTGTTCGAGAAGTCGGCGATGAAGCTCTGCTCCTTGCCCAGCGGCGGCTTGACCGTCTCGGCCTGCATGGCGCCAGTTGGCCAAAGCCCCTTGAAGCCCAGCGCCGACACGGCCAGCGCGAGCGGGTGCCGCGCTGGCCACGCCACCGGACCGCCCTCGTTGCCCGCCGCGATCACGCACACCACGCCCTTGGCGCGCGCAGCCTTGATGGCTTCGCTGGTGGTCGGGTCGTCGGGCCCGCCACCGAGGCTCAGGTTGAGCAGGTCGCAGCCGTCGGCCACGGCCCGGTCGATGGCCTTGGCGATGGCAAAGCTCGACGCACCCTCGGCGTTCTTGCCGAACACGCGATAGGCGCGCAGCTTCACGCCCGGCGCGATGCCGAGGTAGTCGCAGCCGTTGCCCGCGATGATGCCGGCCACGTGCGTGCCGTGGATGTCGCTGTCGGACCAATCCGCCGGGTCTTCGCCGGTGACGGCATTCATGCCGCCTTCAACCTTCAGCGCCTGGTGCGGGCCGATGCCGGTGTCGATGACGCCGACCGTCACGCCTTCGCCGTCTGCAGGCACGCGCTTGGGGTAGGCCTTGGCGCGCGAGTCGACAAACGCCAGGTCGATCGCCGGCAGTTCGACCACGCCGCGAGACAGCGGCCAGTCGCGCAACATCACCGGCCAGGCGCTGTGCGCAGGGTAGAGATAGAGCCGCTCGATCACGCGCACCGAGCGCGGCAGTTTCAGGCTCACCTCGCCGCGCACGTTGGTCTTGCCCTGCGCGCCTTTGCCGGCGGCGAAGTCGCTGAAGGCAATCACGTCGACACCGCGCACTGCCTTGCCACTTCCTTGCAGCACCACCTTGATGACCGGCTGCGCCAGCGCGGCCCGCGTCGAGAAGGCCTCGGCGCCCGTGAACACCGGCGGGCGCGGTGCGCGCGCGGGCGGGTAGAAGACCTCGGGCACGACCCGCACGCCGGGCTGCGCGCGCTTGAGGTTCATCAGCGCGACATCGGTCATCGACACCAGCTTGGCGCCGTTGGACTGGATGGAATCGAGCACCGTGAAACGCACGCCCCCAATGGAGCTCGAGGACGAACTCGTCGCCCGGCGCAGCCCGGGCGCTCGCATGGTGGTGAAGAACTGGTCGACAGCGCTCGAATTGTTGGGTTCGTCAGCGGTAAGGCCACGCGTGGGGAGCAGAACGAAGCGTGTGGTGGTTGAAGACATGTTCGCCCTTACGCGCCGGGAGCGTCGAAAGACAAGCCCTCGGCCGCCAGCCACTCCGCCGCCGCACGGAAAGCCGCCACCGCGGCCGGTGCGCCGGCGTAGGGCGCCACGTGCAGCAACACCTCGCGCAGCTCCACCAGCGTCGCGCCGTTGTTGAGGGCGCCGCGCAGGTGACCCTTGAGCTCCTGCGTGTGCCCGAGCGCCGCCAGCATGGCCACGGTGCACAGGCTGCGCTGCTTGAGCTCCAGGCCGTCGCGCAGCCAGGTCGAGCCCCAGGCGTGGTTGCTGATGTGCTCTTGCAGCGGCTGCGTGAACGCGGTGGCGCTGGCCAGCGCGCGGTCGACGAAAACATCGCCCATCACCTGGCGCCGGCGTGATTCACCGGGCGTGCGCGGGGCGTTCGAAGGAGGCGTCGTGCTCATGTGTTCTTCCCTGATGTGGCGGTGTGTGATGACGTCTGGATCACGTTTGTACAAGAGAGCGCAGGTAGTGCTGAACGATCAGCAGCGTGTGGCGGCTGGCCACCTCGGTCACGAATCGGTTGAAGTCGACATGCGCGGTGTCGTCGGCCCGGTCGGAGACGGTGCGCACCACGGCAAAGGGCACGCCGAAATCGTGGCAGACCTGGGCCAGCGCCGCACCTTCCATCTCGACCGCCAGCGCATCGGGCAACTCCTCACGCAGCGCGTCGTTCTCGTCCCGTGCAGAGATGAAGCGATCGCCGCTGACCATCAGCCCGCGGTGCACGCGCGAGCCTTCGGCGCGCAGGGCGGCATCGGCGGCGCGGGCCAGGGCATCGGACATGGCCGCATCGGCCGCGAAGCGCGAGCGGCCATAGAGCGGCACCTCATGGCGCGGGAACAATGGCGACGCATCCATGTCGTGTTGCAGCAACTCGTCGGCCACCACCACGTCGCCCACGCGCACGCCGCCGCCCAGGCCGCCCGCCGTGCCGGTGAAGACGATGCCGCCCACATCGAAACGCGTGAGCAGCACCGTGGCCGTGGTGGCCGCAGCCACCTTGCCGATGCGCGACAGGACGGCCACGATCTCGCGGCCCTCGAAGTGCCCAACCCAGAACTCGCGCCCGGCCACGCGCACGGGCGCCTCATCGGGCATGTGATCCAGGAGCGCCTGCAGCTCCTGCTGCATGGCGCTGACGATGGCGAGGCGTCGTGTCATGGCCGCATTGTCATCTTCACGGGTGACATGCGGCGCGCGACCCCGCTCCTACGATGGCCCTCAGGGCCTCGCCTCGCGCGTCGGCCTGCACAACGAGATTTCAAGGATCGAACGGAGACAAGCCCATGCAAGCCAAGCACCTTTCCCTGCTGCTGATCGGCGCCGCGCTCACCGCCTGCGGTGGCGACGACGACGAGCCCATCACCGCCGCGACGGCCCAGCAGCAATGCGAAACCCTGGCCACCAGCGCCGGCCTCGCAGCCACCACCATGACCGTGGTCTACAACCCGGCCGGCGCGGCCAGTGCGGGCACGCCCTCGCGCGCCCTGCCCGCGCACTGCGTGGTCACGGCGAGCACCAACCCGCGAGTGGGCGTGGACGGCAAGAACTACGCCATCGGCTACCGCCTCACCCTGCCTGACGACTGGAACGGCCGCTTCCTCTTCATGGGTGGCGGCGGCAACGACGGCACCATTGGCGCGGCCACCGGCACCAACGTCGGCCCGCTCGACGACCTTCGCCCCGCACTCGCCCGCGGCTACGCGGTGGTCAACACCGACGGCGGCCACACCGGCACCTCGGCAGCCGACTTCGGCACCGACCCGCAGGCGCGCGTCGACCACGCCTACAACGCCTTCGACAAGACCGCCGTCAACGCCAAGGCCTTGATCGCCAAGCGCTACGGCCGCGGGCCCGACAAGTCGTACTTCGTCGGCTGCTCGGGCGGTGGACGCCAGGGGATGATGTTCACCCAGCGCTTCCCGAGCTACTTCGACGGCGTGGTGGTGCACGCGCCGGCGATGCGCGTCTCGAGCGGCGCCACCATCGCCGCCATGTGGAACAACCAGCAGTTCACCGCCATCGCACCGGTCGAAGGGGGTGCGCCCATCCTGAGCAAGGCCTACAGCGCCGCCGACATGGCCCTGGTGTCGCGCGAGATCCTGCAACAGTGCGACGCGCTCGATGGCGCATCCGATGGCATGGTCAGCAACTGGAAGGCGTGCAACTTCAACGTCGCCGCACTCCAGTGCGCCGGTACCAAGGACGCCACCTGCCTGAGCGCCGCGCAGGTCACGGGGCTGCAGCGCATCTTCGACGGCCCACGCAACACCGCCGGCACGAAGCTCTACGCCGGCCAGGTGGCCGACCCTGCCGTCGACCAGCCCGGCTGGCGCGCCTGGACGCTGGGCAGTTCGACCACGGCCACGCCCAATTCGGCCTACAACGCGCTGATGGCCGACGCCCTGCGCTGGGAGTTCTTCACGCCCTACGACCCGACCTTCGTGGCGCTCAACTTCAACATCGACAGCGACCCGCAACGCATGGCGGCCTACTCGTCGGTCTACGACAGCTACGCCGACGACAGCCTCGCCCCGTACAAGGCACGCGGTGGCAAGCTGATGTTCCTGCACGGCCTGGCCGATCCGATCTTCACCGCGAACGACACCGCCGACTACTACGAGCGCCTGGCCGCCAACAACGGCGGCGTGGCTGCCACGCAGGCGTTCGCGCGCTTCTTCCCCGTGCCGGGCGAGAACCACTGCTCGGGCGGCCGTGCGACCGACCAGTTCGATGTGCTGACCCCGATGGTCGAGTGGGTAGAGCGCGACCAGGCCCCCGACTCGATCCTGGCGGGCGCGAGCGCCACCAACCCGTACTTCCCGAACCGCACGCGGCCGCTGTGCCCCTATCCCAAGTTCGCGAAGTACAGCGGCAGCGGCAGCATCGAGAGCGCGTCCAGCTTCGTGTGCTCGGCGTCCTGACGCCAGCGTCCGGAAGGGCGATCAGGTCATCGCCCCGCTCTTGCCATCAGGCGTTCCCCCATGCGGGGCGGCGCCGATCGGCATAGCATGGTGCGCCGTGGCGGCCACCCGATCGGCCGCTGCGCCGCCCCATGTTGTGGAAGCCCTGCCTCGCCCTCCTGACCAGCCTGCTGCTCGCCGCCTGCGCTGACACGCCCCGCGGGCCCGAGGTACCGGCCGCACTGCTCGCCGAGCAAGGCTTCAAGGCCCCGGCCGACCCGGTGCGCGTCGAAGACGTCTTCGCGCTGTCGCCCGAAATGAAGCGCTATGTGGATGGCGAGCTGGCCGCCCAGGTGCGCGCCAAAGGGTTGCAGCAAGGCATGCTCGACGCCCTGTACCGCAAGAACCAGCTCAAGCTCGAATACGACTCCGAGCGCACCCGCAACGCCACCGAAGCCTTCGAGGCGCGGGCGGGCAACTGCCTCTCGCTGGTCATCATGACCGGCGCCATCGCCAAGCGGCTGGGGCTCAAGGTCACGTACCAAAGCGTCTACACCGACGAGATCTGGACTCGCAACGACGACATCTACTTCGCAAGCGGCCACGTCAACATCTCGCTAGGCCACCGCTCGACCGACCTCGGGTCACGCAGCGGCGCCACCGGATCCTTGCCGCCCACCACCTGGACGATCGACTTCCTGCCGCCCGAAGACCTGCGCGGCCAGAGGGCGCGCGTGGTGAGCGAGTCGACGGTGATCGCGATGTACCTGAACAACCGGGCGGCCGAGTCACTCGCCGCGGGCGACCTCGATGCCGCCTACGCCTGGGCGCGCGCCGCGGTGCTGCAGGAGCCGGGCTTTGTGACGGCGCTCAACACCCTCGGTGTGGTCTACCTTCGACACGGGCGTGCGGCAGCGGCCGAGCAGGTGTTCAACCACGTGCTGCAGCGCGACCCCGGCAGCACCACCACGCTGAACAACCTGCTGCGCACGATGGAGCTGCAGGGCCGCACCGACGAAGCCGCCGCCCTGCAGCGCACCCTGGCGCGCCTGGACCCGGAGCCGCCGTACCACTACTTCGACCTCGGCCGCGCCGCCATGCGGCAAGGCGACGCCGTGGCCGCGCGCCGCTGGTTCCAGCGGGAAGTCGACCGCGCCCCCTACAACCATGAGTTCCACTTCTGGCTCGCCCAGGCGCAAGCCCAGCTCGGTGATATGACAGCGGCCCGACAGCAGCTCGACCTGGCCCTGCGCACCAGCACCACGCGCCACAAGCAGCAGCTCTACGCCGCCAAGCTCGACCACTTGCGGCACATCGGCATGCCAATTGCCCCGAGGCTGCAGTAGCCCATCCGCCACGTCGGCGCACCGCCATCTCGGCGGCAATGATGTGGAGATGTGTGTTTGGCTACGATGTGTTTCATGCCGCGTTTCATGCAATTGCCACATTCCGCCCTGACCCGCGCCACCCGGCTGCTGTTGCTGGCCGTCGTGGCTGCGTCGGTCTCCTGTGCCGCCAAGCAGCCGCCGGCGCGCCAAACGGTGCCTGCGCCGTCGGCCACGACCAAGTCCATCCCTGCGCCTGCCGCGCGCTCGACCGCCAAGTCGGCGACCAAGACCGCCAGCAAGGGGCCCAAACCTGTGTCCGCCGGCGCGGCCAAGACGGTGGCTGCCACCGACATCGCCAGCGCTGCAACACCGGTCACCAGGGCCACCCCCGCCAAGCCCACCGTCGCCAAGACCACTCCCGTCAGGCTCACCGCCAGCAAGAGCCCGGCGGTCAAGACGGTGTGCACCATCACCGTCAATTCGCCGGACGAGAAAGAGGTCTTCCGGCGCTACCTGCCGGAGTCGAAGTACCGCTTCGTCGAGCTGGTCGAGAAAGGCCGCTCCGACTGGCTGGAGTCCTCGTGCCAGGCGGCCACCCAGTGCGACGTGCTCATCATCTCGGGCCACTTCGACGGCGACAACCAGTTCTTCTCCGACCGCATCGAGGCGCGCGAGTACCTCACCGTGGGCGAGATGGAACGCGCCTCGTGCAGCAACTCGTGCCCGACACTGTTCTCGCGTCTGAAAGAGGTGTACCTGTTCGGCTGCAACTCGCTCAACCCGCAGCCGCAGAGCAGCGCTTCGGCCGACACGGTGCACGAGTTCGTGAGCGACGGCCGCTCCCAGATCGAGACCGACCTGCAACTGCAGATGCTCAACGCTGCGCACGGCCAGAGCAGCCTGGAGCGCATGCGACTGCTGTTCGCCAACGTGCCGGTCTTGTACGGATTCGCCTCGACCGCACCGCTCGGGCCGGTGGCCGGCAGCACGCTGTCGCAGTACTTCCGCACCCAGGGTGCCTCGCGCGTGGCCACCGGCCGACCCGACCCCGGCCTGGTGCGCGCGTTCTCGGGCTTCTCGATGAACCGCGCTTCAGGCATCACGGCGAACGACCCGCGAGCGTCCGACCGCGTCGACATGTGCAAGTTCGTCGACGACCGCATCCCGCTGGCCGGCAAGGTCGATTTCGTGCACGAACTCCTGCAGCGCCCGGGTGACGACGCCAAGCGCTATCTCGATCGCATCCAGAGGCTGGCACATTCGGTGGACGACACGGCCCTCAAGAACCGCGACGTGGCCCAGGCCGCCAAACGCATCAAGGACGACCAGGCCACCCGCGATCGTTTCCTGGCCGATGAGCGCGATGCCTCGCAGGCACCGACGCGCGTGCGCATGGTGCGCGTGGCGCATGACCTCGGCTGGCTGACCGAAGACCAGAGCTGGCAGGAGCTCGCGCTGATGCTCGGCCAGGTGCAAGACCGCAAGACGGTCGGCATCGCCGAGATCGACCTCGCCTGCCAACTCAACCACGGCGGTGAGCTCGACGGCGCCTTCGCGCACCGCGTCCCGACCGGCAGCGGCGACGTCCCCCACGCCGCCTTGCGGGCCTGCCTCGGCAGCAGCGAAGCGCGCGACCAGACCCTCGCCGGCGTGGCCAGCAGCAAGCCCGAAGACGTGGCCGCCGCCCAGGCCTACCTGCGCCGCCGCCCGATCACCGACGAAGACGAACTGCGCACCCTGAGCCGCCACATCGCCCAGATGCCAGCGGGTGACTTGCAGGTGCGCGCACTCGAAGTGCTGGGCCGCCACTACGTGGCCGACCGCGAAGTGCTGGACACGCTGACCCAGCTCTACGCGCAGACACCGTCGCCGGCGGTGCAGAACGCCGTCGCGGGCGTGCTGCTGCGAGCCGACCGCCGATCGATCGACAACGACGAGTTGCTGCGCACGTTGATGGAAAACCGCAAACGCATCAAGGGCTCTCGCGGAGAGATGGTGGATGCGCTGATGGCACGCCTGGACTCGCCCTGAGCCCGGTGCGTGCGCGATTCCTGCAATAGCGCACGAAGACTTGGTTACACACCCTTTCCTGGGTTGGCCAAGGTGTGGAACACTGCCGGCCATGCTGTACCGCTCTACCCTGCCTCGTGGACTCTCACGCACGGCAGCCGTGCTGGTGGCCACCTTTGCCGCCACCGCCCCGCTCAAGGCGATCAGTGCCCCAAAAACGGTGTGCACCATCACGATCAACTCGTCGGATGAGCGCGACACCTACAAGCGCAACCTGCCGCCCGGTGATTACCAGTTCGTCGAACTGGTCAAGCCCAAGCAGAGCGACTGGTTCCAGCAGGCGTGCCAGAGCAAGGTGCGCTGCGACGCGCTCGTGATCTCGGGCCACTTCGACGACGGCACCGAGTTCTACACCGACCGCCTCGGCGACCGCGACCGACTGCCCGTCACCGAACTCGAGCAGGCCTCGTGCAGCGGCACCTGCGACGGCGTGCTGTCGCAAGTGAAAGAGGTCTATCTGTTCGGGTGCAACACGTTGCAGTCCGACCCGCGCCACGTGGCCGAGGGCGAAGTGCAGCGCCAGCTCATCCGCTCGGGCCTGCCACCCGAAGAGATCGCGCGCCTCACCACTTCACTGAACGTGCGCTACGGCCAGAGCAATCGCGATCGGTTGCGCACTGTCTTCAAGGACGTTCCGCTGCTCTACGGCTTCTCGTCCAAGGCACCGCTCGGCCGCTACGCCGGGCCGCTGCTTGAGCGCTACTTCCTGACGGCTCCCACCGGCGAGATGGCCAGCGGCCGCCCCAGCAGCACGCTGCTCACGCTGTTCGGCCCCACGTCGATGACCACAACCACGGGCATGAAGGACACCGACCCCGACGCCAGCTTCCGCCAGGACATGTGCCGCCTGGCCGACATCCGCCCGGCCGATGCCACCAAGCTCGCCTTCGTGCACGAGATGCTGCAGCGCGACCTGAGCGAGACGCGCATGTTCCTCAACCACCTGGAGCGGTACACCGAGGCGCTCAGCCCCGAACAGCGCCGCCAACCCGACGTGGCCGCCGAGCTCGCCAAGATCCAGAACGACCGGCCGGCGCGCGAGCGCTACCTCGGCTTCGCGCGCGACGTCGACCGCGCCGAAGTGCAGCTCCGCATGATGGCGCTCGCACGCAATCTCGGCTGGCTCACGCCCGAGCAGGAGCAGGGCGAGTTCCTGCAGATGATCGCCAGCCGCATGACGCGCAACACCCTCGGCCCGCACGAAGTCGACCTCATCTGCGCCACGCCGCAGACGCCCGGCCCCGATCTGGCCCAGCAACTGCGCGCCACCGGCGCACCGCGCCGCGGCAACGTGGCCGACTCCGCGGCCCTCGCCTGCCTGGGCGACCCGCAAGGCCACGTGAACACACTCGCCGCCCTCACGAGCAGCAACGACGCCGACGTCGCATTCGCCCAGGTCTACCTGCGGCACCGCCCCTTGACCGATGTGTCGCAGGTGCGCGCCATCACCGCTGGCATTGGCCGCATGACCACGGCCACGGCGCAGGTCCGTGCACTCGAAACGCTGGCCAAGCAACGCATCGCCGATGCCGACAGCCTGCGCGAGATCGCCCGCCTGTTCTCCAAGGCCCGCTCGCTCGAGGTGCAGCGCGCCATCGCGGGCATCCTGATCCGCTCCGATTACAAGCAGATCGGCGGCACGGCGGAACTGGCTCGCTCGCTCACGCAACACCGGATGCGTTCGCCCGACGGGCGCGATGTGATCGACATGTTGATCCGTCTGCTGCAGACGGCGTGAGCGGCTCGGCCGCATCGGCGTGCGGTCAGTTGCCGTAGATCCGCATCAGCATCCAGGCCGGCATGCCCAGATAAAGCACTGCCAGCCCAAGCCGCTCCAGCGCAGTGCGAACGTCGGCCGCCCGCCCAGGGCGCAGCCACACGCTCGCCAAGGTACCGGCCTCGACGGCCGCCCGCACGGCGGCTGCCGTGAGCACCACGCCGTACAGCCAGCCGGCGAACCACAGCCCGAAGGCCGAGAGATACGCCGCGAGGCCATACACCTCGTACTCGCCGAAGCTGCTGCCGTAGGTAATGACCTGGTGCAGCCTGAACGCCGGGATGGCGAGCGCCAGCGGGAGCAACACGAACTTGGCGAGCGGGTTGTCGAGCAGCCCCCGGCGCATGGCCGTTCGCACTTGCGCGTAGAGGCTCGCTCGCGAGGGCGCGTGGGTCGCCGCTGCTATGGGGGCGCCCGCCGCAGCCAGCACGCGCGCGAGCGCCACCGGATGGGCATGTGCCATGTCGTAGCGCTTGCCGCCGGCCAGTTCAACGCGGGCGCCCACCGCCGGTACGGGCAGGCGCCAGGTGCTGATGGCGGTGATATGGCCCAGCGGGATCTCGATGCGTTGCCCGCCGCGCGTCAGCACGAGCGCCCCACCGTCCAGCGACGCACCTGCCGCGTAGGCGCGCATCACCAGCCAGGCCGCAATTTCGGGCGCGAGGAAGAGCGCCGCGAACAAGCGGATCTGCGCAATCGTGTTGGTGGGCAGAGAACCATCGGCCATTAGAAACGCCACCACCATCCAGAGCAGGCTGCCGCGCGCAAAGGCACGCAGCGCGCCCGCCACCCAGCGCGCGGGCGGGGGCAGCACGGTGACCTGCGCGGGCAGTGCCAGCGCGTCATCGGCAGCTGTAGTCGAGCCGGCAGGCCACCAGCGGCGCAGGATGGCGATCAATGCCAGCAGGCCCAGGAGCGCAGCCGCCGCACGGCCCACCCAGTCGCCCCACATCACCATCAGCGTGCGGGGCGGTTCGGCCACCGGCAGTTCGCCGATCACGAGCGTGCGCTCGCCCATCTTCGAGCCCGCGAGGACATTGCCAGCCGCGTCGATCACGGCGCTGTAGCCGTTCGACGTGACGCGAAACTGCGGCAGGCGGGTTTCGATGCTGCGGAAAGCGGCCGCGGTCTGATGCATCTCGGCGCCGAGCGGAGCGGCGGTGAACCACGAGTCGTTGGACAGGGTCAGGATCGCCCGTGCGCCTTGCCGCGCGCCTTCTATGGCCAAGCCGGTGTCCACGTCGTCGAGGCAGATCATGGGCAGGACTGGCACCTCGCGGCCATCCTTCAAGTTGAGCGGGAACACCCGCGCGCCGGTGCCCGCCTGCCACGCGCCCGTCCAGGGCAGCCAGGCGCGCACGCGCGGGCCATCGAGCCATGCGGGCACGTACTCGGTGAAGGGGAAGAGGCGCGTCTTGCGGTAGTACCCGAGCACGCCCTTGCCCGGCTCGACGAAGGCGGCGGCGTTGTATTCGCCGGCGTCGTCCACGTCGTACGTGCCGAACACGAACGGCACCTGCGCCGCATTGACGATGCTCTGGATCTCGCGGTCGAGCTCGGCACCGTCTTCGTTCTTGGGGTGCCCGAAGGTCAGCGGGTACACCGTCTCGGACCACAGCACCGCATCGGCCTTCTGGCGCTCGACGGCGTCGTAGCTCATCGCGAAGTGAGTGTCGAGCACCTCGCGCACCACCGCCTCGGCGCCCTTCTCGCGGCGCAAGCGGTCGTAGTCGACGATGTTCGATTGCACGAGGCCCAATCGCAGCGGCTTCTCGCCCGCCTGCGCCGCGGGCGCAGGTGACAAGCGGTTCGTCACCGCGTGCGCGCCGTAGCCCGCCAGCAGCAGCGGCACCAGCGCCGCCAGCGCCAACGGCCACGCCAGCGCGCGCACACCCTCGGCGCGGCGAGCGAGCGCCGTGCGCGCGGCTTCGTTGGCCAGCAGCAAGAGCAGCGTGAGCCCGGCCGTGCCGCCCAGCTCGGCGGCCTGTCTCAGCAGCGGAGCCGGGTAGAGGCCGTAGCCCAGCGTGTCACCCAGGAATTTCGGCCAGGCCCATTCGGTGGCCACCCATGCCAACGCACCCGCGAACGACACCGCCATCGCACCACCCTGGCGGGCCGCGACGTGGCGCACCAGCGCAAAGACGAGGAACTGCGGCTGAAGAAGAGGCGCGGCGATCAACACGACCGCGAGGCCTGCAGCCGTACCCAGTTGCGAGTACGCGCCGATCGCGGTGCCGAACCAGGCGAAAGCCGCGGCGACGAAGGCCACCGACATGGCCCACGCGCTCACCAAGGCACCACCGAATGTGCGTGTGCCGTCGAGCGTGCGCAGCCACGGCACCAGGGCCACAAAGCCCAGCACCCAGGCCGCGCCGCCACGCGCGTACACGCCGAGCAGGATCGCGCTGGCAAGCACGCCGGCAAGACCGCCGGCACAAGAGCGAGCTCCCGGCCGGTTGAAGAACGACAAGGCCGTCACGATCCGGGGCGGTCCGGCGGGACTGGCGCGGGGATCGCTATGCGGCGGTTGGCGAGGCCGGGCGGCGCGAGTTCCGGCGGCACGACGCGATCCTTCGGCGTGGCGATCGGCTGGCCGGCGGCATCAAGCACCTGGTGACCGGGCTCGTACATCAGGATCGGCTCGATCGGCTGGCCGTCGTCGGTCGTCTGGTAGTGGCGCACATAGCCCGCAGGCAGCGGGAAGTCCTCTGGCACGGCGATGCCCACCAACGGCGGGCTCGTGCCAGGGGGCGAGAAGGCCGCGATGCCGTCGCGCACGCCGGCCTTGTGCAGGCGGTCGAGTACCTCGGCCATGCTCGGGTTCTCGCCGGGGTTGATGTAGGCCCGCAGGTCTGTGGTCGGGTCGGCGTCGGCTTCGATCATGGCCGGGGCCGCGCGAGGCACGGGCGCTGCGGCGCTTGCCGAGGCGTCGGGGCCCGATGCGGCGGGTTCAGATTCAGGGGGCGGCTCGCCCCAGGTCGGGGGCGCAGCCGGGGCGGCGCTCGCCACGAGCGCAGGCGCATCGGGCGTGCTCACCCAGTAGGCGATCGCGCCCGCCACCACGAGCAGCGCCACCACGAGGTAGCCGAACGACGGGCCAAAGGCCCGCCCTTCGCTGCCCCGCCCGCCCGATGAAGGGCTGTGGTGACGTTGTTCGCTCATGGCAAGCGCGGTCTCAGGCCTCAGGGGGCCGTGGGGTTGCCGACCGACATCGCCCAGCCCGAACGCTCATGCGCGTAGCGGTTCCAGATCGGGCTCTTGCCATCGGTGAACGAGGTGTAACGCGGCGCAGCCGAGCCGGACGCCGTGCCGGTGAAACCGGTCGATACATTGCCACCGGTGTAGGTCGGGTGGGTGTCGTCGGACTGGATGTAGTCGTAGGTGGTGCCGGCGCTGATGCCCTTGTAGTTGGCGTCCTTGATGGTCGAGCGCAGGGTCTGGGTGATGCGGGTCACGTAGCTGGCTTCGCTTTCACCGGGCACGTACTTGATGGCTTCGGAGTCGACGATGCCGTCACCGTTGGTGTCGTAGTCGGCAGCGTGGTACATGGCGAAGTTGTCCACGTACACGAAGCCCTTCTGGCGGGCGTAGTCGCCCATCATCCAGTTCACGCGGGCGGCGTACTTCAGCATCATTTCGGAGATGTTGACGCCCTTGCCGGTGGATGCGTCCTTGCACGAGCTGGTCTTGTTGTAGGCGTCCAGGCCGGGGTAGTGCAGGTTGCCGATGATCTTGAGCTTCACGCCCGAGTAGGCATTGGCGTTGATGTAGTCCATCGCCTTGGCCACGTGCGTGCGGCAGCTTTCCGTACCCGATTCGAGCTTGGTGTAGCTGCAGGTGCCTGATTGCGAGTTGAAGTCGGAGCGGTTCTGCAGGCCGTCGTTGCCGCACATCTCGAACGCAACCACGCGGGTGGAGCTGTTCTGCATGTACGAGCGCTCGGCCACGATCTTGTTGTCGTAGATGTCCTTGGCCAAGGCGCCCGACTTCGTGCGGCGGATGCTTTCGATGTCGGCCTTCCACAACGCCGACAGGTACTCGGCCTGCACCGTGGGGCCAGGGTACTTGGCCACGCTGGTGACGCCAGTGTTGAAGCCCGCGAAGATCGAGTCGCCGTAGGCCACGACACGGTACTTGGTGGAGGTGAGGGACCGGTTCACGGTCCACGATGCGTTCTGGGTGATGGTCGAGGCGGCCACCTCGGCGCCAAAGCCGGCCAAGGCCAGCGCCGGCACCAGCGCGCGCAGAACGGCACCACGCCGATGGGTGATTCGATAGGTCATGTTGTCTCCTGGGGATCTTGCGAATTGGATTTGTCGTGAGTCGATGCACCCGCTCCCGGCTGAGGCCCGACACGGCCCGAAGTGCCGCGAAGCGGAATCTACTGAATAAATGCACGACCGTCCATTAATCGAAACCCCTAACCGCCTGCGGCACAGAAGCGCGCTGAGGCGGTGCCCCTCTTGCCCTAAAGGTCAATGGCACGGGGCGCGATGCATGGCTATGGTGCGGGCCTAAGGTCAGCGCTTCATGGGGGCTCAGAGTGATTGATCTTCACGTTACAAAGGTCAACCGGACACCTGACTTGACATGACACAACGCTCAGCCGTACCCGCGTTCCTCCGCCCACGTTCAGGTGCACTGGCGCTCGAGCCCAGAATCCTTTTCGACGGCGCGGCCGCCACGGCGGTCGACCACCAACAGGAAGCGAGCGCGCCGACGGCCGCCGCCGACTCGGCCGACGGGCACGCAGCCGCCCCGGCCGCGCAAGCCGCCCCCAAAGAGGCGACCCCGGCGCCGGCATCCATCCCCACGGCTGAACCGGCGGCGGCGCCCGCCGAGGCAACTGCCCCACCCGCCCGCTCGCTGGTCGTGCTCGACTCGCGCATCGATCAGTTGGCGCAGTTGTCCGCCAACCTCGCCCCCGGCGCGCAGGTGCTGGTGATCGACCCCACCGTGAACGGCATCCAGGCCATCAGCGCGGCCTTGGCCGCGATGGGGCAGGTCGACTCCATCCAGATCTTTTCGCACGGGGCGCCGGGTTCATTCAGCCTCGGTTCTCAATTGGTCAGCGCCGACCGCCTGGGTGAGCTGCGCACCGCGTTCCAGGGTTGGCAGGCGGCCCTCACCGCCGACGCCGACATCCAGCTCTACGGTTGCCGCATCGGCGAAGGCGCGGCCGGCCAGGCGCTGGTGGTCGAGCTGGCGCAGTTCACGGGGGCCGACGTCGCGGCGTCGAACGACGACACCGGTGCTCCCGCCGCCGGCGGCGACTGGGACCTCGAGGTGAGCGCCGGGACGATCGACAAGGCCCTGGCCATCACGGCCGCCGGCCTGGCCGATTTCAGCGGATTGCTGCCCGATGCCGCACCGACCACCAGCGTGGCGAGCGGCACCCTCAACGTGCTGCTCGGGGATCAGTTCACCTTCGACGTGAACTTCACCAACACCTCGTCGCAGGTCGGCTTCGCGCCCTTCATCACCCTGTACATGCCCGCCACCGGCAAGGACGGAGACGACGGCGCCACCTTCGTGTCGGCCAGCTACCTGGGCAGCGCTCTGACGGCGCACACCGTGTACTTCGATGCCTCGGGCAATGCGGTGAACCCCGTGGCCAAGGACTCCAGCGGCAACAACGTGGTGATCAACGCCGCGAGCGTCGGCATGCGCGCGGGCGATCAGATGATCGTGATCGAGCTGCCGTTCGCCAGCGTCACGCAAGCCCAGCCGACCATCTCGGTGCAAGTGACCGCAGCGCTCAGCGAGCTGGCCGACACGGCGTTCTCCAACGGCACGCCCGATCTGTCGATCGGTGTCACGAGCGGCTTCGAGATCGGCAACGACGCGATCGACAACCCGACGACCGACCCCGCCCTGCTCGAAGGCGCCGTGCACACCCTGGTGGTCCACCCCACGGTGATGACCTTCACGACAGCGATCGTGGCCCCCGAAGGCGAGACCGCCACCGGCCCCAACTACCCGCGCAGCTACGACGTCACCGTCTCGCCCGCCAACGGCCAGGTCCTGAGCGACGTCGTGGTCAGCCAGGACCTGCCCGGCGCCATCCAGGTCACCAGTATCGTGCCCGGCGCCGGCGGCACGCTCACTTCGCTCACGCTGGGCGATAACAGCGTGGTCAACAACCCGGTGAACTTCGACTACACCGGCCAGATCATCCGCAACTTCACCGTCACCTACGCCTCGCTATCGGCGCCGTCGACGAGCGTAGTGAACTTCTACGTGGCGCAGGCCGACGACACCGGCGCGCCCGTGATCGACCCGGTCACAGGCGACGACCGAACACTGAACTTCGCGGCCCCCACCGGCACGGGCCGCTGGACGCCCACCGACACACGCGACGTCACGGCGCCGCAGACGGATGTCCCGCTCTCGGGTTCGGGCACGCCGAGCAGCCTGGTGGTCAAGTCGATCACCTTGGAGAAACACGTCACGACGGTCAACGACCTCGGGCACCCCGGCCTCACGCCCGGCGACGTGCTGCAGTACACCCTGAACCTCGCGATTTCCGATTACTTCGCCTTCGGCCAGACCACTCTCGGCGCGGGCCAGTTCCTGGTGACCGACGCCATGGCCGACGGCCAGTCGTTCACCGGCCCGGCCACCTTGAGCCTGACCATCGCCGGTGTCACGCGAAACATCTCGATCACGCCCACCACGACGGTCAACGCCGATGGCAGCTCCAGCCTGGTGTTCGATGTGGCGCAGGCGCTGCGCGACGCACCCGGCCTGGAACCCTGGCTCGCCGGCGACCTGTTCCTGGAGTCGCAACTGCAGGGCGCCACGCGCGCCGTGATCAGCTACACCGCCACCGTCGCGCAGAGCTACACCTCGCCGACGGGTGATCCGCACCCCGAGATCAACGAAGGCGACTCCATCAGCAACAACGCCACCGTGAGCGCCGCGGTGCTGCTGAATCGCTTCAACGCAACCGGCGAGCTTCAGGCCGACTCCTCGGACACCAGCAGCACCGTACCCACGAGCCAGGTGCAGATCGAGCTGGCCACGGTCAACGGCAACCCATTCCCGCCCAACGGCGAATTGAACCCTGGCGATCTCGCCACCTTCCAGTTGACGTACGACCTCGTCACCGGCGACTACGAGCAGCTCCAGCTTCGCGCCTACCTGCCGCTGCCGCTGCTCAACGTCTCAGGCATCACCTGGGCAAATGGCGTGGGCGAAGGCACGTGGCGCCTGGGCGCCGGCAACACCAATGCCGGCGCCGTGCCCATCGTGACCACAGAAGCCGGCAACGCCGTCGTGTTCGACTTCGGCAGCTACGCCACCTCGATCACCACCGGCAGCCGCATCGTCGTGAGCTTCACCGCCCGGGTGGGTGGGCAGCCCTTCGCCGACCAGCGCTCGCTCGACGTGCTCGCGCAATCCGACCAGCTCACCACGATCACCAAATCGCACCTGATCTCGTCCGATGTGGCTCCCATCAACTCGGTCGCCGAGCCGGTCCTGGCAATCGCGCACGGCGTGGTCTCGACCACCCACGGCACAATCGCCGGCCTCACCGGTACCTGGGCCGCACCCGGTACCGCCGGCGTGCCCTTCAGCGGCAGCGTCACCGAGCTCGACTCCGTGCGCGGCAGCATCACCGGCACCGATGCCGGCGACCAATTGCGCCTGGTCACGGCCATCGAGAACACCGGCGGCGGCGTGGCCTTCGATGTCGCCACGTCCATCACCCTGCCCACGGGGCTGAGCTTCGTCGGCGGGAGCCTCGCAAGCGCCAACCTGCTGATCTACCGCGGCGACGGCACGCAGCTCGTCAACGGTGTCGACTACAGCGTCACCAGCACGCAGATCACCTTCCTCGACAACGCCTCGATCGGCACCTTGCTGCCCGGCCGGGCGGGCACCGCCAACGACACCAACGGCACCAACGTGGTGGTCATCACCTACGACGTGGTGGTCGACGCCACCATCGGCGCAGGCAGCACGCTGCAAAGCACCGCCACCCTCAGCAACTACTCCAGCCTGAACGGTGGGCCCGACTTCACGCCCGCCGACCTCACCAGCCTGACCAGCGAACAAATTTCGGCCCCTGTGATCACCAAGGTGTACGCCGGCGGCAGCCTGGACGACGGCGACTCGAGCGCCGCCCACACCACCGGCAGCAGCCTGGTGATCGGCGAGAGCATGCTCTACGACATCGTGGTGAACCTCCCCGAGGGCACCACCGGCAACCTGCGCGTGAGCGACCTGATCCCCGCGGGCATGCGCCTGGACACCTCCTTCAACGGTGGCCTCGGCTACCAGGTCATCACCACCACCGCGGCCAGCGCGGCGCTGAGCGGCAACTTCGTCGGCGCGGTGACGGTCAGCTCCTTCGCCGCCACCCCTTCCGGCACGCTGGGCAACGACGGTGTCGATGCGCTCTGGACGTTCAGCGCGTCGGGCGCGACCAACGACAACAACATTGCGAACAACAGCTTCGTGCTGCGCGTGCTGCTGGTGGCGAGCAACGTCTCGGCGAACCAGACCAACCAGTCGAGGCAGAACAACACCAACCTCGTCTACAGCGACCCCGACGGCGACACGCCCAACGGCAGCGCCCCGCTCGACCGCACGATCGCCATCACCGGCGGCCAGCCCACGGTGACCATCGTCGAGCCCACGCTGCAAGTCACGCAGACCCTGCTCACCGACACCGGCAACTTCGGCGTCGATGCGCTCGACCCGGTCGAGTTCGAGATCACCATCACCAACGGCAACGGCTCGACCGACTACGCCGCGTTCGACATCAGCCTGCTCGACAACCTGCCCACCCAGCTGAGCGCCTACCAATTGGTAAGCGTCACCTACGCGGGGGGCGCCACCAACAATGGCGGGGCCGACTTCGAGATCGCGGGCGGCCAGCTGCGCACGGTCGCGGGCGCCAACGTCGACATCGCCAAAGGCGGCAGCATCGTGCTGCGCGTCGCGGCCGTGGTGAACAACTCGGCCGCGTCGGTGGCGCGTATCGTCAACACCGCCAATGTGAGTTGGACCAGCCTCGATGGCGCCGTCTCGGGCACCACGCCTTTCGGCGAACGCACCGGCGCCGACGGCCTGTTGAACAGCGGCGTGCTCAATGACTACCAGCGCAGCGCGACGGGAGAGATCCCGGTCGCGCAAGCCGTCCGCCTGTCACGCGTCGGCGGCCTCACCGACACGGCCGCACCCAACCCCACCGGCGCGCCCGAAGAGACCGTGGCAGTCGGCGAGGTCATTCGCTACCGCGCCGCCGTGCTGGTGGCTGAAGGCGACAACCCGAACTACGAGTTGCGCATCACCCTCGGGCCGGGGCTGGACTTCATCCTGCCCGATGGCTCCGGCAACCCGGTGCGCATCGCCTTCATCTCGAACGGCGCCGGCCTCGTGAGCGACCTCACCCTCACCACCGGCGGCACGCTCGCGGTCAACGGCAACGAGACCAGCCCCATGGCCGGCAACATCACCGCCGACCTGTCGGGCGCCGCGCCCACCGGCGTTCTCGACCCCACGCTGATCAGCGTGGCGACGGTCGGCGGCAACCAGGTGGTCACCATCCGCCTGGGCAACCTCACCAACCACGAGGGCGCCGATGCCGACCTCGAAGGTATCTCGCTCGAATTCAACGTGCGGGTGGTCAACGCCGCGAGCAACCAGGCCGGCTCGGCGGCACCCACCGTGGTGGTGAACGAATACGTCGGCACGCCACAGGTGGCGCGCGGTGCGAGCGAGGCCCTGATCGAGCGCATCGTCGAGCCCGGCTTCAGCGCGCTGAACAAGCAGGTCATCGCCTTCGACCCCAACCCGGCAGGCACGACCGGCAGCGCCACGGTGCAGGTGAGCTTCACGCAGAACGGGTCGGCCAAGGCGTATGACATCCACCTTGGCGACACCTTCCCCGGCGCCAGCGCCTACACGCTGCTGAGCGTCAACATCAACGGCACGAGCTACGCGCCGGGCGGCCTGCCTGCAGGCGTGACTGCCAGCACCGCCGGCGGTGTCAGCGTCGATTTCACGCAGCTCAACGTGGGCGACCGGGTCAGCGTGACCTACCGCGCCGACGGCCTGACCAACACCACGACGATCGCCAACACCAACGCGACGCTCACCTGGTCGAGCCTGCCCGAAACCTTCACCGGCTGGGGCGTGCAGGCGAATGGCACCTTCAGCACCGTCGGTGCCGACGGCACCGCCTCGGGCGAGCGCGATTCGCGCGATGGCGCCGGCGGCCTCAACGACTATGTGCTCACCGAAGGCGCGGGCCTGGGCATCATCACCGGCACGCTGTGGAACGACACGGCGAGCGCCACCGGCAGCACCACGCCGGATGGGGCCGGCCTGGACGGCCAGACCGTCACGCTCGTCTGGGCGGGGCTGGATGGCGACATCAACACCACGGCCGACAACGCCACCTACACGACCACCACCAACGCGAGCGGGCAGTACCGGTTCGGCGTGCTGCCGGCCGGCATCTTCCGCATCGACACACCGAGCGGCACCGTCTCGTACCCGCAGCCCGTGGGCGACCTGCGCGTGCGCATCGACACCGACGGGGCTTCACCGCTTGGGCAGATCGTCGTCACGCTGGGTGAATCGGCCACCGGCATTGCAAATGCAGGCTACGTCGAGCAGAACGATGCACCGGTCAACACGCTGCCCGGCACGCAGAACGGCTCGGAAGACATCGCGCTCGCGATCACCGGCATCTCGGTGGCCGACATCGACGCCGCACGCGGCCCCGGCGGCGCCTCGGCCGTGCTGCAGGTGCAGCTCTCGGTGCTGCACGGCACCTTGTCCGTGTCCGCCACGCCGGGCGTCACCGTCGCCGGCTCGGGCAGCGCCGCGCTCACGCTGAGCGGCACGCTCACCGACCTCAACCTCGCCCTGCCCACGCTGGTCTACCTGGGCAACCTCAACTACAACGGCGCCGACACGCTGACCGTGCTCACCAACGACCTGGGCAACTACGGCGACGTGAACGGCGACGGCACCCCGGCCCAGAACCCGGCCGACGCGCTCACCGACCAGGACACCCTGCAGATCGTGCTGGCCCCGGTGAACGACGCCCCCGTCGCCAACGACGAAGCAGCCGATGCGGTCGAGGCCGGCGGCGACCGGAACAACGTGCCCGGCACCGACCCGCGCGGCTCGCTGCTCGACAACGACAGCGACGTCGACATCGCCACCAACGCCGATGCCATCCGGGTCGCAAGCGTCGGGCGTGCAGGCGGCTCGCAGACCACCATTGCCAGTGGCGGCTCGGTCACCATCACCGGGCTGTACGGCACGCTCGAAGTCGCCAGCACCGGCGGCTACACCTACACCGTCGACAACAACAACGCCGAGGTGCAGGCACTGCGCCTCTCCGGCCAGACGCTCGTCGAAGCCTTCGACTACACCGTCTCCGATCTAGGCGGCCTGACCGACACCGCCACGTTCACCGTCACGATCCACGGCGCGAACGACACTCCAGTCGCTGGCAACGACATCGCCACCGCCGTCGAGGCCGGCGGCGTGCTCAACGGCACAACCACTGCGCCCCCGACGGGCAACGTGCTGTCCAACGACATTGACCCGGATGGCGGCGAGAACCCCGCCGACCTCATCAACTACGGCGAGATCCGCACCGTCGACGCCGCACGCGTGGGCCTCGAAGGCAACACCACCACGCCGTTCACGACAGTGTCGGGCGGTGCGCCGGTGCCCATCGCCGGCCTGTACGGCACGCTGAGCCTCTCGACCGACGGCACCTACACCTACGTCGTGGACGACAACAACGCCACCGTGCAGGGCCTGGCCGCAGGCGACACGCTCGACGAGGTCTTCACCTACCGCATGCACGACGCCGCCGGCCTGGTCGACCTGGCCACGCTGCGAATCACCATCCAGGGCCGAAACGACAACCCGATAGCGAGCAACGACTCCGATCAGGCGCAAGCGCAGTCGAGCAACTCCGGTTCGAGCGAATCCAACCCCAGCGGCAACGTGATTCGCTTCCCGAGCCGGCCCGACCCGATCTCTCCGCCCCCCGGCAACGGCATCGACTATGACGTCGACACCATCGACCAGCCCAACACCGTGCTGGTGGTGGACGGCGCACGCACCGGCACCGAAGGCGCCGGCGGCGCGCTGACGAGCGTGGCCGTGGGCAGCACAGCGGCGAGCAACGGCACCGTGCTGGTCGGCGCCTACGGCACGCTCGTCATCGGCGCCGACGGCTCGTACACCTACGACGTCGACAGCAACAACCCGGATGTCCAGGCCCTCGTCGTCGCGGGTGTCACGCTGAGCGACTTCTTCACCTACCAGATCCACGATACCGCGGGGCTCACGGACACCGCGCAGATTGAGATCATCGTGCACGGCGTCAACGACCCGCCGATCGCCCAGACTGTGCGCGTGATCTCGCTCGAAGCCGGCGGCGCGGGCAACACCGCGCCCGGCACCAACCCGAGCGGCGACGTGCTGAGCACCGCCTTCGATGCCGACGGCGACCCGCTCACGGTGACAGGCATCCGCCCAGGTGACGAGTTCACACCGGGCCCGATCACCGGCGTCAGCGGCCCGACCACGCTCGGCGGCAGCTACGGCACCCTCACCATCGCACCCGACGGCAGCTTCACCTACACGCTCGACAACCTCAATGCCGCCGTGCAGGCCCTGCGCCGCCCGGCCGACACGCTGATCGAGCGCTTCACCTACGTGATCGCCGACGACCAGGGCGAGAGCGACCAGGCCGAGATCGTGGTGCTCATCGTCGGCCGCAACGACGACCCCGTCGCCACCGACGACACCGCGCTCGCCACCGAGGCCGGTGGCGTCAACAACAACCAGCCCGGCGTCGACCCGAGCGGCAACGTGCTCACCAACGACAGCGATGTCGACGGCGGCGAGGTGCCCACCGACCCGATCAACTACGGCGAGACCAAGACAGTGGGCTCGGTGCGCACCGGCGCCGAAGCCGGCACCGGCACGGCCGGCACGCTGGGCACCGAGCTGCGCGGCCTCTATGGCTGGCTCACGCTCAACGCCGATGGCAGCTACACCTACCGCGTCGACAACGACATGGCCGACGTGCAGGCACTGCGCACCGCCGCCGACACGCTGAGCGACAGCTTCACCTACACCGTGCTCGACACCCAGGGCGCCTCCGACGCTGCCGCCCTCACCATCACCATCCAGGGCGCGAACGACCACCGGCGCAACGAATCCGATTCCGCCACCGCCGTCGAAGCCGGCGGCATCGCCAACGGCACGCCCGGCGTCAACCCGACCGGCAACGTGATGACCAACGACAGCGATGTCGACGGCTATGGCGAAACCGGCACCGTGACCGGCATCCGCATGGGCGGCACCATCGGTACGGTGGGGCAGCCCTTCGTCGCCACCTACGGCACGCTCACGATCCAGGCCGACGGCAGCTACACCTACGTGCTCGACAACGCCAACCCGCTGGTGCAGGCCTTGCGCACTTCGTCGCAGGTACTGACCGAGACCTTCGTCTACGCCACGCGCGACGCTGCCGGCGGGCTCTCCGGCGCGCAGCTCATGATCGTCATCACCGGCAGCAACGACGCCCCGGTCGCAGCCAACGACGCCACCATCGCCGTGGAAGCCGGCGGCACGCTGAACGGCACGCCTGGCGTTTCGCCCACCGGCAACCTCGTCAACAACGACAGCGACGTCGATGCCACCGACATCCGCACCGTGACCGGCATCCGCACCGGCACCGAAGCCGCGGGCGGCAGCTTCAGCGATGTCACCGGCCCCGTCACCTTCGCGGGCCTGTACGGCTCGCTGCAGCTCGGCCTCAACGGCGCCTACACCTACACGCTCAACAACGACCTGCCCGCGGTGCAGGGCCTGCGCCCGGGCGAGCTGCTGCTGGAGCAGTTCACCTACCGCATGGCCGACCGCGCAGGCGCCACCGACGTGGCGCAGCTCAACATCGTGATCCGCGGTGCGTGGGACGCACCCGTGGCCACCAACGACCTCGACCACGCCCTCGCCGCCAGCCCGCTCAACCCGGGCTTCGACCCGACCGGCGAGGTGCTCGGCAACGACAGCGATGTCGACCAACCCGACTCGCTGCTCGTCAGCGGCATCCGCACAGGCACCGAGGCCGCAGGCGGCGCGATCACCGCCGTGAACACCGGCACCGACGGAAGCAACGGCACGCTGATCAACGGCAGCTACGGCCAGCTCATCATCGGCTCAGACGGCACGTACAGCTACTACGTCGACTCGGCCAATCCGACCATCCGCGCGCTCGGCCCGCTGCAGTTCGTGCGCGAAGAGTTCACCTACGAAGCGATGGACAACGGCGGCCTGGTCGACCTGGCGCAGCTGACCATCCTCATCCGCGGTGTCGACGAAGGCCCGCGCGCCACCGCCGACACCGGCGACGCGGTCGAAGCCTCCGGCCTGAACAACGCCATCCCCGGCGTCGACCCGAGCGGCAACGTGCTCGCCAACGACACCGATGCCGAAGGCGACCCTATGCGCGTGAACGGCATCCGCACCGGCGAACTCGCCGGCAGCGGCACGGCAGGCACCATCGGCGCGGTGCTGCGCGGCAGCTACGGCGACCTGACGCTCAACGCCGACGGCAGCTGGAGTTATGTGGTCGACAACACGCTGGCCGCCGTCGAAGCGCTGCGCACCAGCGGGCAGACGGTGGTGGAGGTCTTCACCTACCAGGTGCGCGACCTCTGGGGCGCGACCGACAGCGCCGAGCTGCGCATCAGCATCGATGGCCGCAACGACACCCCCATCACCGCCCCCGATGCCGCAGACGCCCTGGAGGCCGGTGGCGTGGCCAACGCCACGCCGGGCCAGGACGCCGTGGGCAACCTGCTGAGCAACGACACCGATGTCGACAGCGTGGCCAACGGCGAGACCCAGCAGGTCACGACCGTGAGCAATGCCGCCGGCACCAGTGCCGCGGCCGGGGCCGCACTCGCCGGCCAGTACGGCCAGCTCACCGTGCAGGCCGATGGCAGCTTCCGATACGTGGTCGACAACAACAACGCGCAAGTGCAGGCGCTGCGCACCGCAGGCGAAACCCTCGTCGAGACCTTCAGCTACACCATGGTCGATGCCACCGGTGCGGCTTCGCAGTCCACGCTGACGATCACCGTGCACGGCGCGAACGACAACCCCGTCGCCACCAACGACAGCGCGCTCGCCACCGACCAGGTCGTGTCACCGCAGACCTCGGGCAACGTGCTGCCCAACGACAGCGATGTCGATGGCGGCGACACGCGCCAGGTGGTCGGCATCCGCACCGGCGCCGAGACCGACACCACCGGCACCGTGGGACTCGTCGGCCAAGCGCTGGCAGGCCGCTACGGCACGCTCGTGATCCATGCAGACGGCAGCTACACCTACAGCATCGACCTCACCAACCCCGAGGTGCTGCGCGCCGCCGGCTTCGGGCCGCTCCTGCAAGACGTGTTCACCTATACCGTGGGCGACCTCGCCGGTGCCACCGACCTCGCCGAACTGGTGATCACGCTCAACATCTCGGCGCCCTACATCCCGCCGTCGAGCGGCGACGGCATGCTGAACCGCGGCGGCGACGTCTCGTTCCAGTACGGCCAGCCGACGGTGCCCGACCTGAGCCCGGTCGTGTACATCGGCCCCTTGGTCGAGGTACTCGACATCGGCAATGCATCGCTGGGGCGTGAGGTCGGAGCCGACGAACTGCGTGTCGCCAACCTGCCAATCGGCATCGCGCCGTCGATCGGTGCCGGGCTCGGCCGGGTCGACGGCCAGTACATCCACGAGACAGTGGCGCGCAGCAGCGCCGCCAGCGCGGTCGACATGGCCTGGATCGTCTCGCGCAGCGGCCGCACGGAGCTCACTGCCGACGGCCTGTTGAGCGACCCGTCGCTCAACGCCGTCGACCCGGCCGACATGACACGCCACCCGCTCGGCATCAGCCCGAGCACCGATCGCAGCGCAGCGCAATCTGCCCAGGGCTTCAGCGATCAGTTGCGCTCAGCCGCACAACTCACGCGCCCGGCCCTGCCGGCGCAGAACCGGCTGCCTCGCTGAACCGGCTGCCGCGCTGAACGACAACATCCATTCCTCGAACAACAAGCACAGGAGAGAACCCGACATGGCCATCAAGCTCACCCCGAAGCCGCTGAGCGTGGCGCTGGCCGCCGCGTTGATGGTGAGTGGCTGCGGGACGGTCGACCAGCCGGCCTACTCACCCGAACAAGTCCGCCAGCGGGTGGTGGACGACACGGCGACGATGTACGCCGAGCAAGAGCCCGTGACCGGCCCGATCGACTTCTACCAGGCCGCCGCCCGCGCCCTCAAGTACAACCTCGACTACCGCATCAAGCTGATGGAGAGCGCGCTCGCCGCCAACCTGCGCGACGTGACGAGCCACGAGATGCTGCCGCGCCTGGTGGCGTCGGCCGGCCGCACCGGCCGCAACAACGACTCGGGCGGCACCTCCATCGGCATCGAAGACGGCCAGGTCAGCCTGCGGCCCTCGACCTCCGAGGAGCGCTATCACAACATCGCCGGGCTGGGCCTGAGCTGGAGCGTGCTCGACTTCGGCGTGGCGTATTTCCGCACGCAGCAAAAGAGCGACCAGATCCTGATGGCCGAAGAGCGCCGCCGCAAGGTCGCGCAGAACGTACTGCAAGACGTGCGCAACGCCTACTGGCGCGCACGCGCCGCGCAGCTGCTGATGCCCGAGGTGGATGCGCTGCTCGCGCGCACCCATCGCGCGCTGGGCTCGGCACGCGATGCCGAGAACCGCGGGCTGATCCCGCGCCAGGAGGTGCTGGCCTACCAGCGCGCCCTGCTCGACGCGGTCTACCTGCTCACCGTACGCCGGCAAGACCTGGAGTTCTCCATCGCCGAGTTGCGTGCGCTGATCTCGCTGCCCCCCTCGCAGCCCATGGTGCTGGGCGACCACGGCGCCGCGGCCCTGCCCCAAGTAGGCGTGACGCCCGCGCAGCTCGAACAAGTCGCGCTCGAGAACCGCCCCGAGATCATGGAGGAGTGGTACCGCAAGCGCGTGAACGAGAACGACATCAAGATCGCCAAGGCGCAGGTGTGGCCCAACATCACGCTGTCGGCCGGCGCGCAGTACGACTCGAACGACTACCTGTACAACAACGGCTGGAACGCCGTGGGCATCCAGGTCTCGATGAACCTGATGCGCCTGTTGCAACTGCCTGCCCTCGAAGCCTCGCAGCAATCGCAGACGCGCACCGACGACGCGCGCCGCACCGCCTTGTCGATGGCGATCCTCACGCAGGTGCGCATCGGCTCGCTGCGCTACGCGCTGGCGCGCCAGGAGGTGGAGTTCTCCGAAGCCAGCCTGCGCGTCGACCGGGCCCTGCTCGACTACGCCCGCGCCGCGGTCAGCAGCAAGCTGAGCTCGGAGCTCGAGGTGATCCGCGCCGAGGGCCGCTACCTGCTCTCGCGCTACCAGCGCGAGGCGGCGTACTCCACCGCCCAGGCGGCCTGGGGGCGCCTGTACAACTCGCTGGGCCTGGATACCCTGCCCGACACCATCACCGAGGTCGACGTGAACTCGCTGGCCGACGCGATCAAGCGCACCATGGTCGACCGCGAGAACCGCGGCCTGATCGTTGCCTCGGCGCAGCCGCCATTGCTGCCGCCGTCGCCCGCGCCGGGCCCTGGAACCGGGACAACCTCGCCCCCCAACATCACGAGCAACAGCAGCACCAACCTGACCCCCACCAACACCGGAGCACCTGCCAATGCCCCTGCGGCGCAGTAAGGCCCAGCGCGGCTTGACCGCGGTCATCATCGCCATGCTCCTGAGCGGTGTCGCGATAGCGCAGACCAAAGCCGTCACGCCCGCAACGCCATCACCTCGCGCCGTGGCCGACGACGCGAGCGACATCCGCGTGCTGCTGGCGGCCGATCTTGAAACCACCTTGTCCAGCCAGATGAACGGCACGCTGAGCGACCTGCGCGCGGCGCTCGGCCAGCGCGTCGCGCGTTCGGCACTGCTCGTGCGCATGGCCTGCGAAGAACCCGCAGCCCGCGCCAAGGTGGCCGAGGCCGAGCTGGCGATGGCCAAGCAGAACCTCGAAGCCAAGCGCGCCATGGGCAAGCTCAATGCGGCCGGCGATCTGGAGATCGCGGTCGCCGCCACCGAAGTCGCCAAAGCGACCGGCGCGAACACGCTCGCGCAGACGCAGGTCAGCTACTGCCAGGTGAACGCGCCGTTCAAGGGGCGCGTGGCCAAGGTGCACGTCAAGCCCTTCCAGACGGTGAGCGTGGGCACGCCGCTGCTCGATCTGGTGAGCGACGGCGCGCTGAAGGTGCGGCTCAACGTGCCCTCGTCGATGCTCGCCCGCCTGCAAGTGGGCGTACCGCTCGAGGTGCGCATTCACGAAACCGGCAAGACCTACCCCGCCAAAGTGAGCGCCATCAGCTCGCGCGTCGATGCGGTGGCGCAGACGGTGGAGCTGGAGGCGCGGCTCAACGCCGAGCATGCCGAGCTGATGGCCGGCATGAGCGGCACGGCCCGCTTCCCCGACTCGCGATGAACGATCGCGTGCCCGACAGCGCGCCCTTGCTGCAAGGCTTGGCGCAGCTGCGTGACCGCGCGCTCGAGGCCGACACGCTGAATGCGCTGGCCTTCTCGATCGCCAACGACCTGTACCCCTTGCTCAACTACCGCCAGGCGGTGGTGATGGCGCAGCACGGCGAGGCGAACTTCGAGCTGCTGTGCATCTCGGGCCTGGCGCGGCCGGAAGAAGACTCGCCCTACCTCGTGTGGCAGCAGCGCGCGGTGCGCTGGCTCGCGCAGCAGTTGCCCGGCGCGCAACCGGCCTGGCTTGCGCTGACATCGCTGCAGCCTCCGCCCGACATCGCCGAAGGCTGGGCCGAGTGGTGGCCGGCCGGGGTGTGGTGCGTGCCCTTTCATGCGCGCGGCGGCGAGCGCCTCGGCCTCGGCCTCTACCTGCTCGACACCCCGCCCGCGCCGCACTGGCCCGCGCTGCTCGACGGCGTCTTCAAGACCTGGGCCTATTGCTGGGAGAGCCTCACCCAGCGCACGCGCAGCCGCTGGCGCATCGGCAAGCGGGCGCTGTGGGGCACGCTCGCGGCAGCCATCGCCGTGCTGCTGATCCCGGTGCGCCAGACCGCGCTCGCACCGGCCGAGATCGTCTCGCGGCAGGCGCAGGTCATCAGCTCGCCGATCAACGGCGTGATCCGGCAGATCCACGTGCGGCCCAACCAGCCGGTGCAGGCCGGCGAGCTGCTGTTCTCGCTCGACGACACCACGCTGCGCAGCCGCGCCGAGGTGCTGAACAAGCAGGTGGTGGTGGCCGATGCCGAGCTGATGGCCGCATCGCAACGCGCCTTCGACAGCTCGCAGAGCAAGAGCGAGATCGCTCTGCTCAGCGCGCGCGTGCAGCAGCGCCGCGCCGAGCTGCAAGAGGTGCAGGCGCAGCTCGAGCGCACGCAGGTCCACGCGCCCGGCCCGGGCGTGGCGGTGTACGGCGATCCGAACGACTGGATCGGCAAGCCCGTCTCCACCGGCGAGCGCATTCTTCATGTGGCCGACCCGGCCCAGCCCGCCATGCGCGTGCAGTTGCCGGTGGCCGATGCGATCGCGCTGGAGCCCGGCGCCAAGGTCACGCTCTTCCTCAGCGCCTACCCCCTGCAGCCGCTCGAAGGCCAGGTGCTCGAAACCAGCTACCAGGCCCGCACCGGCGACGACGGCGTGGCCTCGTACCGCCTGCTCGCGAGCATCGACGGCAAGCCCGACACCGCCCGCCTCGGCCTGCACGGCACCGCCAAGCTGTATGGCGAACGCGTGCTGCTCGGCTACTACCTGCTGCGCCGTCCGCTGGCCACGCTGCGCGCCTGGAGCGGCTGGTGATCGCACTCGACGGCAGCGCCGAGCGGCCGACCGCGGCCCTGCGCGAAGACCTGCGACTCACGCCCACCGCCGCAGGCGCCAACGGCGAGCCGGCCTGGGTGATCCAGGACGCGGTCGTCAACCGCTTCTACCGCATCGGCTGGTTCGAGTTCGAGTGCCTGCTGCGCTGGGGCCAGTCGCCACGAAAGATCTGCGCGCAGATCGCCGACGAGACCGCGCTCAAGCCCGATGTCGATCAGGTGCTCGGCTTCAGCCAGTTCCTGCGGCAGCACCACCTCGTCCACCCCGACGCCGAAAGCCTCGCGCAACTGCGCCAGCGCAGCGAAGGCGGCCGCTGGACGAAGTGGCGCTGGTGGCTGCACCACTACCTGTTCTTCCGCATCCCGCTGCTGCGGCCGCAGAACTTCCTGCGCAGCCTCGCGGCCATGCTCTCGTGGTTGTTCACCCCCTGGACCGCCGCCGCCGTGATCGGGCTCAGTGCGCTCGGCGTGATGCTGGTGCTGCGTCAATGGGACCACTTCAGCACCGCGGTGGTCGAGTCGTTCAGCGCAGAAGGGCTGGTGAGCTTTGCGCTGGCGCTGATCGTCGCCAAGACGCTGCACGAACTGGGGCACGCCATCGTCGCCACCCGACTCGGCCTGCGCGTGGGCCACATGGGCGTGGCGTTCGTCGTGCTGTGGCCCATGCTCTACACCGACACCGGCGAGAGCTGGAAGCTGCGCAGCTCGAAACAGCGGCTGGCCATCGCATCGGCCGGCATCCTCACCGAACTCGCCATCGCCGGCCTCGCCACGCTCGGCTGGGCGCTGATGGACGACGGCCCGGTGCGCAGCGCCCTGCTCTACCTCGCGACCACGAGCTGGGTGCTGTCGGTCGCTTTGAACGCCAGCCCCTTCATGCGCTTCGACGGCTACTTCATCCTGTCGGACCTGCTCGACTTCCCCAACCTGCACGAGCGAGCCTCGGCACTGGCGCGCGTGGCCATGCGCCGCACCCTGCTCGGCCTGCCCGAACCCTGGCCCGAGGCGCAACCGGTGCCGCGGCGACGCGCCCTGGTCACCTTCGCATTCATCACCTGGATCTACCGCGCACTGCTGTTCGCAGGCATCGCAGTGGCGGTGTACCTGATGTTCTTCAAGGTGCTGGGCATCTTTCTGTTCGCGGTCGAGATCGCGTGGTTCCTCGTGATGCCTGTGTGGCGTGAAGCCAAGCACTGGTGGTCGGCGCGCCAGCAGGTGCCGGCACGCCACCGCCGCATGCTCTGGCTGATGCTCGGCGGCGTGGTGCTGTTGCTGGCCGTGCCGTGGCGCACGCAAGTCAGCGCGGTCGGCCTCGCACGTGCGGAGCAGCAGGCCAAGGTCTTCGCACCTTTCCCCTCGCTGTTGACCGAACTGCGCGAAGGCGGCCGCGTGCAGGCCGGCGACACGCTCGCCGTGCTTGCCGAGCCCGACATCACCGCGCGCATGCATGGCAGCCAGGCCGGGCTACGCGGCTACGAAGCGCGCCTCGCCGGCCTGATGGCCGACCCGACCGGCCTTGCCGAACAGGCCGCGCTTCGCGAGCGCCTGATCGTGCAGGTGCAGGAAGTGCGCGCCGCACGCGCCGAGATGGCGCGCCTCACGCTGAAGGCGCCGTTCGCCGGCGTGTGGCGCGATGTCGACCCCGAATGGCGTGCCGGCCAATGGGTGGGCACGCAAGAGCACCTGGGCGTGCTGGTCGACCCGAGCCGCTGGCAGGTCGACGCGTACGTGAAGCCCGACGACGTGCACCGCCTCGCGGTGGGCAACAAGGTGCGCTTCTATCCCGAGGGGCTGCCGCAGGCGCTCACCGGCAGCGTGCGCGTGATCGCCAGTGCGCGCGTCAACCAGCTGGAGCATCCGGCGCTCGCGCAACGTTTTGGCGGCCCGCTGGCCACGGCCGCCCACGCGCAGGCGCTCACGCCCACGCCGGCGGTCTTCCACGTGCTGGTGCAACTCGATGCACCGCCCCCCGGTCTGCACGAAACCCGCGGCCGCCTGCAGATCGATGGCAGCCGGCGCAGCCTGCTCGGCGAGGGCATCACCTGGCTGGCCGCCGTGCTGTTGCGCGAGAGCGGGTTCTGACCAGCCCTGGGCGCGCCGTGCTCGCGCCGCCCCGATCAGGGCAAAACCCGCCGAGAGTCAGGAAGAAGTACCGCTTTTCATTGCATCGGGCGCGTGCATCCCGCGCAAGATGGGGCCCAGTCTGCAAGGTAAGCAGATTCAGAGGTGCACCGTGTTCCGTGACCGCTCCCGACTTCAGAACCAGATCGTCTTCCTCGAAGCCGTCGACGACCACCACCTGCCGATGAACCCGCGCAAGTACCTGCACGCGGCGCGCTCGGTGCGCGACATCATCGAGCGCGAGCTCGGCGACTACGACATCAGCGAGTTCTCCTTCAATGGCGTGGTCGCCCTGCAGACCACGGCCGAGAACGTCTACTTCGACCACTACCGCCGTTTCGCCAACATCGACGGCAGCGGGCATGCGAACCGCGCGCAACGCGAGGCCGACAAGCTCATCGCAAGGCTGCAGTCACGCGCGCGCCGCGTCTGAGCGCCACTCGCCCGCGCAGCGCGCGGGTACGCCGCTTGCTGCTGAGCAGTCATCCAACAGGAGAACGCCATGCTCAAGTGGGCCATCATCTTCTTCATCGTTTCGGTCATCGCAGGCATCTTCGGGTTCACCGGCGTGGCCTCGGGCTCGCGAAAGATCGCCAAGGTGCTCTTCGTGATCGCGCTGGCCATCTTCCTGATCGTGCTCGTGTTCGGCGTGATGCTGGGCACGCTGGTGTTCTGATCGCAGCCCCCCAGGCGAAGGGGGGCGCCATCCGAGCAGCCCGCATGCCGATGGGTCCGCATGTACTATGGGCCGGCACTCAGAGTGAATCACGAGCAAGGCAGAGTAAAGAACGATCAGACCGACGGCACGGTTCTGCAACGACACAACCGCGGCAAGTCCGCGGTTTCATCCTTCTGGAGGCTCGATGAAGAACATGCAAGAGGCCACCGAGAAGATCTGCGAACTCAAGGGCAACCTGGTCGCACTCGAGGCGCTCGTGACGGCCATGATGAAGGTCATGTCACCCGACGCGCAGGAAGAACTGAAAGGCGTGTTCGAGCAGCACGCCGAAGTGGCGCGCACCGTGCTGCTGCACGTGCCGATCTCCGAGCACTCGATCACCGCGTTCGAGACCGATGTGGGGCGCACCGGCCGGCTGATCGACCGCACTGAAGCGGCCACGCACGCCGCCGCCTCGAGCAATGGGTGCGACCCGGTCTTGCTGACCGTGGCACGCGTGCTCACGTACAACGGCACGGCGCCGCTCACTGCTGCCACGGGCTTCTTCTTCGAGGCTGAGGGGCGGCTCTTTCTGGTGACCAGCCGGCATGTGTTCGTCGACCCGCCGAGTGGGCACCACCCCGATCGCATCGAGGTCGAGCTGCATACCGACGCCGGCAACCTCACGCAGATGGCGCAGCTCTCGCTGCCGCTGTACCGCGACGGAGTGGCCGCCTGGCGCGAGACCTACGACACCGCGGGGCTGGTCGATGTGGCCGCGATCGAGATCGACCCGGGCCTCATCCCGCCGCACTGCGCGCTGCAGGCATGGACACCCGCGCACATCGAAGCCACGCCGTCGAACGTGCCGGTGGGGTCGTCTTTGGTAGTGGTGGGGTTTCCGCTCGGCTTCCACGACACGCTGCACCATCTGCCGGTGATCCGGCAGGGGCAGGTTGCGTCATCCTTCGGCTTGCGCTTTCAGGGCCAGGGCTATTTCCTGACGGACGCGCGAACGCACAGGGGCACCAGTGGCGCGCCTGTGTTGAGGCACCAGCACGGGGGCTGGAAGCTCTTGGGGATTCACGCTGCGCGGCTCGACATGTCGGCCCGCAGCCCCGGCGACGATGAGTCGCTCGGTTTGAACTCGGCCTGGTACGCGGACGTACTGGCCAGGCTCACGACGCACTGACGGCGCCGTTGGTCAGGTCAAGCGGGCAGTGACCTGCTTGCACACGTTCTCGCCCACCTCCGTCAGGCGCAGGCTGCCGCCGTTCCACTCCAGCCAATTCAGGACGACATAGTGGTCGATGTCGCCCTCCGGCACCTCTGACGCTCGGCATCTGCGAAGCAGATCCACGGCAGCGAGCAGGGTGTCTCTCAGCGCCTCGCGGCGCGAATCGGTCAGCAGGGATTGCGGGTCAGCCATGGCGTGCGTTCTGGTAGCGAGCGCATGCGCCGAATCAGATCCCGCGGATGCGCGAGGCTTGCGGGCCCTTCTGGCCTTGGGTCACTTCGAATTGCACGCGCTGGTTTTCGATCAGCGTCTTGAAGCCGTCGCCCTGGATTTCCTTGAAGTGGGCAAAGAGGTCCTTGCCGCCGCTGTCGGGAGCGATGAAGCCGAAGCCCTTGCTCTCGTTGAACCATTTCACGGTTCCGGTTTCGATCGTCATGATGAGTTTCCTTGTGTTCGGGAGAGTAATGCACCAGCTGTTGCTGGTGCGTGCAAGCAGCGTCCGGACGTGGCCGCTGAATTCTTGTGTGGTCAATAGAGCCTTCGGTCAGCGCCGGCCGAAGCGCGGCGCGCCGGCACCGCCACCGGTGGGCGCAGGGCCCCGCCGTTCGAGATGCCGGAAAGTGATGCGACCCTTGCTCAGGTCATAGGGCGAGAGCTCGAGCGACACGCTGTCACCTGCCAGGATGCGGATGTGATGCTTGCGCATCTTGCCGCCGGTGTAGGCGATGAGCTGGTGCCCATTTTCGAGCGTCACGCGGAACCGCGAGTCCGGGAGGATCTCGTTGACGGTGCCGTTCATTTCAATCAGTTCTTCCTTTGCCATAGTGCCTTTGCAAGGGTTCGAAAAGTTGCACACGGAGCATGGCGCCGCAGTGCGTCGGGGTTGGATGTGGAGGGGGGCGTGGTGCCAGGCACGCCAGCGCGGATGAACTCGATCCCGCGGGTGGTGGGCAGGGGTAGATGCTGCCGACCAGAGCTGCCAGAGAGCCCGACATGCCGGATGAACCGTGCACTGGGGTCTGGCCAAGGAGAGAGATCAACTCAGATCTCAGCGCGGATCACGTGCTCTTGGGGGGAGCGTCGTGTCGCCGCGGCGAGCCCGAAGTGTAGTCGGTCCGGCCAAAGACCTTCCTGCCGGTGCAGGTTCTACATCGAACGCGGTCCGGCGCACTGCTGAGATGACGGCGCCGGGATCGGCTTGTAGAGTCAGGGCTGATGAAGATGGTCCTCACCTCGGCCACCACGCCCGACGCGTACCTTGCCTGCCTCGCCGGCTGGCAGCAGGCCTATGCCGCGGCGCTGCGCACCGCCGTGCGCGAAGCCATCCCCGCCGCGGAAGAGCGCCTCAAGTGGGGCCACATCGTCTACTTCTCGAACGGGCCGGTGCTGCTGATCCGTGCCGAGCCGACACGTGTGCTGTTCGGTTTCTGGCGCGGCCAGCGGCTGCGCGACATCGAGCCACGCCTCAAGCCGGGCGGCAAGTACGAGATGGCGACGCTGGAGCTGCGCGAAGGCACGCCGCTGGCGCGCGAGACGGTGACGCAGCTCGCCGCCCAGGCCGTTGCGCTCAACACGTCGGCAGGCGATCCCACGCGGCTTGTCTGAGCCACGTCAGCGCACGAAGGTGCCGTTGTCGCGCACGCGCACGAGTTCCACGTAGCCGGAGCCCGTGGCCCGGCCCCCGGTGAAGTCGAGCTCCATGCCCGCGACGCGCGTCTTCATCGCGCGCAGGGTGGCGTGCAGCCGGCTGCGCGTGAGATCCCGGCCGGTGCGGCTGAGCGCCTCGACCAGCGTGCGCCCGGTGAGGTAGCCCTCGAAGCTGTGGTAGCCCACCGGCACGCCAGCTCGCTCGGCGAGCTTGCGGTACTGGTTGGCGTCGGCACTCGCGGCATCCCACGGGTAGGGCGTGACCTGCGAGATCGCCAGGCCCATCGAGTGCCCGTTCAGCAGCTTGGCCGTGACCTCGCCCGACACGATGGACATGCCGTAGAACGAAGGCTTCACGCCCTTCTCGCTCATGCCCTTCATGACCGACGCTGCCGGCACGCCGCTCAGGTAGAGGATCACCGCCTGCGGCTCCAGCGCCGCCAGCGTGGCCGCGGCCTCGGCGGCCTGGCTGCCATCGGCGCCGACCCTGGCCGTACCCAAGAGCTTGATCCCGCGCTTCTCCAAGCCGTCGCTCATCTGCTGCGCCACCTCTTCGCCACCGGGCGTGGCGAGCACAGCCAGCGCGATGCGCGTGATGCCCAGCGTGGTGAGGTGGTTCACATGGCTCTCGGTCTCGCGGCGCTGCGTGGCGCGCGTGTAGTACACGAGGCCCGCACTTTCGTCGCGCACCGAGTCGGTCACCGCGCTGGCACCCACCAGCGGCATGCCGGATTCGCG
The DNA here is from genome assembly GCF_056675995.1 of Piscinibacter sp. PDB1-1. Classification (NCBI taxonomy): domain Bacteria; kingdom Pseudomonadati; phylum Pseudomonadota; class Betaproteobacteria; order Burkholderiales; family Sphaerotilaceae; genus Piscinibacter; species Piscinibacter sp. PDB1-1. The sequence goes on from NZ_JBWVZJ010000002.1 coordinate 520,951, forward strand.
CAGCACGGGCAGTGCGGCACGCGTGGGCGCCACGCCGATGCCAAGCACGCAGGCGAATACCTGGTGTTCGTTGGCCAGCGCCCGGTAGTTGGCGGTGGCGCGTTGCGGGTCCAGCCCGTCGTCGAGCGACTTCAGGCGGATCTGCCGCCCAGCCACGCCACCACGGGCATTGAGTTCGGAGAACACGAGCTGCGCTCCGGCGCGCACATTCGTCACCGCCGGGCCGAGCGGGCCCGACAGCACGGCCGACTGGCCCAGCAGGATTTCGCTGTCGCTCACACCGGCCTGCTCGGCCACGCGGGCCACGGCACTGCCGGCCCAGGCGGCACTGGCTGCGCCCAGGAAGGTTCGTCTTTGCATCACTGTCTCCGTTGATATCACCGGCTGACTGGCCTGCCGGTTCCTCAATATCGACAGCACCCGCGAACACGTCCAATGCATTGATGACAACGCCCCAATGCACACCTAGCATTGCGCGATGCTGGACCTCAAGCGCCTTACCCACCTCGTGACCCTCTGCGACGAGCGCCACTTCGCGCGGGCTGCGCAGCGCGTTCACCTGAGCCAACCGGCCTTCAGCCGCAGCATCCAGAGCATCGAGCGCGACGTGGGCATGCAGCTCTTCGACCGCGAGACCGGCGATGTCAAACCGACGCCTGCCGGCGCGTTCTTGATCGAACGCGCACGCAGGCTGCTGTCTGAAGCACGCAACATCAGCCGCGACACGGCGCTCTATCGCGAGAGCCAGCTCGGCGACACCGCCTTCGGTGCCGGCCCCTTCCCGGCGGCGACCCTCGTGCCGAGCGCCCTCGCACAACTGCGTGCGCGCCACCCCAACGCCGGCGTGCGGGTGGAGCTCAGCAATTGGCAGCAACTGCTCGAGCGCCTGCTCACGGAAGACATCGAGTTCTTCGTCGCCGACATTCGCTCCGTGCCACGCGACCCCCAGCTCGCGATCACCCCGCTGGGCCGGCAGTTCGGGCGCGTGTACGCGCGCAGCGGCCACCCGCTCGCCGGCCGGCGCTGCCAGCTGGCCGACGCGTGGCGCTTCGGTGTGGCCAGCATCAAGCTCCCGCTCGAGGTGCGCACGCAGCTCGCGCTGGCGCTCGGCCTGCCGTTGGGCGGCGACCCCGTGCTCGCGCTGGAGTGCGACGATGTCGCCTTGCTGCGCACCTTGGCCCTGGCCACCGACACCGTCTTCCTCGCCACCGATGCCGCCGTGCGCGACGCCGTGACAGCCGGCCAGCTCGCGCAGATCGAGATCGACGACCTGCCCGAGCTGTATGCCGACATGGGCCTGGTGCTGCTCGTCCATCGCACGCCTTCGCCGATGGCGCGCCACGCGATGGCCTGCATGCAGGCCGCGGCACGAGAGATCAACACCCCCACCAGCCCATGAACAGACATGCCCTGCACACCCTCGCGGCCCTCGCCCTTCTGGCATCGGCCACCCACGCGAACGAGATCGAGGCCGGGCCCATCCACACCGAGATCGATGCACGCACACGCTGCCCCGTCATCTGCGAAGCCGCCAGCGGCCTCAAGTGGGACGGCAAGTGGCGCGCGGTGTCAAACACCAGTGCGCTGTGCAGCTGCCTGCCACCGGTGAACACCGCGGCGCCACCGGTGACCCGCTACGAGCAGACCGACTTCCGTGGCGGCGACCTGCCCAATGGGCGTGCGCCGGCGTCCTCGTTCGCGCTGTGCGGCGACCAGTGCCTGGCCGACACGCGCTGCGTGGCCTACACCTGGTCTCCGGCCGACGGTGTGTGCAGCCGCAAGGACGGCAGCGCGGCGCGCATGCCAGGCCTGGGTACCTCGGGGTACCTCCCGGAGCGCGGCATCGCGCCGCCCGGCACGCCTGCGTCCGCACCGGCGCCCGCACCGGCGAAGAAGCGCGCGCGCTGACGCAGCGCGGTGCTGCTCGCCAGTGGTCTGGCTGAATGCGACGCCGGTGCACGACGTCGGCGCACCTTGGGTGTGTCCACGGGGCGATATCGAGTGCCTATCGGCCCCCTGAACTTTTTTGTCTGGACGCGCGCGGTGCAAGTTTCTACCCTCTGAGACCCAAACCACACCTCGAGGAGCCATCGCATGAGCACCGAAGCCAAGTGTCCGTTCCACCATGCCGCCGGCAGTGGCACGTCCAACAAGGATTGGTGGCCGAACCAGTTGCGCGTCGACCTGCTGAACCAGCACTCCGACCGCTCCGATCCGCTGGGAGGCGAGTTCAACTACGCCGAAGAGTTCAAGAAGCTCGACTACAAGGCGCTGAAGGGCGATCTGGTCCGGCTCATGACCGACAGCCAGGACTGGTGGCCGGCCGATTTCGGTCACTACGGCCCGCAGATGATCCGCATGGCCTGGCACAGCGCCGGCACCTACCGCACCACCGACGGCCGCGGCGGTGCGGGGCGCGGACAGCAGCGCTTCGCGCCGCTCAACTCGTGGCCCGACAACGTCAACATCGACAAGAGCCGCCGCCTGCTGTGGCCGATCAAGCAGAAGTACGGGCAGCAGATCTCGTGGGCTGACCTGTTCGTCCTGGCGGGCAACGTAGCGCTCGAGTCGATGGGCTTTCGCACCTTCGGCTTCGGTGCCGGCCGCGAGGACGTGTGGGAGCCCGACACGGACGTCAGCTGGGGCGCCGAAACCAAATGGCTGGACGACGACAAGCGCTTCGAAGGCGACCGCGTGCTCGTCAACAGCGTGGGCGCCACCCACATGGGCCTGATCTACGTCAACCCCGAAGGCCCGAACGCCAGCGGAGACTTCATGGCCGCGGCAAAGGACATCCGCGCCACCTTCAGCCGCATGGCCATGAACGACGAAGAAACCGTGGCGCTGATCGCCGGCGGCCACACCTTCGGCAAGGCGCACGGCGCCGCGCCCGAATCGCACAAGGGCGCCGAGCCCGAGGGCGGCACGATCGAGGAACAAGGCCTCGGCTGGACCAGCAACTTCGGCAGCGGCTCGGGCAAGGACACCGTCTCCAGCGGCCTCGAAGTCACGTGGACCAAGACGCCGGCGCTGTGGAGCAACAACTTCTTCGAGAACCTCTTCAAGTTCGAGTGGGAGATGGAGCTGAGCCCCGCCGGCCACAAGCAGTGGGTGGCCAAGGATGCGCCGGAGAACATCCCTGACGCGCACGTCCCCGGCAAGTTCCACAAGCCGAAGATGCTGACCACCGACCTCACGCTGCGCTTCGACCCCGAGTTCGGCAAGATCTCCAAGCGCTTTCTCGAAGACCCGCAGGCCTTTGCCGAAGCCTTCGCGCGCGCCTGGTTCAAGCTGACGCACCGCGACATGGGCCCGAAGGCGCGCTACCTCGGCCCCGAGGTGCCGAAGGAAGACCTCATCTGGCAAGACCCGCTGCCCGCGGCCACGCTGCAGCCGACACCCGCCGACATCGCCGATCTGAAGACGCGCATCGCGGCCTCGGGGCTGTCGGTCGGCGAGCTGGTTTCGGTGGCCTGGGCATCGGCCTCCACCTTCCGCGGCGGCGACAAGCGCGGCGGCGCCAACGGCGCGCGGCTGGCACTGACACCGCAGAAGAACTGGGGTGTCAACGAAGTGGCCGTGAAGGCGCTGCCCAAGCTGATCGAGATCCAGAAGGCCTCGGGCAAGGCCTCGCTGGCCGATGTGATCGTGCTGGCAGGCACGGTCGGCGTCGAGCAGGCAGCCAAGGCCGCTGGCGTGGCGGTCGAAGCGCCCTTCATGCCGGGGCGCGTAGACGTCACGCAGGAGCAGACCGACGTCGAATCCTTCGCGGCGATGGAACCCCTGGCCGACGGCTTTCGCAACTACAACCGCGGCAAGGTGCCCGCGAGCACCGAATCACTGCTGGTCGACAAGGCTCAGTTGCTCACACTCACGGGGCCGGAGATGACCGCGCTGGTGGGTGGCTTGCGCGTACTGGGCACCAACGCCGACGGCAGCAAGCACGGCGTGTTCACCGACAAGGTGGGCGTGCTGTCGAACGACTTCTTCGTGAACCTGCTCGACATGGCCACCGTGTGGAAGCCCACCGACGCCAGCAACGAGTTCTTCGAGGGCCGCGACCGCAAGAGCGGCACCGTGAAATACGCCGCCACGCGCGCCGACCTGATCTTCGGCTCCAACTCGATCCTGCGCGCCTATGCCGAGGTGTATGCGAGCACCGACGGCAAGGCCAAGTTCGTGAGGGACTTCGTCGCCGCCTGGACCAAGGTGATGAACCTCGATCGCTTCGACATCGCTTGAGGCAGTGCCGGCGCGCGGCCGGTACGACAAGGGGCGCGTTCATCGACCGCGCCCCTTTTTTCTATCGCGGCTATCTCACCGGCAACGAGTCGAGCGCTTCTTCGAGCAGGGTGAGCGCCGCGGCCGCAAAGGCAAGCATGTTCAGGGGCCGATCGCCATGCCCTGTGCGCAGCGTGCGCTCCAGGCTCACCGGCCCATCGACCGCCACGCAGGTGTGTCCGGCGGGGTCACCGTAGCGGTTGCCCTCGGGCCCGGCGGCTCCGGTCTCGGCCAATCCCCAGCTCGACTTGAACCGCGCGCGCTGGTGTCGCGCCAGCAGTTGCGCGAACGGCGGGCTCGACGAGCGCAGGCCGGCGGTGTCGTCGGCGGTGAGCACGGTCAGCAAGCGGAACGATCGGCGCGAATACACCACCGCACCGCCCAGGTAGTAGGCCGACGCGCCCGCACGCGAGAGCAGTGCCGCGGCGATCAGGCCACCGGCCGACGATTCGGCCAGCGCGATCGTCTCCTGGCGCGCGACGAGCTTGTCGCCCACGCGGGTGCCGAGTTCGAACAAGGGGGTGATGTCCATCGGGTGTCCAGTGGCTGTGCAGACAGCATCTACGCTTGGCGCGGCGTGATGCGGGCGCGAGAACTATATTCGCCGGATGAACCACAGCAGCCTGCCGCGTGACGAGTCGCTTCGCGCCTTGATCGAACGGCACCTGCATGCCTTCGCGTTGCAGAGCAGTGCGCCCGATCATGGTTTGCTGCACGCCGCAGTCGCCATCGCTGTCATCGATGAAGGCCCTGGCGCCGATCTGCCAGGCTTCGCGCGACACGCCAACTGGAGCACGCAGGCCGCCCTGCTGCTCACGCGGCGATCGGCCCGCCTGCGCAAGCACGCCGGCCAGTGGGCACTGCCCGGAGGCCGCATCGATCATGGCGAGACACCCGAGCAAGCCGCGCTGCGCGAGATGCACGAGGAGGTGCGGCTGCGCCTCGATGCCAGCGCCGTGCTCGGCCGGCTCGACGACTACGTGACTCGCTCCGGCTTTGTCATCACGCCGGTGGTGGTGTGGGCGGGCGCCGCACGCGAGATCGACCCCAACCCCGATGAAGTGGAAAGCATTCACCGCATCCCGGTGGCGGAGTTCCTGCGTGCCGACGCGCCATTGCTCGACCAGGCCGAACACAGCCCGCACGCCGTGCTGCGCATGCCGGTGGGCGACGACTGGATCGCCGCGCCCACTGCGGCGCTGCTGTATCAGTTCCGCGAGGTATGCATCGAGGGCCGCGCCACGCGCGTCGCGCATTTCGATCAGCCGCAGTTCGCATGGCGGTGATGTGCGTGTGTGATGTGCATGCGTGATGCGCATGTGAAGAGCCTCACGAATGGGCGGCTTCACATGCGGCCGAGTCGCGCGCAGGGAACTTGAATGCGCCCTCACACACCAACCACCGCTGCCCGACGGCTGCGCTGACGCGCAACTGAGCGCACCCTGAACCACCACTGAACCGGTCGCGTTTCTAGAGTGCGCTCTCCATCGCGCCGCGGGGTTTCCCGCTGCGCAGGGCTGGAAACGCCGACGTACAGTCCACCGCGCAAAAGCGAACGGTCGTTCGCTTTTGCGACTTATCACTCAAGGACCCTGCATGACTCTCATTCGTTCCTGGGCGCCTGCTGCCCTGGCTGCCGCTGTGTTCATGTCCGCCTGTGGCGGCGGCGATCCCGACGTGGCCGGTAGCGGCTCGCCCTCCGGCGCACCCACCACGCAAGGCAACTTCACGGCCGTGGTGTCGTTCGGCGACAGCCTGAGCGACGTCGGCACCTACGCCCCCGCCACGTCGCTCACCGGCAATGGCGCCGCGCCCTACATGGGCGGCAAGTTCACGACCAACAGCGCCACCGCCAAGGTGTGGGTCGAGAACGTGGCCTCTGCGCTCCACATCGGCCTCACGCCCGCGCAAGTGGGCTTCGGCACCACCTCGGTCGCCTGCCCGGCCGCTGCCGCATCGGCCGCCAACACCTGCACGGCCTATGGCCAAGGTGGCTCGCGCGTGACCGACCCCAACGGCATCGGCCACGCGACCGGCGCGCTCACCGTGCCGGTGAAGACGCAGATCGCCAACCACCTGGCGCGCTTCAACGCGTTCACCGCCAACGACCTGGTCTTCGTCTACGCCGGCAACAACGACGTCTTCACGCAGTTCGGCGCCTTCGCCGCCAAGGCCACGGAGATCAAGACGCAGGCAGCCAGCGGCGCGATCACGCAGGACCAGGCCTCGCTGCAACTCTTCAACGCGCAAAGCGAAGCGCAGGCCGCACTCAAGCAGGCCGCGCAAGAACTCACGAGCTACATCCGCAGCGAGATCCTCGCCAAGGGCGGCCGCTACGTCGCCGTGATGAACCTGCCCGACTCGGCGCAGACCCCCATGGGTGGCGCCCTGCCGGCAGACGCACGGGGCGTGCTGAGCGGTCTGGTCGACACCTTCAATCTGTGGCTGCGCGACGGCCTCACCGACCAGCCCGTGCTGTGGATCGACGCCAAGGCATCGACCCAGGCCGTGATCGCCAACCCCGCCGCCTTCGGCATGGTGAACACCACGATCCCGGCCTGCGACGCCACGCGCATCGCTGCGATCACGTCGAACCAGGTCACCGACGGCAGTTCGCTGTTCTGCAACGCCACCGCGGGCGCGCCCTACAACGGCCTGCGCACCACGCCGGCCGCCGACGTCAACACCTGGCTGTTCGCCGACAGCGTGCACCCCACCACCGGTGGCCACAAGCTGTTGAGCGACGCCGTGCTGGCCTCGCTGCGCAACGCCCACTGGATCCAGTGATCACGCCTTCAGGAGACTCTTCCATCATGTTTCGTCAGTTCATCGGGGCGGCCCTCGCCACCTGCGCCACGCTGTCCGCCCTGCCCGCCCAGGCCCAGCAGTCGGTCGTGAGCATCGGCGCGTCGCGCCTCGACATCCATTCGCAGACCACCGGCCTCACCGGCATCGGCATCCCCCCGGGCGCCGATCTCGAGGTGCAGGATGCGACCACGCTCTTCCTGTCGTACGAGTACCTGTTCACGCCCAACTGGGGCGTGCAGCTCGCCGGCGGCATCCCGCCAGAGCACGACACGAATGCCGCCGGCAGCATCGCCTTCATGGGCAAGCTGTCATCGGTCAAGCAGTTCGCGCCCACGCTGTTCGCCAATTACCACTTCGGTGACGCCACCTCCACGTGGCGCCCGTTCGTGGGCCTGGGCATCAACTACACGCGCTTCTACGACGCCAAGTCGGAGTACCACCAGGAGATCGAACTGAGCGACTCCTGGGGCATCGCCGGCCAAGTGGGCCTGGAGTACGCCGTGACGCCGCAGATCAGCCTCGTCGGCAGCGTCGCCGCGGCCAAGGTGAAGAGCGATATGGTGGCCACCGGCACCACGGTGCAGCAGACCACCATCGACTTCCGCCCGGTGGTGTACACGCTGGCAGTCAGCTACAAGTTCTGATCGACATACAGGCGCTTTGAGCACACGGGCCGGGATGATCTCCCGGCCCGTTGTCGTTGCGATCCACATCCGATCGCCCGACGCCTGCACGCGCCACCGAGCGTGTAGGCTGCGCGCATGAACAACACCGCTCCCTTCCACACCGTGTTTCGCGTGCCGTCTCGCATCGCGGCCGCGCTCGCGCTGGCCTGCGGCATCTGCACCGTCACCACCGCCGCACGCGCTGCGCCTGCTTCATCACCCGGCTTCGCCGGCCTGTGGGAAGACTGCAGCAGCGTGCCCGGCAGTTGCTTCGGCTACCGGCTGGAGCAGCAGGGCCGCCTCGTGTGCGGCTCGCTGACCGAAGCACCGGCTACCGGCAGCGCGCCCCTCAAGCACGGGCACATCCGCGGCGCGGTGCAGGGCAGCAGCCTCACGAACGTGTGGGTGTGCGGCGCCGAGTCCCGCAGCGCCTGCCCGACCATCGTCCATGCCAACCGGCGCGGCCTGCTGCGATGTGGCGACGGCATGTTCGAGACCGGCGGGCGCACCTACAGCTGCGAAGAATGGGCTGCGCTCAAGCTGCCCGCGCAATACAGCCGCGTGAGTGCCGAGGCGTTCGACAAGCGCTTCGGCCCGGCGCAGCCGTCGCTCTGCGCGGCACCCGTGGAGCGCGGGCCCGGGACACCCGAGCCGCCCAAGCCCTGACCCAACCGACGCCTGCCTGACCCGCGCCCTCAGCGCAGGCCCACCCACCAGCGCGTGTTGACGCGCGGCTGGCCCAGCGTCATCACCTCGCCGATCTCGGGCGTGGCGAGCTCGATGCCCTTCGCCGCGGCCAGCCCAGCCAGCCGGTCGAGCGGCTCGTGCCAGGTGTGGAAGGCCAGGTCGAAGGTGCTGTTGTGCACCGAGTACAGCACCTTGGCGCGCAGGTCGATGAAGGCCTGCACGCTTTCTTCGGGCGTCATGTGCACGGCGGGCCAGTAGGCGTCGTAGGCGCCGTTCTCGATCAGCGCGAGGTCGAAGCCACCGAACCGATCACCAGTCTGCTTGAAGCCGCCGAAGTAGCCTGAATCGCCGCTGTAGTAGATGCGCTGCGCGCCGCTTTCGATCACCCACGCGGCCCACAGTGTGCTGTTGCGGTCGGTGAGCGTGCGGCCCGAGAAGTGCTGCGATGGTGTGGCCGTGAGTTGCACGCCTGAGTGCGTGGCGGTCTGCCACCAATCGAACTCCTGCACGCGCTCGGGCGGCACACCCATGTCTACCAGGCGGGCCTTCACGCCCAGCGGCACGAAGTAGCGCTGCACCCGCTGCGCGAGGTACTCGATGGTGGGCACGTCGAGGTGGTCGTAGTGGTCGTGCGAGAGGATCAGGCCCTCGATCGGCGGCAGCTGCTGCAAGGCGAGCGGCGGTGCATGAAAGCGCTTCGGACCGGCAAAGCTGAACGGCGAGACACGCTCGCCGAACACCGGATCGATCAGCCAGAACTTGCCTCGCAACTTGAGCAGGTGCGACGAATGCCCGAGCCGCACGATGTGATTCGCCTGCGGGTCGAGCGCTTCGAGCTGCGCGGTGGTGAGTGGCCGCACGGGGATGGCATCGACCGGCACCGTGCCGACCTTGTTGCGGAACAGGAAGCGCGACCAGATCGCCCAGGTGCTCGCGCCGGGCGGCGTCTGCGCATTGGGCGGGTTGGCGAAGAGGCAAGCCTTGAACTGCGGTGAACTGGCATATGGCGCGGTGCAATCGCCACCGCCGGCACAACTGCCGAGCAGCAGGCACATGGCGGCAACGATGCCGTATCGAAGACCCGGTTTCATGGGGGCGAGTGTGCACGAGTGCCACGACAATCCGCACCATGCCTCGCCTCACGACCCTCACCCCGGCCACCAGTGCGCCGAGCGCCGCGCCTGAGCGCCCGCGAGGCACGCCCGCCGACCCGCAGAAGTACGCGCTGCGCGTCGGCCCGAGCGCCATCGACGGCCAGGGCGTTTTCGCTGCCGAGCCGATCCCGGCCCAACGCAAGATCGGCGAGGTGCGCGGCGAAGCGGTGAGCACGCAAGAGGCGCAGCGCCGCAGCCGTGGCCAGACGCGGATCATGATGGTCGCGGTGTCGGAGCGCCGGGCGGTCGATGCCTCGCAGTCGACCGACGCGCTGCGCTACATCAACCACGCCTGCCGCCCCAATGCCGTGCTGCGCCTGAACCAGGGCCGCGTGGAGTTCTATGCAATGCGCGACATCGCCCTGGGCGAAGAGATCACCGTGCGCTACGGTGAGACGCACCACCAGGGGCGGTTGCGATGCCGTTGCGGGGCCCCGGGCTGCGCAGGCCTGTTGTGACCGTCACGGTGCAGGCGCCATGGCAGCTCAGTCGCCAGTGCCTGCCGTGAACCCGTCCCACCCCGGGATTGCCGCAGCCTGCTGGAGCCACGCGACCAGCTGGGCGTCGTCACCCCAACCGGCCTCGGGGATGTCGAGATAGCGCACCTCGGGGCTCTTGGACGCACCCGGCGGCTGGGGCCGCAACTCGGTGCCGCGGAAGAAGGTCAGCTTGATGTATCGCGTGAAGCAGTGAAAGCTCACGAACCAACCCTGGCCTTCGATGCCGTAGAAGGGCGAGTTCCAGCGCACGGCCTTTCGAACGCCGGGCACGCTGCGCACGATGAGCAAGTCGAGCCGCTGCGCGAGATCGTGCTTCCAGCCAGCGGGGATGGCGGCGATGTAGGCCTGCACGGGTGCATCGCCATCGCCTTTGGCGACCTGCGGGTTGCCGCCCGCGAGCAGCTTGGGCGAGGCCGCCTTGGTGGGGGGCTTTGTGGGGGTCTTGGTGGGCGCTCGGCTGGGCCTCTTGGGGGTGGCCTTGGCAGCAGGCATCGCGTCTCCTGGTGCAAGCTATGGAGCGGATATCGTAGCGGCGGCCAGGGTGATGCGCTGCCATGCGACAGCGTCGCCCCGCTACTCCGCCGGCGTGCGCGCTGACGACCCGCGCACCACCAGCTCACCGGGCAGCAGCAGTTGCCGAGGCGCCCCTTGCAGGCCCTCCAGGCGCTCCAGCAGGCAGCGCGCCGCGGCACGGCCGATGGCTTCGGTGGGCTGCGCGACGGCGCTCAGGCCGGGGCCGATCAACGGGGCCCATTCGGCATCGTCGAAGCCGACGAAGCCGATGTCGGCGCCAAATCGCAAGCCCAATCGGGCCATGGCCGAGGCCACGCGCAGTGTGACGACCGCATTGCCGGCCAGCACGGCAGCGCGCCTGCCGCGCCCGGCTCGCTTGTGCAAGGCACGCAGGGCGGCCTCGAGGCCTTCGCTGTCGTCGGCGGCGCACTCGTACACCTCGCCCGCCAGGCGAGGCGCATGAGCCGCCACGCACTCCGCGAAAGCATCCTTGCGTTCGCGCCGTGAACTCACGCCCGCCACCGGCTCGGTGATGAAGAGGAGCTCGCGGTGATCGCCGTCGATGAGGTGACTGCAGGCGAGCTGCACGGCCGCGGCGTTGTCGAGCGACACAAAGTCGGCGTGCAGGCCGGCATGGCGGCGGTCGACCAGCACGGCGGGCTTGCCGTGCAGGGTGTCGGCGTCGGCCACGTTGCCGGTGTCTGGATCCGCCAGCAACCCGCCGCGGTCCAGCGTGTTGAGGATGAAGCCATCGACCTGGTAGCCGGCCAGCGCATCGAGCGCTTCACGCTCGCGCATGAGGTCGGCATCGCTGCCGAGGTTGAACAGCATCACCAGATAGCCGGCCTCCTGGCAGGCCTTCTCGGCACCCCGAAGCACCGCCACCGAATAGGGGTTGGTGATGTCGGCCACGATCAGGCCGATCAGGCGCGAGCGGCCATGGCTCAGCGCCTGGGCCATCGGGCTTGGCGTGTAGCCGAGTTCTGCCACGGCCGCCTCGACACGCGCGGCAATGTCGGGGCTGAGCAGGCGCTCGCGGTGGTTGAGGAAGCGCGACACCGTGGCCTTGGACACCCCCGCCGCCTTGGCCACGTCGGCAATGGTTGCGCGCGCCGGGCGCTGGGTGCGGGTGGGCGTACTCACGCGCTGGCGGTGTCGTAGACCGCGCCGGGGCGCTCGCCCGCAAGCGCCTGCAGCAGGTTGGTCGTGGCCAGTTCGGCCATGGCATGCCGGGTCTCGTGCGTGGCCGATCCGATGTGAGGCAAGGGCGTCACGCGCGGGTGGGTGCGCAGCGGCGAGTCGGCGGGCAGCGGCTCGGTCGCGAAGACGTCGAGGCCGGCCGCGCGCAGCGTGCCGTGGTCGAGCGCGTACAGCAGCGCGTCTTCTCGTACCGTGGCACCGCGGCCGCCGTTGATGAAGATGGCGCCGGGTTTCATGCCCGCGAACAGCCGCGCATCGACCAGGCCGCGGGTGCTGTCGGTGAGCGGCAGCATGGCCACCACGAAGTCGGAATGCGCGAGCACGCTCGCCAGCGGCATGTGCATGGCACACCCCTGCAGCTCGGGCGCCTGCGACGAGAGCTCGACCGGGCGGCGCGTGTGGTACAGCACCGGCATGCCGAAGCCGAGCGCGGCACGGCGCGCAATCGCCTGGCCGATGCGGCCGAAGCCGAGCAGGCCGAGCGTCTTGCCGTGGACGTCGACGCCGAACAGGTCGTCGCCGATGTTCTTCACCCAGCGCCCTTCGCGCACCAGGTTCGAGAGCTCGACCACGCGGCGGCTGGTGGCCATCAACAGCGCGAACACGGTGTCGGCCACGGTTTCGTCGAGCACGCCGGGGGTGTGGCACAGCGTGATGCCGCGCTCATCCAATGCGCCCAACGCGTAGTTGTCGACACCGACCGACACGCTGGAGATCACCTCGAGCCGCGGCGCGCGCTCCAGCAGGGCCGAGTCGACCGGGTAGCTCGATCCGATGAGGCCCTGCGCCTCGCGCAGGGCGGCCTCGAATGCGGCACGCTGCGCCGGCTGGCGCGGGTCGGCTACGGTCACCTCGTGCGCAGCCTCGAGCCGTGCCAGCTGATCGGCGGGCAGCTCGCGAAACACCAGCACTTTCTTGCGTATGGCGCTCACAGGGCAGCCTCCAGGAGTTGGGCACGGGTGGGCAGGCCTTCAGTGTCGCCGAGCACCTGCACGGCGCGTGCACCGATCCACGCGGCGCGGCGAACCGCCTGCGGCACCGACTGGCCTTCGAGCAGGGCACTGATGAGCCCGGCCGCAAAGCCATCGCCCGCGCCCACGGTGTCGACCACCTGCTCGACCGGGAAGCCCGCCACACGCCCGCAGCCGGCCGTGTCGCTGTCGTAGTAGGCGCCCTCGGCACCGAGCTTCACCGCCACGAGGCGCGCACCGCGCTGCCGGTAGAAACGCGCCACGCCTTCGGGCGTTTCTTCGCCAGTGAGAAAGCGCCCTTCCTCGATGCCGGGCAGCACCCAGTCGGCGCGAGCAGCGAGTTCATTGATCCAGTGACGCATCGTCTCGGGCGACTCCCACAGCGTGGGCCGCAGGTTGGGGTCGAACGAGATCGTGCGGCCGGCCTGGCGCATGAGCTCCATGCTCTTGCCGGCGGCCTGCAGGCTGGTGGCAGAGATGGCCGCGAACACGCCGGTGGCGTGCAGGTGGCGTGCGCTGCGCAGCCAGGCCGCGTCGACATCGCCTGGCCCCATCTGGCTCGCGGCCGAGCCTTTTCGGTGGTACTCGACCGGCGGGTCGCTGCCGTCGGTCACGCGGCCCTTGAACAGGAAGCCCGTCCGCTGCGCGGGATCGCAGACCACGTGAGAGCAATCGATGCCCTCAGACAGCATGGCCGCCAGCAGAGCGCGGCCCATCGAGTCGGTGCCCAGGCGGCTGGCCCAGCCCACGCGCAGGCCCAGTCGCGCGAGGCCGATGGCCACATTGGTCTCGGCGCCCGCGGTGCGCTTGTGAAAGGCCGTGGCCCCCTCGATCGGGCCGGGGCGGTCGGCCACCAGCATCAGCATGGCTTCGCCGAACAGGGCAACATCGAAGGCGGGTTCGGTCATGGCGGTCTGGGCAGGTTCGAGCGCACGGCCGGCCGCACGCCCTGCCTGCGGATCAATGCGCGTGGTGGGAGCTGAGGATCTGGCCCAGGAACTGGCGCGTCTTCTCGTGCGCGGGGCGTGCGAAGAACTCTTGCGGCGGCGCCTGCTCGACGATCTTGCCGTCGGCCATGAAGATCACGCGATCGGCCACGCTGCGCGCAAAGCCCATCTCGTGCGTCACGCACAGCATGGTCATGCCGTCTTCGGCGAGGCCAATCATGGTGTCGAGCACCTCCTTGACCATCTCCGGGTCGAGTGCCGAGGTAGGCTCGTCGAACAGCATGATCTTGGGCGCCATGCACAGCGCGCGCGCGATGGCCACGCGCTGCTGCTGGCCACCGGAGAGCTGGCTCGGGTACTTGTGAGCCTGCTCCGGGATGCGAACCCGCGTGAGGTACTTCATCGCCACCTCGGTGGCCTGCGCCTGGCTCATGCCGCGCGAACGCATCGGCGCCAAGGTGCAGTTCTGCAGGATCGTGAGGTGCGGGAACAGGTTGAACTGCTGGAACACCATGCCGACTTCGGCGCGCACCGCGTCGACGTTCTTGCCGCCCGCGGTGAGCTCGATGCCGTCGACCACGATGCGGCCCTGCTGCACCGTCTCCAGCCGGTTGATGCAACGGATCAGCGTCGACTTGCCCGAGCCCGATGGGCCGCAGATCACGATACGCTCGCCGGCGCGCACCGACAGGTCGATGTCGGTGAGCACCTGGAAGCTGCCGTACCACTTGTTCACCGCCTCCATGCGGATGATGGGTTCGGCACCTGCGGTGCTCGTGGCTACGTTGCTCATGGCTTGGTCCCTTGCGTTCGCCCGGCCCCGGTCACTGCAGCTTGGGCAGGTCGGTCTGGAGCCACTTCTGATAGAGCTTGTTCAGCTCGCCATTGGCGGTGTTGCGCGCAACGAAATCGTTCACCGCCTTGGCCAGTTCGTCCTGGCCCGGGCGCATGGCGATGCCCATGGCTTGCTGCAGCAGCGTGAACTTGTTTTCGAAGGTGTTGGCAGGCACGCGCTTGGCGATCTGTGCCGCCACCGTGACCGAGCAGCCGATGGCGTCGACCTGGCCCGACATCAGCGCCTGCATGGCCGAGGCGTCGTCGTCGAAGCGGCGGATCTCGGTGCCTTCAGGGGCTGCCTTGGTCACAGCCACGTCTTGCGTGCTTGCACGTGCCACGCCCACGCGCAGGCCCTTGAGGTCGGCGGCGGCCTTCACCGGCACGCCGGTCTTTCCATAGAGAACGATGGTGGCGGCTGCGTAGGGTGTCGAGAACTGCACCTGCTTGGCACGCTCGGGCGTGATCGCTAGCGAAGCCACCAGCACGTCGACCTTGTTGGTCAGCAGGAAGGGGATGCGGTTCGGGCCGGTGACCGGCACGATGTTGGCCTTGACGCCCAACTCCTTGGCGAGCAGCTTGGCCACGTCGGCGTCGTAGCCGTCGGGCTGGTTCTTCGCATCGGTGGTGCCGTAGGGCGGGAAGTCGACCAGCATGCCGACGGTGATCTCGCCCTTCTTCTTGATGTCGGCCACGCTCTGGGCGGCGGCGAACGGAGCGAAGGCGCTGAGCGCTGCGCCCAGGCCCAGGGCAGCCAGAGCGGCGCGGCGGGTGGTAAATCGGATCATGGCGTGAGTCTCCTGTGTGTGGGATGAGCGTGAACGGGGGAGGTTGAGCGAGAGGGAACGCAATGGATGCTCAGCGCGCCAGCGCCTGCGCGCGCTTGCGCTCCATGCGCGCGGCCAGCAGCGAGAGCGGCCAGCAGATGACGAAGTACAACGCCGCCACCGTGGCAAACACGTGCAGCGGCTGGAAGGTCGCGTTGTTGATGATCTGGCCTGCGCGCGTGATCTCGGTGAAGCCGATGATCGCGGCGAGCGAGGTGCCCTTCACGATCTGCACCAAGTAGCCCACCGTCGGCGGGAGCGCGATCTTGAAGGCCTGCGGGAGCACCACATCACGCATGCGCGAGGCGTAACCGAGGCTCAGTGCCTGCGCAGCTTCCCACTGGCCGCGCGGAATGGCCTCGATGCAGCCGCGCCAGATCTCGCCCAGGAAGGCAGCGCTATTGAGCGTGAGCGCCACGCCGGCGGCAATCCAGGGGTTGATATCCAGGCCGAGCACCGGCGCGCCGAAGAAGATCAAGAACAACTGCAGCAGCAGCGGCGTGCCCTGGAAGATGTGGATGAAGCCGCCGGCGAGCGATCGCGCCGGCCGGTTCTCCGAAGTGCGCGCGAGCGCCAGCACCAGGCCGAGCAGTGCCCCGCCGACGAATGCGATCGCCGACAGCGCGAGCGTCCAGCGCGCCGCCTCGACGATGAACATGAACTCCGAGAAGCCGAAGGTACGCATGCGGTTCAGCGCCTGTCCGGATAGTTGAGCGCGCGGCTGTAGATCAGCCGGAACAGGGCCGAGAACGCGAACGACAGCGCGAGGTAGATGCCTGCCACTACGATGTAGATCTCGAAGCTGCGAAAGGTCTGCGATTGCAGGTTGGCGGCCACCGAGGTGAGGTCGTCGGCCGAAATCACCGAGACCACGGCCGAGCTGAGCATGAGCAAGATGAACTGGCTCGTGAGCGCCGGGTAGATTGCCTTCAGCGCCGGCTTGAGGACCACGAAGCGGAAGATCTCCCAGGGCTTGAGGTTGAGCGCACGGCCCGCCTCGATCTGCCCCTTGGGGATGGACTCGATGCCCGCGCGCACGATCTCGGCCGCGTACGCGCCCAGGTTCACCACCAGCGCCGTCAGCGCGGCGGTGTAGGGCGACCAGCGCAGCCCCACGGCCGGCAGCGCAAAGAAGAAGAAGAACAACTGCACCAGGAACGGCGTGTTGCGGATCACCTCGATGTACGCATTGATGACGAAGCGCAACCACGCCGGCCCGGAGGTCTTGCCCCAGGCGCAGAAGATGGCCACCACCAGGCCGAGCAGCGTGGCCACGAGAGACAGCTGGATCGTGATCCAAGTGCCCTTGAGCAGCAGCGGCCAGGCGGCAAAAACGGCATCGAACTGGAACTGGTAGTTCACGGGCGCGGGGCTCGAAGGGGGTCCGGTAGGGGCGGTGGCCGCTGCGAAAGGGGTGGCTCGCGTCGGCTGGGGGGCAGTTTACTGAAACCGGTTTCACACACCACCCCGGGAGTTCCCTGATGACGGGGCCGCTCCCACGCGCACGAGCCCAATGTCAGGTGCTTGCAGCATCCAGATCGCCACCGACACCGCACTGCGGTACGCTGCCCGGCCGTGCCCGCCCCGCTCGCGCAACGAGCCCGGCCCGCGATGCCAACAAACCCCCTGCGACAGGAGAGTGACCATGGCCCCCAAGAACACCATCTGCCTCTGGTATGAACGCGACGCGCTCGAGGCCGCGCGCTTCTACGCCGCCACCTTTGCCGACAGCAAGGTGGGCGCCGTGTTCCACGCACCCGCCGACTACCCCAGCGGCAAGAAGGGCGACGTGCTCACGGTCGAGTTCACCGTGCTGGGCATCCCGTGCATCGGCCTGAACGGTGGTGCGGCCTACAAGCAGAGCCCGGCGTTCTCGTTCCAGGTGGCAACCGACGACCAGGCCGAGACCGACCGGTTGTGGAACGCCATCGTGAACAACGGCGGCGCAGAGAACGCGTGCGGCTGGTGCCAGGACAAGTGGGGCCTGTCGTGGCAGATCACGCCACGCGTACTCACCGACGCCATCGCTGACCCCGACCCTGCGGTGGCCAAGCGCGCCTTCGAGGCCATGATGACCATGCGCAAGATCGACGTGGCAGCGATCGAGGCGGCGCGCCGCGGCTGACGACGGCGCTCAGGCCTGCCCTGAGCCGGCGACCTCGTCGAGGCCCTTCACGTCGTTGACCACCAGCTTGCCTCGGTTGTAGTCCACCAGGCCTGCGGCCCGCAGCTCCGAAGCGGCGAGCGAGATGCTGGTACGACGCACACCGAGCATCTGCGACAGGTGGAGCTGCGTGAGCTCCAGCTCCTTGTGCTTGCTGTGGCGGTAGCTCGTCAGAATCCACCGCGCCAGCCGCGGCTTGACGTCGTTGGACTGCGCGAAGGCGGCGTACCACGCGACCTCTTGCGCCAGGGACCACACATACCTGGACAGCGCCAACAAGAGCTGGGGCCGACGAAGCGCCAGCTCGTGCAAGGCGCGGCCCTCCATGAACCACGCCTCCCCGGGCGCCTGGACCACAAACGTGAAGATGCCTGGGCCCAGACCAAGTGCGAGGTGGACCCCCACCGCTCCTTCGTTGCCGATCAGGCCGACTGCCAAGCCCGGCTTGAGCGAGCTTTGCACGAGCAATGCCACGCTGGCGGTCGCCAGAAAGTAGACATTGGCATCCGGCGAATCGCCCCCCCCCAGCACTTGCTTCGTCGAAAGTTCTGTTCGTTGAAGTAGCGGCTGCAGCGAGGCCTGATCTGTCGCAGTCAGCTGGGCAAAGAGCCCGTTGAGATTGGGAGTCAAAGACGCTTTCAGTTGTGTCGCGTCGTCGTGGCGCCCTGGCAGATTTGTCACCCAAGAGCACCGCGTTGCTGACCCGAACGGTCAGTGTATGGCTGCAGAAACACCCTACCGCTCTCGGGATGGGTGGCCTTTGCGTTTATTCGCCTCCTATGTCGGACACCGTACAGACGAGGGGGTGCCTGCGGCCTACGCTCGTCGCCTCATTTCGAGGAGAGTGCGCATGGAATCCCGTCTCCTGCCCAGGAATCTCGCGGTGCCGTTCAACGTCGACACCTCCGCCCGATCGAAGCTCGACTACTGGGTTGCCGTCGAGCGATCCGTGCCAGGCCACATGCACCTCCAGCCCATCGTCGACGGCCACGGCACCATCGTCGACTTCAGGTGTGTGGTGGCGACGGCTGCGGTAGCCCGCCTTCTCGACGAACCATCGGGCGACGCCGTCGGCCGACGCCTCAGCGAGCTGCTGTCGAGCCAGGAAGACCCCCACCACGTGCTACTCGCCTATGTCGCGGCAGCGCAATCCGGCGAGCCCGCCTGCTTTGCGTCCGTCTCGCACCAACGCGACCACATTCAACACCGGCTCGTGGTGTCTCAGCGATCCGGCCTCGACGCCGTGTTGCGCGACATGTCCGCCGCCGCGGCGGCCAGAGCGGCGTTCGACAAGCTGAAGTCCAGTGCATCTGGCGGTTGATCGCATACGGCCATCGCAGCCCCGAAGAGAACATGCTTGCTACCATGTGTTCGCTACCGAACATAGCCATCGACCTTGATGGGTGCCACCGGCGGCCGAGCAGAGTCGATCTGCAAGGAGCAGCACGTGCCGACCGAATCCCTCCCGAACCATTTGCTTCGCGCCCTGCCCGCCGATGTGCTGGAGCGCTGGAAATCGAGCCTCGAGCTGGTCGATCTCCCGCTGGGCCATGTGATCTATGAGCCCGGCATCGAAATCAGCCAGGTCGTCTTCCCCTCGACCGCCATCGTCTCGCTGCTCTATGTGATGAAAGATGGCGCGTCTGCCGAGATCGCGGTGGTCGGCAACGATGGCCTGGTGGGCATTGCGCTCTTTATGGGAGGCGACACCACACCCAGCAGAGCCGTGGTGCAGAGCGCGGGACGCGCCTACCGGCTCCCCGCCGCCATGTTGAAAGACGAGGTCGCGGACAACGTGGAGGTTCTCCAGCTCTTTCTTCGCTACACCCAGGCTCTGATCACTCAGATGGCGCAAACCGCCGTCTGCAACCGGCACCACTCCTTGCGCCAGCAACTCTGCCGTTGGCTGCTGCTGAGCCTCGATCGGCTGCCTGGGCCCAACATCGTCATGACGCAAGAGTTGATCGGCAACATGCTCGGCGTCAGGCGCTCGGGGGTGACGGTGGAGGCGAGTCACCTCCAGTCAGAGGGCGTGATCAGCTACCAGCGCGGTCGCATCACCGTGCTGGATCGCCCCAAGCTGGAAGCCATGTGCTGCGAGTGCTACGACGTCGTGCGCCGATAGACCGATCGCCTGCTGCCCAAGGACTGAGGACCCCTCGCCCGCCCGCAGGCGTGCGGCCATGGGCCCGGCGCGGCCCGGGTGACGCGTCGCCCTTACCGAACCCCGTACGACTTGCCGCCGCCCCGGGAATCACGCCAGCGGCGCCAGCCGAGGGCCAGCACGCCCGCACCGGCCAGCAGCATCGGTGCCGGCTCGGGCACCGCGGGCACATTGCCGAAGTAAAGCTTGTCCAGGTTCACATATGTGGGCCCGTGCTCATAGTTGCTCGACAACGTGATCTTCACGAGCGCAATGCCGGCCTGTGAGGCGAAGGACACGTTCGACTGCGAGGGCTGGCCCAGTTCGATGTTCTCGCCATGGCCGGTGGCGCCGCGCCAGCGCACCGAGGTTGGCTGTGCCGCACCAAACTCGAAGCTGACGTGCGTGGGCAACGCGCCGCTGAAGCTCAGCACGATGTCGTCGTACCCGAGCTGGCCGAGCAGGTAGGCATCGGGAGTCCAGTGGACGAGGTAGGAGCCGCTGAACGTGACGCCAAGGTGGGCGTACTGATTGGTGATCGGGTAGCCATCGAGGTACTCGTTGCCGGGGAGCGGAGGCAGGTCCTCGAAATCGATGTAGGCCGCGTGCGCCAGGCCCGCGCCGGTCGCCAGCAACAGGGTCGATGCGACACGCGCGATGATTCGCGCGCATCTCCGCTGCGATAGGCTGGAACGAAATGCCATCTTCGCCTCCGACAAGGGCCACGGTGGCTTGTTGCGGCAATCGCCGTTCCAGACCGACGGGCCCGGGTGCCGGGGAGAACCCGCGGCAGCGCCTCGGTCTGTGGGATGTCGGCGGGGGCATGGAGGCCTTTGGTTGTGGGCGCGTCACCAGCCTGGCAGGCGTCTCTCGGCTCGAAGCGGCGGTCCGCCTCGGCACCACGACTGGTTTCGGGATATCGCTCGAAAGTTTGGCGTGGAGCGGGTCTAACGCTTGCCCGACAGCGCGGGAGCCAGGCCATGGATTTTTCTGAAGATCTCGCGCTCCTCATGCGACAGCCAAATGTGGTTCTCTGGCCGACCGACGCCAGGCATGAGTAGCTTGTCGTAGTAGCGGTCGTCGCCGAAATAGCCGATGTTCCAGGGGGTCAGGCCGAAATAGGCTTCGGCGAGGTCCTTGAGATGCCACCCTGAAAGCGAAATTGACCCCACTCCATGCGGGCCACCCAGGGAGGAATCCTCGGGGCGTGCGACTGGATTCGAGCTTCCTATCACCTCCCACGTCCCTCGGTCGAGCAGCTGGGAATTCACGTGCAGGATCGAGACGATTGGCAAGGTGACGACCACGTCTTTGGGCAGGGGGGTTCGTGACGTGCTCCCAAAGAGCACGCACGAGGAGCCAAACTCCTTTCGCAGGGCCTGCCCATAGGCGTAATCGCCGTCGCTCAGCTTGAACTGAAAGACATCGCCTGCGTTCCACTTCTTGGGCTTTGGCCTCTTCCAGCCTGTCAGCTCGGAAAGGATGGCGGAGTAGTCCGCGTCGGAGAAGTTCTTCCGGTATTGCGGGATCGAATTTTCATTGATCGTTCGCGCCACGAGCCAAATGACGTCGGGCTTGCTTGCGCTCAACGAAACGTTGTCCGCTTCATGGTCAGAGGTCAGCTTTCCTTTGGGATTTTCGGGGTGTAGCGAAAGCAACTTTCGCAGGCGCCTGAGCGCGTCGCTGTTGAATTCCTCTCCGAACAGTTCGGCCAGATCGTGGAATATGTAGAAGCGAGAAGAGGATTCGTCGGGCAGGAGAATCTTGAACTCGAAATCTTTGAGGGTGAAGTCTTCGATCACGGTGTGGTCGCTGGGTTGTTCGGCTGCACTGGCAGTTTGCCAAATGCCGGGGGAACGCCAAGGTCGAAGATTTGCTGGTGTCGAGTCATCTCCGCGCACCGCGCCAGATCCAACATCCAGCCGCCCACGACGATGACGACGCGGGACTGAGGGATTCTGACTCTCCGAGGCGATGAGCACTGAATACCGTCGCGTGCTGGAGTCGCAACATGGCCTTGGCCACAGCTCCGCCTGTGGCGCGGCCCCGCGGTATGGCCGCCATTCGGCCGGCCGTGCTACCGCCGGGCACTGTGCCCATCGATACCGCCAATGGGCACGGCGCAATGTCCACTTCGAGAGCGTTAATCAGGACAGGACGCGCGAGCGCCCGCAATGGGTCGCGAGCAGCCCCCCGTCACCGAGCCAACACCCCCCGCAACGCCGCCCCCGTGTGGCTCGCCTTGAGCTTCGCCAAAGCCACCGGATCGGTCGCAGCCACGACCGTGCCGCCAGCCGCCCCACCCTCCGGCCCCATGTCGATCACCCAGTCGGCCTCGGCGATCACATCGAGGTCGTGCTCGATCACCACCACGCTGTGGCCGCCGTCGACCAGGCGGTGCAGCACGCGGATGAGCTTCTCCACGTCGGCCATGTGCAGGCCAACCGTCGGCTCGTCGAGCACGTAGAGCGTGTGCGGCGTCTTCTGGCCGCGGCGCGTGACGTCGTCGCGCACCTTGGTTAGCTCGGTCACGAGCTTGATGCGCTGCGCCTCGCCACCGCTCAGCGTGGGTGACGGCTGGCCGAGCGTGAGGTAGCCCAGGCCCACGTCTTTCATCAGCTGCAGCGGGTGCGCGATGTGGGGCATGCTGGCGAAGAACTCCACTGCCTCGTCGATCTCCATCTGCAGCACGTCGCCGATGCTCTTACCCCGCCAGGTGACGGCCAGTGTCTCGGGGCTGAAGCGCGCGCCGTGGCACACGTCGCAGGGCACCTTCACATCGGGCAGGAAGCTCATCTCGATGGTGCGCATGCCCTGCCCTTCGCAGGCCGGGCAGCGGCCTTCGCCGGTGTTGAAGCT
Organism: Piscinibacter sp. PDB1-1; assembly: GCF_056675995.1. Lineage (NCBI taxonomy): Bacteria > Pseudomonadati > Pseudomonadota > Betaproteobacteria > Burkholderiales > Sphaerotilaceae > Piscinibacter > Piscinibacter sp. PDB1-1. The sequence continues at coordinate 543,504 of NZ_JBWVZJ010000002.1, forward strand.
GAAGCGGTTGGGGGCGTAGCCGCGCGCCCTGCTCTCCAGCGTGTCGGCGAAGAGCTTGCGGATCACGTCCCAGAAGCCGATGTAGGTGGCGGGGCAGGAGCGAGGCGTCTTGCCGATGGGGGTCTGGTCCACCTCGAGCACGCGGTCGATGAAGCCCCAGCCCTCGATGTTGTCGCAGCCCTGCCAGTTGGGCTTGCCGCCGCGGGTGTTGATGAACTGCAGGTTGGCGAGCAGTACGTCGCGCGCCAGCGTGCTCTTGCCGGAGCCGCTGACGCCGGTGACGGCCACCAGGCGGCGCAGCGGGATGTCGACCGTCACCTGTTGCAGGTTGTGCAGCGAGGCCTTGTGGATGGTGAGCGGGCCTTTCTGTTCACGATCCTTCGTGAGCACCTCGGTGGAGATGGCGCGGCGCTCCTTCAGCGGGTGGATGAGCGGTGACGCGAGAAAGCGGCCCGTCACCGAGTCGGCCACCGAAGACACCTCGCTCACCGTGCCTTGCGCCACCAGCCGCCCGCCACGCTTGCCGGCGCTGGGGCCGATGTCGATGATGTGGTCGGCACGGCGGATGGTGTCTTCGTCGTGCTCCACCACCACCAGCGTGTTGCCTTTGTCGCCCAGCTTGTGCAGCGCGTTGAGCAAGACCTGATTGTCGCGCGGGTGCAGCCCGATGGTGGGCTCGTCGAGCACGTAGCACACGCCTTGCAGGTTGCTGCCGAGCTGCGCGGCGAGGCGGATGCGTTGCGCCTCGCCGCCGCTCAAGGTGGGCGCAGCGCGGTCGAGCGTGAGATAGCCGAGGCCCACTTCTTCCAGGAACTCCAGGCGGTTCTTGATCTCGATCACCACATCACGGGCGATCTCCGCGTCGCGCCCGGTGAGCGTCAGCGCCTGCACCCACTCGCGGCACTCGCTCACCGACCACTGCGCAATCGCGGCGATGGAGTGCGCATCGAAGGTCACGGCGCGCGACACCGCATTGAGCCGCGTGCCGGCGCAGATCTCGCACGGCGCATCGACCACGCCTTCGACTTCGGCCTCTTCGGCCGGGAAGCTCTGTTCGCGGCCCTGCACGTCGCGCTCGATCACCGAGTCGTCGTAGGCCTTGCGCTGCTCCTTGGTCAACGCGAGCCCGGTGCCCACGCAGCCGGGGCACCAGCCGTGCTTGCTGTTGTAGCTGAACATGCGCGGGTCCAGCTCAGGGTAGCTGGTGCCGCATGTCGGGCAGGCGCGCTTGGTGGAGAAGACCTTCACGTGGCCGATGCGCTTGGTGCTGCTTCCCGCCATCAGCGCGCCCTTCAGGCCGTCGAGCGGCGTGAGCAGGTGCATCACGCCCTTGCCGAGGTCGAGCGCCTGGGTGAGCAGCGTGCGCAGCGCGGCCTCGTTGTCCGCGCCGACGACGAGATCGCCGACCGGCAGCTCCAGCGTGTGCTCCTTGAAGCGGTCGAGGCGCGGGAAGGGGTCGACCGGCAGGAACTCGCCGTCCACCCGCAGATGCGTGTGGCCGCGCTGCTTGGCCCACTTGGCGAGGTCGGTGTAGACGCCCTTGCGGTTGACAACCAGCGGCGCGAGCAGGCCGATGTGCTGGCCCTTGTGGTCGCGCACGATCTGCGCGGCGATGCTCTCTGCGCTCTGCGGCCTGACGGGCGAGCCGTCTTTCACGCAGTGCTGGATGCCCAGCTTCACGTACAAGAGGCGCAGAAAGTGCCACACCTCGGTGGTGGTGGCCACCGTGCTCTTGCGGCCGCCGCGCGACAGGCGTTGCTCGATCGCCACCGTGGGCGGGATGCCGTACACCGCATCCACCTCGGGCCGGCCCGCCGGCTGCACGATGCTGCGCGCGTAGGCGTTGAGCGATTCGAGGTAACGGCGCTGGCCTTCGTTGAAGAGGATGTCGAAGGCGAGCGTGCTCTTGCCGCTGCCGCTCACGCCGGTGATGACGCTGAACTTGCCGCGCGGGATGCTCACGTCCATCGACTTCAGGTTGTGCTCGCGGGCGTTGACGATGCGGATCGATTCATCTATCGGCGGGCGCAGCACGGCCTGCAGCGGGCGGCCTTCCTCCACGCGCAGCTGGCCGTTGAGGCCCAGCGCACGGTCGTAGTCGGCCAGCGCCTTGCCGGTGTGCGACGTGGGGTGCCGCTTCACGTCGTCGGGCGTGCCTTCGCACACCAGCTCACCACCGCCTTCGCCGCCCTCGGGGCCGAGGTCGATCAGCCAATCGGCCGCGCGGACCACGTCGAGGTTGTGCTCGATCACGATCAGCGAGTGGCCGGCGTCGAGCAGCTTGCGGAAGGCGCGCATCAGCTTGGCGATGTCGTCGAAGTGCAGGCCGGTGGTGGGCTCGTCGAACATGAAGAGCGTGCCCTTCTTCGCCACCGCCTGGCGGCTGGCCGTGGCGCTCTGCGCGGCCTCGGCGAGGAAGCCGGCGAGCTTGAGGCGCTGCGCCTCACCGCCCGAGAGCGTGGGCACCGGCTGGCCGAGCTTCACGTACTCGAGGCCCACGTCGACGATGGGCTGCAGCACTCGCAACACCTCGCGGTCTTGAGCGAAGAGTTGCACGGCTTCGCTCACCGTCAGTTCGAGAACATCCGCCACACTCAGCTCACGGATCGCCTCGCCAGGGAGCCGGCGGTCGATCTTCACCTCCAGCGTCTCGGCGCGGTATCGGCTGCCGTCGCAATCGGGGCAGCGCAGGTAGATGTCGGAGAGGAACTGCATCTCCACATGCTCGAAGCCCGAGCCTCCGCAGGTGGGGCAGCGGCCATCACCGGCGTTGAAGCTGAACATCGCGGCGGTGTAGCCGCGCTGTTGCGCGAGCGGCGATTGCGCGAAGAGCTTGCGGATCTCGTCGAAGGCGCCGACGTAGCTCGCGGGGTTGGAGCGCGCGGTCTTGCCGATGGGTGATTGATCCACGAACACCGCATCGCTCAGCCAATCACCGCCCAGCAGACGGTCGTGCTCGCCGGGCGTTTCGGTCGCCTTGCCGAAGTGGCGGGCCAGCGCGGGGTAGAGCACGTCCTGCATCAGCGTGCTCTTGCCCGAGCCCGAGACGCCGGTCACGCAGACCAGGCGCTGCAGCGGGAACTCGACGGTGACGCTCTTCAGGTTGTGGTCGCGCGCCCCTTCGAGGATGAGGCGCGGCGTGCTGTCGGTGACGACCCGCTTGATCCCCATGCCGACTTGCTTGCGCGCGCCCAGGTAGGCGCCGGTCAGCGTGTCGGCGTGGCGGATGGCCTCGGGCGTGCCGTCGAACACGATCTGCCCGCCGCGCTCGCCGGGGCCCGGGCCCATGTCGATCAGGCGGTCGGCGGCGAGCATCACGGCCGGGTCGTGCTCCACCACCACCAGCGTGTTGCCGGCGTTGCGAAGCCGGTGCATGGCTTCGACGATGCGGTCCATGTCGCGCGGGTGCAGGCCGATGCTGGGCTCGTCGAGCACGAACATGGTGTTGACCAGCGACGTGCCGAGCGCCGTCGTCAGGTTGATGCGCTGCACCTCACCCCCGCTGAGCGTGCGGCTCTGGCGGTCGAGCGTGAGGTAGCCCAGGCCCACGTCGCACAGGTACTTCAGCCGCGTGCGAATCTCGTCGAGCAGCAGCTTCAGCGCTTCGTCGAGCAGGCTGGTGGGCAAAGTGATGCCATCGAAGAAGCGGCGGATGCGGTCGATGGGCATCAGCATCAGGTCGTGCACCGTGAGGCCGGACAACGACTCCAGCTGTTCACGCGACCAGACGACACCTTGTGGGAGGAAGCGCTTCTCAGGCGGCAGCACGCCATCGGCATCGGCCTTCGTGCCCATGCGCCACAGCAGCGCCTCGGTCTTCAGCCGCGCGCCGCTGCAGGCCGGGCAGGTGGTGTAGCTGCGGTACTTGGACAAGAGCACGCGGATGTGCATCTTGTACGCCTTGGATTCGAGGTACTCGAAGAAGCGCTTGATGCCGTACCACTGCTTGTTCCACTGGCCTTTCCAGTTGGGCGAGCCGTTGATGACCCAGTCGCGCTGCGCCTCGCTGAGTTGCGACCAGGCGGTGTCGCGCGGGATGCCGGCGTCGCCGGCGTAGCGCAACAGATCGTCCTGGGACTCCTTCCAGGCCGGCGTCTGGATCGTCTTGATCGCGCCGGAGCGCAGGGTCTTGCGCTGGTCGGGGATCACCAGGCCCCAGTCGACGCCGATCACGCGGCCGAAGCCGCGGCACGACTCGCAGGCGCCCATCGCGCTGTTGAAGGAGAAGAGGGCGGGCTGCGGATCGGCATAGCGGATGTCGCTGTCGGGGCAGTGCAGTCCGGTGGAGTAGCGCCAGAGCACCGGCTGAATTTGTTCACCGTCTCCGCCTGCCTCCACCCGCTCAGCCTGAGGTATCGAAGGCCCGCTCTCACCGTCCCCCAGCACATACACATTGACGCGACCACTCCCACGCTTCAGTGCCGTCTCGATCGCCTCAATCGCCCTCACCTTCTCCGTCCCCTGCAAGCGAAACCGATCCGCCACCACATCCAGCACCTTCCGCGGCCCCGTCGGCGAAGCCACCTCGCGCTCGGCCTGCACGCGGGTGAAGCCACTCGCGGCCAGCCACTGCTCGATCTCTTCGCTGCTGGTGTTGGCAGGCAGCTCCACCGGGAAGGTGACGACGAGACGCGGATCGGCGTCCTTCGTGCGCGCCATCAGCTCCGCATAGATCGTCTCCGGCGAGTCGTGCCGCACCTGCTGCGCCGTCTTCTTGTCGAACAGCTCCGAGGCCCGCGCGAACAAGAGCTTCAGGTGGTCGTTCAGCTCGGTCATCGTGCCCACCGTCGAGCGCGAGGTGCGCACCGGGTTGGTCTGGTCGATGGCGATGGCGGGCGGCACGCCGTCCACGCGCTCCACCGCGGGTCGGTCCATGCGGTCGAGGAACTGCCGCGCGTAGGCGCTGAAGGTCTCGACGTACCTGCGCTGCCCTTCCGCATACAGCGTGTCGAATACCAGGCTCGACTTGCCCGAGCCGCTGGGCCCGGTCACCACCGTCATCTCGCCGGTGCGAATGTCGAGATCGAGGTTCTTGAGGTTGTGCTGGCGAGCGCCGCGGATGCGGATGAGTCCGGAGGTCATGGGGAGGCACGCAGACGGGAGGGGGCGGAAATTCTAGGAGCCGGCCCCCGCCCGCGCCCCGCACGGGTCATTTGGCAGGGGGCGTCAGCAAGCCGCGCCGGCCGTCTGCGAACCCATGGCTCAACTGCTGGGATCTCGGGCCGCCGCGCAAGGCCCTCGCCCACATAATGGCTTTCATCGCCAGAACACGCCGGCGCTCGCAGCCCGCGCCCGACCCAAGGAACGCCATGCACCCCACCACGCTCCAGCACCTGCTGGCGAACGGCGCAGACGCCGCCACCGCCATCTCGGCCCCCGGCCGCCCGCCCCTCAGCTACGGTGCGCTGCGCGCCCTGGTCGACAGCACGCTGGCCAGCCTGAACGCGCTGGGTGTCGGCCGCAACGACCGGGTGGGAATCGTGCTCAACAACGGCCCCGAGATGGCCACCTGCTTCGTGGCCTGCGCTGCGGGCACGACGAGCGCACCGCTCAACCCGGCCTACCGCGCCGACGAGTTCGAGTTCTATCTGTCCGATCTGAAGGCCAAGCTGCTGATCGTCGAGCAGGGCAGCACGTCGCCAGCCGTCGAGGTTGCGCGCAAGCTCGGCGTGCGCATCGCCGATCTCGTGGTGGCACCCGGCGTGCCCGCAGGCAGCTTCACGCTCAAGGCGCGCGATGGCACCGCGGCGCAGCCCGCCACGCAGGGTGGCTACTCGCAGCCTGATGACATCGGCATGGTGCTGCACACCTCGGGCACCACCTCGCGGCCGAAGATCGTGCCGCTGTCGGTGGGCAATCTGTGCGCCTCGGCGCGGAACATCCGCACCACGCTGCAACTCGGCGCGCAGGACACCGGCCTGAACATCATGCCGCTCTTCCACATCCACGGGCTGATCGCCGGCGTGCTCGCTCCGCTGTCGGCCGGCTCGCAGGTCTTCTGCACGCCGGGCTTCAATGCGCTCAAGTTCTTCGGCTGGATGGATGAGGCCAAGCCCACCTGGTACACCGCCGTGCCGACCATGCACCAGGCCATCGTCGGGCGCGCCAAGGGCAATGCCGAGGTGATCGCGCGCAACCCGCTGCGCTTCATGCGATCCAGCTCGTCGTCGATGCCTCCGCAGGTGATCAAGGAGCTCGAAGAGATCTTCAAGGCACCGCTGATCGAGGCCTATGGCATGACCGAAGCCACGCACCAAATGGCCTCGAACCCGCTGCCGCCGCTGGCGCGCAAGCCCGGCACCGTGGGCCTGCCCGCGGGGCCCGAAGTGCAGATCATGGGTGAAGGCGGCCGCCTGCTCGGTGCGGGCGAGATCGGCGAGATCGTCATCAAGGGCCCCAACGTGACCGCGGGCTACGAGAACAACCCGAAGGCCAACGCCGAGGGCTTTTTCGACGGCTGGTTCCGCACCGGCGACCAAGGCACGAAAGACGCCGACGGCTACATCAGCATCACCGGCCGCCTGAAGGAGATCATCAACCGCGGCGGCGAGAAGGTGAGCCCGCGCGAGGTGGACGAAATCCTGATGGACCACCCCGCCGTCAACCAGGTGGTGTGCTTTGCCATGCCCCACCCCAAGCTCGGCGAAGAGGTGGCCGCGGTGGTGGTGCTGAAGGAAGGCGTTGCCGCCACCGAGCGCGAGTTGCAGGAGTTCGTGACGCAGCGCGTGGCCGACTACAAGGTGCCGAAGAAGATCCTGTTCATGGACGAGATCCCCAAGGGCGCGACGGGCAAGCTGCAGCGCATCGGCCTGGCGCAGAAGCTGGGGCTGTGAGCATGAAGATCGCGGTCGTGGGGGCGGGGGCGATCGGGGGATTGCTGGGTGCGAAGCTAGCGCTGGCCGGTGAAGAAGTCACCTTCATCGCACGCAACCAAAACCTTGCTGCCATCAACGCCCATGGCTTCAAGCTCGTGCTCGAAGACGGCAGCGAGCAGCAGGCGAAGACCGTGCGCGCCGTGCAGCGCATGGCCGACGCCGGCCCGCAGGATGTGGTGCTGCTCACTCTCAAGGCCCACCAGGTGGCGAGCGTGCTGCCAGAGCTGCGCGATCTCTTCGGCCCGGACACCAGCGTGGTCACCATGATCAATGGCCTGCCCTGGTGGTACTTCCACAAGCTGGCCGGCCCGTACGAGGGGCGCACGCTGGAGAGCGTCGACCCCGGCGGCGTGATCGCCCAGCACATCGAACCCGAGCGCGTGATCGGCAGCGTGGTCTACCCGGCCGCCGAGCTGGTGGCACCGGGCGTCGTGAAACTGATCGAGGGCAACCGCTTCACGCTGGGCGAACCCGATGGCAGCCGCAGCGAGCGCATCGAAGCGCTGTCGCAGGCACTCATGAAGGCCGGCTTCAAGGCGCCGGTGAGCCGCGACATCCGCGGCGAGATCTGGGTCAAGCTCTGGGGCAACCTGAGCTTCAACCCGATCAGCGCGCTGACGCACGCCACGCTCGAAGACATCTGCCGCTTCCCGGGCACGCGCGAGCTCGCCGCGAACATGATGCGCGAGGGGCAGGCCGTGGGCGAGCGCCTGGGCGTGGAGTTCAAGATCTCGCTCGACAAGCGCATCGCCGGGGCCGAGGCCGTGGGCGCGCACAAGACGTCGATGCTGCAAGACGTGGAAGCCGGCCGCGCGCTGGAGCTGGAGGCGGTGGTCGGGAGCGTGCGCGAGCTGGGGCGCATTACCGGCGTGCCCACGCCGACGGTGGACGCGGTGTATTCGCTGGTGGGCCTGCTCGGCAAGACACTGCAAGACAGCGGCGCCCGCCTGCCGGTTCAGCCGCTGGCCGGCAACGCGAGGTGACCAACGGTGGCACTTTGCGCCACGGAACGTCCGTTTCTGACAGCCACCGTGCCGGCGCGATCGCTTGATTTGACGGTTCTGAACGGGCGTGCGCAACCTTAGGTAAAACCCGAGCGCCGTTCGCGGGCCCTCCCTACGATCGCCACCTGTCTCACAAGGATGGCGATGAAAAAGTTTCTACTGTGTGCGGTGTCCGTCACCGCATGGGCGGCACTCAGCGCCGCCCCGGCCTGGGCCCAGATCAAGGTGGGCCAGACGGCTGGCTTCTCGGGCGCGGTGGCCGCGTCGGTGAAAGAAGCCACCGACGGCGCCAAGCTGTACTTCGATGCGGTGAACGCCCGCGGCGGTGTGAACGGCTCGAAGATCGAACTGGTGTCGCTCGACGACAAGTTCGACCCGAAGCTCGCCGTGGCCAACGCCAAGCAGCTCATCGATGGCGGCGTGGTCGCACTTTTCCTGAACCGCGGCACGCCACACACGCAGGCCATCCTGCCACTGCTCAACGACAACAAGGTGCCGCTGATCGGCCCGTCGACCGGCGCGATGGTGCTGCACAAGCCGGTGCAACCGTGGCTTTTCAATGTGCGCGCCACCTATCAACGCGAGGCCGAGCGCGCCATCTCGCACCTGAGCCTGATCGGCATTGACCGCATTGCCGTCGTGCAGGTCGACGACAGCTTCGGTGCCGACGCCGTGCAGGGCGCCATCAAGGGCCTCAAGTCGGTCAACAAGGAGCCGGTGGCGTACGAGAAGTACGACCGCGCCAAGCCCGATTTCGAGCCGATCATTCCGCGCATCGTCGAGAAAGAGCCGCAGGCGGTGTTGTTCATCGGCTCGGGCACCGCGGTCATCGACGGCATGAAGGCGCTGCGCGCCGCCGGCTCGAAGGCGCAGATGGTCACCTTGTCGAACAACGCTTCGGCCGGTTTCGTGAAGGAACTCGGGCCGATCGCCCGCGGGGTGGTCGTGAGCCAGGTGTTCCCCTACGAGCGCTCGATCGCATCGCCCGTGGTCAAGGAGGCGAGCGAGCTGGCCAAGAGCAAGGAGATGGAGCTCACCCCCATCATGCTCGAGGGCTTCGTCGCCGCGAAGGTGGTGGTCGAAGGCCTTCGCCGAGCCGGCCCCGCCCCCACGCGCGACAAGTTGCGCCACGCGCTGGAGACCTTTGCGCGTGTCGACTTCGGCGGGCTGGAGGTGAGCTACTCGACCACCGATCACAGCGGCCTCGACTATGCCGATCTGTCGATCATCGGGCCGGACGGCCGGTTTAAACGTTAGCCCCCCAGTCGCTTCGCTCCTGCCCCCGAGGGGCGCCCCCCAGCGGCCCGGCAAAGCCGGTTCCGCGGGGGTAGCTTGATCGGTCGCTACGCTGCGCTTGCTCCGGCTCAGCTTGCGAGGAATCGTTCGACCAAAGCGAACTGTTCGGGCGTATTGAGCGCAGGCGCATGGCCGCAGCCGGCGATGGTTGCCACCACCGCGCGCGGCCCGCGCTGGCGCATCGCCTCGGCGGTCTCGGCCAGCAGCAGGTCGGATGACTCGCCGCGCAGGCAGAGCACAGGGATGGCGAGCCGGTCCCAGGCCTCCCACTGGTCGTAGTCGTTCGGGTGGTGGATGAACTGCATCACCATCGCCGGGTCGTAGTGCGGCGTCACGCGGCCGTCGGGCAGGCGGCGGGTGGAGGTCTCGGTGAGGCGGCGCCATTGCGCATCGCTCAGCCACCCGTAGGGCGCGTACACGGTGCGGAAGTACTGCTCCAGCTCGCTCACGGTGTTGAACGCCGATGGGTTGCCGGCGTAGCTGCGAATGCGATCGGTCGCCGCCTTGGCGATCTCGGGGCCGATGTCGTTGAGCACGAGCCGGGTGATGCGGCCCTGCAAGCGCCCTGCCGCGCAGTGCAAGCCGATCGCACCGCCCATCGAGGTGCCGAGCCACAGCATCTTGTCCACGCCGAGCTGGTTGACAAGCGAGGCTGCCAGGCGGGCGTAGAAGTCAAGGCAGTACTCCAGCTCGGGTTGCGGGCTCCACTGGCTCAGGCCGCGGCCGAGCGTGTCGGGGCAGATCACGCGGTAGCGCTGCGCCAGGTGTTCGGCGATGTCGTCCATGTCGCGCCCGGTGCGCGCGAGGCCGTGCCAGGCGACCAGCACCGGCGCGCTCACGCTGCCCCAGGCGGTGTAGTGGAGCTCGCGCCCTTCACAGGTGATGTAGTGAGAGGTGGGTGTCATAGTGCTCCCCTGGCTGCGCGCGATCAGGACTTGTCGGCACGACGGGCGCGCAGCCGGCCCACCACCCCGCTCGGGAAGTAGTACACCGACAGCACGAACAGAATGCCAAGCCACAGCAGCCATCGGTCGGGCGACACGAGCTGCGACAAGAGCGGCACGCCCTCGAAGGCCCCGGCACCGAGCTTGAGCAGGTCTTGCAGGTAGTTCTGCGCGATCACGAAGAGCACGCTGCCGATCACCGCGCCGTACACCGTGCCCATGCCGCCGATCACGACGATGAGCAGGATGTCGAGCATGATCTCGAAGCTGAGCGAGGTGTCGGGGCCGTTGTAGCGCAGCCAGAGCGCGAGCATGCAACCCGCGAGCGTGGCGAACAGCGCCGACAGCACATTGCTCAACGTGCGGTACACCACGGTCCGATAGCCGATCGCCTCGGCGCGGAAATCGTTCTCGCGGATGGCCTGCAGCACGCGGCCGAAGGGCGAGTTCACGATGCGCAGCATCATCAGCACCAGCACCACCGCCGCCACGAACAGCAGGTAGTAGCTGAGGAACCGGCCGTCGATGCTGGCGCCGAGCAAGGGATCCTCCAGGTATTGCGTGCCGGGCTGCAAGGCCTCGGGCACCTTGAAGTTGAGGCCGTCTTCGCCACCGGTGAAGTCCGACAGCTGCGAAGCCAGCGTGAGAAAGGCCGAGGCCACGGCGAGCGTGATCATCGCGAAGAAGATGGCCTTCACGCGCAGGCTGAAGAGGCCGATCAACAGAGACAGCAGCAGCGAGACGGCGAGCGCGCCCACCACCCCCAGCGCCACCGCGCCCCAACCCGGGCCATAGCGCGTGCTGGCGATGGCGACCCCGTAGGCCCCGATGCCGAAGAACATGGTGTGCGCGAAGCTCACGATGCCGGTGTAGCCCAGCAGCAGGTCGAAGCTCGCCACCAGCACGATGAAGACGAGGATCTTGGCGCTCACGTTGAGCGCCTTGGTGCTCGGGAAGATGAACGGCGTGAGCGCGAGGCCCAGCACCATCGCGATGAGCAGCAGCGACAGCCAGCGATTGCGTGGCAGGTCGTGGGAGAGGAGGCGGTTCAGCATGGTGTCGCGGGCGTGAGGTTGGCGCGGGCCTTCGATACCTCAGGCTGAGCGGGTGGTGACATGCGCAGGCCGCGAACACCCCCCTGCCGCTCAGGCTGAGGTATCGAAGCCCCGCTCGATCTGCGCAGGGGGGCGTTCATCGATTCGCCACCGGATACAGCCCCTGCGGCCGCCACAACAGAATCGCCACCATCAACCCGATGTTCGAGAACATCGCGAGCTTGGGCATCAGGAACCCGCTGTAGTTGGCGAGCAGGCCGACAAGCAGCGCACCGACGAAGCAGCCAAAGGTCGACCCCAGCCCGCCGATGATGATCACGATGAAGATCAGCACGTTGACCTGCGCGCCCATCTGCGGGATCACGCTCTGCTGGTAAAGGCCCCAGAGCACGCCGCCGAGTCCTGCGAGTGCGGAGCCCGCCACGAACACGCCGACGAACAGCCGACGGATGCGGTAGCCCAGGCTCTCGACCATCTCCCGGTCTTGCACCCCGGCGCGAATCAAGAGGCCAAGCTTGGTGCGGTTGAGCGTGTAGAGCAGCGCGGCGAGCACCACCGTGCCGATCACCACCGCGAGCAGGCGGTACTTCTCGACGGCGGCATCGCCGAACAGCAGCGAGCCGCGCAGCGCCTCGGGCAACGGCATCGGGATCTGCGCCGGGCCCCACACGACCTTGATCAGCTCCTCGCCGATGATCATGCCGCCCATGGTGATGAGGATCTGCTTCAGGTGCTGCCCATACACGGGCCGCACCAGCACGCGCTCGAAGGCCCAGCCCACGCCGCCAGCGACTGCCATCGCCACGCACATCGCCGCGAACACCGCGACGAGATTGCGCGCGAGGCTGGCGCTGCCCGTCCAGTCGCCCATCACGCCGAACACGCTGGTCGCGATGAACGCACCGAGCGCGATGAACACGCCGTGGCCGAAGTTCAATACGTCCATCAGGCCGAACACGAGCGTCAGGCCCGAGGCGATGATGAAGACGATCATGCCCATGGCGAGGCCGGCGACGGTGAGCGTGAGCCACGAGGAGGTGGAGCCGATGGCGGGCAGCGCGAGCAGGGCGAGTGCCGGCACCAGGGCGAGCGGCAGCCAGTCGAAAGAGGCCTTGTTCATCATTGATGCGCCCCCAGTGACAGCCCAAGCAGGCGCTGCTGAAGGTCTTCGTTCTCCGCCAGCTCGGCCATCGCCCCGCGGTGCACCACCTGGCCGTTGTCCATCACGGCCACCTGGTCGCCGAGCGACCGGGCCATGCTGAAGTTCTGCTCCACCAGCAGCACCGTGGTCTGCGTGCGCTTGAGTTCTCGCAACGCGGCGATGAGGTTCTGGATGATGGCGGGCGCCAGGCCCTTGCTCGGCTCGTCGATCAAGAGCAGGCGGCGCGGCTCGACCATCGCGCGGGCAATGGCCAGCATCTGCTTCTGTCCGCCCGAGAGCTTGCCCGCCGGGTGCAGCCAGAACTTCTTCACCGCCGGGAACAGCTCGAACAGCCATTCGAGCCGCTGCGTGTCCATCTGCTCCACGGTGCGAGCGCCACGCGCGGCGAGCAGCATGTTCTCGCGCACCGAGAGGTCGGCAAAGATGCCCATGTTCTCGGGCACATAGGCGATGCCGAGTTGCGCGATCCCGGGCGTGGGCAAACCGGCGATGTGCTTGCCATCGAAGGTGACCGTGCCCTTGGATGCCGCCCACAGGCCCATGATGGTCCGCAGCGTGGTGGTCTTGCCCGCACCGTTGCGGCCGAGCAGCATGGTCACCTGACCAGTGGGCACGTCGAAGTCGACGCCGTGAAGGATGTGGTACTGGGCGATGTGGGTGTGCACGCCCGAGAGGCTGAGCAGCGGTGTGGATGTCATTGCGCTTGGCATGTCAAAGCCCGCTCAGGCTGAAGTATCGAAGCCCGGCTCCGCGACCGCATGCGCGAGGCTTCGATACTTCAGCCTGAGCGGTTTGTGCTGCGCGGAGAGCAGTTGGCGGCGTGCGGTGAACGAGAGGAAGTGCGCTCATGCCGCATCCTCCGCCGTCACGCCCAGGTAGGCCTGCTGCACCACCGGCGAGGCAATCACCGTCGCCGGGTCCCCATCGCCCACCAGCTGGCCGTTGTGCAGCACGATGATGCGGTCGGCCAGCTCGCGCACCACGTCCATCTTGTGCTCGACCAGCAGGATGGTCACGTCGCTCCTGTCCTTGAGTGCGCGGATGAGGTCCAGGATCACCGGCACCTCGTCCACGCTCATGCCGGCGGTGGGTTCGTCGAACATGAAAACCTTCGGGTCGAGCGCCATCAGCATCGCCACTTCGAGCTTGCGCTGGTCGCCGTGCGGCAGGCTGCTCGCGGCCACCTCGGCCTTGTCGCCCAGGCGCACCTGCTCCAGCAGCGCATGCGCGCGCTCCAGCGTGTTGCGCCGGTCCAGCCACACCGACCACAGGTTGAGCCCTTCGCGGCGGCGCGATTGAACGGCCAGTCGCACGTTCTCGACCACCGACAGGTTGGGAAACAGCTGCGTGAGCTGAAAGGCCCGCCCCAGGCCGCGGTGCGTGCGCGCCGAGGTGGCCTCGTGCGTGATGTCGACACCGTTCAACTTCACCACCCCTTCACTCGCGCGCAACTGGCCCGAGATCAGGTTGAAGTACGTGGTCTTGCCCGCACCGTTGGGCCCGACGATGGCCGTGAGCGTGCCCGGGGTGAAGGCGCAGCTCACATGGTCCACCGCCACGTGCCCGCCGAAGCGGATGGTGAGGTCTCGGGTTTCGAGCATCTGGTTTTCGTGGGGCACGCCGGTATGACGGCGTGCATCCTCGGAGCCCTTGGGGGGGCGTCGATCAGCGCTTGTTCCGGATCGGCACGTTCATCTCTTCCGGCTTGATCTCGCGCACCAGCTCGGGCACACCCCAGGTGAAGGCCGGGTCGGCCTTGATCTTGAAGTGGTACATCGACTGCATGGCCTGGTGGTCTTCCTTGCGGAAGGTCATCTTGCCTTTGGGCGTCTCGAAGCTCATGCCTTCCATGGTGGCGATGAGCTTGTCGGTGTTGGTCGCACCCTGCGTCTTCTTGAGCGCCTCGACCACCGCAATGCCGGCGCTCATGCCGCCGGCGGTGAAGAAGTCGGGCGGTGCCTGGAGCTTCTTGTAGTGGTTGGCCACCAGCCACTCGTTGACCGGGTTCTTCGGGATGCCGAAGTAGTAGTAGGCCGCGCCCTCCATGCCGGGGAACTGCTTGTACGCGGTCATGGCCGGCAGGATGTTGCCGCCGGTGGCGATCTCGATGTTGTAGCGCTTCAAGTCGAGGTCGGCGATCTTGAACGGGTTGCCCGCGCCGGCCCAGATGATGAAGATGATCTTGCGCCCCGGCGCGTCCTTCAGCTTGTCGATGATGCGCTGCGCACCGGCGGTGAAGTCGGTGGTGTTGGTGGGCAGGTATTCCTCATGGACGATCTTGGCGGTCTTGATCGCATCCTTGAAGGCCTTCACGCCGTCGCGGCCGAAGGCGTAGTCTTGCGCCAGCGTGGCGATGCTCACGCCCGGCTTGTCGAGCGCCACCGCATTGCTGATGGCATCCTGCGAGCTGTTGCGCCCGGTGCGGAAGATGTACTTGTTCCACTTGTCGCCGGTGATCGAATCGGCAACGGCCGGCTCGACCAGCAGGATCTTCTTGTACTCCTCGGCCACCGGCAGCAGGGCCAGCGCCACGCCCGACGAGGTGGGGCCGATGGCGAGGTCGACCTTGTCGTCGCCGAAGGCCGTGGCCAGCAGGCTCTTGCCCACATCGGGCTTGCCTTGGTCGTCCTTCTCGATCAGCACGATCTTCTTGCCCGCCACCGTCATGGTGCCGCCAGTCGCGTACTCCAGGCCCATCAGCAGGCCGGTCTGCGTCTGCTTGCCGTAGGCCTCGAGCGGGCCGGTCTTGCTGTAGACGTGGGCGATGCGGATCTCGCCCTTGGTCTGGGCCATGGGGGCAGACGCGGCTGCCAGGGCAGTCAGGGCGATGGCAGCGAGCGTGGTGCGGCGGCGAGCAAAGGGCATGGTGTCTCCTGTGGGTTTGCTTTGGGCAGACGCATGTTGCGCGTCGTCCTGTAGCCAAGCCAGCGCAAGCGCTGTGCCAGAACGCACCACATCAGGGCAACTACCGAGATCACCTAGGAGAACCAGATCAGAACGCAGCCCACGATTGCCCACTTTCAAGACACAACAGTGGGACAACTGTCTGCAATCCAGTCATTGCCCGGAACCCAGGCACTCGCGGGCCGCGAGCGTCAGAGGCGCATCTCCAGGCGCAGCGCCCAGTTGATGTAGGTGGAGTCGGTGCTCCGCGAGACATCGCGCAGGGTGGCGTTCTCGAAGCGGCTGCCGGTCTCGTAGTCGCGCGGCGCGAAGTTGCTGGCCGACAGACGCAACTGCGCCCAGCTGTTGACTGTCCAGAGCGCGAAGGCATCGCCCACCAGCTTGTCGCTGACGTCCGCCCACTGCGTCTCGCTGATGCGGGTGCTGTAGCCCGGCGTCCAGTTGAGGTTGCCGCCGATGGCGAGCGGCAGGCCGGCGAACTTGTAGTCGAGGCCGAGGTTGGCCGTGCCGTCGGGCTGCTGGTCGATGCGGTTGTCGGGGCCGGGAACGGCGCTGATGTGCGAGCGGAAGAAGCTGACGTTCGTGCGCACGTCGATCTTCGGTGCGCCTTCGATCGCGTCACTCAGGCGGAAGCGCGCCTCCAACTCGATGCCTTGCGTGCGCGCGTCGCCGACGTTCTCGGTGCGCGTGACATAGCGCGGCGCGTTGGGCGAGTAGGCCACGTCGATTGGCGTGGTGGTGGTGACCGAACGCATGTAGTCGCTGATCTGCCGGTAGAACACATTGGCACTGAGCATGCCGCCGCCGCTGAGATAGCGCTCGAAGGCGAGGTCGAGGCCGGTGGCCAACTCGGGCTTGAGGTCGGGGTTGCCCACACGGTCGGGCCGGCTGGGATCGTTGGTGCCTTCAGACAGCGGGGCGCGACTGTTCACGCTCGGTCGCGCGATCATGCTCTGCAGCGATGGCTGGCGGTACGTGCGCGTGAGGCTCATGCGAACCTGGTCGTTGCCCTTCGGGTCGGGCTTCCACACCGCATGCAGCAGCGGAGACCACACGCTGCTGTCGTTCTTCACGTCTTCCTGCACGCCGGTGCCGACGTCGTAGCCGTTGCTGCGCGTGCGGATGCCTTCCCAGCGCAGGCCGGCGTGCGCCGACCAGTTGGGGTTGAGCGTCCATTCGTCCTGAACGTAGGCGGCCACGCGGGTGATGCGCGCAGACAGGTTGTCGCCGGTGTCGGCCAGCAGCGGCTGCCCGTTGTACAGCGTGTAGCCGTTGTCGTCGCGCTGATTGGATTCGACCTCCATCCCGGAGACCAGGCTTTGCTCGCCATCGAGCAACGCGGTGTACTTGCCACCGAGCGTGAGGCTGACGTCGCGCGTGTCGGTGTGGTCTTCGCGCGTGTAGGGCGCGGTGAGGGCGCCATTCTCATCACGGCCACCCGTGTCGAGGCGGAGCGAATCCGACTTCGAGCGGTTCGTTCCGAGATTGCTGCGCAGTTCGAGCCGGCCGCTCTCGGCCACCTGCTGCTTCCACTCGGCATTCAGCCGACCCATGCTGAAGCTGCTTTCGCCGCGGGTCTCGCTCTGGGCATAGGGGAAAGACGGGTCGGTGCCCCCCAGCCACTGAAGCTGGCTGCTGCGCTGCGTCTCGCCGGACGAGTACACGATCATCGGCTGCAGCATCAGCGAACTGCCTTGCTCGCCACGCCAGTTCAGGCGTCCCGTCGCGTTGATGGAGTTGCGCTTGTTCTGCGACTGCGAGGTCTCGCGCTGCAGAGAGGTGAGCTCGCCCGTGCTCAGGTCGGTGATCTCCTCGGTGCTGACACTCTCGTCCTTGCGGTCGTTGTGCCGCGCGGAGAGCGAGAAGTTGTAGATCAGGTCATCGAGCGTGTCGTTGCGCGTCCAGGAGAAGTCGGGCTGGAAGCGGCCGTTCTCGAAGCCGGTGCCCACGCGCAGGTTGTTCAGCCGCTTTCGGTAGCCCTCGCGCGTGACGATGTTGATGACGCCGGCGATGGCACGCGCCCCGGTCTCGGCCGTGGGGGCGCGCTGCACCTCGATGCGTTCGACCTGCTCGGGCTCCAGCGAATCGATGCTGAAGCCGGGCGGCATGCGTTGGCCATCGAGCAGGATCAATGTGTAGCCGCTGCCCATGCCACGCATGCGCGGGGCGCCGCCGCGGCCCGGCGTGCCCGAGATCGTGACGCCCGGCAGGCGCTTGAGCGTCTCGCCGATGGTGCTGTCGCCGTAGCGCTCGATGTCTTCACGGCCAACGACGATCTTGGCGGCGGTGGAGTTACGGCGTTGTTGAACGTCGCTCTCGCGTGCGCCGGTGATGACCACCGGCGCGAGCTCCTGCGCCGGCCGCGACGCCGAAGCGGCAGGGCTCGGTGCCGCGGCGGAAGCGGCGGCGGCTGGCTCGTTCGCCGAGGCGGCAGGTGCCGGTGCCGGTGCCGGTGCCGGTGCCGGTGCCGGCGTCGATGCGGCGGAGGCCGCCGGCGCGGGCGCCGTCTGGGCCTGGGCGGCGCTCGCCAGGATCGCCAGGGTCAACACAGACAGGGCATGGGGAATCAAAGGCGAAACAACGCGGGCACGGCGAGACATGAGAACGACACGAAGAAGCAAAGCCGAGAGCATGCCTGCGAAACCAGACGCCCACGTGGCGCGAGACGGCGTATTTGGTTGCTGCGAGGTAAAGCGCCACACCCCGGCACCCGCCGCGCGGCTCAACCCGGCGCGATGTGCGGCAGCTTCTCGTACAGGGTGGCGCGCGAGATCCCCAACAGGCGCGACGCCGCCAGCTTGTTGCCGCCGGTGGCGGCGAGCGCGTCGCGGATGGCACGTGCCTCCAGCTCAGCGATCGCCTGCGGCAGCGGGGTGATGCTGGCCGGCGACACCGTGGCAGCCGAACGCGTGAGGCCTGGCGCGCTCGGCGCTGCCGCAGCCCGTGCCTCGGCAGGTGGGACGGTGGATGGAACGGCGAAGGCCACGCGCGGCGCTCCCGCGGCGAGCAGCGCGCCGAAGTGCGCGGCGGTGAGCACCAGGTCGTCCGTCATCAGCGTGGCCTGCTCCAGCACGTTGCGCAGCTCGCGGATGTTGCCGGGCCAGGGCTGCTGGGCGAGGAGGTCGAGCGCGTCGGCGCTGAGGGCCTTGTGCGGCAGGCCGCTGCGTCGGGCGATGTCGTCGGCCAGCGCATCGACGAGCGAATCGAGATCGGCGATGCGCTCGCGCAGCGTGGGCAGGCGGATCGGCAGCACGTTGAGCCGGTAGTACAGGTCGGCGCGGAAGTCGCCCGCCGCCACCATGGCCGGCAGGTCGCGGCTGGTGGCGGCGATCACGCGCACGTCCACCCGCTGCACGGCGTTGCTGCCCAGGGGTTCGAGCTCCTGCTCCTGCAGCACGCGCAGCAGCTTGCTCTGAAGCGCGAGTGGCATGTCGCCGATCTCGTCGAGAAAGAGCGTGCCGCCGTCCGCCAGCTTGAACTTGCCTTCGCGCCCGCGGCGGTCGGCACCGGTGTAGGCGCCGGGCGCCACGCCGAAGAACTCGGCTTCGAGCAGCGTGTCGGGCACCGCGGCGATGTTCACGCCCACGAAGGACCGCGCGGCCCGCGCACTCGCAGCGTGGATGGCATGGGCCAGCAGCTCCTTGCCGGTGCCGGTCTCGCCGAGCAGCAGCACGGTGCTGTCGGTTTGCGCCACACGGCGCGCCTGGCGCTTGAGCTCCATCGCCTGCGGGCTCGAACCGATGAAGCTTGCCACCGTGTACTTGGGCCGGCGCTGCGCGGCGAGTTGCTGGCGCGCGTCGTCTAGCTCGCGCTGCAGGCGGCTGAACTTGGTCATCAGCGGCTGCATCGTGGTCTCGGGGTGGTCGAGCAGCACCATGCCCAACGCGCCGATCACCTCGCCGCGGGCGTCGCGCAATGGCAAGCGGCTGACGAGAAAGGTGCCGGCCTGGTTGGTGAGCAGATCGACCAGCATGGGCTGCCCGGAGTCGACCACGTGCGCCATCAGCGTGTTGGGCACCACCTCTTCGACCCGGCGGCCGACGAAGTCGGACTCCTCGTGCCCGAGGTCGGGCAGGAATCGCTTGTAGCCCTCGCTGATCCAGACGATGCGGTGGTTGCGGTCGATCACCAGCATGCCCATCGCGGCCTGCGCGAGGTTGTCGAACATGCTTTGCGCAGCCAGCTTGAGCAGGCCGTCGGTGTCGGCTGGGAGGTTGGAAATCATGTCGTCGAGCCCACGCGATTGCGGGGGTCGAGCATCCCACAAGGTAGGGACGCGCCGCGATTGGGAGTTTCGTCCAATGGCCCTTCGACTCGCACTCGTCTCATCCACACACCCACGTAAGGGACCCAGTCATGAACAGAACCGCCCATACCAGTCTTGCGCTCCTGTGCGCCGCCGTGCTCGCCGCCTGCGGCGGAGGCGGTGACGACGCACCGGCCGAGGCACAGCCCGACCCTGCCGCCGCGCCGGCCCCCGCGCCGACCAGCCAGTCGGTCAGCGGCATGCTGGTCGTGCCGATGTCGATCACTGCGTCGTCGACATCCGCGATGCGCCGCGCCGCGTGGATCGAATCGCCGAAACAGGCTCTCGCCTACCCCGGCTGCCCCGACGTGCCCGACGGCTATGCCCCGCTCGCCTCGGTCCCGATCGAGTTCGCCAACGCGGGCGGCGCGGTGCTCTCCACGCTCACCACCGACCCCTGCGGCGCGTTCTCCGGCAGCATCGACCTGGGCGCCACCGTGGCCACGGCCAACCCGAGTGCGGGCTCGCCGATCACCCAGCCGGTGAGCAGCCTGATCACCGTCGCCGGTGCGCCGCCGGCCATCGTGTCCACCCTGCCCGCGGGCGCGTCCTACGTGATCGGCGTGGTGCAAGATTTGGGCGCCGGCCGGATCGCCATGACGGTGAGCGACAGCATGACCGGCAAGGCGGTGCTGGGCCTGACCGGCACCGATTTCAGCTTCAGCGCCGCCGGGGCGGCACTCACGCTGGCCTCGCTGAACTACGGCGCCAGCCAGGGCCAGGGCAGCGCAAGCGTGTCGGTCGTGCTCGACTCCAGCAGCTCGATGGGCTCCAACGTGGGCACCACCGGCCGCAGCCGCTATCAGGTGGCCGCACTCGCGGCGCATGAACTGCTCAACGGTCTCGCGCCAGGCGCCGACGAGGCCAACGTGACGATCTTCAGCTCCAGCATCTTCACGATGAACGACGCCAGGCTCGCCACGCTGAACTGGGTCGACACCGCGGGTGTCGCCATCCCCGACTACACCTTCAGCGTCACCGGCCGCACGCAAGACATCCCCAAGCTGCGCCCCGTGATCGACGCCTACAACCCGCGTTCGCAGATCTACCGCTCGAACGCCACCGCCAGCAACACCGACCCGGTGCACGCCGCCACCGGCAACCTGCGCATCGCCAGCTCCTATCCCTACTCGGGCAGCACTGCGTTCTACGACGGCACCATCAGCGGCGTGAACGCGCTGACCGGTGCACTCAACTCGCGCAAGATCGTGGTGTCGATGACCGACGGGCAGGAGAACGCGTCACGCGCCCGCCTGGATGATGTCGTGGCCGCCGCCACCACCCAGGGCATCCCGGTGTTCACCGTGGCCTTCGGCGCCGCGCGCGACGTCGATGAGCCCAGCATGCAGCAGATCGCCGACCGCACCGGTGGCCAATACCGGCGCGTCGAAGGCACCGATCTGGCGGGGCTGTTCCAGGGCATCCAGACCGGCATCCGCTTCCAGTACGTCGCGGGCCTCGGCGCCGCACCCGCCTCGGGCACGGTCGTGACGATCACGCTCAGCCGCGGTGGCGTGCCAGTCACGCGCACGCTGACGATCCAGTAGGCCATTGCGCAGGGCCCGCTCTCCCGAGCGGGCCCGCAGAGGATCAACCCTCGGGCACTTCTTTCGCCGCAGCGCCGGTACCGGCCAGCGGCTCGACCACGGCAAACACGCCGCTGCAGCGCAGCACCACGCGCTCACCGATGCGCAACTCGCACTCGGCGAACGACAGCCGCGCGCCGTGCTTGCGGATCTCCACATGCGCCTCCAGCCACTCACCCACGCGGGCGGCCGAGAGGAAGTCGGTGGAGAGGTTCACCGACACCAGCGCGGCGGTCGGCTTGCGGGTGAGGTGAATGTTGCGGCCGAGCGCGCTGTCGGCCAGCGTGACCAGCATGCCGCCATGCACGATGCCGCGCATGTTGGTGTGCCGGTCCGCGAGGCGCAGGCCCATGATGACCCCACCGTGGTGGGCCGGCCGCTGGTAGATCGGGCCGGCCTGCGCCAGCCACTTGCCACCGGGCATCAGCGGCACGAAACCGCCGGGAACGTCGTCGCGGGTGCTGTCGCCGGCCCTCACGTCGCGTTTGCTGTCGTCGCCACTCATCCGGTTGCTCCCGTCAGAACCAGGCGTCCTGCATCGCCAGCGTCGAGTCGTTCAGGCTGCGCAGCAGGTCATGCTGCGGCTTGCAGCGCGGCAGCTCCCAGTCGAAGAACCAGGCGCTGGTGTGGAGCTTGCCGCGGTAGAAGTTGATCTCGTCGTCGCCCTTGGCCTGGCCGAGAGCGCGGGTCGCGACCACGGCTTGCCGCAACCACTGCCAGGCGACGACCGTGTGGCCGAAGGCCTCCAAAAACACCGCCGAGTTCGCCAAGGCGAGCTCACCCTGCTCCTTCAACAGCGGCGCCAGCGCCTTCACGGTCTGGGTGACGTTCGACCACGCGATGTTCAGCGCATCGGCGTTTGCGCTCAGCGTTTCGTAGGCCGAGGCCTCCTTGACGGTGGCTTGCATCTCGCGGCCCAGCAGCTCGAGCGCCGCGCCTTGCTGCATCACCACCTTGCGGCCCAGCAGGTCGATCGACTGGATGGCATGCGTGCCCTCGTGGATCGGGTTCAGGCGGTTGTCGCGATAGAACTGCTCGACCGGGTACTCACGCGTGTAGCCGTAGCCGCCGTGGATCTGGATGGCCAGGCTGTTGGCCTCCAGGCACCACTGAGAAGGCCAGCTCTTCACGATCGGCGTGAGCAGTTCCAGCAGCAGGCCGGCCTCGATTCGTTTGGTCTCGTCGGTGCCCGTCTTCTGCTCGTCGACCAGGCGCGCCGCGTAGAGCCCCAGGCCGAGCGAGCCTTCGACATATGCCTTCTGCGCGATCAGCATGCGGCGGATGTCGGCGTGCTCGATCAGCTTGACCTGCGGTTCGTTCGGGTCCTTGCTGCCGGCGCGACGACCCTGCGGGCGCTCGCGGGCGTATTGCAGCGAGGCCAGGTAGCCGCGGTAGCCGAGCATCACTGCGCCCATGCCGACGCCGATGCGGGCCTCGTTCATCATGTGGAACATCGCGGCCAGGCCTTGGTTGGGTTGGCCGATCAGTTCGCCGTAGCAAGCACCCTTCTCGCCGAAGGAGAGCATGGTCGAGGTGGTTCCGCGCCAGCCCATCTTGTGGATCAGGCCGGCCAGGGCAACGTCGTTGCGCTCACCGAGCGAACCGTCGCCGTTCACCCTGTACTTCGGCACGATGAAGAGCGAGATGCCCTTCACGCCGGCCGGAGCACCCGGCAGGCGGGCGAGCACGAGGTGGATGATGTTCTCGGAGAGCTCGTGGTCGCCGCCCGAGATGAAGATCTTGTTGCCGGTGAGGCGGTAGCTGCCATCCGGCTGCGGCACGGCGGCGGTGGTGATGTCCGACAGGCTGGAGCCGGCCTGCGGCTCGGTCAGGCACATGGTGCCGAAGAAGCGGCCGTTGAGCATGTGTGGCAGGTAGCGCTTCTTCTGCGCGTCGGTGCCGAACTTGTTGATCACGTTGGCATTCGACATCGTGAGGCCGACGTACGAAAAGGTCGCCGCATTCGCGCTCTTGAAGATCGCCGAGAAGGCCTGGCCCATCAGCACCGGCAACTGCATGCCGCCGAGTTCGTAGTCTTGCGTGGGCGCGATGAAGCCAGCCTCGCAGAACGCGCGCAGCGCTTGCTTCACCTGCGGAATGATCTCGACGCGCTGGCCGTCGAAGGTGGGCTCGTTCTCGTCGCTCTCGCGGTTGTGGGTGAAGAACTTGTCGGCCGCGATCGCCATGGCCGCATCGAGCGCGGCGACGAAAGTCTCGCGGCTGTGATCGGCGTGGCGCGGGCGTTGCGTGAGCGATTCGGCGTCGAGTACCTCGAAGACCTGGAAGTCGAGGTCGCGGCGATTGAGGATGAGTTCTGCAGTCATGGCGGTGGCATCGAAAGAGTGAAGAAGGGCCCGCAGCGGTTGGCTGGCGGGCCCTTGGGTCTTGCGCGTTGGCTGAGTGTCGTCAGCGTGGTCGCATCAAGCGGCGAGCAGGAGATCGCTGACCTTGCCGAGGTGGTGATCCACGTCGCCGAAGGTCTGGTTGATGACGGTCAGGCGCTTGAAGAGGTGCGCTGCCATCAACTCGTCGGTCACGCCCATGCCGCCGTGCATCTGCACCGCGCCCTGGCCCACCGTGCGAGCCGATTGGCCGACGTAGGCCTTGGCCGCCGACACGTTGCGACGCCGCTCGGCCGGATCCTTGGAGTCCACCTTCACCGCAGCCAGCAGCGCCATCGCGCGGCCGTACTCGGCGGCCATCGCCATGTCAGCCATGCGGTGCTGCAGCACCTGGAACTTCCCGATGGGCACGCCGAACTGCTTGCGGTTCTTGAGGTACTCGAGCGTCTGCGCATTGAGCGTGTCCATCACGCCCACGGCCTCGGCGCACAGTGCGGCAGTGCCACGGTCGATGGCGTGCTCGATGGCCGGCAGGGCCTGGTTGACCTGACCCACGAGCGCATCGGCACCGATCTTCACTTCCTTCAGGATCACGTCGCCGGCGCGCTGGCCGTCTTGCGTGCCGTAGGGGCGGATCGTCACGCCGGCCGCCTTGGCGTCGACGACGAAGAGCGAGACGCCATTGGCGTCGAAGGCCGAGCCCGAGGTGCGGGCCGACACCAGCAGCTTGTTCGCCGACGGCGCGGCCAGCACCACGGCCTTGTGGCCCGACAGCGACCAGCCGTCGCCGTCTTTCTTGGCAGTGGTGGCGACGTGGTTCACGTTATAGCGAGCGCCCGGCTCCTGGTGCGCCAGCGTGACGAGCGTCGTGCCTTGCGTGATGCCGCCGAGCAGCGTGTCCTTCTGAGCAGGGCTGCCGATCTCGTTGAGCAGGCTGCCCGATACCACGACCGACGGGATGAAGGGTTCGAGCGCGAGCGCGGTGCCGAGGGTTTCGGCCAGGATCATCACGTCGATGCCGTTGCCGCCCAGGCCGCCCACTTCTTCGGGGAACGGCAGGGCCAGCAGGCCGAGCTCGGCGTAGGTGGACCAGGCCTCGGCGCTGTGGCCGAGGTCGCTCTTGGTCAGGCTGCGGCGGTGCTCGAAGCCGTAGTCCTTGGCGAGGTAGCGCTTGAGGCTGTCCTGGATCGCGGTTTGTTCTTCGCTGAGATTGAAGTCCATGGTGCTTCCTTGGTGTTCTGTGTGTCGTGGCTCGGCGATCAGAGGCCCAGGATCATCTGGCTGATGATGTTCTTCTGGACTTCGGTGGAGCCGCCATAGATGGTGGTCTTGCGGGTGTTGTAGTACGCGCCGGAGGCATGGCTCTCGCGTGCAGCGAAGAAGTCGGTGAGCGGCTGCGGATTGCCCGACAGGTCGCTCGATTCACGCAACCAAGCGATGGCGTAGGGGCCAAGGGCCATCATGGCGAGCTCGGTCAGCATCTGCTGGATCTCGGAGCCCTTGATCTTCAACATCGACGCCTCGGGGCCGGGCGCGTGCGCCTTGCCTTCTTGCGAGATCAGCTTGAGGTTGGTGATCTCGAGTGCCATCAACTCCATCTCGAGTTGGGCCAGGCGATCACGGAAGCGTTGGTCTTCGATCAGCGGCTTGCCGTTGTCGCCGGGCTGCTTGCGCGCCAGCGACTTGAGGCGCTTGATCGCGGCCTTGGAACGGCCCACGCCGGCGATGCCGGTGCGCTCGTGGCCGAGCAGGAACTTGGCGTACGTCCAGCCCTTGTTCTCTTCGCCGATGCGGTTCTCGACCGGCACGCGCACGTTGTCGAACCAGACCTCGTTCACCTCATGGCCACCGTCGAGCATGATGATTGGCTTGACGGTGATGCCCGGCGTCTTCATGTCGATCAGCAGGAAGCTGATGCCTTCTTGCTGACGGCCTTCGGTGCTGGTGCGCACCAGGACAAAGATCCAGTCGGCGTACTGTCCGAGGGTGTTCCAGGTCTTCTGGCCGTTGACGATGTAGTGCTCGCCGTCCTTGTCGGTGCCGCGCACGGCGCGGGTCTTGAGCGAGGCGAGGTCGGAGCCCGAACCCGGCTCCGAGTAGCCCTGGCACCACCAGTCGTCGGCGGCCAGGATGCGCGGCAGGTAATGAGCCTTCTGCGCCGCATTGCCGAAACGCATGATCACCGGCGCCACCATCTTCACGCCGAAGGCGAGCTGCATCGGGGTGCCGGCCTCGGCGCATTCCTCGTCGAAGATGTGCTTCTGCACCGCATTCCAGCCGGGGCCGCCGTACTCCTCAGGCCAGCCCGAACCACCCCAGCCCTTGGAGTGCAGGATCTTTTGCCACTTGGTGATGTCTTCGGCGTGGTGACGTTCACCGCCCTGGCCGCGGGCGCGGATGTCGTCGGGCAGGTTGGCGGCGATGAAGGTGCGTACCTCCTCGCGGAATTTCTGTTCTTCTGCGGAGTATTCGAGATCCATGGTGTCTCCTGCGGCAATCGCGGGGTGTGTGGTGGGAGAGAGGGGTTCCAGAAATGGATGCATATTCTGCATCGCAAAACGCCAAAGTATAAATTGGAACTTCTACCAAGGACAGTGCCTGGATTGCCCCTGAATGCCTGTCACAGCCGCGACAAGCCTGGGGCGCGAGCATGATACTCGTCGGGAATCACCTTGTTTACAAGGCGGACTGCGACGGATACGATGGGCGCTTCTGCAAAATGAAGTTCTGCATTGCAGAATCAAGATTCAAGTCGCGCTGACGCGGCCCTCGCGGCCAACCCCGTTCGGCGCATCGCTGTCCCCTCCCGTGCCTTTCAGGAGCTTTCCCACATGAGCAATCAACCGACCTCCACCCAGTACGACGTTCGCGGCTCGGTGGCCGTCGTCACGCTGAACAACCCGCCGGTCAACGGCCTGGGCTACGGGCTGCGCAGCGGCACCGTCGAAGGCGTCGACAAGGCACTGGCCGACCCCAAGGTCACCGCCATCGTGCTGATCGGCAGCGACCGTGCCTTCTCGGGCGGCGCCGACGTGAAGGAATTCGGCACCGCCAAGGCCGGCATGTCGCCCAACCTGCTCGACGTGATCAAGGCGGTCGAGAACTCGACCAAGCCGGTGGTGGCCGCGATCGGCGGCATGGCCCTCGGCGGTGGCCTGGAGCTGGCGATGGGCGCGCATTTCCGCGTCGCCAAGCCCGATGCGAACCTGGGCCTGCCCGAAGTGAAGCTGGGCCTGCTGCCCGGCGCCGGCGGCACGCAGCGCCTGCCGCGCCTGATCGGCTTGGAAGCCGCCCTTAACATGATCGTCTCGGGTGCTCCCGTGCCGGCCAAGAAGTTCGAAGGCTCGCCGCTGGTCGATGCCATCGTCGAAGGCGACCTGCTCGAAGGCGCCATCAAGTTCGCCGAGAAGGCTGTGGCCGACAAGTTGCCCCTCAAGCGCGTGCGTGACCTGAAGGTCAAGCAAGTCGCGCCCGGCAACGAGGCCTTCCTGCAATTCGCCCGCAACATGGTCGGCGGTACCGCCAAGAACTTCCCTGCGCCGCTGAAGTGCGTCGAGGCCGTGGCGGCCGCGGCCACCAAGTCCTTCGACGAAGGCATGAAGTTCGAGCGCGATCTGTTCCAGTCGCTGATGCTGACCCCCGAGTCGCGTGCCCTGCGCCACGTGTTCAACGCCGAGCGCGCCGCCGGCAAGATCCCTGATGTGCCCGAAGACACCAAGCAGCGCGAGATCAAGAAGGTTGGCGTGATCGGCGCCGGCACCATGGGTGGCGGCATCACCATGAACTTCCTGAACGCCGGCATCCCCGTCGTGCTGCTCGAGATGAAGCAAGAGGCGCTCGACCGCGGCATCGGCATCATCCGCAAGAACTACGAGAACTCGGCCGCCAAGGGCAAGCTGACGACCGAGCAGGTCGAGCAACGCATGGCCCTGATCACCCCGACGCTGACCTACGACCCGATGAAGGAAGTCGACCTGGTCATCGAAGCCGTGTTCGAGAGCATGGACGTCAAGGAACAGGTCTTCAAGACGCTCGACGAAGTGTGCAAGCCCGGCGCGATCCTGGCTTCCAACACCTCGTACCTCAACGTCGACAAGATCGCCACCTTCACCAAGCGCCCGCAAGACGTCATCGGCCTGCACTTCTTCAGCCCGGCCAACGTGATGCGCCTGCTGGAGATCGTGCGCGGCGCCAAGACCGCCAACGACGTGCTGGTCACGAGCCTGGCGCTCGGCAAGAAGATCAAGAAGGTCGCCGTCGTTTCCGGTGTGTGCGACGGCTTCATCGGCAACCGCATGCTGGCCCGCTACGGCGCGGCCGCGCAAGGCCTGATCAACGCCGGCGCCCTGCCGCAGCAGATCGACGGCGCCCTGCAGAAGTACGGCATGGCCATGGGCCCGTTCCGCATGGGCGACCTGGCCGGTCTCGACATCGGCTGGGCCACGCGCAAGCGCAAGGCTGCCGAAGCCGGCGTGGCGCTCACGCCCAACGTGGCCGACAAGCTCTGCGAAGCCGGCCGCTTCGGCCAGAAGACGGGCTCCGGCTGGTATCGCTACGAAGCGGGCAAGCGCGACCCCATCCCTGACGCGACGACCGAACAACTCATCAACGAGTACCGCGCCGCCAACGGCATCACCGCCCGCAAGATCAGCGATGAAGAAGTGGTCGAGCGCTGCATCTTCGCGCTGGTCAACGAAGGCGCACGCATCCTCGAAGAAGGCATCGCCGCCCGCGCATCCGACATCGACCTGGTGTACCTGAACGGCTACGGCTTCCCCGCGCACCGCGGCGGCCCGATGCTCTACGCCGACATCGTGGGCCTGCCCAACGTCGTGCGCGCCCTGCGCCGCTTCGCGGCCGAGCCGGGTGCCGACGCGTCGTGGCAGCCCGCCGCGCTGCTGGTGAAGCTCGCCGAAGAAGGCAAGAGCTTCAACTGAGCCGTCACGTCGAACGCAGAACACACAGACAAGGAATCATCATGACCGAAGCCGTCATCGTCTCCACCGCCCGCACCGGCCTGGCCAAGAGCTGGAAGGGTGCCTTCAACATGACCTACGGCGCCACGCTCGCCGCCCATTCGATCGAGCACGCCGTCAAGCGCGCCGGCATCGACGCCGCTGAAGTCGAGGACGTGTTCCTCGGCGGCTCGCTGTCCGAAGGCACCACCGGCGGCAACATCGCCCGCGTGGCCGCGCTGCGTGCCGGCCTGCCCGTCACCACCGCCGGCGTCACCATCAACCGCTTCTGCTCGTCGGGCCTGCAAGCGATTGCCATGGCAGCGCACAGCATCATCGTCGACGGCGTGCAAGTCGCCATCGGCGGCGGCGTGGAGTCGATCTCCTGCGTGCAGAACGAGACCAACCGCCACATGCGCGCCGACCCCGCCATGCTGGAGCAAAAGCCCGAGATCTACTGGAGCATGCTGCAGACCGCTGAGATGGTGGCCAAGCGCTACAACATCTCGAAGGAATCGCAAGACGAATACGGCGTGCGCAGCCAGCTGCGCGCCGCGGCCGCCCAGGCAGCCGGCAAGTTCAACGACGAGATCGCCGCCATGACCACCACCATGGGTGTGGTCGACAAGGCGACCGGCCGCCTGACCACCAAGCAGGTGACGATCGCCGCCGACGAAGGCATCCGCCCCGACACCACGCTCGAAGCCGTGGCCAAGATCCGCGCCGCCCTGCCAGGCGGCGTGGTGACGGCCGGCAACGCCAGCCAGTTCTCCGACGGTTCTTCGGCGTGCGTGCTGATGAACGGCAAGCTGGCCGAGCAGCGCGGCATCAAGCCCATGGGCATCTTCCGCGGCTTCGCGGTCGCCGGCTGCGAGCCCGATGAAATGGGCATCGGCCCGGTGTTCGCCATCCCCAAGCTGCTCAAGCAAACGGGCCTGAAGGTCAGCGACATCGGCCTGTGGGAGCTGAACGAAGCCTTCGCCTGCCAGGTGATCTACAGCCGCGACAAGCTGGGCATCCCCGATGACCGCCTCAACGTCAACGGCGGCGCCATCGCGGTCGGCCACCCCTACGGCGTGACCGGCTCGCGGCTGACCGGCCATGCGCTGATCGAAGGCAAGCGCCGCGGCGCCAAGTACGTGGTCGTCACCATGTGCATCGGCGGCGGACAAGGCGCGGCTGGCCTGTTCGAAGTGGTCTGATGGGCGTCAAGCAGCTGTTCAGCCTCGAGGGCAAGGTTGCCCTCGTCACCGGCGGCTCGCGTGGCCTCGGCTTGCAAGCCGCCGAGGCGCTGGGTGAGATGGGCGCCAAGCTCATCCTCACCGCGCGCAAGGCCGATGAGCTCGCCGAAGCACAGGCCCATCTGCAAGGCCTGGGCATCGAAGCCCAGGTCATCTCCAACGACCTGTCGAAGTTCGACCAGATCCCCGGCATGGTCGACCAGGCCCTCAAGGCCTACGGCCAGATCGACATCCTGGTGAACAACGCCGGCGCCAACTGGGCCGCGCCCGCCGAGGACTACCCCGACGAGGCCTGGTACAAGGTGATGGGCCTCAACGTCAACGCGCCCTTCTTCCTCAGCCGCGAAGTCGGCAAGCGCGCGATGATCCCGCGCCAGAGCGGCAAGATCATCAACGTCGCCTCGATCGCCGGCCTCAAGGGCAACAGCCCGGGCGTGACGATGGTGGCCTACAACACCTCCAAGGCCGCGGCCGTCAACATGACGCGCGCCCTGGCCTCCGAATGGGGTGCATACAACATCAACGTGAACGCGCTGTGCCCCGGGTTCTTCCCGACCAAGATGACGCACGGCCTGCTCGATAAGATCGGAGACAGCGTGGTCGCCCGCGCACCGCTGCACCGACTGGGCGGAGAAGAAGACCTCAAGGGAGCGATAGTTTTCCTGGCCAGCGAAGCCTCGCGCCACATCACCGGGCATGCCCTGCCGGTGGATGGGGGCAGCAGCATCACCTGAGATCTCTCCCATGAGCAACGACAAGTCCGCCGCCCAGTTCACGGGCACGAAGCCCGTCGCCCCGCAGCACGCGTTCGACGTTCAGAAGCTCGACGCCTACATGCGCCAGCACGTCGCCGGTTTCAGCGGCGAGCTGCAGGTCGAGCAATTCAAGGGCGGGCAGTCCAACCCCACCTTCAAGTTGAGCGCCGACGGCAAGCAGTACGTGATGCGCCGCAAGCCGCCCGGCGTGCTGCTGCCCTCGGCCCACGCGGTGGACCGCGAGTACAAGGTCATCAGCGCACTCGCCAAGACCGACGTGCCCGTGGCCAAGGCCTACGCACTGTGCGAAGACCCGTCGGTGATCGGCACCGCCTTCTACATCATGGATTGCGTCGAAGGCCGCATCCTCTGGGACCCGCTGCTGCCCGACTACAACAACGCCCAGCGTGGTGAGCTCTACAGCGAGCTCAACCGCGTGATGGCTGCGCTGCACCGCGTCGACCCCAACGCCACCGGCCTCGGGGACTACGGCAAGCCCGGCAACTACATCGAGCGCCAGGTCGCGCGCTGGACCAAGCAGTACCAGGCCGCCGAGACGGAGACCATCGACGCCGCCAACCGGCTCATCGAGTGGCTGCCCAAGTACATCCCGCAGGGTGACGAGGTCGCCATCGTCCACGGCGACTACCGCTTCGACAACGTGATCTTCCACCCCACCGAGCCGCGCATCCTCGCGGTGCTCGACTGGGAGCTGTCGACCCTGGGCCACCCGCTGGTCGACTTCGCCTACCACTGCATGACCTGGCGCATGCACGGCGGCGAAGGCGGTCGCGGCATGGCGGGCGCCGACCTCGTGTCGCGTGGCATCCCGAGCGAAGCCGAGTACGTGAAGATGTACATGGAGCGCACCGGCCGCAAGAACGCGGTGAGCCCCGCTGAGTGGAACTACTACATGGTGTTCAACATGTTCCGCCTGGTCGGCATCCTGCAAGGCATTGCCCACCGCGCGCAGCAAGGCAACGCGTCGAGCGAGCATGCGGTGGCGTCCGGCAAGCGTGCCCGGCCGCTCGCCGAGCAGGCCTGGGCACTGGCACAAGAAATCGACGCGTCACGGTAAGAGCTCCGAGCGGGCCTCGATACCTCAGGTTGATCGGGCGGCGGGTGTTCGAAGGGTTCCGTCCGCTCGGCTGAGGTATCGAAGCCCCGCTCCGCTTCCCGCAAGAACAGGTATAGATTGCTCCCATGTCAGATCGCCACCTTGCGCACTGGCCGCCCGGGCTGCCCAAGCACCTGACGCTGCCCGAGACCCACGTCTTCCATAACGCCGAGGTCTCGGCGCAGCGCTACCCGCACAAGCCCTTCATCGTCTTCTACGACACGGCGATCAGCTTCGCGGAGTTTCTGGACGAGGCCGAGCGCATCGCGGGCTACCTGCAGCAGGTGTGCGGCGTGAAAGCCGGCGACCGCGTGCTGCTCTACATGCAGAACAGCCCGCAGTGGGTGCTCGCGTTCTACGCCATCCTGCGCGCAAACGCGGTCGTGGTGCCGGTCAATCCGATGAACATGACGGAGGAGCTGCGGCACTACGTCAAGGACACCGGCGCGACCACGGCCTTCGTGCCGCAGGACCTGCACGCGCAGATGCAAGCGCTCGTCGGAGTTGCCGGGTTGCAGCACCTCATCGTCGCCACCTACAGCGACTACCTCAAGCGCCCGACCGACCTCACCGTGCCGACCTTCGTGGCGGAGCCGCGCAAGACCTTTCCTGACGCAGGCAGCGTCGCGTGGGCCGATGTCCTGGCCAGAAACCTGCGCCCGGGCCCCATCACCACCGGCCCGGACGACCTGTGCGTGATGCCCTACACCTCGGGCACCACCGGCCACCCGAAGGGCTGCATGCACACCCACCGCAGCACGATGAGCACGCTGGTGGGCGGCATCCAGTGGTTCGGCCGCACGCAGGACGCCGTCTTCCTCTCGGTGCTGCCCTTCTTCCATGTGACCGGCATGTCCGGCAGCATGAACGGGCCGATGTACGCCGGCGCCACCATCGTGATCCTGCCGCGCTGGGATCGCGACGCGGCCATCACGCTGATGCAGCGTTACCGCATCACGGTGTGGCAGGTCATTTCGACCATGATGATCGACTTCCTGTCCAACCCGAAGCTCGGCGACTACGACCTGTCGAGCCTGCAGGTGATCCGGGGCGGCGGTGCGGCCATGCCCGAGGCGATCGGCGCCAAGCTGAAGCAGCTCACCGGCCTCGACTACACCGAGGGCTACGGCATGAGCGAGACCCTGGCCGCCACGCACATCAACCCGATGCACCGGCCGAAGAAGCAGTGCCTGGGCATCCCGGTGTTCGACGTCGACGCCCGCGTGGTCGACCCGGCGACGATGAAAGAGGTGCCGCAAGGCGAGACCGGCGAGATCGTCGTGCATGCGCCGCAGGTGATGCGTGGGTACTGGAACAACGAGAAGGCCACGCGCGAGAGCTTCGTCGAGATCGACGGCAAGCCGTTCCTGCGAACCGGCGATCTGGCGCAGATCGATGCCGACGGCTACTTCTTCATGGTCGATCGGCTCAAGCGCATGATCAACGCGTCGGGCTACAAGGTGTGGCCGGCCGAGGTGGAGGCGCTGATGTACCACCACCCGGCGATCCATGAGGCCTGCGTGATCGGCGCACACGACCAGCGCCGTGGCGAGACCGTCAAGGCGCTCGTCGTGCTCAAGCCAGAATACAAGGGGAAGGTAAGCGAGCAGGACATCATCACCTGGTCGCATGACCACATGGCGGCCTACAAGAGCCCGCGCATCGTGGCGTTCGTCGAGTCGCTGCCCAAGTCCGGATCGGGCAAGGTGCAGTGGCGCGAGCTGCAAGAACAAGAGGCGGCGAAACACGCCGTCCGTGTCTGACGTCCCCCATCCACCCTACCGGAGACTCCCAGGATGACCACTTCCCCGCAACGCCTGCGCCGCGCCCTTGTGCTCGCCACTGCCGGCGCCGCCTTGGCCGCCCCGTTTGGAGCCGCCCATGCGCAGGCCTATCCGAACAAGCCCATCACCTTGATCGTCCCGTGGCCGGCCGGTGGCTCCACCGATCGCCACCATCGCGCTCTGGCCGAGATCGCCAGCAAGTACCTGGGCCAGAACATCATCGTCGAGAACAAGCCGGGCGCCGGCGGAACGCTCGGCCCGGGCACGATGGCGCTCACCGCCAAGCCGGATGGCTACACGATCTCGCAGTTCCCGATGGGCATGCTGCGCCTGCCGCACATGCAGAAGGTGCCCTGGAGCCCGATCAACGACTTCACCTTCATCATCGGCGTGTCGGGCTACACCTTCGGGTTCGTCGTGAAGAGCGACTCGCCGTACAAGAGCTTCAAGGAATACATCGAGGCGGCGCGCAAATCTCCCGACAAGATTGACTACGGCTCGACCGGCATCGGCACCAGCCCGCACTTGCTGCTTGAGGAGCTGTCGGCCAAGGCGGGCGTCAAGCTGAATCACATCCCGTTCAAGGGCAATGCAGACCTGATGCAAGCCCTGCTCGGTGGGCACGTGATGGCGGCGAGCGACGCCTCCGGTTGGGACAAGTTCGTCGACAACAACCAGATGCGCCTGCTCGTCACCTTCGGTGAGAACCGCACCAAGCGCTGGCCGCAAGTGCCCACCGCCAAGGAACTCGGCTACGGCATCGTGTCGCAATCGCCGTATGGCCTGGTCGGACCCAAGGGCATGGACCCGGCGGTCGTGAAGACGCTGCACGATGCCTTCAAGAAGGCCATGGACGACCCCAAGCACCTCGAAGTGCTGGCGCAGCTCAACCAGGACATGTGGTACCGCAGCGGCGAGGACTACAAGGCCTGGGCCATCGCCACCTATGCCAAGGACAAGTTGCTGATCGACCGCCTGGGTCTCTCGGCCAAATAGTTTTGCAGTGCCTGCCCGTTCGCCACCTCCTCTCTCTGGCGAACGGTGTAGGGAGGTTTTCTTTTCAACATTAGAAAGTGATCGTTCTCATGAAAGTGCTGGTAGCCGTCAAACGCGTGGTGGACTACAACGTGAAGGTACGTGTGAAGAGTGACGGCAGCGGTGTGGACATCGCCAACGTCAAGATGAGCATGAACCCCTTCGACGAGATTGCGGTCGAAGAAGCCGTTCGCCTGAAGGAGAAGGGTGTCGTCACCGAAGTGATCGCCGTGTCCGCCGGCCCCACCCAGTGCCAGGAGACCCTGCGCACCGCCATGGCCATCGGCGCCGACCGCGCCATCCTGGTCGAGACCGACGCCGAACTGCAGCCCCTGGCCGTCGCCAAGCTCCTGAAGGCCCTGGTCGACAAGGAACAACCCGGCCTCGTCATCCTCGGCAAGCAAGCCATCGACGACGACTGCAACCAGACCGGCCAGATGCTCGCTGCCCTGGGCGACCTGCCCCAAGCCACGTTTGCCAGCAAGGTCGAACTCAGCGCCGACGGCGTCTCCGTCACCCGCGAAGTCGACGGCGGCCTCGAG
Source organism: Piscinibacter sp. PDB1-1 (assembly GCF_056675995.1). Lineage (NCBI taxonomy): Bacteria > Pseudomonadati > Pseudomonadota > Betaproteobacteria > Burkholderiales > Sphaerotilaceae > Piscinibacter > Piscinibacter sp. PDB1-1. The sequence continues at coordinate 578,407 of NZ_JBWVZJ010000002.1, forward strand.
ACCTTGAAGCTCAGCCTGCCGGCCGTGGTCACCACCGACCTGCGCCTCAACGAGCCGCGCTACGTGACCCTGCCCAACATCATGAAGGCCAAGAAGAAGCCGCTGGAGACCGTCAAGCCCGAGGCCCTGGGCGTCGACGTCGCCCCGCGCATCAAGACCTTGAAGGTCGCCGAGCCCCCCAAGCGCAGCGCCGGCATCAAGGTGCCCGATGTCGCCACCCTGGTCGACAAGCTCAAGAACGTCTCCAAGGTCATCTAAGGGAAGGAACAAGAACATGACCACCCTCGTCATTGCCGAACACGACAACAAGTCCATCAAGGGCGCCACCCTCAACACCGTGACCGCCGCCGCTGCCATTGGCGGCGACGTGCACGTCCTCGTCGCCGGAGCCAACGCAGGCGAAGCCGCCCAGGCCGCTGCCGCCATCGCCGGGGTGAGCAAGGTCATCCACGCCGACGGCGCCCAGCTCGACCACGGCCTGGCCGAGAACGTCGCTGCGCAAGTGCTGGCGATCGCCCAGAACTACAGCCACATCCTCTTCCCCGCCACCGCCAGCGGCAAGAACGTTGCCCCGCGCGTCGCCGCCAAGCTCGACGTCGGCCAGATCAGCGACATCACCAAGGTCGTCAGCCCCGACACCTTCGAGCGCCCCATCTACGCCGGCAACGCCATTGCCACCGTGCAAAGCGGTGACAAGGTCAAGGTCATCACCGTGCGCACCACCGGCTTCGACGCTGCGGCCGCCACCGGTGGCAGCACCGCCGTGGAAACCGCCGCTGCAGCAGCCGACAGCGGCAAGAGCAGCTTCGTGGGCAGCGAGATCGCCAAGAACGACCGCCCCGAGCTGACCGCCGCCAAGATCATCGTCTCCGGTGGCCGAGCGCTGGGCAGCAGCGACAAGTTCAACGAAGTGCTGACCCCGCTGGCCGACAAGCTCGGCGCTGCGCTCGGCGCCAGCCGCGCCGCAGTGGACGCGGGCTACGCCCCCAACGACTGGCAGGTCGGGCAGACCGGCAAGATCGTGGCACCCCAGCTGTACATCGCCGCCGGCATCTCGGGGGCCATCCAGCACCTGGCCGGCATGAAGGACAGCAAGGTGATCGTGGCCATCAACAAGGACCCCGAGGCACCGATCTTCAGCGTGGCCGACTACAGCCTCGAGGCCGATCTGTTCACGGCTGTGCCGGAATTGGTGAAGGCGCTGTAACTCAGGCGACAAGCGGGGCAAAGCGATGCGCATGCACCAGCGTGCACTTCGACAAGCCCCGCACCGGCCGGTATAAAACCGGGTTCATCCACACAGCAGGAGACACATCATGAATGCACCGCTCGAATTCGCGTCGCTCAAGAACCAGGTCTCCGCAGAAGAGTGGCAAACCCGCGTGGATCTCGCGGCCGCCTACCGGCTGGTCGCGCTCTTCGGGTGGGACGATCTCGTCTTCACCCACATCTCGGCCCGCGTTCCCGGCGAGCCGGACAACTTCCTCATCAACCCCTACGGTCTCTTCTTCGATGAGATCACCGCCTCCAGCCTGGTGAAAGTCGATCACCACGGCGAGAAGGTGATGCCCTCGAAGTTCGACATCAACCCAGCCGGCTTCGTGATCCACAGCGCGATCCACGAGGCGCGCCCTGAGGTGAACTGCGTGCTGCACACGCACACGCTGCATGGCGTGGCGGTCTCGGCGCAGAAGAACGGCCTGCTGCCGCTCTCGCAGCAATCGACGCTGCCGCTCAACCAGATCGCGTATCACGACTACGAAGGCATCGCGCTGCGCGATGAAGAGAAGCCGCGCCTGTGTGCCGATCTCGGCAAGAACAACTGCCTGATCCTGCGCAACCACGGCCTGCTGACCTGCGGGCGCAGCGTGGCCGAAGCCTTCCAGGCGATGTACACGCTCGAAACTTCGTGCCGCATCCAGATCCTGGCGCAGTCGGGTGGCAGCGAACTCAGCCACATCCCGCAGGACGTGGTCGAACTGAACATGCGACAGGCCCGAGACGCATCGCGCGGCCAGGGTTCCAGCCTGGTATGGCCTGGGCTGCTGCGCCGGCTCGACCGCCGCAACCCGGGTTATGACGCCTAAGGAAAGTGACATTTAAGGAACCGCGCGATCCATGGCCATCCTGGTGCTGTCGAACCCCCTTCCGTCGGCACCATTTGCCGCCGCCCTGCGCCAGGCCTCTGGCGGCATCCCCGTCTGGACCGAGCAAGACGAGCCGCCGCCCGAGGCGGTCGAAGCAATCCTCGCCTGGCGCATGAAGCCGGGCGTCCTGCCCCGCTACCCCAACCTGCGCGTGCTGTGCTCCACGGGCGCGGGGGCAGAGAAGTTGCTAGTCGAGGACTTGCCCCAGCACGTTCCGCTCACACGCGTGGTCGACCCGATGCAGGGCATCGAGATCGCGCAGTACGTGGTCGCGACGACGCTGCAGTTCACGCGCGATCTGCCGCTCTACGCCGAGCAGCAAGCCCGTGCCGAATGGAAGCGCCACCCCGTGCGCACCGCGGTGCGCTGCCGTGTCGGCGTGATGGGCATGGGTGCCGTGGGCCAAGCCATCGCACGCGCATTCCTGCCGCTCGGCTACCCGGTGGGAGGATGGAGCCGCACGCCCCGCGAGGTGCCGGGCGTGGCCACCTTCGCGGGCGCGGATGAACTGCCCGAGTTCCTTTCGCAAGCCGATATCTTGGTGTGCGCCCTGCCGCTCACCGACGAGACGCGCGGCCTGCTGAACCACCACACGCTTGCGCAGTTGCCACGCGGAGCCTTCGTCATCAACGTCGGCCGCGGCGAACAACTCGTAGAGCACGACCTGCAGGTGCTGCTCGACGGCGGCTACCTCGCCGGCGCGGCGCTCGATGTGTTCGAGCGCGAACCGCCTCCGCCCGACAACTGGGTCTGGTCGCACCCGCTGGTGGTGGCCACGCCGCACATCGCGGCGCAGGCCTCCTTCGACACCGTGGCGCAGCAATGCCTGGACGCGCTGCGCCGCGCGCGCGAAGGCCAACCGCAGCCGCTGGCGGTGGACAGGCAACGCGGCTATTGATCACCGCAACAACAACCACAGCAGGAGACAACGCATGAGACTGAAGACTTGCGCCGCGGCGCTCACCTCCGCCATCGCCGCCCTCGCCTGCGCGGCCAGCGCCCAGGCCCAGGGCATCTCCGACGACAAGGTGAAGATCGGGCTGATCCTCGACATGTCGGGCCTGTACTCCGACATCACCGGGCCCAACCTCGTGACGGCGGTGAAGATGGCCGTCGACGACTTCGGCGGCACGGTGCTCGGCAAGCCGATCGAAGTGCTGTCGGCCGACCACCAGAACAAGGCCGACATCGCCGCGAACAAGGCGCGCGAGTGGTACGACGTGGAGAAACTCGACGCCGTGCTCGACGTGGCCGCCAGCGCCCCGGCACTCGCCGTGGCCGGCGTGGCGAAAGAGAAGAACCGCATCGCCGTCTTCACCTCGCCCGGGGCCTCGCGCCTGACCAACGAAGCCTGCACGCCCGTCACCATCCACTACACCTACGACACCTACGCGCTCGCCAACGTCACCGGCAAGGCGGTGGTGAAGAACGGCGGCGACAGCTGGTTCTTCCTGGTAGCCGACTACGCCTTCGGCTCGGTGCTCGAGAAGGACACCTCCGACGTCGTCAAGGCCGGCGGCGGCAAGGTGCTGGGCTCGGTGCGCCACCCGCTGAGCGCTTCTGATTTCTCGTCGTACATGCTCAAGGCGCAAGGCTCGGGTGCCAAGATCATCGGCCTTGCCAATGCAGGCGGCGACACCATCAACTCGATCAAGGCCGCCAAGGAGTTCGGCCTCACGGCCTCGGGCAAGCAGCAGCTTGCGGGCTTGCTGATGTTCATCAACGACGTGCACAGCCTGGGCCTGGCCACCACGCAGGGCATGATGCTCAGCGCCGGCTGGTACTGGGATCTCAACCCCGAGAGCCGCGCCTGGGCCAAGCGCTTTTTCGAGAAGACCAAGCGCATGCCCAACATGGCGCAGGCCGGCGCGTACTCGGCCACGCTGCACTACCTGAACGCGATCAAGGCGGCCGGCACCGATGCCACCGAGCCGGTGATGGCCAAGATGCGCGCCACGCCCATCAACGACATGTTCGCCAAGAACGGCCGCATCCGCGAAGACGGCCGCATGGTGCATGACATGTACCTCTTCCAGGTGAAGAAGCCCGCCGAATCGAAGACGCCCTGGGACTACTACACGCTCAAGGGCACCGTGACGGGCGACCAGGCTTTCACGCCGCTCGCCACGAGCGCCTGCCCGCTGGTGAAGAAGTGACATGAGCACATCGCCCCGCTGGAAGCACCGCCCGCAAGGATCGACCTGGGGCGATTTCGGCCCCGACGATCAACTGGGCCGCCTCAACCTGCTCACGCCCGAGAAGGTGAAGCAAGGTGTGGCCGAGGTGAAGGAGGGCCTGTCGTTCGGCCTGAGCCTGCCGCTCGACTACCCTGGTGGCGCGAAGCTCAACCCACGCCGCAAGCCGCCCGATCTGCGCCCCACCGATCTGAGCGGCGACCCGTTCATGAACATGCCGCTGCGGCGCTTCGACCGGCGCAACACCGATGTGGTCTGCGACGACCAGGTCAACATCACACTGCAGTACTCCACGCAGTGGGACACCTTCGCGCACGTCGGCTCGTGGTTCGACGCCGACGGCGATGGCGAGCCGGAGAAGGTTTACTACAACGGCTTTCGCGCACACGAAGACGTGCTCGGCCCTGGCGACCTGAAGCTCGCCTCGTGTGGCTGCGGCGAGGGCGGCTCGTATGCCCTGAAGCTCGGTGTCGAGAACTTCGCCGTCAAGGCCATCCAAGGCCGGGGCGTGCTGGTGAACCTGCATGCCCACATCGGCAACACCCGCGAGCGTGTGGGCTACGAGCAGCTGATGCGCATCATGGAAGTTGACAAGGTGCAGGTCGAGCGCGGCGACATGCTGCTCTTTCACACCGGCTTCGCCGACGTGATCCTGTCGATGAACCGCGAGCCCGACATGGCCGTGCTCAACAACTCCTGCGCCACGCTCGACGGCCGCGACGAGCGCCTCTTGCAGTGGGTGACCGACAGCGGCGTGGCTGCGCTCATCGCCGACAACTACGCGGTGGAGGCCTACCCCGCTCGCGACACCGAAGGCGATGCCGAACGCGCCGCACTGCCGCTGCACGAGCACTGCCTCTTCAAGCTGGGCGTGCCTTTGGGCGAACTGTGGTTCTTGAGTGAACTTGCCGCTTGGCTGCGATCGAACCATCGGTCACGATTCCTGCTCACCGCACCGCCCTTGCGCTTGCCCGGCGCGGTGGGGTCGCCCGTCACCGCCGTGGCCACCGTCTAGCCCGTGGCCACCGTGTAACTCATCCTCCTCCCCGCCCTGCCGGCCCAAGCCCGCAGCGCACGTTCAATTGCCGAGACACCCATGGACCCGATCGCCGCCCCCTTCGAGAACGACTTCGGCCTCATCGCCGACCTGATCCGCAGCCACGCCAAGCGCGACCCGAAACGCCTTGCGCTGGTCGACAAGACCGCCAGCGTCACGTATGCCCAGCTCGACGCCATGATGGACCGCGTGGCCGCCGCGTTGAAACGCGACGGCGTGAAGCCGCAGCAGGCCATCGCCATCTGTGCCTACTCGTCGGTGCACTACGCGGCGATCTTTCTCGGCGCCTTGCGTGCCGGCGTGGTGGTAGCGCCGCTCGCCCCCGGATCCACGCCGGAGCAGCTGCAAGGCATGCTGACCGACGCCGACGCGAAGATCCTCTTCACCGAAGCCGCCACGGCCGAAGCGGTCAAGGCCGCAGAGGCGCTGAAGATCCCCCGCGTCTCGCTCGACGGATCGACGCTCGGTGGCTCGACGTGCACGCAGCTCGTCGACTGGGTCGCACCTGCTGGCACCCCGTTCAAGGCGGTCAAGTCGCAACCCGGCTGGGCCTTCAACATCATCTATTCGTCGGGCACCACCGGTACGCCCAAGGGCATCGTGCAGCCGCACAGCATGCGCTGGGCGCACGTGCGCCGTGGTGGCGGCGCCTACAACTACGGCCCGCACGCCACGACCATCCTCGCCACGCCGCTGTACAGCAACACCACGCTGGTGGTGTTCTTCCCCACGCTGGCCTGGGGCGGCACCGTGGTGCTCATGCCCAAGTTCGACGCGCGGGGCTACCTCGAACTCGCACAGAAGTACCACGTGACGCACACCATGCTCGTGCCGGTGCAGTACCAGCGCATCATGGCCGTTGCCGACTTCGATGCCTTCGACCTGTCGAGCTTCACCGCCAAGTTCTGCACCAGCGCACCCTTCGGCGCCGCACTCAAGGCCGACATCGTGAAGCGCTGGCCCGGCACGCTCAACGAGTTCTACGGGATGACCGAAGGCGGCGGCACCTGCATCCTCGAAGCGCATGCGCACCCGACCAAGCTGCACACCGTGGGCAAGCCGGCCGAAGGCCACGACATCCGCCTGATCGACGAGCACGGCAAGGAGGTGCCGATCGGCGAGATGGGCGAGGTGGTGGGCAAGAGCGTGTCGATGATGACCGGCTATCACCAGCAACCCGGCAAGACACGCGACGCCGAGTGGTACAGCCCCGAAGGCGAGCGCTTCATCCGCACCGGCGACGTGGGTCGTTTCGACGAAGACGGCTTCCTCACGCTGATGGACCGCAAGAAGGACATGATCATCACCGGCGGCTTCAACGTCTACCCGAGCGACCTCGAAGCCATCCTGCGCCAGCATGCCGCCGTGGCCGACGTGGCCGTGGTCGGCGTGCCCTCCGACGCGTGGGGCGAGACGCCGGTGGCCTACGTGGTCAAGAAGCCGGGCGAGCCGATCACCGAGCAGGCGCTGCAGGACTGGTTCGCCCACCAGGTCGGCAAGACGCAGCGCGTCTCGGCCGTGCACTACATCGACGAGCTGCCGCGCAGCGCCATCGGCAAGGTGCTCAAGCGCGAGTTGCGCGACAAGCACGTGCATGCCGCCAAGGCCCACGCGTGAGCGAACACCGAGTTGCCACGCTCGCCGAGCTGCGCCGCCTCTACGCGCAGCCCAAGGGCCGCACCCTCGCCAAGCAGCTCGGCGCTCTCGAAGCGCACAGCCGCCGCTTCATCGAGCTTGCGCCCTTCCTCGTGCTGGCGACCGCCGGCGCACAGGGCATGCCGGACGCATCGCCTCGCGGCGGCGCGCCGGGCTTCGTGAAGGTGCTGGACGACCGCACGCTGCTGATCCCCGATGCCAAAGGCAACAACCGTCTCGACTCGCTTCAGAACATCATCGAGACCGGCAAGGCGGGGCTGATCTTCATGATCCCCGGTGTGGATGAAACGCTGCGCATCAACGGCCGCGCCTGGCTGTCACGCGATCCGGCACACCTGGGCCACTTCGCGGCAGAGCAGAACCCGCCGCAAACCGCCATCGTCGTGAGCGCCGACGAGGTCTACCTGCACTGTGCCAAGGCCTTCATGCGCTCGCGCCTGTGGGCGGCCGATGCACAACTGCCGCGCTCGGCGCTGCCGACGATGGGCGAGATGATCGGCGACCAGACCGGCATGGCCGGGCCGGTCGAGACGCAAGCGCAGATGCTCGACCGCTACCGCGCTGACCTGTAGCTGTAGCTGTAGCTGTAGCAGCAGCCCCAGCTCGCGCGAGGTTCGTTCGGCGCCGCACATTGCCGCGCTCTCCAGGATTGACGTGGCTGTCGAATATTCATATCTTCGACAGATATATCAATTACAGCAGGGAGCGTCACCTTGTCCGATCAGATCCACCCCCCGTCCGGCCCGATCGTCAACACCACACACGGCCGCGTGCGCGGCGCCCATGAGCGCGGCGTTGCCGTGTTCAAGGGCATCCCCTACGGCGCGTCGACCTCCGGCGCGCGGCGTTTTCTGGCGCCGCTGCCACACGAGCCCTGGACAGGTGTGCGCGACACCCTCGCCTTCGGCCCCTGTTCTCCGCAGCCGCCGACCCCTCGCACGCGCATCTTTCAGTGGCTGACGAGCGAGACGCCGCAGGGCGAAGACTGCCTGGTGCTCAACGTCTTCACTGCCGCCACCGACAACGCCAAACGCCCGGTGATGGTCTACCTGCATGGCGGCGCGTTCTCCTTCGGCGCCGGCGACACGCCCGTGCTCGATGGCAGCGCGCTGGCCCTTCATGAAGACGTGGTGGTCGTCACGGTGAACCACCGCCTGAACCTCTTCGGCTACCTGTGCCCGCCCGCAGGCGCCGACGAGCGATTTGCCGATGCCGGCAACGCCGGCATGCTCGATCTCGTGCTCGCGCTGCAATGGGTGCGCGACAACATCGCGGGCTTCGGGGGCGACCCGGCGTGCGTGACGATCTTCGGCCAATCGGGCGGCGGCGCCAAGGTCGCGATCCTGATGGCCATGCCGCAGGCGCAGGGGCTGTTCCACCGCGCGGTGGTGCAAAGCTCCTCGTCGGGCTTCCACGTTCAGGAGCACGAAGACTCCTACCGCGCCACCCACCAGCTGCTGCAGGAGATCGGCCTGTCGCCCGGCAACTTCGCGTCGCTGCAGAGGTTGCCGACGGCCGACCTGGTCCGCGCGATGCTCAATGTGGTGTCTGCCAATGGCGGGCAGGACAACTTCCGCCCGGTGATCGACGGCCGCTCGCTCACGCGGCACCCGTTCTTCCCGCAGGCACCCGAAATCTCGGCGCACATCCCGATGCTGGTGGGCGCCACGGCCACCGAGGCGACCTTCTATCTCGCGATTGATCCATCGAACTTCATGCTCAGCGCGGAAGACGCCTTCCAGCGCATCAAGCGCTTCATGCGCATCGACGTCGCACAAGCCGATGCGTTGATCTCGGTGTACCAGTCGCAACACCCCGGCGCTTCGCCGAGCGACGTGCTGGCCTACATCGCCAGCGACCACATGTACCGCGTCACCAACATCCGCGGCGCCGAGCAGAAGGCGCAACAGCAGGGCGCACCGGTCTACATGTACGAGTTCGCGTGGGAGAGCCCCGTGTTCGGTGGCAGGCTGCGCTCGCCGCACACGGCGGAGTTGCCGTTCATCTTCGGCAATCTCGATGCTGCCGCCGCCTTCACAGGACAGGCGCCCGAACTGGTGGATCTCTCTCGCAAGATGATGGCCGCGTGGGCCCACTTCGCGCGCCACGGGCGACCCGCTGCGCAAGGGCTGCCCGACTGGCCCGCGTTTACACCGCAATCGAGGAACACCATGGTGTTCAACCTCGACTGCAGTTTGCAGAACGATCCGCGCGGCGTAGAGCGGGAAGCCATGAGCCAGTTGCCCGCCTTCCGCCCGGGCGGGCCGCTGAACTATCGCTAAGCGACCACCCCAAGAGATCGACCGCCAAGAATCCCACCGCCGAGCACTCAGACCCATGCCCCTCTCGAAGTACACGGTCCTCGACCTCACCGTGGCTCGCGCCGGCCCCGCCGCCGTGCGCCTGCTGGCCGACTGGGGTGCGCGCGTCATCCGCATCGAGCCGCCACCGCACCAGGCCGGCAACTCGATGACGGGCGCGCGGCGCGGCGCCGACGAGCAGAACCTGCACCGCAACAAGCGCAGCCTGTGCATCGACCTCAAGCACCCGCGCGGGCTGGAGGTGCTGCACGCGATGGTGCGGCGTGCCGACGTGGTCGTGGAGAACTTCCGCGCCGACGTGAAGACGCGGCTTGGCCTCGACTACGAGCAGCTGCGCGCGGTCAGCTCGCGCATCATCCTCGCGAGCATCTCCGGCTTCGGGCAAGACGGCCCCTACAGCGACCGGCCCGGCGTCGACCAGGTGGTGCAGGGCCTGTCCGGCCTGATGTCGATCACGGGCGAGCCCGGGCAGGGGCCGATGCGGGCGGGTATCGCCGTGTCCGACACCTCGGCCGGCATGTTCCTGGGCCAGGGCATCCTGCTCGCGTTGCTGCACCGCGAGCACACCGGCGAAGGCCAATGGGTCCACACTTCGCTGCTCGAATCGATGCTCAACAAGCTCGATTTCCAGGGCGCGCGCTACACCATGTCGCGCGATGTGCCACAGCAGCAGGGCAACTTCCACCCCACGGCGGTGCCCATGGGCGTGTTCGAGGCCAGCGACGGCCTCGTCAACCTCGCGGCCAGCACACCCAAGATGTGGGCCGCGCTGTGCTCCACGCTCGATGCCGGGCACCTGCTGAACCACCCCGACTACGCCGACGTGCGCTCGCGCATCCAGCACCGCGAGCAGCTCAATGCCGATCTCAACACGCAGACCCGACGGTTCACCTCCACCGATCTGGTCGCGCGCCTCAATGCGGTGGGTGTGCCCTGCGGGCCGATCCTCGACGTCGGGCAGGCCTTCGACGACGAGCAGGCCCAGCACCTGCGCATGACGCGCCCGGCCCCGCACCCCGCCCTGGGCGACCTGAACCTGGTGCGCTCGCCGATCAACCTGTCGCGCTTTCCGCACCCCGAGCGCTTCCACCATGCCGCGCCGGACGCCGGCGAGCACACGCGCGAGCTGCTGCGCGAGTTCGGCTACGACGACGATCGCATCGACGCCCTGCGCGAACAAGGAGCCATCGCATGATCGATCTCGGCACCGACAAAGTGCTCGCCCACACCGATGCGAGCGGCATCGGTTGGGTCACCTTCAACAACCCCGAGCGCCGCAACGCCATCTCGCTCGAGATGTGGCAAGGCCTGGGCCACGCGATGGAGGCCCTGGCGGCTGATGACGCCGTGCGAGCGGTGGTGCTCAAGGGCGCCGGCGGCAAGGCATTTGCCTCGGGCGCCGACATCTCCGAGTTCGACCAGCAACGCGCGAACGCCGAGCAGCGCAAGCGTTACGCCGAAACCGCCGAGCGGGGCCGCCTGGGCTTGGCACGGCTGCACAAGCCGCTGATCGCGATGATCCAGGGCTACTGCATCGGCGGCGGGCTCGCAGTCTCGCTGAGCGCCGACCTGCGGTTTGCCTCGGCCAATTCGACCTTCGGCATCCCCGCGGCCAAGCTCGGCCTGGGCTACGAGTACGCTGGCGTGGCGGCACTGGCGCGGCTTGTGGGCCCATCGAACGCTCGCGACCTGCTGTTCAGCGCGCGCTTCGTGCAGGCGGACGAAGCCCTGCGCATCGGCCTGGTGAACTTCGTCATCGAGGAATCGGCACTCGAAGCCCGCGTGCGCAGCTACGCCGAGGGCATCGCACGCAATGCGCCGCTCACCGTGCGTGCCGCCAAGGCGGCAGTCAACGCGTACGAGCGCTATTCACGCACCGACTCGGACGATGTGGCCGCCCTGGTGGACGCCTGCTTCGACAGCGCCGACTACGCCGAGGGCCGCCGCGCCTTCGCCGAGAAGCGGCTGCCCCGCTTCGAGGGCCGGTAGAGAATCCGCGCATGGAACCCGAACTGCAGATCGAAGGCCACGTCGCCACCATCACGCTGCGCCGCGCGCGCCAGGCCAATCGGCTGGAGCCCGATGACGTGCAGGCGCTGGTCGATCACATCGCCACCGTCAACGAACACGACGAGGTGCTGGTGCTGCGCCTGCAAGCCACCGGCAAGTACTTCTGCAGCGGCTACGACATCACCGCCATCGGCGGGCCGCGCACGCTACGCTTCGACCAGATGGTCGATGCCTTCGAGGAGGCGCGGCCGGTCACCATCGCCGTGCTGCAAGGGGGTGTGTATGGCGGCGCGACCGATATGGCGCTGGCGTGCGACTTCCGCATCGGCTCGCACGATGTCGAGATGTTCATGCCCGCGGCGCGCCTGGGCCTGCACTTCTATCAGCGCGGGCTGGAGCGCTACGTGAGCCGCATCGGCGTGAACATGGCCAAGCGGCTCTTTCTCACGGCCGACAAGATCGGCGCCGAGGAGATGCGCGACTGCGGCTTCCTCACCCACCTCGTCGCGGCGGGCGAGCTGCATGCCACCGCCGACCGCCTCACCGACACGCTGTCCGGCATGGCACCACTGGCACTGCTCGGCATGAAAAAGCACCTGAGCCGCATCGCGCGCGGTGTGCTCGACGAAGCCGACCTGCAGCGCGACATCGCCCGCGCCGCGAAGTCCGACGACCTGAAGGAAGGCGCTGCGGCCTGGGCCGCCAAGCGGCCGCCGCGCTTCACCGGTCGCTGAGCCTCTTGCAACATCCACCCGGCCCGCCAGCGCATGACCACCACGCACAAGCCCACGCCGATGATGAGCATCCAGGAACGCATTCGCACCAGCATCGAAGCCGAGATCCTGTCGGGCGTGCGGCCGCCTGGCAGCGCGATCGACGAGAAGGCCCTGGCCGCGAGCTTCGATGCCTCTCGAACGCCGGTGCGCGAGGCGCTCATGCTGCTCTCGGCGCAGGGCCTGGTCCACATCGCGCCACGCTCGGGCATCTACGTGCGCCACCCCAGTGCCGATGAACTGGCTGCCTTGCTCGAAGCGCTCTGCGAGATCGAGGCCGCCATCGCCCGGCTGGCGGCGCGGCGCGTCACGCCCGCACTCACGAAAGCCATCCGCGCGGCCTGCGACGCCTGCTCACGCTGCGTCGCCAAAGGCGACGCGCGCGGCTACTTCGCGGCCAACGGGGCCTTGCACGAAACCATCTTCGAGGCAAGCGGCAACACCGTGCTGGTGGAGCAGGCGCGCAATGTGCGCAAGCGCCTGGCGGCCTTCCGCAGGCACACCTTCCACCAGCCGGGGCGCATGCAGAAGTCGGCCGCCGAGCACCAGGCCCTCGTCGACGCCATTTGCAGCGGCGACAGCGAAGCGGCCACAGCGTTGATGCGCGAGCACATCTCGGTGGGCGGCGAAGCCCTGGTGGCACTGCTGCTGGCCAGCAAGGCGCTCGCACCAACTGTCACGCCCCATGCAAGCCCGCAGGCGCGCGCTGGCAAGGTCCGCGCGTAGATCGGCGGGCGCTCCCTGGCTCAGTACTGCTTGAGCTGGGCGAGCTGGTGGGCGTGGTAGTTTGCGTCGCCGAAGAGTTCTTGAAGCACGCGCGCACGCTTCATGAAGAAGCCGATTTCGAACTCATCGGTCATGCCGATGCCGCCGTGCATCTGCACGCCCTCTTGCACCGCGAGCGTGACCGTCGTTCCGGCCTTGGCCTTGGCCACCGAGGCCAGCCCGACCGCCGCAGGGCCGCCTTCGCCCACGGACTGCAATGCCTTGAGAACGGCCGAGCGGGTGAACTCGATCTCGCAATAGAGGTGCGCAGCTCGGTGCTGCAGCGCCTGGAACTCTCCGATGATCTTGGTGAACTGTTGCCGCTCTTTCAGGTAGACCACCGTGCGGGTGAACACTTCGTCGGAAATGCCCAGCATCTCGGCCGCGGCACCCACGCGACCCGCATTCAGCGCAACATTGAGAGGCGTAAACCCCTCTCCCACCGTGCCGAGCACAGCGTTGCCGGGGACCGCGACGCGGCTGAAGCTCACGCGCGCGGCATTGTGTGCATCGACGATCGCAGCACGCTCGACGCTTACTCCCGGAGTCGCTGCATCGACCAGGAACAGCGTGAGGCCCGCGAGATCGCCCTTGGCACCGCCGGTTCGCGCTGCCACGATCAACAGATCAGCCACGTGGCCATCGAGCACGAAGGTCTTGTGGCCATCGAGCGTGTAGCCGTCACCGGACTTCTCGGCCTTGAGCGACGTGTTGTGCGGGTTGTGCTTGCTGTGCTCGTCGACAGCGAGCGTTGCGATCAACTCGCCTGTGGCAATCCCGGGCAGCGTGGCTTGCTTCTGGACCTCGGTGCCCGCAGCCAGGATCGCACTCGCCGCGACGATGCTGGAGGCCAGGAAGGGCGAAGCCGTCAGGTTGTGGCCGATCTCTTCCATCACCACACCCGCCTCGACCAGGCCAAGGCCCATGCCGCCGTAGGCCTCGGGGATCAGCACGCCGGTGAAGCCCATCTCGGCGAACTGCTTCCACAGTGCACGGCCGAAGCCATCGGCGCTGCGGCCGTCGCGCAGCTTGCGAAGCTCGGAAACGGGTCCGTTGTCGGCCAGAAAGGCCTTGGCGCTGTCGCGCAGCATGCCTTGTTCTTCGGTGAGGACGAGTGCCATGTGTGTGTCTTTTCGGAGATTGCTGAACCCGCTCAGCCTGAGGTATCGAAGGCCGGCGCAGGCCGTGGAAGGCTTCGACACCTCAGCCTGAGCGGTTGGTACTTATCAAGCGCCAGGGAGGTTCAAGATGCGCTTGGCAATCACATTGAGCTGCACCTCGCTCGTGCCGCCCTCGATGGAGTTGCCCTTGGTGCGCAGCCAGGTACGTGCTGCGGCGCCGTCGCGGGAGCGCTCGCCTTCCCACTCGAGCGCATCGCTGCCGCCTGCCTGCATGAGCAGTTCGTGGCGGCGCTTGTTGAGCTCGGCGCCGTAGTACTTGAGCACCGAGCTGAAGGCCGGGTTGCCGTGGCCGGCACGGGCTTCGTCCATGGCGCGCTCCATGGTCAGGCGGAAGGCCGCTTCGTCGACCTCGAACTGCGCGATCTGCGCGCGCAGCAGTGGGTCGGCCAGGCGCCCGCTCGCATCAGTGCCCACCAGGCCTGCCGCCACCACACCCAGCGGCTTGGCCGCGCCGCGGTCGCCGATGCCACCGATCATCTCGCGCTCGTGCGTCAGCAGGTACTTGGCGACATCCCAGCCGGCGTTGAGCGTGCCCACGAGGTTCCTCTTCTCGACGCGCACGTTGTCGAAGAAGGTTTCGCAGAACGGCGACTTGCCCGAGATCAGCAGGATGGGCTTGGTGCTCACGCCAGGCGAGGCCATGTCGAAGAGCACGAAGCTGATGCCAGTGTGCTTCTTGGCCTGCGGGTCGGTGCGCACCAGGCAGAAGATCCAGTCCGCCTTGTCGGCGTATGAGGTCCAGATCTTCTGGCCGTTGACGATGAAGTGATCGCCCTTGTCATCAGCGCGTGTCTGCAACGAAGCGAGATCAGAACCCGCGTTGGGCTCGGAGTAGCCCTGGCACCAGCGTATCTCGCCGCGCGCGATGGGCGGCAGGAACTCGAGCTTCTGCGCGTGCGTGCCGAACTTGAGCAGCGCGGGCCCCAGCATCCAGATGCCGAAGCTCTGTACCGGCGCGCGGGCGCCGATAGCGCGCATCTCCTGCGCGAGCACCTTGGCCTCTTCGCCGCTGAGCCCGCCGCCACCGTACTCCTTGGGCCAGGTGGGCACCGTCCAGCCCTTGGCGGCCATGCGTTCGAGCCACACGCGTTGCGCGTCGGACGTGAACTTCCACTGGCGGCCGCCCCAGCAGACATCGTCTTCGCTGGTGATGGGCTTGCGCATCTCGGGCGGGCAGTTCTGCGCCAGCCAAGTGCGCGTTTCCTCGCGGAAACTTTGCAAGGTGTCGGTGCTCATGGGTTCACCCGGATGGTCAGATGGTCACGCCGCCGTCGATCACGAGCGCCTGGCCTGTCATGAACGAGCCCGCCTTGGAGGCGAGGAAGACCGCCGCGCCGGCGATCTCGTCGGGCTCGCCGATGCGGCGCAGCGGCGCGTTGGCGGTCGAGCGCTTGAGGGTCTCGGGGTTGTCCCACAGCGCCTTGGCGAAGTCGGTCTTGATGAGGCCCGGCGCAATGCAGTTCACGCGGATGTTGTGCTGGCCGTACTCGACCGCCAGGTTGCGCGCGAGTTGGAAGTCGGCCGCCTTGGAGACGTTGTAGGCGCCAATCACCGGCGAGCCGCGCAGGCCACCGATCGACGACACGATGATGATGGCGCCATCCTTGCGCTCGATCATCTGCGGCACCGCGAAATTGATCAGCCAGTGGTTGGCAATCACGTTGTTCTCGAGGATCTTGCGGAACTGGTCGTCCTCGATGCCGGCCATGGGGCCGTAGTAGGGGTTGCTGGCGGCGTTGCACACCACGATGTCGACCTTGCCGAGCTGGCGCGTGGTCTCGTCGATCAGATGCTTGAGCTCGTCCTTCGACGAGATGTTGGCGGGGATCGAGATCGCGCTGCCTGCGCCATAGGCCGCGTTGATCGACGCCGCCACTTCGGCACACGGCTCGGGCTTGCGCGACGAGATCACCACCTTGGCGCCCTGCTCGGCCATGCGCTCGGCAATCGCCTTGCCGATGCCGCGCGACGAGCCTGTGATCACGGCAACCTTGCCGGCGAGTGAGAACAACGACATGACAGTTCCTTGCTGGTTAAATTGGGGGCCAAACGAAGGCCGTTTCAGACCGGGCTGGCTGGACGAAACGCTGAACGAAACGACCAACCGACTTTTCTAACCCGATGTCTCCGCGTGATGAGTCTCCCTGTGAAAACAGGGCTTCTTCAGAGCGCAGGAAAACATACCAGATTGTTTGAAAGAGAACCATGAGCATTAGTTTTACCGACCGTGTCGCGATCGTGACAGGCGCAGGTGGCGGCCTGGGCCGTGAGCACGCCCTTGCACTCGCCAGGCGTGGCGCGAAGGTGGTTGTCAACGACCTGGGCGAAGGCGCACAGAAGGTCGCCGGCGAAATCAAGGCAGCAGGCGGCCAAGCGATCGCGGTGTCGTGCTCGGTCACCGACTTCGATGCCGTGCAAGCCATGGTCAAGACCACGGTGGACACCTGGGGCCGTGTCGACATCCTCGTCAACAACGCAGGCATCCTGCGCGACAAGAGCTTCAGCAAGATGGAGATGGCCGACTTCAAGCTCGTGGTCGACGTGCACCTGATGGGCGCCGTGTACTGCACCAAGGCCGTGTGGGAGATCATGCGCGCGCAGAAGTACGGCCGCATCGTCCACACCACCTCGTCGTCGGGCCTCTTCGGCAACTTCGGCCAGTCGAACTACGGCGCCGCGAAGATGGCGCTGGTCGGCCTGATGCAGACGCTCTCGCTCGAAGGCGCGAAGGACAACGTGAAGGTCAACTGCCTCGCACCGACTGCCGCCACCGCGATGACCGAAGGGCTGATGCCGCAGGTGGTGCTGGACAAGCTGGCGCCCGCAGCCGTGACGCCTGGCTTGCTGTACCTGGTGAGC
Source organism: Piscinibacter sp. PDB1-1 (assembly GCF_056675995.1). Lineage (NCBI taxonomy): Bacteria > Pseudomonadati > Pseudomonadota > Betaproteobacteria > Burkholderiales > Sphaerotilaceae > Piscinibacter > Piscinibacter sp. PDB1-1. Next base: position 595,371 of record NZ_JBWVZJ010000002.1, read on the forward strand.
GAAGACGCACCCACCCGCACCATCCTCAACGCCGGCGCCGGCACGTTTGCGCGCAGCTACGTCACGATGACGATGGGCACGCACATCGGCACAGGTGACGATGCGGATGACCAGGTCGCAGCGCAGTTCGAGGTGATCTCGGATCGCGATCAAGAGGTCGTGCCGGAGAGCGGCGCCGAGCAAGGGCGTAACGAAGTGGGCAAGGCGATGCAGGCCGCAGGCTGAAGCGGATCACGCACCGCACCACCATCTGAGCGGGACTTCGATACCTCAGCCTGAGCGGGCTGGGGCTCACGAAGCCACCCAATGACAAGGGCCTTCGATCGCCTCCGGCCGCTCAGCCTGAGGTATCGAAGGCCCTCTTGGCCCCTCATCCATCAAGGGGCTCGGAAGAAGCTCTTACGCCTTCGGCGCGCGATATTTCCCCATCTCCAATCGCGCGATCGTGCGGTTATGCACCTCATCCGGCCCATCGGCCAGGCGCAGCGTGCGGATGCCGGCGTACTGCTTGGCCAGGCCTGCGTCTTCGCTGACGCCGGCGCCACCAAAGGCCTGGATCGCGTCGTCGATGATCTTCAGCGCCATGCGCGGGGCCTGCACCTTGATCATCGCGATCTCCAGCTTGGCAACCTTGTTGCCGACCTTGTCCATCATGTCGGCCGCCTTGAGGCACAGCAGGCGCGTCATCTCGATGTCGATGCGGGCGGTGGCGATGCGCTCTTCCCACAGCGAGTGGTCGATGATGCGCTTGCCGAAGGCCACGCGCGATTGCAGGCGCTTCATCATCTTCTCGAGCGCCAGTTCGGCGCTGCCGATGGTGCGCATGCAGTGGTGGATGCGGCCCGGGCCGAGGCGGCCCTGTGCGATCTCGAAGCCGCGGCCTTCACCGAGCAGCAGGTTCTCGGCCGGCACGCGCACATTGGTGAACACCACTTCGGCGTGGCCGTGCGGCGCGTCGTCGAAACCGAACACCGGCAGCATGCGGACGATCTCGATGCCCGGGGTATCGAGCGGCACCAGGATCTGCGACTGCTGTGCGTGCGCGGGCGCATCGGGGTTGCTCTTGCCCATCACGATGGCGATCTTGCAGCGCGGGTCGCCCACGCCGGACGACCACCACTTGCGGCCGTTGAGCACATAGTGATCGCCGTCGCGCTTGATCTCCATCGCGATGTTGGTCGCGTCCGACGAAGCCACGGCGGGCTCGGTCATCAGGAAGGCGGAGCGGATCTTGCCGTCGAGCAGCGGCTCCATCCACATCTTCTTCTGCTCGTCGTTCGCGTAGCGGGCCAGCACTTCCATGTTGCCGGTATCTGGCGCCGAGCAGTTGAAGACTTCGGAACCGAAGACCACCTTGCCCATCTCTTCGGCACACATGGCGTACTCGAGATTGGTGAGGCCGGCACCGCGGTAGGGGCTGTCTTCAGGCAGCGAATCCTTGGGCAGGAAGAGGTTCCACAGGCCTTCCTTCTTGGCGACGGCCTTGAGCTCTTCGACCACCGGCACGACCTGCCAGCGGTTCTCGCCGAAGTCCTTCATCTGCTTGTAGTAGGTCGGCACGGCTGGGTAGACGTGTTGGTTCATGAAGGCGATGACGCGATCGCGCCAATACGCCTGCCGTTCTGACATCGTGAAGTTCATGGCTCATCTCCGTTGTTGAAGTTGCCGTCTGCGCGCCCCGGCGCTTGCCCGGTGGCACAAGCCCTGAATCTCTGGCAGACTGATTTTTCTAATCTGCCTTAGTGGGGGCGCGCGCAACGCCAGTTCACTTTATAGAACATCACTGGCCGAGGGCCAGTCTCGCGTGCGACAAACGGGTTTTGCCCACCTGCATACCTGAGTTTCCATTCCGGACACCCATCCCGTGACCGAACTCTCTGCCAAAGAAGCCAACATTCAAGCCCCCTTGGCCGCCTTCAATGGCGAGAAACCCGAGTCCCCGCGCTGGTTCGACGAGGCCCTGCAGCGCACGCCGCAGCGCAGTGTCACCGAGGTCGGCGGAACGCCCATCGAAACCCTCACATGGGGCGAGGTCGGCAAGCCCGGCCTGCTGCTGCTGCACGGCAACCGCGCCCACGCCGACTGGTGGAGTTTCATCGCACCCTTCTTTGCAGATGACTACCGCGTGGCCGCACTGTCGTGGTCGGGCATGGGCGGCTCGGGCTGGCGCGACGCCTATTCCATCGACACCTTCGCCGGCGAGATCGGCGCGGTGATCGAATCCACCGGCCTGATGCAGGGCCCGAGAAAGCCCGTGCTGGTGGCGCATTCGTTCGGAGGCTTCCCGGCATTGCGCTTTGCCGCGCGCAATGCAGCCCAGGCGGGCGGGCTGGTGATGGTCGATTCGCCGGTGATGACGCCCGAGATGCGCAAGGCACGCCGCCGCCCCGGCGCGCCCAGCAACAACGACCCGCGCCCCACGCGCGTCTACGACGATCTGCCGAGCGCATTGGCGCGCTTCCGCTTCGTGCCGCCCCAGGTGTGCAAGAACCTCTACATCGCCGACCACATCGCGCGTGGCGCACTCAAGCAGGTGCCGCGAGACGGCAGCACAGGCGACCAGCAGGGCTGGACCTGGCGCTTCGACCCCTACCAGTGGCGCGACATGCGCATGGAGAACCCGGTGCCCGACTTCGCGGCGCTGCCCTGCCCGGTCGCCATCATGTGGGGCGCGCAGTCGGCGCTGTTCGACGACGAGGTGCTGGCGTACATCGCGAGCCTTGCGCCTGCCGGCTCGCCGCGCATCGAGATCCCTGCGGCGCGCCATCACCTGATGGTGGATCAGCCGCTGGCATTCATCACCGCATTGCGCGGCTTGCTCGCTGCCTGGCCTCGCTGACGCAAAGCCGAAACGCGATCTGCCGAGCATGCACGAGTTCCGTGCATCAAACCCGCGTTTTCCCTCATTTCGAAAGAATGGTATGGCCGTGCGGGGCTGCCATTCAGCCTCGGCTAAGTGTTTGCCCTGCAAGACGCAGCCGCGTGTTCGATGGATGATGGCCGCGTTGGCGCAGCCCGTGTTGCGCACGAGATCGAGGCGAGCGAATGCAGACAGGATTCCTTCAGGCCGAAGATTGGGTATGGCGGCAACAAGCCACCGACACTGCGGCCAGCAGCGATGCAAAACGTGAGGTGAACGGCTGATGCGCGGCTACGTCGTCCGGCGACTGCTGTCGCTGTTGCCCACGCTGTTCTTCGCCAGCCTGATCGTGTTCGTGACGGTGCGCCTGATCCCCGGCGACATCATCGACTTGATGCTCAGCCAGAACGACATGGGCGCCGACACGCTGAGCCGCGATCAGGTCGTCGCTGCGCTCGGCCTCGACCGGCCCATGTGGGAGCAGTACTTCCGCTGGGCGGGCAACATCCTCTTTCGCGGCGACTTCGGCAACTCGCTGTGGCAGAACGCACCCGTCACCGACTTCCTGCGTGCTCGCCTGCCCGTCACCTTCGAGCTGGGGCTGCTCGCGCTCATCATCGGGCTGATGATTGCGATTCCGATCGGGGTCTACTCCGCGATCCGCCAAGACACCGCCGGCGACTACATCGGCCGCTCGTTCTCCATCCTGCTGCTGGCGGTGCCCAGCTTCTGGATCGGCACCATGGTGATGGTCTTTCCGTCGATCTGGTGGGACTGGTCGCCCGAGGTCGAGTACGTACCCTTCTTCACCGACCCGTGGCAGAACCTCAAACAGATGATCATCCCGGCGATGATCCTCGGCGCCTCGCTATCGGCCATCACGATGCGGCTCACGCGCACGATGATGCTCGAGGTGCTGCGCCAGGACTACATCCGCACCGCCTGGGCCAAGGGCCTGTCGGAGCCGCTGGTGGTGGTGCGCCATGCACTGCGCAATGCCTTGATCCCGGTGGTCACGCTGATCGGGCTGCAGGCGCCGCTCTTGATCGGCGGCGCGGTGATCATTGAGCAGATCTTCGTGATCCCGGGCATGGGCCTGCTGCTGCTCGACGCCGTGAACCAACGAGACTACCCCATCATCACCGGCGTCTTTCTCGTGGTCGGCCTGGCCGTGATGGTGATCAACCTGATCGTCGACCTGAGCTACGGCCTGCTCGACCCCAAGGTGAGGTACCGCTGATGAGCACGCAGGTCCACGCCACGTACGAACCCTCCCGCCTGGCGGGACCGAGCGCAGCGCGAAGGGTGCACTGACATGTCCGCCGTCCTCAACGACCTCGCCACGCGCGCCGTCTCGCGCCCGCCTTCGCGCGGCATCCTCGGCCGCCTGATCCGCACCAAGCCGCTCGGTGCCGCCGGTGGCGCGGTGCTGCTGTTCATGCTTTTGTGCGGCATCTTTGCCGACGTGATCGCACCCTTCGGCTTCAACGAGCTGAACATGCTCGAGCGGCTGCAGGCGCCCTCGTGGGCCCACTGGTTCGGCACCGACAACCTGGGGCGCGACATGCTCTCGCGCTGCATCTATGGTGCACGGCTGTCGGTGATCATCGGCTGCTCGGCGGCGGCGCTTTCCACCATCATCTCCATCGTCATCGGCGTGGTCAGCGGCTACGCGGGCGGCCGCACCGACATGATCATCCAGCGTTTCGTCGATGCATGGATGAGCTTCCCGAGCCTGATCATCCTGATCGTGGTGGTGTCGATCTTCGGCCCCGGCATGATGCAGACCATCCTCACGCTGGGCATCCTGCTCGGCATCGACGGCTCGCGCATCATCCGCAGCGCCGTGGTCGCGGTACGCGAGAACATGTACGTGCACGCCGCGCAGTCGCTCGGCGCGTCGGTCGTGCGCATCCTGTGGAAGCACATCCTGCCCAACGTGATGCCGGTGGTGATCGTGATCTTCACCACCCGGGTGGGCACCGTGATCCTGGCCGAATCAGGCCTCGCCTTCCTGGGCCTGGGCGTGCCGCCGCCCGCGCCCACCTGGGGCGGCATGCTCTCCGGCAGCGGGCGCACGTACATGTTCCAGGGCCCGTGGCTGGCCCTCGCCCCGGGCCTGTGCCTGACCGTGATGGTGTACGCCACCAACGTGTTCGGCGACGCCCTGCGCGACCTGCTCGACCCTCGCATGCGCGGCTCGCGCTGATCCCCCTCCCCGACACCGGCATCCGCCCGCGCCGTGGTCGACATCGAAGTCCAAGCAAGCACGTAGAAGTGAGATGGGCACGAACCCCGGCCATGCCGGACTGCAATTCCGCTAGGAGACGCGAATGAAGAAGATGAACCTCAGTCTGACCGCCTGCGTGATGGCCGTGGCCGCCGCACTGGCGCCCGCGGTGGCCAGCGCGCAAGGCAAACCGCAGTACGGCGGCGAGCTGCGCCTGGGCACGGTGTATGTCGGCATCTCGGCCCTGTCGTGGGACCCGGCCGACTACAACTGGAAGATCAACCACGACGCCGGCGGCCAGTACGAGGTGCTGTGGTCGGGTGACCTGTCGAAGTCGGTCAAGAACGGCGGCAAGCATCAGTTCGTGGCCGATGCCTGGCTGCCCACCGACGCGATCCGCGGCGAGCTCGCCGAGAGTTGGAAGTGGATCGACCCGCTCAAGCTGGAGGTCAAGCTTCGCAAGGGCGTGATGTACCCCGAGAAGCCGGGCGTGATGAAGTCGCGCGAATTTGTGGCCGACGACGTGGTGTATGCCGTCGAGCGCCAGCAGAAGAGCCCGAAGAAGATCCCCGAATACCTTGACCACATCGGCAAGGTCGAGGCCGTTGACAAGCACACGGTGGTCTTCAACTTCAAGCACTACAACGCCGAGTGGGACTATCGCTGGGGCTGGGGCTACTACTCGGCCATCGTGCCCAAGGAGGTGGTCGAGGCCGGCGCCTCCAACTGGAAGAACGTGAACGGTACGGGGCCCTTCCTGCTGCAGGACTTCCAGTCCGGCAACTCGAACACCTATGTCAAGAACCCCAACTACTGGGACAAGGAAAAGATCGGCGGCGCCGAGTACAAGCTGCCCTTCGTCGACAAGGTCACCTACCGCACCATCAAGGACGAGGCCACGCGCTACTCGCTGCTGCGCACCGGCAAGCTCGACATCCTCGAAGTGATTCGCGCCAGCGAGGTCGAAGACCTGAAGAAGCAGGCACCGCAACTCAAGTGGTCGCGCACGCTCGGCATGGTCGGCACCTACATGGCCATGCGCACCGACGTGAAGCCGTTCGACGACATCCGCGTGCGCCGCGCGATGAACATGGCGGTCGATCGCCAGGCCATCATCAAGTCGATCTACAGCGGGCACGCCGAAATGTTCGGCTTCCCGATGCACCCGGACTACAAGGGCTACTACGAGCCGCTCTCGGCCATGCCACAGGCGGTGCAGGAGCTGTACACCTACAACCCGACCAAGGCCAAGCAGTTGCTGACCGAAGCCGGCTTCCCGAACGGGTTCAGCTTCAAGGTCCAGTACAACGCCGTGAACACGCAACACGGCGACCTGGTACAGATGCTCGCCGCGTACTACGACAAGATCGGCGTCAAGCTCGAGATCCAGCCGATGGAGTACCCAGCGTTCCTGTCGGCCATGACCACGCGCACCAACGCGCCGCTCTACCTGATGGACAACGGGCACACCAACCCGACCACTTCCATCCGCAAGAACTTCGTCAAGGGCCAGGTCTGGAACCCCTCGCAGTGGGACGACCCTGCGTTCGCGAAGAAGGTCGACGACGTGCTCGCCGAGCGTGACGAAGGCAAGCGCCAGATCATGCTCAAGGTGATGACGCGCGAGATCCTCGAGAAGGCACCGTACGTGTGGTTGCCCACCGCCTACAACCACGTCGCGTGGTGGCCGTGGGTCAAGAACTACGACGGCGAACTGCGCGCCGGTGCCGTGCGCCCCTGGCCGATCTACAGCCGCATCTGGATCGACCAGGAGCTGAAGAAGAAGATGGGCAAGTGAACGATGACGGCCCCTCGCCCGGCGCGTACGCCGGGCGATCCCCCGAGGGGATGCGGGCCGGCCCTTCGACCAAGCTCAGGACATGCTTGGGAGCGGCCCGGCGCTCGGCCCGCCGCCGCCTCCACCGCTGAACGACCGATCGGAAGCAATCGCCTTGACTGAACCCCTGCTCCAAGTCCGCGGCCTGACAACGCGCTTTCGCACCGAGCGCGGCGAAGTCACCGCAGTCGACAACGTCTCCTTCGACGTCGCACCAGGCGAGACGCTGGCCATCGTTGGCGAATCGGGCTCGGGCAAGAGCGTGACCGCGCTCTCGATCCTGCGCCTGATCCCCAACCCGCCCGGGCGCATCGAGAGCGGCGAGATCCTGTTCGAAGGCAAGGACCTGGTGAAGCTGAGCGACGCCGAGATCCGTGCCGTGCGCGGTGACCGCATCGCGATGATCTTCCAGGAGCCGATGACCTCGCTGAACCCCACCATCACGGTGGGCAAGCAGATCGGCGAGCCGATGAACCTGCACCGCGGCACACCGTGGGAGCAGGCCATCAAGGCCGCGGGCGACCTGCTGGCCAAGGTGCGCATCCCTGATGCGCACACCAAGTCGGGTGCCTACCCGCACCAGTTCTCGGGTGGCCAGCGCCAGCGCGCCATGATCGCCATGGCCTTGGCCTGCAAGCCGCGGCTCATCATTGCCGACGAGCCGACCACCGCGCTCGACGTCACCGTGCAGGCGCAGGTGCTCGATCTGTTGAAGGAGCTGTGCCGCGAGACGCAGGCGTCGCTGATCCTCATCACGCACGACCTCGGCGTGGTGGCGCGCTACGCCGACCGCGTGGCGGTGATGTATGGCGGGCGCATCGTCGAGCAATCCACGGCGCGCAACATCTACAAGAACCCGCAGCACCCGTACACCCGCGGCTTGCTGGCGTCCGTGCCCCGCCTCGATGGCGACTCGTCGCAGCGCCTCGTGCCCATCGAAGGATCCCCGCCCGACCTCTCGCGCCTGCCACCGGGCTGCGCCTTCGCGCCCCGCTGCCGCTACGCGAGCGCACAGTGCAACGAGCAGCGCCCGGTGCTGCGCGAGGTGGGCGAGCAACACACCATGGCGTGCATCCGCGACATCAACGCCGTCGCTCCTGCCGCTGCCTGACCCTTGCACGCCAATCTCGCTATCCATACGAACTGCCTGCCCATGAGCGCTACCCCTCTCTCCAGCCCAGGCGACGCGCTGTTGCGCGTCGAGAACCTGAAGGTCCACTTCCCGGTGTTCTCGGGCGCCGTGATGCGCAAGCAGGTCGGCGCCGTGAAGGCGGTGGATGGCGTGTCGTTCACGCTGCGCCGCGGAGAGACGCTCGGGCTCGTCGGTGAATCCGGCTGCGGCAAGTCGACCACCGGCCTGGCCGTATTGCGCATGCTCGACATCACCTCGGGCCGGGTGGTGTTTGAAGGTGACGACATCACCGCGCAAGACAAGCGCACCGGGCGCTTCCGCCGGCGCATGCAGATGGTCTACCAGGACCCGTACGGTTCGCTCAACCCGCGCATGACGGTGGCCGACATCGTGAGCGAGCCGCTTGAGGTCTACAAGATCGGCGACGCCGCCCAGCGCCGCGCCCGCGTGGCCGAATTGCTCAGCACCGTGGGCCTGCTGCCCGACATGGCCGACCGCTATCCGCACGAGTTCTCGGGCGGCCAGCGCCAGCGCATCGCCATCGCACGCGCGCTCGCCCTGGAGCCCAGCCTCATCATCTGCGACGAGCCGGTGTCGGCGCTCGACGTGTCCATCCAGGCGCAGGTGGTGAACGTGCTGGTCGAACTGCAGCAGCGGCTCGGCCTGTCCTACCTCTTCATCGCGCATGACCTGGCCGTGGTGCGCCACATCAGCCACCGCATCGCGGTGATGTACCTCGGCCGTATCGTCGAGATCGCTTCCAAGGAAGACCTGTACCAACGCCCTTTGCACCCCTACACCCGTGCGCTGATGTCCGCCGTGCCGGTGGCCGACCCTGAGATCGAGGCCCAGCGCCCGCGCGTGGTCGTCACGGGCGAAGTGCCCAGCGCGCTGCGCCCGCCTTCGGGCTGCCGCTTCCACCCGCGCTGCCCCGAAGCCATGGACGTGTGCAAGACACAAGACCCGGCGCTGCTCGACATGGGAGCCGACCGCGCCGTGGCCTGCCACCTGCATACGCAAGGGCAGGCGCAGTCGGCGCCGGTGCGCATGCCGGTTTCAACGCGCGCCGCATAGCGGCCCGGGCTGTCGGCATAATTCGCCGCCCACCGATGCCCGCCCGCAAACCCTCCCCGTTGCAGATGCCCGCAGCGCAGCCCGCCCAGACCCAGCGCTTCCAGGAGAAGCGCGACGCCATCCTCAACGCGGCGGCCAACCTGTTCAACCAGCACGGCGTGAAGGGCGCGACGCTCGCCGACATTGCCAGCAGCGTGGGCCTGGTCACCAACAGCGTCACGTATTACTACCGCAAGAAGGAAGACCTGGCGACTGCCTGCTTCCTGAGATCGATCGACGCCTTCCGCCAGCTCATCGAGCGTGCCGCGCGCGAGAACAGCGTGGAGGCTCGGGTGCGCGAGTTCTTCCGCCTTCACTCGGCGATGCTGGCCGAGATTGACCGCGGCACGCAGCCGCCCATGCTGCAGTTCAACGACATGCGCGCCCTGCCGGGCTCGCACTTCGAGCAGGTGTCCGCCGCCTACAACGAGATGTTCAGGCGCCTGCGCGAGATGCTGCGCGGCCCGCAGACGGCACAGCTCGGCCGCGCCGACCTGGCCGCCCGCACTTACGCCGTGCTGTCGGTGGCGCACTGGGTCCGCGGCTGGATCGATCGCTACGAAACCGACGAGTACGAGCGCGTGGGCGAGCGCGTGAGCGACATCCTGATCCACGGCAGTGCCGGCCCGCGCTCGAAGTGGAGCGTGCCCACCGCCGCCGAGTTGAACTGGCAGCTCACGAGCGACGCCGATGCGCCCTCGGAGGCCTTTCTGCGCGCGGCCTCGACGCTCGTCAACGAGCAGGGCTACCGCGGCGCCTCGGTCGACATGATCTCTGCCCAGCTCAACGTGACCAAGGGTTCGTTCTATCACCACAACGACAACAAAGAAGACCTGATCTCGGCCTGCTTCGAGCGCACCTTCGCGGTGATCCGCCGTGTGCTGAGCCTGTCGGCCACGATCGAGGGCAGTGCCTGGGATCGCGCCTGCGCCGCCTCGCGCGCCTTGGCGCGCTTTCAGCTTTCGCCCGAAGGCCCGCTGCTGCGCCAGGGCGCGACCAGCGCTCTTTCCGACCCGGCCCGGCGCTCCGAGATCCGCCGCACCATGAGCCGTCTCAACGAGCGCTTTGCCGGTGTGGTGGTCGACGGCATCGCCGACGGCTCGATCCGGCCATTGCATCCGGTGATCACGGCCCAGGTGGCCAGCGGGCTGGTCAACTCGGCGTCGAGCCTCGGGCACTGGATGCCCGGCGCCTCGCAGGACAACGTGTCCGAGGTGTTCGTGCGGCCGATCTTCATGGGCATCCTCTGCCCGCCGAGCAAGCTCGGCTGAAGTCAATTGCGCTCGGGCGCATTCTGAGAGCGCCCTGGCGCGGACAGGTAACCGCCGGCTGTTGCACCGAACTCAGATGCCCCGCTCGCCAGGGGTGGCCGGAGCCGTCACGGTGACGCCGAAGTACTTCCTGGCCATCGCCGGCCCGATGGGCAGCGCGCCGGCCGACACATTCGCGGAGAAACACAGCGCATGCGGCGGCTCGCTGCGCTTGATCAAGGTGGCGAAGACCCAGTCGCCCTGCTTGCGGCGCCACAAGGCGATGGCTGTCGGGTAATACCCGTCGCGCTCGATCATCGGGAAGCGCCGCACGATCTCGCTGGCCACGAGGAAGCGGTCGACTTCATCGAGCAGCGTGCCGTCTTCGCCAGCGTGGAAGCTGAGCGTGGCATCGCGGCTGGCGCAGTTCTCGATCACGGTGGGCACGGCGGCGCGGCGCGGCTTCTTCCCCGCCGCAGGCTCGGCCGCAAGCGGTGGCGCGATGACCAGACAGGACGCCAGGCACCACAGACGAATGTGCTTGTTCATGGCTGTCTCCTCGGCCGGCCAGCATGCGCCCGCAGGGCGCGTGCGTCAATTCAGCCGCACCGCGGCGATGCAGGTCTTGCGCCGAGAGATCAGACGTCGAAGTTCCAGACCCATTTGATGGTGGCAGAGGTGCTGCGGCTCGCGCGCGGCAAGCCAGTGTCGGCGTCGATGTAGCTGTGGTCGAGCGCAAGCAGCCATTCGCGGCCGTGGGCCCACGCCCAGCGCACCCGCAACATCGCGCCGAGCTCGCGCGAGACGTTGTCCCATTGCACGAGCGCGGTGCTGGAGAGCCGGTTTGTCGGCACGTACTCCACGCGTGCCAGTCGCGTGTTGACGACGAAGCGGCCGCTGGCAAGCTCGATGTCGTTTCGGCCCGCGCCGCCCTTGACCAGCCAGTGCCTGTTGGGCCGCCAAGTCAGCGCTCCGTTGAGATCGCGCCGTGTCCCGTCGTAGAAGCCGCCGTGGCGCCAGTCACCGCTGATTGACAGCACGCGGGCAGGCGAGGTCTCGCCCACCAGGTAGAACGAGTGCCAACGATAGTGGCCGGCCGGGAGCTGGACGCCCGGCAGCAACTCGTATCCGCTCGCGAGCCGGTCCTCGTCGAAGAAGATCTCGGGCAGCAGGAAGTCACCGGCGGCATTCATCAACTCGACCTCGGGATTGATCTGCACCGAGCGCTCGCTGCCGTCGAGGCGGCGGCGCAGCGCAAAGTCCATTCCCGGCAGCACATGCCCGCCGGACTCGGTGAGGTGCCACCACCCGACGCTTCCTTCCGCACGCGCCACGCCTGCCTCGGCCAGGAAGCCCAGCGCCGGCAGGAAACTCTCGTCCACCCGCTGCAGCGCGAGCATGCCGGTCAGGCCTTCGTTGGGATAGTCCAGGCTGGCGCCGATCGCGCGGCCGCTGCCCAAGCCATCGTTGGACGATTGCTGCATCCACGCGTTGAGCTCCAAGGTGCGCGAACCGAAGACGCGGGTGTCGCGCCACTGCCCGTCCACGCCCCAGAGGTGGCTGCCGCCGGTGCCCTGCGGGTTCCCGGCGGTGGCGATCACGCCCAGCCGCCCGTGATCGCCCAGGCCGCGCGCCGCGCGCACCACGCCGACCTGCGCGCGCTGCTGCCCCGGCAGCTCGCCGGGCGCGACCTGCGCGCCGAGCGCACCGAACTCGATCCCGGCGGCGGTGCCGGCGAGCTTGAGCCCGGCCTCCAGATCCAACACTTCGCCGTCTTCACCGATGCCCACGCGGCGCGAGAAGAACGGCAGGGTCGAGTCCTCCAGCCCGCCAAAGCTGAAGCGCCCGGCATCGCGCAGGAAGAACTCACGCTTCTCCGGCACGAACAAGGGGAAGCGGGTGATGTTGACCACGCGCTCGTCAGCCTCGGCCTCGCCGAAGTCGACGTTGAAGGCGGCCGTCGTACGCAAGCCGCCTTCGGATTGATGGAACAGTTCGAGCCCGGGTTCCAGGCGCGTGCGACGCACACCATCGATATCGCGATGCGTGATGCGCACCGATGGCTTGACGCGCAAGCCCAGGCCAGCCGAGTCGGGCACGGCGCCGACGAGCGGCAGTGCCTCGGTGAGCGTGCTCACTTCCTTGTCGGCACCGGCATAGGCCAAGCGCACTCGCTGCTGCTCGGCCGACATCCAGCGCTCGGCATTGAAGCGCCAGGTGGCCGCGGCGCCGGGTCGCACGCCCAGAGAGGCCAGAGGAATGGCGATCTCTGCCGTCCAGCCGGCATCGTCGACACGCGCTTCGCTGTGCCACAGGCCGTCCCAGTCGTCACGCAGGCGGCTGCCGTCGAAGACCAGGCTGTCGCGCTGCGTGCCGTTGGGGTTGACCAGGAGGGCGAAGCCATTGCGCCCCTGTCCTTCCACATCCAGAACGATCAGCACGTGATCGTCGAACTCGATCGCCGCGATGTCGCGTCGCATCTGCTGCGCAACGAGGCGCGAGGGGTCGCGCTCGGTGGCTCGTACTGAGATGTACAGCGTCTGCCCGTCGTGGCCGAGGCGAAGCTCCGTGCGTTGGCTCGCAGGGCGGCCCGCGTGAGGCGTGGCTTGGAGGAAACCGTCGAAGAGCGTCGCCTCCTGCCAGATCGGATCGTCTGGTTGGCCGTCGACGAGCGGCGCGGCCGACAGGCGGGGGACCGCCGGAATGGCGGGCACGGAGGCCATCGGGCTGCCAGCGCAGGCCAGCAGGCTCGAACCGACGAGCAGCGCCCACACCCGCCTCACACCGCACAGCGGCCCGACACCGCTCGCCCCACCCCAGATCAACGCCATACCCGTTCGCCGTGTGCGCCTGCACATGAGCCACGCGCAGCAACGGTGGGCGAATGAGAGGCTAAATAGGAATCATTCTTATTGTAATATCACGCGGAAGCTTGTATCAGTGCGCTGGAACGCAGCCGTTGGTGTGGATAACCATCCGGGCATTTCACTCTTTCCAACACCAAACGCCCGCTTCGTGTCACTATCTACCTTTTGCGGCACCGGAATCCGCGCTGACGAGCGCGATTTCCAAAGATTGAGGAAAGCACTTTGGCAAAAGACATCGTCAAAACGAAGATCCAGGCAGACGGCCTGCGCTACAAGACCAAGGAGGGCGGCTCTCCGTTCGCCAGCGCTGGCGACTTCCAAGCCGGGACCATGTCATGTTTTCTGTGCGGCAAGCATCGCCCCCGCAACACCCTGAAGACCCGGCGCCTGCTGGGCAAGGCGCAGCATGTGTGCGCCCCATCCTGCAAGGAAGCCGAAGAAGCCACCGCGGCCCGCAAGTCGGGTTCGACGACCACACCGGTCACTGCCTGATCCGGCGAGACCCATGATGAGCGGGCCCCAGCGGCCCGCTTTTTTTCGCCTGTGCTTTTCAGGCCGCTGCAGTGGAAGCCTGCGCCCGCACATCACGGCGCATCGGGCAGAAAGGCAATCAAGCGGCACTCGTACACACTGAGCCCGCGCCGGCGCTTGGAGGCGCAACGGCCCCATTCGCCCATGCCCCCTTGGCTGGCCGCATCCAGCAAACCCGGATGGACGTACGACTTGCGGCACACGGCCAGCGTATTGCCGAGCCGGCTTGCCACTTGGCGCAGGACCTCGTTGACAGCACGGCGGCTCACCGGACCGGGATGCTGCAGGCCGCATAGCAGTTGCAAGGCATGCACGCTCGCATGCCAGGTGCGGAAGTCCTTGGCGGTGAACTCGTCGCCACTCAACTCGCGCAGATAGGCGTTGACCTCGGTCGAACCCACGCAGTGCATGTCGCCGGATTCATCCTGGTACTGGAAGAGGTCCTGCCCCGGCATCGCCTGACAGGCGCGCACGACGCGGGCGACGCGCGGGTCGTCGAGCGCGACCTCATGCCACACACCACTCTTGCCGCGAAAGCGCAGACGCAGCCGGCTGCCCTGCACGGCCGCATGACGGTTGCGCAGCGTGGTGAGTCCGAAGGAGCCATTGCTTCGCGCGTACTCGTCGTTGCCGATGCGAACGAGCGTGGTGTCGAGCAAGCGCACCAGTGCGGCGAGCACCGACGTGCGGCTCCCCAGCGGGGCCGCGATGTCGCGCTGAACCTTGGCGCGGATGCGCGGCAGCGCCAGGCCGAACTCGCGCATGCGCTCGAACTTGGTGGCATCGCGCGCCTCGCGCCAATCGGGGTGATAGCGGTACTGCTTGCGCCCGCGCGCATCGCGCCCGGTGGCCTGCAGGTGGCCTTGCGGTTCGGGGCAGATCCAAACCTCTTCGTAGGCCGGCGGGATGGCCAGCTGGCGGATTCGCAGCAACTCGCGCGCATCGCGCAGCGCGCGGCCATCCGGGCGGCGGTACTGGAAGCTCTCGCCGCGGCGCACGCGCCGAATGCCCGGCATGGCGTCACTCACATACACGAGGCCGTCGGGTGCCATGTGGTCGCCGAGGTCGTTGGTCACGTCATTCGAGGCACGCATGAGCTTGGGTGCTGCCTTGGCGCGGCCCGGCGCTCGTCCCGAGGCGGGTGCCGCGCTCATGCCGCCGCCTTCTTCTTCCAGTCGAAACCCAGCGCCTTCATGGGCTTGACGAGGCTTTGGCGCGCTGCGGCATAGCCTTCCCACGGCGCGTTGCCGATGGACAGGCGCTCGCCCACCGTGAGCACGGTCCACTGCGCAGCGCTGCGCAAGTCGTCGAGCTCATCCCACGCCAGCGGCACCGAGATGCCCATACCCGGCCGCGCGCGGGCCGACCAGGCCGCCACGGTGGTGGCACCCCACCCGTTGCGCAGGTAATCGACGTAGATGCGGCCCACACGGTTCTTCGGCCCGCTCTTGGCCACGAAACGCTGCGGGATCACTTCGGCCATGTGCGCCACGATGGTCTGCGAGCAGGCCTTTACCGTGTCCCAGTCGAAGCGCGGCGTGAGCGGTACCACCACATGCAAGCCCTTGCCACCGCTGGTCTTGAGAAAGCTCGCCAAGCCCAGCTCGTCTAAAAAGGCCTTCAGCAGCTGCGTTCCTTCACGCACATGCGCCCAGCTCACGCCTTCGCCAGGGTCGAGATCGAACACCATGCGGTCGGGCTTGCCGATGGCGCGCGTGCTTGCGTTCCACGTATGGAACTCGATCACGTTCATCTGCGCGGCCGAGAGCAACCCCAGCGTGTTCGTGATGGCAAGCAGCGGCGCGTGCTCGGGGTCGAGCTTGCGGTCGAGCACCTGCACGTTGGCAAGCGCCCTGCCCTCGGCATGCTTCTGGAAGAACTGCTCGCCGGCCACGCCCTCGGGCGCGCGCAGCAGCGACGCGGGCCGCTGGCGCAGGTGCGGGAGCATCAGCGCGGCCACCTGCGCGTAGTAGGCGACCAGCGCGCCCTTGCTGAGCTTGCTTTGCGCATCGATCACCCGCTCGGGGTGAGTCACGCGGAACTTCGGCGGCAACGTGGCCGCGGCAGGAGAGTCGTTCACGTCCAGGGCCTCCTCTTTGGTGATGCGGGCCGGCGGCTTGTCGCTGCGCAGCCCATGGAACACGGCGTGCCGCACATGACCGCCCTTCGTCCACTGCGCGAACGACACCTCGGCAACCAGCTTGGGTTTCACCCAATGCGGGGTGACACGCCTGGTGGTGCCGACGCGGCTCGGCGCGTCGACGAACGGCGGCTTGCCGGTCTCGATCGCGTCGAGCTGCGTGCGCAGCGCCATCAAGGTGCGCTGGTCGAAGCCGCTGCCCACGTTGCCCGCGTAACGCAATTGGCCGTGTTCGTCGTGCACGCCCAGCAGCAGCGAACCCAGGCCGCCACGCATGCCTTGCGGGTCGGTATAGCCCCCGATCACGAACTCCTGGCGCGCGGCGATCTTCAGCTTGACCCAGTCGGTGCTGCGCCGACCGCGGTACGGCGAATCGGCGCGCTTGCCGATCAAGCCTTCGAGCCCGGCTTCGCGTGCCGATGCCAAGAGCCGCTTCGGGTCTTCGTCGAATGCCGCACTGAACTGCACGGCGTCGCCCTTGCGCTGGCCCACCCATGCGGCCAGCCGGTCCCGGCGCTCGTGAAGCGGCAGCTCGCGCAGGTCCTGCCCGTCATGGAAGGGCATGTCGAACACGAAGTACTGGATCGCCTGTGTGCGCTGCGCGTCAAAGGCGTTCTGCAGGGCCTGGAAATCGGGCACCCCGTTCTCGCCCGCCACCACGATCTCGCCATCGAGCCAGCCCGAGGCAATCTTCAGCGCGCGGATCTTCTCGACAAGCTGCGGCAGGCGGTGTGTCCAGTCGTGGCCGTTGCGAGTGAAGCAGCGCACGTCGTCGCCCTCGATGCGCGTGAGCAAGCGGTAGCCATCGAACTTGATCTCGTAGAGCCAGCCCGCGTCACGCGGCACCTCGCTGACCAGCGTGGCGAGCTCGGGGGAAAGCGACAGCGGCAGCGCGACACGATCACCCCCGCTGCGCACGCCACGGCGTACTGGTGTGAGCTTTGTTGCCACGCCGCCCGCCTCGCGCGGCTTCGATGCTGGCGGGGCCTTCATCACGCTGTCTGGCAACGCCTCGACCACGTCGTACTCGGCGGCCTCGCGGGCCGCGTCATCGTGCTCCTTGATGAGAAGCCACGCGGTCTGGCGCTCGTCGTCTCGCTTGCGCATGCGCACCAGCGTGAAGGCACCGTGCAGCTTGTGGCCGTGCAACTCGAACTTCAGCTTGCCGGCCCGGTAGCCCGCACGCGCATCGCCGATCGGCGCCCACGTGCCGCGGTCCCACACGATCACCGAGCCGGCACCGTAGTGCCCTTCGGGGATCACACCTTCGAAGTTGCCGTAAGACAGCGGGTGGTCTTCGACCTCGACCGCCATGCGCTTGTCGTGCGGATCGAGGCTCGGCCCCTTGGGTACGGCCCAGCTCTTGAGCGTGCCATCGAGTTCGAGGCGAAAGTCGTAGTGCAGGCGCCGCGCGGTGTGCTTCTGCACGACGAAGCTCAATTCGCCGGCCGAGCTCCGCACCTCGCCGCGTGGCTCCGGCGTGTGGCGGAAATCGCGCTTGCGCTGGTAGGCGGCGAGGTTGCTCGTGCCCATAGCGTATTCGACTCAGGCGGCGCGCTTCTTCTTCGCCACCGTGCGGGCGGTCGCCTTGGCCTGTGCTTTGGCGGCCGCCCGCTGTGGGGATTTCGCGGCCGGCTTGTCCGCAGCCTTGCCGCGCAGGCTCTGGCGCAGCAACTGGGTGAGGTCGATGACGTCGGCCGTGGCCTGGCCCGGTGATTCCTCTTCGGGCTGCAGCACGGTCTCGGTGTCGCCGGCGCGGGCCTTCTTCTCCACCAGCGCCATCACCTGGTCCTTGAACCGGTCGCTGAACTTCTCGGGGTGCCAGTGCGTCGTCAGCTCGTCGATCAACTGGCCCGCCATGCCGAGCTCGCGCTCATTCAGCCCGGCTGCCTTGATGCCTTCCTTGGGCAGGCGCAGGTCTTCCCAGGTGCGGATGTCGGCGCCCCAGCGCAGCAGGTTGAGCACCAGCGCCGGCCCGGCCGGCACCAGCGCGGCCAGGTGCTCCTTGGTCTGGATCACCACGCGCGCCAAGCCCACGCAGCCCTTCTTCAGCATCGCTTCGCGAAGCAGGGCGTAGACCTTCTCGCCCTTCCCGATGGGGGCGAGGTAATACGGGCGATCCAAGTACACGAACGGGATCTCGCTGGCGGGCACGAACGCCTCGATGTCGATCGACTGCGTGGAGCGCGGGTACACCGCCTCGATCTCTTCGGGGCTCAGCACCACGTACTTGCCATCGCCATAGGCCACGCCCTTGACGATGTTGCTCTTGTCGATCTCCTTGCCGGTGCGCTTGTTGATGCGCTTGTACCCCACCGGGTCCATGCTGCGCTTGTCGAGCCAGTCGAAGTCGACCCCGCTCTCGCTGGCGGCCGAATGCAGGCTGACCGGGATGTGGACCAGCCCGAAACTGATGGCGCCCTTCCAGAGGGCGCGAGAGGCAGTAGTGGCCATGGGAGCCTCGCTTCAACAATGCGGCGCGATGAATGCGCGACGTGAAACGATCCTAGGAGCCCCACCCCGGTTGCGGCCAGTGCGCCGCACCGTGTTTCGATGTGGGACTGCGCCTACCCTGCGCGTCAGGCGGACACGAGGCGCTGCGCAGCTGCCGGCTGCGTAGCCCCGTCGCCCACGAGCGCATCACCCAGCGGGCGCGGCTTCTCGACGCCCCAGCCCTGCACGTAGTCGACGCCCAGGCCACGAAGCATCTCGATGGTGGTGTCGTTCTGCACGAACTCGGCCACCGTGCGCAGGCCCATGCGGTGCGCGATCTTGTGGATCGCCTCGACCATCGCGAAGTCGACCGCGTCGCTCGACATGTCCTTCACGAAGGCGCCGTCGATCTTCACGTAATCCACCGGCAGGCGCTTCAGGTAAGTGAAAGACGACATGCCGGCGCCGAAGTCATCCAGCGCGAAGCGGCAGCCCAGCTCGCGCAGGCCGTGCATCAGCTTCACGGCCACGTCGAAGTTGCCGACCGCCGCGGTTTCGGTGATCTCGAAGCAAACGAGCTGCGGGGCGACACGATGACGGCGCAGCTCCTGCCGCACGAAATCGACCAGCGTCGCATCGGCCATCGAGGCACCCGAGAGGTTGATGCTGAAGCGCGCCGGCAGCCGGCACTGCCGCGCAAAGCCCGCGTGCATCGCCAGCGCCTTGCTGATCACCCAGCGGTCGATCGAAGGCATCAGGCCATAGCGTTCGGCGGCCGGGATGAAGGCCATCGGCGCGACGATCTGGCCGTTGTCGTCCTGCAGGCGGATCAGCACCTCGACGCTCTCGTAGCCGCCGCCGCTCTCCTGGATGGATGCGATGCGTTGCGCGTACAGCACGAAGCGGTCTTCGGCGAGCGCACGCTGAAGCCGCGAGAACCAGTCCAGCTCGCCGTTGCGGTGGGCGACGGCGGTGTCGGCCTCGTCGTACACGTGAACGCGGTTGCGCCCGCCTTCCTTGGCCACGTAGCACGACGAGTCGGCCACGCGCATGAGGTCGGAGCGAGAGTACTGGTGCGCCTTGAAGGGCACGAGGCCGATGCTCACGCTGAGCTGGAAGCTGCGCCCCTCCCACACGAAGTGCAGTTCACTGACCGCGCGGCGCATGGCCTCGGCCACGCGCAGGGCAGGCTCGATCGGACAGGACTCGAGCAGCACGCCGAACTCGTCACCGCCCAGGCGCGCCAGCGTGTCCTGTTTGCGGATCTCTTGCGCGAGCAGCTCGGTCACCTGCTTGAGCAGTTGGTCACCAGCCGCATGGCCGCAGGTGTCGTTGACGACCTTGAACTGATCGAGGTCGAGCAGCATCACCACGCCGCTTGCAGCCGCTTCATCGGACGCGAGCGCGGCGTCGACGCGCAGCTCGAACGCGGCCCGATTGACGAGGCCGGTCAGCAGATCGTGCGTGGCCTGGTACGACATCTCGGCGGCGAGCTTCTTGGCCGGGCTCACGTCGTGGAAGACGAGCACGGCACCGGCCGCAGCGCCCTGGCGATCGAGTATGGGCGTGGCCGAATCTTCGATGGATCGCGGCGAGCCGTTGCGGTGCAAGAGCACCGAATCGCGCGGGGCGCGCGCCTGCGCACCGCCGCGCGCCAGATCTTCGAGCCCGAAGCCCAGCCGCTCGCGCGTATGCGGGTGGACCAGGCTGGCCACGTCGCCGAGCGGGCGGCCCAGCGCGTCGGTCATCGACCAGCCTGTCATCTCTTCAGCGGCCGGGTTCAGGTAAGTGACGTGGCCCTGGAGGTTGGTGGTCGCCACGCCGTCGACGATGGAGCGCAGCGTCACTTCCAGCAGCTCTTTCTCGTGGAAGAGACGCAACTCGGCCTGCTCCTTCTCGCCCATGGAGCGGCGCAGCCTGCGCGTCTGGCGCGTGAGCAGCACCGCCACGATCAGGATCACCAGCGCAGCCGCAGCGGCTGCCGTTAGCGTGTTGCGGCGCAAGGCCTCGTAGCCCGCCATCGAGGTGGATGCCGGTACGGCCACCATGGCGTAGAGGTCGTGGCCAGGCACAGCGCGCACGGCGGTGAAGCGCACCACGCCATCCGACGGCGTGGGTGCGGGCGCCATGCTGCGGTCCATCTGGTTCGACAGGCGCACCATGCGGTCGCCATCGATCAGGTCACCCGAGGTCTGCGTATCCCCCGCCAGCCGCGAGCGGTAGATGCCGTCGCCGCCCAGCACGCCGACCAAGTTGCCGGGCCGTCCATTGACGACGAAGTTCTCGGTGAGGCGGGCGGCATCGAAGGCCAGCAGGACGGCGCCTGCGAAGCTGCCGTCGGGGCGCTGCAGGGCGCGCGCCGCCGGCACGTGCCAGTGCTGCGCAGCCTCGTCGAATACGGGTTGCCCCACGGCCAGCCCCGCGCGAGCGCGTGCTGCCAGAAGGTGCTGCTGCTCCTCCACAAACAGGGCGCTCTCTGGCACGGCGCCGCAGGCGTCGGTCTTGGAGATCACACGGCCGGAGGCGTCGACCACCGCCACCGAGATGCGGCCTACGGGCGCCAGCAGGCCGTGCGCTTCGAGCGTCACGAGGTCGGCCGTGCCGTCGAGTTCACGGTGCTGCTCGACCAGGATGGCCGTGCGGTTCACCTCGTCGAGAAGCCTTTGGACGCGATCGCTCAGCCGCTGGGCCGCGCTGTCGACCTCGCTGTGGGCGAACTGCACGCTGCTCGCGTGAGCCTTCTCCAGCGTCCACCAGGTGGCGCAGCCCAAGCCGGCCAGCAGGCTGCCCGCGACGCCACAGGCAAGGGCGTACAGGCGCGTGCTGGCCGAGAGAGACCGCCAAGAGTTGAAAACGAGTTTGAGCATGGCCCACAAGGCGAAGGTTCACCTCATGTATCGGGCGCACTCGCCTGGCCTTGAGTGCCCGGCGTTCCGCTGCGCGGCACAGCCGTCCAATA
Organism: Piscinibacter sp. PDB1-1; assembly: GCF_056675995.1. NCBI lineage: Bacteria > Pseudomonadati > Pseudomonadota > Betaproteobacteria > Burkholderiales > Sphaerotilaceae > Piscinibacter > Piscinibacter sp. PDB1-1. The sequence goes on from NZ_JBWVZJ010000002.1 coordinate 616,723, forward strand.
AACCGGGGCAAACGTGACAGGTTGTGCAAACTGCACGGCGGCCGGCGCGTGCCCTGCGAGTGCTTGCACCAAAAAAGATGGGGCCGAAGCCCCATCAAACATGCAGCCGGTCTCTCCACCCGGCCTCGCTCGCATACCCCAAACACACCTCTGACTCGCCTGAATCTCTTGATTTGCCTGCGGCATGGCAGCTTGTAGACAAACAGTCTACAAACCAGGCGGGCGTCTCCACACGAGGGGATTCCCTTCGCTGCATTGCATCAACGGGTTTGTTTGGGGATCAGCCTCGGAGCTGGCGTTTGCGGGGTGTGGTCCGGGCCAGTTTGGGCAGTTCGCGCTCCACCGTTGCCGGCTCGCCGTAGCGATGCGCGAGCGCCTGCCACCCGCCGAGGATGAACTCCGACCAGACCTCGGCACTGCGGCGCGGGTCGAGGCCGAACTTGCGCAGGCCGCGCGCCGCCGCGGCCGGCGAGTTGATGGTGATCACCGCGACGATCTCGGCCACGTCGGCCGGCACATGAAACGTGCGCATCGACTTCTCGACGAAGAAGCGCGTGCTGTGCATGCGCTCCTCGCGATCGCGCACCTGCAGCAGTTGCGCCGTGCCGCGGTCGCCGAACAACTCGCGCAAGATGCTGCCGCGCTCGTGCAGGTAGTCGAAGGCCTTCTCGGTCGTCTCGCGCACGATGCTCTCGAACGACGCATCCGGCGCGAAAGCGCCGAGACCGCGCCCGCGCAAGATGGCGAACTCGCGCTCGAGAAGTGCCTGCAGGAGTTCGTCGCGGCTGGAGAAGTGGCGATAGATCAGCGCCTTGCTGATGCCCGCCGCCTGTGCCACTTCTTCGAGCGTGCAGTGCAGGATGCCGCGCTGAAGAATCAGCGCCGTGGCGCTATCCATGATCTGAGTGTGGCGATCTGCCGAAGACAGGCGCGGCGCGGCAGCAACAGTTTTTCGGCTCGGCATGGTCGTGCAATCTATCACCGGGGTCGATTTGCTCCAGGGCGGAGCAATGCAGGTGACCCTGTTTCAATTCGCACACCCTTCCATCCCTAGGCTAAGGGGGGACCCCCTCAAGACGCGGCGTTTTCTGACAACCTTTTGACACAGGTTCCTTCTATCCTGCAACACATGGAAGGGATCCTCAGCACGTTGAAACACCTCGGCTTCGCCCAGATGATGCTGGCGTGGCTGTTCGTCGGTTGCTACGCGCTGGCCATCGGCGGCCTGCTCGGCGGCACTGGCAGCGCGCGCTCCGGCGTGGTCGCCGCGGCAGCCGCGATTGCCTTCGCCCTGCTCAGCGACCAATGGGTGCACGGCGCCTTGCTGATCATCTTCACCGTAGCCGGCGTGGGCGTATTCGTGGTGCTGGCTTGGCTGCTGGCGTCGACATCGTCATGGTTGCTGGGGGTCAACCTCAACGCGCAGCAGGCACGACCACAGCGCGCAGCGACGCCAGCGCAGCAGGCGCAGCTTCCCGTCAGCGCCGTGGCCGCAGCCCCTCAGCGGCAGTCGCTGGCAGACGGGCTGCGCGCACTCGCGCGGTCGCTCCATCTTTCGCAGTGACCTGCCGCCGGTGCCGAGCGCACCGGGTGCAGTCACACGTCAGCCTTCGGCCAGAGCCAGTTCAGCCTCGTCCTCTGCCTGCCGGCCCGCCAGCAGGCCGTGGCGCTTGAGCAGAGTGCGCAAGGTATTGCGCGTGACACCGAGCAGACGGGCGGTCTGCACCTGATTGTCCCGGCAGCGTGCGTAGGCGCAACGCACGAGCAGCGATTCGATGCGCTCGAACAGCTGCGGGCACCGCGTGTCGAGCAGGCTGTCGATCGCACGCTCGAGCGCGGCCAAAGGTTCCGCCACCGCATCGCGCGTGTTTGCTTTCGATGCGCCAGCAGCATCGCGTGCATCGCCAACACCCGCGGGCACCGTGATCTGCCCGACCGGCGCGAACCGAAAGTCGCTCGCGCGCACGAGGCCGTCGCGGCTCACGATCAACGCATAGTGAATGACGTTCTCCAGCTCGCGAATGTTGCCCGGCCAGGTGTAGCTGAGCAGAGCCTGCTGGGCTTCATCGGACAGCGACGGCGCGTCGATTCCTAGCTTGCCCGCGTAGACGCCAAGAAAGTGGCGCGCGAGCGGCAGGACGTCGCCCGGGCGTTCACGCAGCGGCGGCAAGACCACCGAAGCCACGCTCAGCCGGTAGTAGAGGTCGGCGCGAAAGCGCTGGGCCTGTACCGCGTGATGCAGCTCCACATTGGTGGCCGCCACAAGTCGCACGTCGATCGCGACCGGCCTGCGCGAGCCCAGGCGTACCACCTGACGCTCTTGCAGAACTCGCAGCAGCTTCACTTGCAATGCCAGCGGCAGATCGCCAATCTCGTCAAGAAACAGAGTGCCGCCCTCGGCCGCCTCGAACCACCCCGCACGTGCCTGCGCCGCCCCCGTAAAGGCGCCGGCTTCGTGGCCGAAGAGCTCCGCGTCGACGAGGTTCTCGCTGAAGGCGCCGCAATTGACGGCGACGAAAGGCCCCTTGCGGCCACTGCGCTTGTGGATATGACGGGCAATCAACTCCTTGCCGGTCCCGGTTTCGCCGATCACGAGCACGGTGGCCTCACTGCGAGCCACGCGCTCGACCTGCTCCAGCAGCGCCACCGAGCGCGGGTCGTGAAACAACAAGGCCTTGGCCCGGATGGACAAGGCCATCGACGCGGATTCCGGAAAGGTCAGGAGCTGATCGGCTGGCATGCGTGGGTGTGCGGGTTTCGCGCTTCAGAAGTGAAGACTGACGATAGAGACGAAGTTCCCGCAACCCAAACGATGTTTTCGCCTTTGCATATGCGCGCCGCGCGACGCAACAGGTCGCACCAAGCGACGAGCGCACGAAGACACGAAGGACGAGATTCCCTTCTCCGCAGGAACGGAGGGAGATTCCTGCGCGGCTCAGGCCTGGGACGCCAGCACGTTGATGACCGCAGGCAGCGCCTGCATCCGACGCGTGTGATCCGCCACCTTGGGAAACCGTGATGGGTCCACGCCATCACCTTCGAGCCAGGACGCAAGCGTGAAGAGGTAAGCGTCGCTCACGCTGATCTGCTCGCCGAGCACCCACGGGCCCTGCAGCATGTCGTGTTCAATCAACTCGAAGCACGCGGCCATTGTCTGTGGGACCTTGCGCGTCATGTCGGCGATCGCCACCGGGTCATCGGCCCAGCGTGACCCGCGCCGCTTGTGCGCATGGGCCACGTGCACCGTACTGCACAGATAGCTGTTGAACGCATTCATGCGGGCGAGCTCGAACGCGTCGTCGAGAGGTGCGAGGCGCGACAGCGGGTGCGTCTGCGCGATGTACTGAAGGATCGCGGGCGTTTCCGTGAGCGTGCCGCGCTCCGTGACAAGCGCCGGGACGCGCCCCTTGGGGTTCACTCGCAGGTACTCCGGCGAAGTCTGCTCACCACGCGCGAAGTCGACGCGCACGGCCTGGTAGCTCGCACCCGATTGTTCGAGTGCAATGTGAGATGCCAACGCGCAAGTCGCGGTGGCGTAGTACAGGGTCAGCATGTCTTTGGTCTCCAGCGTTGCGTATCGGTTCGCGGTACCTCGCAGCTTACGCGCCACGCATGAGACGCGTGTGCAGTTCCAGGCCGCACGCTGCTGCATTCACGGCAAGCCGGGCACTCTCTGCTGCGAGCGCAGCAACTTCAGCGCACTCGCATATCCATCTGCAAAAGTCTTTGTTCACGCAGAGAGTGCACGTGCCCAGACTGGACTGAACCGCAACAACCAGATCGCATTCCAATGAGGACACAACGCTTTCTCCTTCGCACCGCCGCCGCCGCGACCCTTGCCTGGGCCGCCAGCGCCTGGGCCCAACCCGGCGCACCCGCGGACAGCCCCTACGGCCTGGGCGCGCTGTGGGCACAAAGCGACTTCGTCGCCAAGGGTGTGCTTGCACTGCTCGCGGTGATGAGCGTGGCGAGCTGGTACGTGATCATCACGAAGCTCGTGGAGCAGTCGCGCATCAACCGCGCAGGGAAAGACGCGAACAGAAACTTCTGGAATGCCGAATCGGTACGCGAGGGCGCCGACGCGTTGAACAAGCACAGTGCATTCCGCTTCATTGCCGAAGCGGGGCTGGTTGCCACCGGCAAGCACCCCGGCCTGCTCAAGCACGTGCCGCTCAACGACTGGGTGACGCTTGGAATCCTGCGCGCCACCGAGCGCATCCAGGCATCCCTGCAGAACGGACTTGCCGTTCTCGCCACCGTCGGCTCGACCGCCCCCTTCGTCGGGCTCTTCGGCACGGTCTGGGGCATCTATCACGCACTCACGGCGATCGGCGCGGCAGGGCAGGCCTCGATCGACAAGGTCGCCGGGCCGGTGGGCGAAGCACTCATCATGACGGCCATCGGCCTCGCGGTCGCCGTGCCGGCGGTGCTCGGCTACAACTGGCTGGTCCGCCGCAACAAGGCCGCGCTCGACTCGGTGCGCGCCTTCGGACAGGACCTGCACTCGGCCCTGCTCACTCAGAGCCCGGCCTGAGAGGCAGCGTCGCATGGCCTTGTCCCTCGCCCAGCTCGATCCCGACGACGACGTCGTCTCCGCCATCAACACGACGCCGCTCGTCGACGTCATGCTGGTACTGCTCATCATCTTTCTCATCACCATCCCGGTGGTCAACTTCTCGGTGCCGGTCGACCTGCCCAAGCGCCGCAACGAGGCGCGCGAGACCAAGCCCGAGAACATCGTGATCAGCGTCGACGCGCAAGGCGGCGTGTACTGGCTCAACTCGCCGGTGCAGGGCCAGACGGCCCTGCTCGAACGGCTCAAGCAAGTGGCCCAGCAAGACCCGCAGCCCGAGGTACAGATCCGCGGCGACCTGCGTGCGAGCTATGAGCCGGTGGGCCGCATCGTGCTCGCCTGCCAGCGCGCGGGAATCGCCAAGCTCGGCTTCATCACCGAGCCGCCGGCTCGCGGCTGACGACGACGTCACCACTCAACCCACACGGAGCATCCCATGGGCATGCAAGTGAGCGCCGCCGGCGAAGGCGGCAGCAATGACGAACCCATTCTCGACGTCAACACCACGCCGCTGATCGACGTGATGCTGGTGCTGCTGGTGATGCTGATCATCACCATCCCCATCCAGCTGCACGCGGTCAACCTCACCCTGCCGGTCGGCACGCCGCCGCCGAGCGAGACCAAGCCCGACGTGGTGCGCATCGACATCGCCAACGACAGCGTTGTGTACTGGAACGGCGAAGCCCTGCAGCGTTCCGACGAGCTGCAGGCACGGCTGCAAGCCGCCGCCGCACAGGCGACTCAACCCGAGGTGCACGTGAGCCCGGCCAAGTTCTCGCGCTACGACAGCTTCGTCGAGGTGATGGTCGCGCTCAAGCAGCACGGCCTGACCAAGATGGGCGTGGTCGGCAGCGAGCAGTTCATCGACCAATGAGCATCGATCAGTGAGGACCCCACATCATGAGCGCCGTCTTTCCGCCGCCCGCCCCCTTCTCCCCAAGCTTCTCGTACAGCGCGCCGCCGCCGGGCGTGGGCGGTTCGCGCCGCAGCACCGGCCTGGCCGTGGTGCTCGGCCTGCACGTGCTCGTGGCCTGGGCACTGGCCTCGGGCCTGGCGCGCGAAGCGGTCGAGGTGATCAAGAAGCCGATCGAGATGGCCATCGTGCCGGAGGCCCCTCCACCACCCCCGCCCCCGCCGCCGCCCAAGGTGGTCGAGAAGGTGGTCGAGGCACCGAAGGTGAAGCCGCCGCCCCCGGCCTATGTGCCACCGCCCGACATCACGCCCCTCGTCGTGCAGGCGGAACCCGTGATTCAGGCGACGCAAGCCGAACCGCCCCCTGCCCCGGAGCCTATCGCGCCGCCAGCGCCTCCCGCGCCACCGGCTGTCGTGAAGCAGGAGATCAGCCTCGCCTGCCCCGGCTACCAGCAGGTGCTGGCGCAGACGCTCGAGGACGCCTTCGACCGCGTCGGCATCGTCGGTACGGTGCGCACGCTGATCAAGGTGCGCGGCACGCAGGTGGTCGATGCGGTCGCGGTGTCCGGGCCGAAGGAGTACCACAAGTACGTGGGTGCCGCGATCAAGCGCATGCGCTGCTCGGCCGGCGGTGCCGAGGAAGTACAAGTCGCACTCGATGTGAAGTTCCAGCGCTGAGCCGGCTCTCCGGGCCGCGGCCCGGGCATCCGGATTGCCCCTGTCCGACAAGAGTGCGTCGCTATCATGGCGACGCAGTAGAACCACGGAGATCCGGATGTTGTCCCAGTTGTCGCGCGGCCTTGCGGCCGTGATGTCCTTCGCAGCGATGAGCTTGGCCGCCCAGGCCGCCGAGCCCTCGGTGGTCGACTCCGCCGCAAGCGGCGTCGAGCGTGGTGCCGTCGCGGCCGGCAGTGGTGTGGAGCGGGGTGCCAAGGCCGCGGCGAGCGGTGTCGAACGCGGCGCCAAGGCTGCAGCCAGTGGCGTGGAGCGCGGAGCGAAAGCCACGGCCCGCGGCGCCGAGCGCGGTTACGACGCCACCAAGCGCGGGCTCACGAAGGCCGCGAGCGCCGTCGAGCATGGCGCCGAAGTCGCCGGCAACGCCGTAGAGCGCACCGCGCGCCGGATCGGTCTCCCGGTCGGGGACAGCGCGTCCACCCCGGCGCGCTGATCGAGAAAAAGGGCGCTCCACCGGAGCGCCCAAACCCCGCAATGCGGCGCAGCAGCACGTGAGCGCCACTCCCCACCGCACCTACCCATCGCAGGTTCAGTTCACGAGCTTCGGCGCGTGGGCTGCGACCCTCACGATTCAATCGACCGCGAAGCAGTAGAAGAGGCCCGCCCCGCCAGTCGCCACCAGGTTGGCCTGGCTGCAGCCGCGCGTGGCATGCGCCGAGTTCCATGAGGTGTTGCCGCCGCCGGTGCGATCGAAGTGGCCGATCTGCGCGGCGCCCTCGCCCGAGCTCGTGAAGTTCTTGCAGGTGCGGTCGGCACTGTTGTCGATGAACGCGCGGCCATCGGGCTGCGAGCCGGTGAGGATGTCGTGCTCGTTGGGCTTGTCGCCGGCGCGCTTGACCTGCTCGTTCTTCTCGTTGAAGGCGGTGGCCCAGCTGAGGTTGTTGCCGATGCGCGCCGCGTCGATCGTGTCGCCGTGCAGGTGCGCGAGATCGCGTGCGACCACACCACCGCGCGTGTTGTGCCAGGGGCCGCTACCGATGCGGTCACGCGCGTTCACCGCCGGCTTGTCGGCCGTGGCCTGCGTGCTCAGGTAGGCGCGCCAGGTCTTGCCCGCGCCGGTGGTCGCGGCCGCGAGCTTCTGACAATGCGCATCGGCACCGGCCAGGCCGCCGAGGTCGGCACCCTTGCCCAGGCCTTCGCTGGTGATGAAGAAGCTGGCGGGTGCCACCGGCGCAGCCGGCGCGGAAGCCGCGGCGGCGGGCGGATTGGTCTGCGCCTGCGCGGCCTGCGACAGGGCAAGCACGGCAAGGCACAACGCGGAGCGGGTGAGAAGCTTCATGAAGGAATGTCAGTTGGTGTTGCGGTAGTCGTCGTGGCAGGCCTTGCAGGTCTGCTGCAGCTTGCCGAACTGGCCTTTCACGGCGGCGGGGTCGCCGGCCTGGGCCAGGCGCGCGAGCTCGTTCGCCTCTTTGACGAAGTTGGCCGAGAGTTCGCCCACGCGCGCGCCGTCGCTGAAGAGAGAGGCCTTCACCGTGGTGTCGCGCCAGCCCTTGCCGGTCTCGGTGCCGGCCGGGAACAAGCCACCGATCCCCGAGTTGGCGAGGGCCGCGATGGCGTTGGCGGCCTTGATGACGTCCTCCTTGTTGTAGGTGCCGTCGACCGAGGCCTTGATGCGGCCGGAGTTCCAGCCAATGGTCTGGTAGACCGACTGGCGCCACTTGATGAGTTGCTCGGGCTTGGGGGCCTGCTGCGACCACGCGGTGAAGGTGGCGGCGATCAATGTGCTGGCGATGAGAAGCTTGCTGTAGTTCGTCATGGGAGGTGCAGGTTGGGAAAGAAGAGGTTCACTTGGCGCGGTCGGTCGGGCCCGAGGTGAGCGCGGCGATGCGGTAGGCCGAGCCGCGCCCCACCACGTAAAGCGTGCGCTTGTCGGTGCCGGCGAAGGCGAGGTTCTGCGGCGCCTTGGGCAGCGGGATCACTCCGAGTGCTTCGCCTTCGGGGCTGAACACCTGGATGCCGGCGGTGCTCGCCACGTACAGGCGCCCGATGGCGTCGACGGCCAGGCCATCGGCGCCGCTGCTCGGGCCGGCGTCGGTCTGGCGGAAGCCCGCGAGCTTGGCGAAGTTGCGGCGTGCGCCGAGCTTGCCGTCGGCCGCGATGTCGTAGGCCAGCACGTGCTCGCCCGCGGTGTTGGCCACGTACAGCACCTTCTCGTCGGGGCTCAGCTGGATGCCGTTGGGCCGCGTGATGTCGTTGGCCAGGCGCTGCAGCGCGCCCTGCGGCGTGATGCGGTAGACCGCGGGCTTGCCCGGCGTTCCCTGCGGTGCGGGCTGCCCCGCCTGCGCGCGATAGCCGGAGTCGGTGAAGTACACGTTGCCGCTCTTGGCCACCACCAGGTCGTTGGGGCGGCCGAAGGACTCGCCCTGGTAGTTGTCGGCCAGCAGCTTGGCGCGCGCGGTGGGGTACACCACACCGACGCGCGTCTTGAGCACCTGCACCGACACCAAGTCGCCCTGCGGGTTGATGCCCAGGCCGTTGGAGCCGTTGCTGTTGTCGAGGTAGGTCGAGGTGCTGCCGTCGGCGGCGATGCGCGTGATGCGGTTGGCCTGCGTCTCGGTGAAGATCAGGCTGCCATCGGGCAGGCCCAGCGGGCCTTCGGTGCCGGCGAAGCCTTCCTTGATGAACTCGATCGGCGTGCCGGCCGACACCACGCCCGGGATCGCTGGCGTGACGCCCGCGGTCGGCAGGGCGGGCGGGGTCTGCGCGCAGGCGGCGAGCAGGCAGGCGGCGGCAAGGGCGGTGAGCGCGTGAAGCCGCTTCATGACTTCCTCCCGGCGGCGATCTTCTGCACGGCTTCGAGGGCCTGCTGCACGTTGAGGTCGGGCGCGACGCCGCCAACGGTGAGCGCCACGCGGCCGTCGGGCATCACGATGAAGGTGGTGCGCTCGGCGCGGCCGTGGCCGATCTCCTGGCCGCGCTTGTCCTTGCGGCCGGCCTCGGTCTCCGCCACCGCGATGTCGAAGGACTTGGCGATGCGGCCGTCGGCGTCGGAGGCGAGCGGGATCTTGCCGGCGCAGCTCTGCGGGTCGGCCGAGAAGTCGTTGAGCTGCGCGATGCTGTCGAGCGAGACACCAATGATGGAGGCGCCCGCCGCCGCGAACTTGTCGGCGTTGACGGCGAAGGTGTGCGCCTGGATGCTGCAGCCGTTGGTGAAGGCCGCGGGGTAGAAGTACACCACCACCGGGCCTTTCTTCAGGGCGTCTTTCAGCGAGTAGGTGAAAGCCTTGCCGGCCAGCGAGGCAGGCGCCTTGAAGTCGGGGGCGGCGTCGCCCTCCTTCAGGGCCGCGCCCACGGGCAGGGCGAATGCGGCGGCCAGCAGGCCGGCCAGCAAGGTGTGTTGTCTGATGGTCGTCATGTGAATGTTCCCGGATGAAGAATCCGTTCACCATTCAGCAACTCCCGCGCCACGCCTGCGCAGGCCGAAACGGCGCAGTTGCAGCAGCATGCTGTTGGCATCGCAACAGCCTGGGTGCCTGCCCTGCTACCGATGCCACATCGCACGCTCGTGGCGCGCGGCACGAATGCTGCAACGCAACGGGCTTCATCACTCACAGAGCAAGCACATGACCAGGCTGCCCCTTCTTGCCGGCACCGCCGCGTTGGCATTCGTCACCTCCCTCGTCTTCGCGCAGCAGACCCCCACCGCGCCGGCGGCACAGCCCGCCCCGTGGAAGTACAAGACCAAGCGCCTCGCACGCGCCGAGATCGACGCGCTGCTCGCCCACCCCGAGAAGCTCCTGGTGCTCGACGTGCGCCGGCCCGACGAGCACATCAAGTACGGCAGCTTCCCGGTCTTCCTGAGCGTGCAGAACAGCGAACTCGAGAAGCAGCTCGCCTACCTGCCGCGCGACCGCGCGATCCTCACCGTCTCCAACCACTCGGGGCGCGCCGGTGCCGCAGGCGACCTGCTCACGAGCAAGGGCTTCACCGTCGCCGGTGCCGCGGGCTCCGAGGACTACGAACGCGAAGGCGGCAAGGCGGTGGCCCACATCCAGCCGCCGGCACCACGCGCCAACTGAAGCACCGCTAAGGCGAGGACGACAGGTACGCGGCGAGCGCGCGGATCTGCGCGTCGCTCAAGGGCTTGGCCACCGGGTTCATCAACGGGCTGGTGCGCCAGGCCGAGCGCCAGTCCTGGAGCTGTTGCTCCAGGTAGTGCGAGTCCTGCCCGGCCAGACGCGGTGTGAGCGCGTCGCCCCCTTGGCCCGCCGCGCCATGGCAGGCGGCGCAGGTTTGCTGGAACAGCGCACGCCCGGTCACCACATCGCCCTTGCCGTCGCCCCGCATGGGCGGGCGCGACGCAAAGTAGGCCGCGATGTCGAGCAGGTCGCCGTCGTCGAGGTGCTGCGTGTTGAGCCGCATCACGTCGTGCCTGCGCGTGCCGCTTCGGTAGTTCTTGAGCTGCTGCACCAGGTAGTCGGCGCGCTGTCCGGCCAGCCGGGCGTAGCGCGCGTTCGTCTGGCCATCGCCCTGCCCTTCGGTGCCGTGGCACTCGAAGCAGCGCTCGGCCTCGGCCTTGGCGCGACCGGCCACGCTGTCGCCGGCCGCGAGCAGCTCGCAGCAGGTGGACAACAGCAGCACGGCCAGCGCGAATCGGGCGCGGCTCATTCCTTCTTGTAGAAGGTGTGGCAGGTGCGGCAGGTGCGCGACAGGCCGGTGGCCGCGTCGGTGGCGTCGTCGAAGTTGCTGGCGTTCACCGACTTGATGATGCGCTGCGTGAGCGTGCGGCTCTGCTTGGAGAGGTCGACCGCGTTCGCCGCGTCGCCACGCGCGACGAAATGCGCCTCGACCTGCGCCAGCAGACCGTCGAGCTCGGTGGCGTCGGCGAGCGAGGCCTTGGCATCGCGCAAGGCGACGTTGGAGGCCAGGCTCTTGTTGACGTCTTCGATGGTCTGCATGAGGTCCATGCCGAGCTCGGCATGGGCACTGGAAAGGGCGGCCCAGGCCGCCAGAAGAATCACTGCCTTGCGCATACGTCCGGACTGTTCAGTTCAACTCTGTCATCCCGGCAAACGCCGGGATCCACTGCGCGCAATGCACGTGGCACGGGTGGGCCCCGGCGTTCGCTGGGGCGACGGCTCGTCAGGTCAGCACCTCGTTGACAACCTTCCCGTACACCACCGTCGGCCGCTCCGAACGGCCCAGGTGCAGGTAGGTGGTCTTGAGGTGGTTCAGGCCCAGCTGGTTGAGCACCGTGGCGTGGATGTCGTAGGTGTCCACGCTGTTGTCGCCCACCGACTTGAGGCCGATCTCGTCGGTCTGGCCGTGCGAGTAGCCGGCCTTCACACCCCCGCCCGCGAGCCACTGCGTGTAGCCCCAGGGGTTGTGGTCGCGCCCGGTGCCCGACTGGCCGTATGAGGTGCGGCCGAACTCCGAGGTCCACACCACCAGCGTCGAGTCGAGCAGGCCGCGTTGCTTGAGGTCGGCCAGCAAGGCGGCGATCGGCTTGTCGACCATGCGCGCCTGTGCGGCGTGGTTGCCTTCGAGGTCTTCGTGCGCATCCCAGTCGCGGTACTTGCCGGCCTGGCCCGAAACCACCTGCACGAAGCGCACGCCGTTCTCCACCAGGCGGCGCGCGCGCAGCAGGTTGGTGCCGTATTCATTGGTGGCTTCTTCGCCGATGCCGTACTGCGTGCGCGTGGCCGCGGTCTCCTTGCTGATGTCGACCACCTGCGGCACGGTGGCCTGCATGCGGTAGGCGAGCTCGTAGGACTCGGTGCGTGCACGCAGCTCGCTGTCGCCGGGGTAGCGCTTGCCGTGCTGCTGGTTGAAGGCACGCAGGAAGTCGAGCGCCTCGCGCTGCTGCTTGGCGGCCAGCAGGTCGGGCCGGTCGAGGTAGAGGATGGGCGTGTTGCCGAGCTGCAGCGGGATGCCCTGGTACACCGCCGGCAAGAAGCCCGCGGTGTAGTTGACCGAGCCGCTCTCCAGCCCGCGCCCGCCGTTGGACAGCACGATGTACGCCGGCAGGTCGGGGTTGGCCGTGCCGAGCGCGTACTGGATCCACGCGCCCAGCGCGGGGCGGCCCGGCGTCAGCGCGCCGGTGTTGAGCTTGATGGTGGAGATGTCGTGCGTGGCACCGACCGTGGTGCTGTTGTGGATGAAGGCGATGTCGTCCACGTGGCGCGCCAGGTTGGGCAGCAGGTCGGAGATGTACTTGCCGCTCTGGCCGTGTTGCTTCCAGGTGCGCTTGCTCGCCAGCAGCTTGCCGGCCCCGCCCTGGGTGTTGACCTGCACGCCCTTCAGGAAGGACGCGGGAACCTCCTGCGCATGCAGCTTCACCAGCTCGGGCTTGTAGTCGAACAGGTCCTGCGTGGCCGGTGCGCCGGCCATGTGCAGCCAGATCACGGCCTTGGCTTTGGCCGCGTGGTGCGGCGACTTGGGCGCGAGCGGGTCCACGACGGCGGCGGCCTCGCTGGCATGCGAGGCGGTGAAGAGCCCCGTGTTGCCGATCACGCCGCCGACGGCGAGCGCGCTGCCGGTGGCGAGGAAGTGGCGGCGATTGTGGTTGTGGTGGTGGCTCATGGTTTTTCCTCCTCAGAAGCGGTAGACAAACTCGTTCGAATTGGCCAGCGTGTGGGCCAGGTCGACGAAGGCGGCCAGGCGCGTGGCCTGTGTGTTGGGCAGTTCCTTCAGGCCCACCGGCAGCGCCACGGTGAGGCGGCCTTCGGTGGCCGCGCTGCGCAGGCTCTTGTCGTGCTGCTCGAGGAAGGCAAGCGCGGCGCGGCGCTCGTCCTTCTGCGGCAGGCGGCTGTAGAGGATCTGGAACAGCTTGTCGATCTGCGCGTTCTCGTCGCGCCCGGCCTCGCGGATGGCGCGGCCGGCCAACGCCTTCGACCACTCGTAGACCACGTCGTTGTTGAACAGCGTGAGCGACTGCTGCGGCGTCGTGGTCACCTCGCGGCGGCTGTGCGGGTTCTGCGGCGAGGCGCCGTCGAAGGTCTCGAACAGCGGGTAGGGCACGCTGCGCCGCACGTAGACGTAGACGCTGCGCGTGTGGTGGTCGGCGGTGTTCTTGGCCACCGGCCAGAAGGCGGCCACACGGCGGGTCGACTGCTTCATCACCGCATCGGGGATGGGCGGGTAGACGCCCGGGCCGCCGGTGCGCTCGACCAGCAGGCCGGCCGCGGCGAGCAGCGAATCGCGCACCTGCTCGGAGTCGAGCCGCTTGCGGGGGTACTGCGCGAGCAGGCGGTTGTCGGGGTCGACGCGGGCTACGTCTTCGCGGTAGCTCGAGGCCTGGCGGTAGGTGCTGGAGAGCAGGATCTCGCGCGTCAGCTTCTTCACGCTCCAGCCGTTCTTCACGAAGTCGGTGGCCAGGTGGTCGAGCAACTCGGGGTGCGAGGGGCGCTGGCCGGCGCGGCCGAAGTCGCTCACGGTCGGCACGATGCCGCTGTCGAAGTAGCTGGCCCACAGGCGGTTGACGAAGACGCGCGTGGTCAGCGGGTTCTCGGGGTTCAGCAGCCAGTCGGCCAGCGCCGTGCGGCGGCCCGAAGAGGTGGCCGTGGGCGTGATCTTCGGCGTGACGAGCTTGGGCGTGATGAGCGCCGGGAAGCCGGGCTGCACCTCGTCGAGCGGGCGCTCGTGGTTGCCGCCCTCGTAGACGAACTGCCTGGCGGCGTCAGGGTGACCCAGCTCGGTCAGGCCCGAGATGATGGTGGCGCCGCCCTCGGGCCGCTTGCTGTTGAACTCGCGGTACTCGCGCAGCAGCTTGGCGTACTGCTCCTGGCGCGCCTTCAGCTCGGCGAGCTTCGCCTTGTCGAAGTCCTTGTCGGCCGAGGCCTGCTCGTAGGCATTGCGGAAGTAGGCATTCGTCATGCCGTAGAAGCTGTAGTCCCAGCCGTAGTCGGGGTTGTCCTTCACCACATACTGGTCGAAGCGGTAGTTCAGCCAGCGGTCGAGCGAGTTCCACTCCGCCTTGGGCTTGTGCAGCGACACGCGGCCGTCTTCGTAGAAGCGCTCGCGGCCGTAGTTGATGACCTCGTCCTTGTACGGGGTGATGAAGGCATCGAGCTTCTTGCGCACCGGCGCCGTCTGGTCCTGCCAGGCAGCGAAGTCGGCCTCGAACTTGCGCTCGCGCTCGCCCTTGTCCACCACCGGCAGCGTGTCGCTCGGAATGGTGTTGGCGAAGAAGGCCTGCAGCTGGAAGTATTCCTTCTGCGAGATGCGGTCGGCCTTGTGGTTGTGGCAGCGCGCGCACTCGATGGTCTGGCCGAGTAGCACGGTGCCCACCGTGTCGGTCATGTCGCTGATGCTCTGGTAGCGCTTCTGCAGCAGGTCGCGGTGGTCGGGCGCGTCGGGGTAGCCGCGCAGGAAGCCTGTGGCGACCAGCGCCTCCTGCTTGCCGGGCCACAGCTCGTCGCCGGCGATCTGTTCGCGGATGAACTGGTCGAAGGGCTTGTCCTCGTTGAACGCCTTGATGACGTAATCGCGGTAACGCCACATGCCGGGGCGCTGCTCGTCGTCGGAGTAGCCGGTGGTGTCGGCAAAGCGCGCCAGGTCGAGCCAGCGGCGCGCCGCACGCTCGCCGTAATGAGGCGAGGCGAGCACGCGGTCGACCAGCTTTTCGTAGGCGTTCGGCGAGCGGTCGTTGACAAAGGCCTTCACCTCGTCGGGCGACGGGATCAGGCCGTTGGCGTCGAGGTACACGCGGCGGATCAGCGTGTGGCGATCGGCTTCTGGCGAGGGCGCGAGCTTGTTCGCTTCGAGCTTGGCCAGCACGAAGGCGTCGATCGACGTGCGCGCCCAGCGCTTGTCCTTCGGCACCGGCACGGCCGGGGCCTTGATGGGCTGGTAGGCCCAGGTGGGCGAGATCGCGCGGGCGGCGGCCGCAGGGGCCGACACCGGCTTCTCCTGCGACGACACCGACACCGAGGCCACGCCCAGCGCGGCCACCAGGCCCGCCACAAGGGCGAGATGGGTTCTCTTCTTCATCGGGGTTCTCCTCAAAGCTTGGTGGTGAAGGTGAAACCGAACATGCGCGGGAAGCCCGGCGCGTAGGCGTTCCAGGTCACGTTGCGCGGCGTGTCGTCATCGAACAGGTTCTTGACGTAGGCGTTGACGTCCCACTGGCCGCGGCCGCCCGACACGCCGAGCGACAGGTCGGTGACGCTGGAGTCCTTGATCCACGCGTACTCGGACAGGTTGTTGTCGGAGTTGAAGCGGCTCGCGTAGGTGGTGTTGATGCTGGTGTGGAACAGCTTGTCGCCCAGCACCGGCGTGCTGTACGAGGCGCCGATGTTGAAGCTCCACTTCGATGCGCCGGGCAGCGTCTTGCCCGAGGCGTCGTAGTACACGCCTTCGTTGGCGCGCTCGACCGGCAGCGCGGCCTTGTCGAAGCTCACGTAGCGCGCATCGTTGTAGGCGCCCGAGAAGCGCAGTTCCAGGTCGCGCACGCCGGTGTAGGCGAGGTCGAGCTCCACGCCCTTGGCGCGCACCTTGGGCACGTTGCCGGCGCCCGAGACGTACACCGGCGTGGCGTTGGGGTCGGTGGAACGGGCCAGCGCGGTGGCCACCGTGTCTTCGAAGTACACCGTTTGCTGGTAGTCGGTGATGTCGTTGACGAACACCGCGGTGGCCACGTTGAGCTTGCCACCCAGCCAGGTGCCCTTCAGGCCCAGCTCGAAGGCGTTGTTCTTCTCCGACTTCACCTCGTACGAGGTGGGCGTGCCGGTGGTGGCCAGCACACCGGGCACACCCGACTTCTCGCCGTGCGCGAAGGTCAGGTAGGCGGTGGTGTCGAGGTCGATCTTGTAGCTGGGGCTGATGCTCCAGGTGAACTGGTTCTCGCGCACGCCCTGGGCCTGGTACGGCTGGTAGAGCGTGCCGATGCGCCCGAGGCGGATCGACTTGGCATCGGCCACCTGCTGCTGCTGCGCCGCCGAGAGCGCAGCGTAGCTGGCCACGCCGAAGTAGCGCTGCGCCACGCGGTCGGCCACCGCCTGCTGGGCCGCGGTGTTGGTGGCCAGGGACCCGTTGGCGTTGGTGTTGAAGCCACCGTTGGCCGCCGGGTTCAGGTCGGTGCCGTAGCCGTTCTGGATGATCTTCGACTCCTGCATCAGCTGGCGGCTTTCTGCCGTGAAGCGCGCGCCGCCGTTCAGGGTGAACGCATCGGTGACGGCCCAGTCGGTGCTGCCATAGAGCGCCAGCGACTTGTTCTTGGAGACGATGGGCGTCTTGCGCCACAGGTCGGCCAGCGAATCCACCATCAGCATGCGGCCGGCCGAGCTGGTGTCGAGGCGGTTGTACTGGTTGGTGGAGGCAAACCAGGCGCCACCGTCGCTGCCGAAGGCCGCGTTGCTGCCGCTGTCGTTGCTGGTCTTGATCGCGAACAGGCCGGTGTGCAGATTCACCGTCTCGCTCAGCTTCGAGTCGAGGCGGAACTCCTGGCTGAACTGGCTGTACTTGATGTTGTTGCCCGCCGCCGACTGCACATCGAACACCGTGCCTTCATCGTCGCGGAAGGCGTTGAAGTAGTAGTCCTTGAAGGCGGTGGTCGAGGTCAGCTTGTTGCTGTCGTTCACCGCCCAGTTGAGCTCGAACCAGGCCGCATTGCTGCCCGTCACCAGGCCCTGCTGCGAATCGCTCGCGATGAACTCCTGGTTGTAGTAGTTGCCTGCGACGGTGTAGTCGGCGTTGCGCACGAACCAGGGCCGGCCCAGCCGCTGCTCGGTGGTCAGCGAGTTGTTGACCGCACCGTTGGCGTAGTAGGCCGGGGTCGGGCCGAAGAAGAAGTTGGTGGAGCCGACGTTCGCGTTTTCGCTCATGCGCGGGCTGATCTCGATGCCCAGACGGGCATCGAGATCGGGCGTCGGCGTGAGCAGCACCTGTAGGCGGCCCGAGACGCGATCGGAGTTGATGTACTGGTTGTCGGTGTTGTAGCTGTTGAGGATCCAGCCGCCGCCCTTGTTCACGCGCAGCGAGGTGCGGTAGGCCAGCAGGCCGTCTTCGATCGGGCCGGTCGCCACGGCCGTGGCGCTGACGTTGCCGTTGGCCTCGCCATAGCTTTGCGGCTCGTACTTGTTGAAGCCCAGGGACACCTCGGACGAGGCCACGAAGGCCGGCCGCTTGTACTTGACCTGGATGGCGCCGACGGTCGAGTTCTTGCCGAAGGCGAAGCCCTGCGGCCCACGCGACACGGCCACGGTGTCGATGTCGTAGAAGTCGAAGCTGGCCAGCGGGTTGTACGCGTAGGCGATGCCGTCGACGTACAGGCCCACGCTCGGGTCGGCCGCCTGGCTGTTGGCGATCTTGCCCAGGCCGCGGATCGAGTAGTTGCTGGTCTGGCTGTTGCCGTAGTTCCACTTCACGTTGGCCATCCGCTTGGTGATGGACTCGAGCGTGACGGCCTCTTCGGCCTTCAGGTCTTCACCCGCGATCACCGACACCGACTGCGGGATGTCCTTCACCGCCTGCAGCGCTTGGCGGCTGCGCACCACCACGCTGTCGAGTTCGATGGCCTCGGCCGGCGCGGCTGCTGGAGCTGCTGCCACTGCAGCAGCGGGCGCCGTGGGCACTGAGGGAGCCGAGGCCGCTGCTGCCGGCTTGGGTGCAGCACCCGCCTTCAGAGCCTCCAGTTCCTTGCGCAGGGCGGCGTTCTCCTTCTGGAGCGCCTCGAGTTGCGCGTCATCAGCGGCATGCACCGCGGGCGGAACGCAGAAAGACGAGGCAGCGAGGAGCGTGATCGCTGCGGTGCTGGAAGCCGTGCGTGTGAAGAGTTCTCGGGATGGCCTCTGGTCTGAGTGCGTGGGCCGTTGTCGATGCTTGAGCAAAGCGTTTCCTTCCGATGTCGAGAATGAATCGAACAGGAACAACGCAACCGATGTGCCATTGGAATCACGCCCGATGCAGATGCATAGACGCTTTGCGATTCGTCCGGCGCCACCCTCGTGGAATCTGATCAGGACGAGGTTCATCCAGGGTTGTGACGCGCGCTGAGCCATGCGCTAATCACCTTCTCGCGGCTCGCTTTCAACCAAGCGCGCTGTTGCTTCCGCAGCAACGCTGGCCACGACGCTTCAGCGCCAAGGGCTTCCAGGTGGCGGGCGCCACCGGCTCGGAAGACTATGAGCAGGAAGGCGGCAAGGCGGTGGCGCACATCCAGGCCCCGCCGCCGCGCGTGGCGGCCAACGGCGCCGCGTCTGCGCCACGGCCATAACCCCGGCCAGGCCGACGGGGGTGGCTGGTACGCTCAGGCGCACCAAGGATGCCCCCCGATGACTCTGCGCAAGCACCTCAACCTGCTGCTCCAGGCCCTGACCGTGTGGGTCGGGTTCTGGCTGCTGGGCCTGCCGGCCTACTACCAGCAGTACGCCATAACCACGATGGCGGTGGCCAGCGTGTTGCTCTCGGTGGCGATCTCGCTGGCAGCCATCGCGGTGCTGCGGCGCGGGCGCGAAGAGACCCGCATGGCGCGGGCCTTCTGGCTGTCGGTCTACTACACGCTGCCGTTCGCGGCGCTCGATGCGCTCTATTGCGGCTGGCACCTGGGCCACGGCCCAGGCTTCCTCGCGCGCTACTGGTACCTCTCGGTGTTCTACCTCACCCCGTGGCTCACCTTCATGCCCACGGCGGCGCTGCTGCGCAGCCGCGGGCGTGATGCCTAGAACGCTGGCTCAGCGCGAGGCCGCGGCCCGCCGCGCCTGCTTGGCCACCAGCAGCTTCGCGTCGGCGCGTTTGGCGCGGGTGACCGCGCGCTGGTAGACCTCTTCGGCCTCGGTGCGCATCTCGACGGCGCGAGCCAGCGCTTCCTTGTAGCGCTTCACCGTGTAGGTGTTCTCATTGCCGATGTAGATCGTGCGGCGCTGCGGCGTCTCGCCGTAGCGCGGCAGCGATACGAGCAGGTTGCACTCGCTGACCTTGGCGCCGGGGCGGGTGCGAACGATAGGACCGGAGATGCCCACCGGCAGGTCGGTGGTCTTGTTCTCGTTGGGCACGCGCTGCAGGCGCGAGGGAGCAGGCAGCTTGGCGATGCGCTTGAGCAACTCGTCGGTGGCGGCCCTGAGCGAAGCCGCGGCGCCGGTACCGTCTTGCGAGCCATCGGAGAAGAGCTTGGTGCCACCGTAGCGGAGCTGCCAGCCGTGGGTGGCGCGGTGGTCGATGCGCTGGATGCCTTGCGGCACCTTGAAGCGCTTGCCGTTGAAGATGGTGACGTCTCTGGTTTTCATGAGGTTCCCGTACAGCTGAGTGAACCTCCCTCGAAGGTCATGTTGTTCTAGCTTGTCGGCGCATTCTGGCCTCAACGAAATAACTTTGCTCGCGTGTGGATGCACGGCCGTGCTAATGCGCATGGTGATGAGCATGCGCGACCACCGAATTCCGCGGCCGCCCGAGCGGCTACAGCACCAGCAGCGCCCGGAAGTCGTTGACGTTCGTGTACGTGGGGCCGGTGACCACCAGGTCGCCCAGCGGCTCGAAGAAGTGCCAGGCGTCGTTCGCGTCGAGCAAGTCTTGCGCCTTCAGGCCGAGAGCCGATGCACGTGCGAGCGAGGTTGGCGTGACAACCGCACCGGCATTGCTCTCGACACCATCGATGCCGTCGGTGTCGCCAGCGAGCGCCCAGACGTTCGGCTCGCCCTGCAGGGCGATGGCGCAGCCGAGCAGGAACTCCGTGGCGCGGCCTCCGCGGCCCTTGCCCTTCTCGCCCCCTGATTCATCGCTGCGCACGGTGACGGTGGTCTCGCCGCCACTCAAGATCACGCAGGGCCGGGTGAAGGGCTGGCCGCGCCGTGCGACGGCACGCGCGAGCGCCGCGTGCACCTTGCCGACCTCGCGCGATTCGCCTTCGATCTCGTCGCTCAAGATGTGAACCTGCACCCCCGCCGCGCGTGCGGTGGCGGCAGCTGCTTCGAGGCTCGCCTGCGGTGTGGCGATCAGGCGCACGTCGTGGCCCGAAAACCGTGCATCGCCGGGCTTGGGGGTTTCGAGCGCACCGCTGTCCAGCGCGTCGAGCACGGTTTGCGGCACGTCGATGCGGTAACGTTTGAGAATCGCACGCGCGTCGGCGCAGGTGCTCGCATCGGGCACGGTGGGGCCGCTGGCGATCACGCTCGAGTCATCGCCCGGCACGTCGGAGATGAGCAGCGAGACCACGCGCGCCGGCGCGCACATCGCGGCGAGCCGCCCGCCCTTGATGGCCGAGAGGTGTTTGCGCACGCAGTTCATCTCGGTGATGTTGGCGCCGCTGTGCAATAGCGCCTTGTTGATGCGCTGCTTGTCGGCGAGCGTGAGGCCGTCGGCCGGCATGCTGAGCAGAGCCGAGCCGCCGCCGGAGATGAGGCACAGCACGAGGTCGTCGGCGGTGAGGCCACGCGTGAGATCCACGATGCGGCGCGCAGCCTGCGCACCGGCTTCGTCCGGCACGGGGTGCGAGGCCTCGACCACTTCGATGCGCCCGCCGCTGCGCTTGTAGGCGGGCGGCACATGGTGGTAGCGCGTGACGACGAGCCCCGAGAGCGGAGCACTCGCCGGCCACAGCGCATCGACCGCGGCCGCCATCGCACCACCCGCCTTGCCGGCGCCGATGACGATGGTGCGGCCCTTCGGCGGCGGGGGCAGGTGTGCCGCCGTCACGAGAGACGGCTGCGCCGCGCCGATGGCGGCGTCGAACAGCGATTGAAGAAAGGCTCGGGAGTCGAGGCTCATCCGCGCAGTATCGTCAGGCCGCGGCGTCAGGCGCCACCGGATGATTGGCCATCAGCTCCAGAGCCTTGACGAGTGCCGAGTGGTCGAGCTGGTCCATGCCGTTGGCGGCGCAGGCCTGCATGAGCTGCGCGGCACCGGCCGTCTGCGGCAGCGCGACACCCAGCGTGCGGGCACCGGCCAGCGCGAGGCTCAGGTCCTTCTGGTGCAGGTTGATGCGGAAACCCGGGTTGAAGGTGCGCTTGATCATGCGTTCGCCGTGCACTTCGAGGATGCGGCTGGCGGCAAAGCCACCCATCAGCGCCTGGCGCACCTTGGCCGGGTCGGCACCTGCCTTGCTCGCGAACACGAGCGCCTCGCCCACGGCCGCGATGTTGAGTGCCACGATGATCTGGTTGGCCACCTTGGTGGTCTGGCCGTCGCCCACGCCGCCGACGAGCGTGATGTTCTTGCCCATCTTCTCGAACAAGGGCTTCACGCGTTCGAAGGCGGCGTCCTTTCCGCCGCACATGATGGTGAGCGAGGCCGCCTTGGCTCCCACTTCGCCGCCGGACACCGGCGCGTCGACGTAGTCGCAGCCGAGGGCCTCGATCTTCTTGGCGAACTCCTTGGTCTCCATCGGCGAGATGGAGCTCATGTCGACCACGACCTTGCCTTTGCTGAGGCCGGATGCGACACCGTTCTCACCGAACAGCACCGCGGCCACGTCGGGCGTGTCAGGAAGCATCAGGATGACGACCTCGGCCTGCTTGGCCACGCTGGCGGCATCGGGGCAGCTCGTGGCCTTGCCGGCGATCTCGGCCGGGGGCGCCTTGCGGGTATGGACGAAGAGCTCGTGGCCCGCTGCGATCAAGTGGCCGCACATGGGCGCACCCATGATGCCCAGGCCGATGAAACCGATCTTCATGTTGTGTCGTCCTTCAATCATTGGAGTCAATAAGAGCCCGAGCCCGCGTCGCCGGGCTTGCGGCCTGCCTTCATCTTGCCGACCACGGCCTGCGCACCCGCGGCCATCAGCCGTGCGTCGGAGCCGACGGTGACGAACTGGAAGCCCTTGGCGATGCGCGCGAGCGCCGCATCGGGGGCACCGTTGTGAATGCCCGCCACCACGCCGTGCGCCTTGGCGCGCTCGAGGATGTGATCGATGGCCTGCGCGGCCTTCGGGTCCACGTCGTCGAAGGTCGGGGTGCAGCCGAGCGCGAGAGAGAGGTCGGAGGGGCCTACGTAGATGGCGTCGAGGCCCTCCACGCTCAGGATGTCGTCGAGGTTGTCGAGTGCCTGCGCCGTCTCGATCATCGCGAAGCGCACGATGGTGTCGTTGGCGTGGACCGGGTAGTCGGCGCCGCCATACAGGAACGCGCGGATCGGGCCGAAGCTGCGCGTGCCCTTCGGCGCGTAGCTGGTGTAGGCCACGAGCTTTTGCGCGTCTTCACGCGTGCTGACCATCGGGCAGATCACGCCGTAGGCGCCGGCGTCAAGCGTCTTCATCAGGATGCCCGGCTCCAGCCAGGGCACGCGCACGAGCGGCACGGTCGGCGTGGTGGAGATGGCCTGCAGCATGGTCACCATGGCCTGGTAGTCGACCACGCCGTGCTGCAGGTCGATGGTGAGCGTGTCCCAGCCCTGGTGGGCCATGGTCTCGGCCGAGAAGCTGTTGGGGATGGCCAGCCAGCCGTTGACGGCGGCCTCGCCGTTCTTCCACATCGTGCGCAGGCGGTTCTCTCTCATGGGTCGTCCTCGTTGTCTCTTTGTAGATGTTTGGAATGATGAATGGGCGTGAATGAATCTGGCGCGACGAACGGTCCTGTGGGATGCGTTCGCGAATCCTCAATCAAGTTTCACGTTGCCGTCGGCCACCACCTTGGCCCACTTGCTTCGTTCGCGCTCGAAGAAGGGGGCGAACTCGGCGGGCGACATGGTCGCCACCTCGGCGCCCTGCGATGCGAGGCGCGTCTTGATCTCGGGCGACTGGATGATGCGGGTGAGCTCGGCTGCGAGGCGGTCGACCACCGCCTGCGGCGTGCCTGCCGGCACCAGCACGCCTTGCCAGGTCCCCGATTCGAACCCGGCGATGCCCTGCTCGGCGATCGTCGGCACGTCGGGCAGCAGCGGCACGCGCGTCTTCTTCGACACGCCAAGCACCTTCAGCTTGTTCGATTGCACGAAGGGCAGCGTGGCCAGCATGCCGTTCATGACCACCTGCGTCTGGCCGGCCACGGTGTCGGCCACCGCCTGCGAGCCGCCCTTGTAGGGGATGTACTCCCACTTGGCGCCCGTCGCCTTCTCGACGGCCACGCCGGCGAGGTGCGGCGCGCTGCCCATGGCGGTGATGGCGAAGTCGATCTTCTCCTTTTGGGAGAGCGCGACCAACTCCTTCAGGTTGCCCGCCTTCACCGAAGGATGCACGACCAGCAGGTGCGGCGAGTAGGCCAGCATGGCCACGCCCTTCAGGTCCTTCGACGGGTTGAAGGGCAGCTTCAGGTAGACCGAGGGCGAGATGGCAAGAGCACCCACGTCGCACATCAGCAGCGTCAAGCCATCGGCGGGTGATTTGGCAACGGCATCGCTGCCCATGTTGCCGTTGGCGCCGGGCTTGTTGTCGACGATCACCGTCTGCTTGAGCGCCTCGGACAGCGGCTGGCTGATGGCGCGCGCAATGATGTCGGACGAACCGCCCGGCGGGTACGGCACCACGATCTTGATCGGCTTGTCGGGCCAGGCCTGGGCAGTCGCCGCGCCGGCAGCGGCCAAGCACAAGGCCAGCGCCAGAGTCTTTGCGAGGGTCATGGGCGTCTCCTGTTTTGCTGGCGCCGAGGGGCGACCTAGTTGTATGTCATCGTACAACCATGATTGCGCAACTGCAATGCGAAGAACCCGTAGGGGGTGGGGGTTGCAGCGGCTTGCAGAGCGGGAGCGGGCTTCGATACCTCAGCCTGAGCGGGTGGTGGCTTGCGGGGGTGTCTTCGGGCCAATGCTTTGCCGGCTCAGGGCAAGCGTCCTGGCGCTGCAATTTCATCCGCCCCACGGAATCTTTGTGCGCCACCAATCTGGCCCGCTCAGACTGGGGCATTCGCGCGTCTCGCTCAGCCGCTCAGGCTTTCAGCCCACTCAGCCGCAGCCGTTCAGCCCGCTCGATTCGCTCAGACCGCTCAGGCTGAGGTATCGAAGCCCCGCGCCGACACCCGCACGCAACACCCGCCCTAGCGATCGCCCATCAACTCCGTGGCGCGGCGCCGCCGCTCGCGGCTGTTGACGAGGTGGGTGCGCATGGCTGCGCGAGCCGCTTCGGCATCTTGCGCGGCGATCGCGTGGTAGATGCTCTCGTGCTCGCTGTTCACGCCCTTCAGGTAGCTCACGCGCTCGGCATCCGCCGGGTTGGCCGGGTCGAGGCGTGCACGCGGGATGGCCTGCATGCCCAGGGCGCCCATGAGGTCGGCGAAGCGCGGGTTCTGCGTCGCACGCGCAATCTCGGAGTGGAAGGTGAAGTCAGCGTTCACCGCGTCACGGCCCTCGCTCACCGCAGCGGCGATCTCGTCGAGCGCCTGGCGCATCACGGCCAGGTTGGCCTCGGTGCGGCGCAGCGCGGCCAGGCCAGCCGATTCAGTCTCGACGCCGATGCGCAGCTCGAGCACGGCGATCACGTCGCGCAGTGTCTCCATCTGCTCGGGGGCGATGCGAAAGGCACTCGCCTCCCCCGCCCCGACCACGAAGGTCCCGACTCCGTGGCGCGTCTGCACGACGCCCGAGGCCTGCAGCTTGGAGAGCGCCTCGCGCACCACGGTGCGGCTGACGCCGAACTCGTCCATGATCGCCGCCTCGGTGGGCAGCTTGGCGCCCACGGCCAGGGCACCGCTGCGAACCCGGCCGGTCAGTGCATCCACGACGTCGAGTGCGAGGTTGCGGGGCTTGGTGCGTTTGGGGGCCAGCATGGGCGCGTTCATGTCTCTTTTCTCCAGCGTGGCGCCCTTGTTGTATGACAACGCCATCAGGTGGAAATGTATCAAGCCCGGCCGCGCGGGACGGCCGGGCTTTCCTCCATGCGCCCGTCAGGCGGCCGTCACGGGGGCCACGAACGAGATCAGCTTGCCCATGTTCGACACCCAGTTGGCGGTGGAGATGCCCAGGGGCTGCTCCTTCACCACATAGGGGTCGATGCGCGGCGGGTCAGCCGCGTCGTAGGGCGAGGTGTCGTACACGTCCCCCACGTGCTTGCTCATGTACTCGGTGCCAGTGAACGGCGTGGACGGCCCGTTGCCGCGATAGGGGTTGGTCACCTGCGGCAGCTTGGTCAGCCAATGGTTCTTGGTGCCCAGGTCGTCGACCACGGCCTGCGCCTGCGCTTCGGTCACGACCGGGGTGGTCATCACTGCGCCCGCGTACAGGTCGGCAAAGTCGACCTCGCGGATCGAGTAGTACTTGGGCAACGCGCGCGGCCTCTTGTTGTGGATCGGTGAGCGCGCGACCAAGTCGGCGACTTCGGCATCGGTCATCGCGTTGAGTTGCGCGTAGGTGGCGCGCATGCCGGCGATGTTGATGTTGCGCCCGGCCGAGTAGTGGCTGAGCGTCGCCTTGTGGTCGTGGTCGTGGTAGTACGCGCCGTTCCAGATGTTGGAGCCGTAGCGGTGCACGAAGCGGCCGACGTTGGTGCCCAGCTCGATGTAGGTCGGGTGCGTGCGGCCACCGCCCAACAGCGGGTTCTCGGCGATCTGCTGCGGGGTGAGCTTGCAGGTCTCCAACCAGTCGAGCGCCTCGGGCACGCGCGCCAGGTATTTGCGATCGCCGGTGAGGCGGAAGTAATTGAACAACTGCTGCACGTTGGTCTGCGTGGTATGCGTGGCCAAGCCGCGCGGCTCGTAGCTGCGCGCGGCCGCCGGGGCGCCGGCGGGTCGGCCGTTGCGGTCGGTGGCCAGGTGCTGCAGGCCCCAGCCGGCCTGGGGCCCGGGCTGCTGCATGCGGCGCAGGCATTCCATCGCGCGGTGGATGTGGGGCACCAGGTGCGTCGCCCCGAGCCCCACCACGCACATCAGCAAGAACTTGATGTTCTCGCCCGCCACGTCGTCGTTAAAGGTGACCATGGTGGTGTAGTCACCGTCTTCCATGCCTTGCGTGGCACCGGCGGGCAACTGGCCCGGATTGGGCCGCGGCATCGACGAGATCGCGTTCGGGTTCACCGGCCAGCGCTGCGGCCAGCCGCCGTCGGCCACCCCCCCCTTGAATTGCGCCGCCAGCACGAAGCCGATCGCCTTGAGCACCGGCACCAGGAAGCGCGGGTCGCGCTTTTCGAGGAAGACGCGCAGCAGGAACTGCGACGACACCGCCGTGCCCGCATCGTCGAAGGTCGCGTTGCCGTAGTAGTGCTGGAACTCCTCGAGCCGCCAGCCGTTCTCGCCGATGGTCGTGTACCACTGGCGCAGCGAGCGCTCGCCGGCGAAGTCGTAGATGTAGTTCCAGCCGCCGGCATGGTGCTGCGCTTCGACCAGTGCCTTGGCCGTGCGCACCGCCGCCTGGTAGTAGGTCTCGTCGCCGGTCGCGTGGTAGGCATCGAGGAAGGCATGGCCGGCGGTCGGCGTGCCCGGGGGCTGGATCCAGCACATGGTGCGCTTGGCCTCCATCTCGCCCCAGACGGTCGAGAAATCAGGCAGGTACTGCCACACATAGCCGCCGCGGTACGACACGGTCTCGTTCATGAACTTGGCGGCACGTTTCATGGCATCGAGCGCTGCCCCCTGCGTGCCGGCGGGTGCGGGCGGCTTTGCCCGCAAGGCCTGGGCACGCTCGGCCGCTTCGGCGGCCTCTGCGGTCTCGGTTGTCGTCTGAAGGTCATCCCCGCCACCACAGGCGGACAGCGCCAGGGGCGCAACACTGGATGCCACGAACATTCTTCGCTTCATCGGAGTCTCCTATCAAATGTTGGTTGACTTGTCAGTCATCGGTCATCGTATGACTGCGGGCGGGAGTGTCGTTCTGCGGAACGCGTCACGCCAACTGCAACCCTTTTCAGGTATCGGACATCAGGGAAAGCCCGGCGGTGGGCTGTCTTGACGCAAGCGGACCCTTGACGGACGATTCGGATGTTGTACGACAACCTACAACATGCCTCCACTTTCCGAGCCCGCCATGCCTGTCGCCATCACGCCCCTTCGCTTTCCCCGCCTGCTCCTCACCGGTGCCGCAGGCGGCTTGGGCAAGGTGCTGCGCCCCCGCCTGAAGGCGTATTGCGACACCCTGCGCCTGAGCGACATCGCCGAGCTGGGAAGCGCAGCCGCCGGCGAAGAGTTGCGCCCTGTGCGCCTGGAAGACCGCGAGGGCGTGCTCTCGCTGCTCGAAGGCGTGGACGCCGTCGTGCACCTGGGCGGCGTCTCGACCGAACAGCACTTCGACCTGATCCTGCAGGCCAACATCGTCGGCGCATACAACCTGTATGAAGCCGCGCGCAAGAACGGCGTGAAGCGCATCGTGTTCGCGAGCTCCAACCACGTCATCGGCTTCTACCGGCAGGACGAGGTGCTCGACAACAAGGTGCCGCTGCGGCCAGACGGCCACTACGGCCTGTCGAAGGCGTACGGCGAGAACCTGGCGCAGTTCTACTTCGACCGCTACGGCATCGAGACGGTGAGCCTGCGCATCGGCTCCTCATTCCCCGAGCCGAAGGACCGCCGAATGCTCGCCACCTGGATGAGCTACGACGACCTGGAGCGCCTGGTGATGGCCAGCCTCACCGCTCCGGTGGTCGGCCACAGCATCATCTACGGCGTGTCGGACAACACCACCACCTGGTGGGACAACACCGGCGCCCGCCACATCGGCTACCGCCCGCAAGACAGCTCCGAACAGTTCCGCGTGGCTGTCGAGGCACGCCAACCCACCATCGACTTCACAGACCCCGCCACGCTCTACCAGGGCGGCGCCTTCGTGCGCACCGGCCCGATCGAGTGACACCTTCACTCGCCTGATTTCCCACGCTAGATCACAACACCTGGAGACACACAATGACTCTGCGCAGAACCTTCCTCGCCGCGGCCATCGCCACCGGCACCCTGGCCGCCAGCTTCACGGCCACCGCCCAGACCATGGTCATGAAGGCCGCCGACGTGCACCCCGCGGGCTACCCCAACGTGGTGGCCATCGAGAACATGGGCAAGAAGATCGAGGCCGCCACCAACGGGCGCATCAAGTTCCAGATGTTCCCGGGCTCCGTGCTCGGTGGCGAGAAGGAAATGATCGAGCAGACCCAGGTCGGCGCGATCCAGATCCTGCGCACCTCGCTCGGCCCGATCGGCCCCGTGGTGCCGGAAGTGAACGTGTTCAACATGCCCTTCGTCTTCCGCGACGAAGCGCACATGCGCGCCGTGATCGACGGCCCGATCGGCCAGGAGATGCTCGACAAGATCACCGCCTCGTCAGCCAAGATGGTCGGCCTGGGCTGGATGGACGGCGGCTCGCGCAGCCTCTACACCAAGAAGCCGGTGCGCAAGCCCGAAGACCTGAAGGGCATGAAGATCCGCATGATGGGCAACCCGCTCTTCGTCGACACCATGAACGCGATGGGCGGCAACGGCATCTCCATGGGCTACGGCGAGGTGTTCACCGCACTGCAGACCGGCGTGGTCGACGGCGCCGAGAACAACCCGCCCACCCTCTTCACCGCCAACCACTACCAGGCCGGCGCGAAGTACTACACCCAGACCAACCACCTGATCATTCCCGAGATCTTCGTGATGTCGAAGGTGAGCTGGGAGAAGCTCTCGAAGGAAGACCAGGCCCTGTTCCGCAAGTTCGCCCGCGAGGCGCAGATGGAGCAACGCGTGCTGTGGGACAAGAGCGTGGCCGACTACACCGCCAAGCTCAAGGCGGCCGGAGTCGAGTTCATCACCATCGACAACAAGCCCTTCTATGACTCGACCGCCGCGGTGCGCGCCAAGTACGGCGCCCAGTTCCCCGAGCTGATCAAGCGCATCGAAGCCACGAAGTGATGACCGTGCCGGTTGCGCCTCTCGGCACAACCGGCACCTGAGATTTCAAGAGTCCCCATGGAACACCCCATCGTCCGCGCGCTCGACCGCCTGTACCTCGCCGCCATCTGGGCGGCCGGCATCTCCATCTTTCTCATGTCGATCATCATCCCCTGGGGGGTCTTCACGCGTTACGTGCTGGGCACGGGATCGCAGTGGCCCGAGCCCATCGCCATCCTGCTGATGATGGTGTTCACCTTCATCGGCGCCGCTGCCGCCTACCGCGCCGGTGCGCACATCGCCGTGACCATGCTGACCGAGCGCCTGCCGGGGCCGCTGCAGAAAGCGCTGTCGGTGCTGGTCGACCTCTTGATGCTGCTGGTGTGCGGCTTCGTCACCTGGTACGGCATCAACCTGTGCATCGAGACCTGGCGCCAGCCGATCGCCGAGCTCAACTGGCTGCCGGTGGGCGTGACGTATGCGGCGCTGCCGATCGGTGCGGCCATCACGCTGCTCTTCGTGCTGGAGCGCATGGTGTTCGGCCCGCAAGGCCATCGCCCGCTGATGCGCTTTGAAGAGCAGCTGGATGAAGTGACCGGGGGAGCACGCTGATGGACGCCCTCGTTCTGCTCGGAAGCTTCTTCGTGCTCATGATGCTGGGCATGCCGATCGCCTACTCGCTCGGCCTGTCGGCTTTGATCGGCGCGCTGTGGATCGACATCCCGCTCGACGCGGTGATGATCCAGCTCGCCTCGGGCGTCAACAAGTTCTCGCTGCTCGCCATCCCCTTCTTCGTGCTGGCCGGCGCCATCATGGCCGAGGGCGGCATGGCGCGGCGCCTGGTCGCGTTTGCCGGCGTGCTGGTCGGCTTCGTGCGCGGCGGGCTGTCGCTGGTCAACATCCTCGCCTCCACCTTCTTCGGTGCGATCTCGGGCTCGTCGGTCGCCGACACCGCCTCGATCGGCTCGGTGCTCATCCCCGAGATGGAGAAGCGCGGCTACCCGCGCGACTTCGCCACCGCCGTGACGGTGAGCGGCTCGGTGCAGGCCATCCTGATCCCGCCCAGCCACAACGCGGTGCTGTACTCGCTCGCGGCCGGCGGCACGGTGTCGATCGCCGCGCTCTTCGTGGCCGGCGTGTTGCCGGGGCTGCTGATGGGCATCACCCTCGCCGTCCTGTGCCTCTTCATCGCCAAGAAGAAGAACTACCCCAAGGGCGAGGTGATCCCGCTGCGCCAGGCGCTCAAGATCTGCCTCGACGCGATGTGGGGCCTGATGACGATGGTGATCATCCTCGGCGGCATCCTCTCGGGCGTGTTCACCGCCAACGAGTCGGCCTCGATCGCGGTGGTGTGGGCCTTCTTCGTCACCATGTTCGTCTACCGCGACTACCGCTGGCGCGACCTGCCCAAGCTCGTGCACCGCACCGTCAAGACGGTGACGATCGTGATGATCCTGATCGGCTTCGCGGCCTGCTTCGGTTACCTGATGACGCTGATGCAGATCCCGTACATGGTGACGCAGTACTTCACCAGCATCTCCGACAACAAGTACGTGATCCTGGCGCTGATCAACGTGATGCTGCTGGTGCTGGGCTGCCTGATGGACATGTCGCCGTTGATCCTGATCTTGACGCCCATCCTGCTGCCGGTGGTCACCAAGCTCGGCATCGACCCGGTGCACTTCGGCATGATCATGATGGTCAACCTCGGCGTGGGCCTCATCACGCCGCCGGTGGGTACGGTGCTCTTCACCGGCAGCGCTGTCGCCAAGCTCTCGATCGGCACGGTTTCGAAGGCGTTGATGCCCTTCTTCGCGGCGCTGTTCGTGGTGCTGATGATGGTCACCTACCTGCCCTGGCTGTCGACCTGGCTGCCGCGGGCGCTGGGCCTGTGAGCACGACGCGCCCATGAGCACTTCCCGATGAGCACCATCGCCTACGTGAGCAACGCCGGCAGCGGCGAGATCTCGGTGCTGCAACTCGACGAGCACACCGGCACGCTCACGACGCTGCAGACCGTGGCGCCTGGCGGCATGCTGATGCCCATGGCGCTGAGCCCCGACAAGCGCTTCTTGTACGTGGCGCGACGCAGCGAGCCCCTGGCCGCGATCGCGTACGCGATCGACGCACGCAGCGGTCAACTCACGCTGCTGGGCGAGGCCGCGCTGCCCGCCAGCATGGCCTGCATCTCGGTCGACGCCACCGGGCGCTGGCTCTTCAGCGCTTCGTATGGCGGCAACGTGGTGGCCGTCAGCCCGCTCGGCGCAGACGGCCTGCCGCAAGCAGCGCAACTGGTCATCCCGACCAAGCCCAAGGCGCATGCCATTCACGCCGCCGCCGGCAATCGGTTCGTGTTCGCCACCTCGTTGGGTGGCGGCGAGGTGATGCAGTTCCGGTTCGACGCATCCACCGGCCAGCTCACGCCGAACGAGCCGCCCACGCTCGCGCTGCGCGCAGAGTCCGGCCCGCGGCACTTCGTGTTTCACCCGCACGCGCCCTTCGTCTATCTGCTCAACGAGCTCGACGCCAGCATCGACGTGCTCGCCTGCGACGCGCAGGCCGGCACGCTGCAGCACCGCGCTACCGTGAACGCTCGCCCCGCGGAGTTGAGCGGCGAAGCGTGGGCCGCCGACCTGCACCTCACGCCCGATGGGCGCTTTCTCTACAGCAGCGAGCGGCACACCAGCACGCTCGCCGCGTTTGCCGTCGACGCCACCACAGGCGGGCTGACTTCGCTCGGATACAGCGCGACGCAAACGCAGCCGCGCGGCTTCGCCATCACGCCATCGGGACGCCATTTGCTCGCCGTCGGACAGCGTTCGAATTGCATGGGTGTGCACTCCATCGACGGCAGCACGGGTGCGCTGCGGCCGGTGTCTGAACACGCCCTCGGCGTCGATCCGAACTGGGTCGAAGTGATCGAGTTGCGCGCTTAGCGCGCGCGACGTGATGCCTCAACCCAACACTACGCAACAACCACAAGTTACTTCCGTTCACACCCAGCGCATGCTCGCCGTCGCGCGCTGGGACAAGGCGACGCGCCTCCGACCACAAGTCAACGGCTCTCAATCAACCCGAGGAGATAGAAACATGCATACCCGCATTCAAAAGACCTTCCTGGCCGCGGCAGCCCTGCTCGCCGTCGGCGCAGCGCAGGCGCAGTCGAGCGTCGTGGCTTACGGCCTGATCGACCTCGCCGTCGACAACTTCAAGGCGGGTGACGCGCTTGGTGGCACCGACGTTTGGAAGCTCGTCGAAGGCACCCAGAACGGCTTCAACGGCTCGCGCGTGGGCTTTCGCACCACCGAAGATCTCGGCGGCGGCCTGAAGGCCAACGCCCTGATGGAAATGGGCCTGAACGCCGATAACGGCATGCTGGCGCAAGGCGGGCGCGCCTTCGGCCGCCAGGTGTACGTCGGCCTGTCGCACGCCAATTTCGGTGAAGTGCGCCTGGGCCGCCAGTACATCCTGGAAGACTCGGTGATGTCCTACGCCACGCCTTGGGGCAACGCCGCCGTCAACAACACCGGCACCGCCGTCACCAACATGGGCGGCAACCTGCCGTTCTGGCTGAACGCACCCCGCGCCGACAACGTCGTCCAGTACCAGACTCCGAGCTTCGGCGGCTTCTATGCAGCTGCTCAGATCGCCCCGGGCGAAGCCACGGCCGACCGCTTCCACGGTGTGAAGGTGGCCTATCAGGCGGGCCCGATCAACGTCGGGCTGTCGTATGAGTGGAACAAGTCGCGCTCGACGGGTGACGACATCAACAAGTCGCTGACCATTGGCGGCAACTACAACTTCGGCTTCATGCGCCTGGTGGGCGGCTATCAGTCGAACGAAGACCTGCTTCTCGGTTCGGGCAACGGTGCGTTCATCGGCAACAACCTGACCGTGAACGTGGGCGGCGCCGTGCCGACCTTCCTGGCCAACAAGATCAGCGGCTATACGCTGGGCGGTGTGTTCCCCGTGGGCGCCTTCGAGTTCGGCGTCAACTACACCGACATGGACTACGAAGGTCAAGGCCGCAGCGCCTCGCTGGGCAAGGCTGCCGGCACTGCACGCTACAACCTGTCGAAGAACACCTTCCTGTACACCGGCTACTCTTTCTCGACCGGTGACCTGAAGGAACGCATCAGCGAGTCGCAAGTGTTCCAGGCCGGCATGCGCATGGCCTGGTAAGAACCGCCTCCGAGAGCGCCCGAGGCGCTCTCGAACGGTTCCCCGTTCGCCCCGAGACTGCGCTGTTGTTGACACAACGCAGGCCCGGGGCGAATCTCTTTGCAGCGCACCCACCGTCAGAGCCCGCACCGCCATGAGCCCCCTCTACATCACCATGCATGAGCGCGACAACGTCGCGATCGTCGCCAACAACGGGGGCCTGCCCGCGGGCACCGTGTTCCCGAGCGGTCTCACGCTCGTCGACAAGGTGCCGCAGGGGCACAAGGTGGCGCTGGTCGACATTGCCGCCGGCGACACCGTGCGCCGCTACAACGTGACCATCGGCCGCGCGGCACGCGCGATTCCCGCCGGGAGCTGGGTGCACGAGCGCCTGCTCGAGATGCCCGAGGCCCGCTCGCTCGACGGCCTGCCCATCGCCACCGTCAAGCCACCCGCCCAGCCGCCGCTCGAGGGCTACACCTTCGAGGGCTACCGCAACGCCGACGGCTCGGTGGGCACGCGCAACATCCTCGCCATCACCACCACCGTGCAGTGCGTGGCGGGCGTGGTCGACTTCGCGGTTCAGCGCATCAAGCAAGAGTTGCTGCCCCGCTTTCCCAATGTCGACGACGTGGTCGGCCTGGAGCACACCTATGGCTGCGGCGTGGCGATCGATGCACCCGACGCGCCGATCCCCATCCGCACGCTGCGCAACATCAGCCTCAACCCCAACTTCGGCGGCGAGGTGATGGTGGTGAGCCTGGGCTGCGAGAAGCTGCAGCCCGAGCGCCTGCTGCCCCCGGGCAGCTTTGCCATCGTCGACGAGCGCAATGTCGCCGATGTGGGTGCCACCAGCGAGGCCAAGCTCGATGTGGTGTGCCTGCAAGACGAAGCGCACGTCGGCTTCATGTCGATGATCGACCACGTGATGTCTACCGCCGAGGAGCACCTCGAACGCCTCAACGCCCGCAAGCGCGAGACCGTGCCCGCCAGCGAACTGGTGGTGGGCGTGCAGTGCGGCGGCAGCGATGCCTTCAGCGGCGTGACCGCCAACCCCGCGGTCGGCTTCTGCACCGACCTGCTCGTGCGCGCCGGCGCCACCGTGATGTTCAGCGAGAACACCGAGGTGCGCGATGGCGTGGACCAGCTCACCTCACGCGCCAGCACGCCCGAAGTGGCCGAGGCCATCATCCGCGAGCTGGGCTGGTACGACGCCTACCTCAAGCGCGGCAGTGTGGACCGCAGCGCCAACACCACGCCGGGCAACAAGGCGGGCGGCTTGAGCAACATCGTCGAGAAGGCGATGGGCTCCATCGTCAAGAGCGGCAGTGCGCCCATCAGCGGCGTGGTCCCGCCCGGCGAGAAGGCGCGCCAGAAGGGCCTGCTCTATGCCGCGACGCCCGCCAGCGATTTCATCTGCGGCACGCTGCAGCTTGCCGCCGGGATGAACCTGCATGTGTTCACCACCGGCCGCGGCACGCCCTATGGCCTGGCGCAAGTGCCGGTGATCAAGGTCGCCACGCGCAGCGACCTGGCGCGCCGCTGGCACGACCTGATGGACGTGAACGCTGGCCGCATTGCCGATGGCGAGGCCACGATCGAAGAGGTGGGCTGGGAACTCTTCCGCCTGATGCTCGACGTGGCCAGCGGCCGCAAGCAGACCTGGGCCGAGCAGTGGAGGCTGCACAACGCGCTGGTGCTGTTCAACCCCGCGCCCGTCACCTGATCAGGATTTCGCCACCAGCTTGACGAGCGCCGCGAGTTCGTCGGCGCACACGCGTTCGGCCCGCGCCTCGATGCCGCGGTAAAGCGAGATCAGCGCCTCGCCCTCGGGCGTGAGCAGGCTGCCACCGCCATGCGTGCCACCTTGGGCCGATGCCGTGGCCGGCTTGCGCAGGCACGCATTGAGCTCCTCGAGCAGCAACCACGCGCGGCGATACGACATGCCGATCGCACGCGCCGCCTGCGTGATGGAGCCGTGATCGCGGACCGCCTCCAGCAGCTCGATCTTGCCGGGCCCGATGGCGATGGTCTCGCCGCGCCGTACGCGCAGGCGAAAGCGCGCTTCGGTCTTGCCGCCGCTCATGGCTGCGCTGTGGCCTCGCTGACGATGCGCCCTGCCGCCAGGTTCACCACCTCGTCGGCAAAGGCGTCCACATCGGCCGGGTCGTGCGTGATCAGCAGCATCGGCGTGGCGATGTCGCGCTGCAACTGCGCGAGCTCGATGCGCAGCTTCTGGCGCAGTTGCGCATCGAGGGCGGCGAAGGGTTCGTCGAGCAGGATGGCGCGCGGCTTGGACACGAGCGCGCGCGCCAGGGCCACGCGCTGGCGCTGCCCACCCGAGAGCTCATGCGGGTAGCGGCGAACAAGCGACGTGAGCTCGAAGGCCTGCACCCACCGCTGCACTTCCGGGTGCGCGGTGCGCTGGCCGGGATTGCGCCAGCCGCGGTGCAAACCGAAGGCGATGTTCTGCAGCACGCTGAGGTGCGGGAACAGCGCGTACTCCTGGAACAGGTACGCCAGATGGCGCGCCTGCGGCGGCAGGTCGATGTGCTGCCCGCTGTCGTACAGCGTGTCGCCGTCGATGCGGATCGAACCGGCATCGGGCCGCATCAGCCCGGCCATCGCCTTGAGCGTGATGGTCTTGCCAGCCCCCGAAGGGCCGAAGAGCACCAGACGGCGCGCCTCGCTGTGCAACCGCACGTCGAGATCGAACGGCTGGCCGTTGCCCTGCAGGTGCTTGCGGAGGGCGATGTCCCAGGTCATCGCACGATCACCCGCACCGGTGCCAGGCGGCCGGCCAGCAGCAGCACAGCCACGCAGGTGAGCGAGGTGATGCCCACCAGCACGTTGGCCACGTCGTCCTGGCCGGCCTGCACCGCCTCGAAGACGGCGATCGACAGCGTCTGCGTGCGCCCAGGAATGCTGCCCGCCACCATCAGCGTGGCGCCGAACTCACCGAGAGCACGCGCAAAGGCCAGCAGCACGCCCGCCAGAATGCCGCGCCACGCGAGCGGCAGGCTCACGCGGAAGAACACGCCGGCCTCCGACACCCCCAGCACCCGCGCCGCCTGCTCGTACTGCGCGTCGACGTTCTCGAAGGCCGCGCGCGCCGACTTGCACACGAAGGGAAAGGCCACCACCGCGGCCGCGATCACCGCGCCCTGCCAGGTGAAGATCAAACGAATGCCCAAGCTTTGCTCCAGCCACTGGCCGATCCAGCCCTTGCGGCCGATCAGCACCAGCAGGTAGTAGCCCAACACAGTGGGCGGCATCACCATCGGCAGCAACAGGACCGCGTCGAGCAATTCGCGGCCCGGGAAGCGCCAGCGCGACAGCGCGTAGCCCATCGCCACACCCATCACCGTGGCAATGAGCGTGGCGAACAGTGCCACCTTGAGCGAGAGGCCGAGCGCGACCCAGGCGGCATCCATGACGCGAGGTCAGGGCGCGGCGAAGCCGTACTTCAGCAGAACAGCCTGCCCCGCCGGCGAGAGCACATAGGCGATGAAGCGGTTCGCCTCGGCCGCCTGCGCCGCGCTGCTGCCCGCCACCGGCGCGATGGGGTACAGCACCGGCGTCTCGGTCGGCACGCTGAAGGCGAGTTTGACGCGCTCGGGCATGAGCGCCGCGTCGGTGGCGTAGACGAATCCCGCATCGACTTCGCTGCGCGCGACATAGTCGAGCGCCTGGCGGACCGACGACGCGCCAATCATCTTGGGCTCGATCTGGCTCCAGGCGCCCGCCTTCTCCAGCACGGCCTTGGTGTAGCGGCCGACCGGCACGCTCTGCGGCAGGCCGATGGCCACGCGCGCCACCTGCGCGGGCAGCAGGTCCTGGACGGCCTTGGGCGCGAGCGCGCTGTCCTTCGGCACGATCACCACCAGCGTGTTGCGCGTGAAGTTGCGGCGCGCACCGGCCACGATCAGTGCCTGCTGCTGCGCCTGGTCCATGGTCTCCTGATCGGCACTCGCGAACACATCGACCGGCGCGCCCTTCGCGATTTGCTGCAACAGCGCGCCCGATGCGGCGAAGTTGAGCAAGACCTTGCTGCCTGGGTTCTGCGCTTCGTAGGACGTGCCGATCTCCTTGAAGGCATTGGTGAGGCTGGCAGCGGCACTCACGGTGAGCTCGACCGCGCCCGCGAGCCCGGTGCAGCAAAGGGCAACGAGCGCCGCCGCGGCGCGCTTGGCAAGCATCGAGTACATGGCGTGTTCGGGGAGTCGTCGGGGCTCACGCAATATACGGCAAAACATAGCGCTATCTGGCAGGCCGGTCACACCTCACCAGCGCCCGGGGCCGCGGAGTGATCCCCAAACCCTAGTTTTCCGCTTGCAAGCCGCGTGCTACACCCAGGGGCCGCATGCCACCCGGCCTCCCGCCACAGCAGACGAGCGCATCGCGGCGCCACCCACCCCACTCACTATCGAGGAGCTTCACATGGCAGGTTGGTATGAGCTGAGCAAAAGCAGCGACGGTCAGTTCCGCTTCGTTCTCAAGGCCGGAAACTCCGAGGTCATCCTCAACAGCGAGCTGTACACGAGCAAGGCCTCGGCCGAGAACGGTATCGCCTCGGTCCAGACCAACTCTCCCGACGAGGGGCGCTACGAGAAGAAGGACGCCAGCAATGGCAAGTTCTTCTTCAATTTGAAGGCGGCCAACGGGCAGGTGATCGGCACGAGCCAGATGTATGCGTCGGAGTCGACGCGGGCGACGGGGATGGCTTCGGTGCAGCAGAACGGAGCGGGGAAGACGGTCAAGGATCTGACCTGATCTTGCATAGCCTCGCCTGGCTCGGCCCAGCGAGGTATGCGTGGTCGAAGGCTCGTGCCGCTCTTCGCATGGCTTGCTCACTGCGTGAGGCCGCGCCGGGGTTTCGGCCCGGCGGCCGACCCCCTTTCTTTGTGTCGACAAAGAAAGGGGGCAAAGAAAGCGACCCTGCCTCCTCGGCCCTCGCTGCGCGAGGGCTGCCTTGCGCTGCTCGGTCTTGGTGGGCGGGGCAGAAACTCGCTTCGCGGCCTGCGGCCGCTGCGCTCAGACATCTGCCCCAAGTCAGTTGTGGATGCGCGCTGCGCGCGCGCCCACCAAGCCCTGCGCTGCTCAGCTCGTCCGAAGGGCCAACCGGCACGGCGCGTCGCTGCGCTCGCGCCTGATGAAGCCGAGTACGGTCGAGCCGATGCGCAGCGAGGCGAGTGGGGAAGAAGTCGCAGCAGGTGTTCGGCGGCTCGCTGGAGCATGGCAAAGACAAGTCGCGTCTAGCCGCCACGCAGTTCGGCCAAATGAGAGCGCCTTTGCTTTGGTTACTTTCATTTGGCGCGACAAATGAAAGTGACCCGCCCGTCGGGGCGGATTCCCGGCGCACCCGCGCGAAGTAGGAAGAACAAGCCACGCGAAGCGCCACAAAAGGCGCGGGCCCTCGATACCTCAGGCTGAGCGGCCTGTGATGCGCACACACCCACTGACGCTCACCCTCACCTCACCTCACCAAACAAGGCCTCTTCGGATCAAACCTCCACCCCGGGATCAAGAACTGCATCGCCACCGCATCATCCCGCGCACCCAACCCATGCTGCTTGTAGAGCGCATGCGCCTTCTCCACCTCGGCCATGTCGAGCTCGACCCCCAGCCCCGGCTTCTTCGGCACCTGAACGTGCCCACCGACGATCTGAAGCGGCTCCTTCGTGAGCCTCTGCCCGTCCTGCCAGATCCAGTGCGTGTCGATCGCCGTCACGCGCCCCGGCGCGGCCGCGCCAACGTGCGTGAACATGGCCAGCGACACATCGAAGTGATTGTTCGAGTGCGAGCCCCAGGTCAGCCCCCAGTCGTGGCAGGTCTGGGCCACGCGCACCGAGCCGGCCATGGTCCAGAAGTGCGGGTCAGCCAGCGGGATGTCGACCGATTGCAACGACAGCGCATGCGCGAACTGCCGCCAGTCGGTCGCCACCATGTTGGTGGCCGTGGGCAGGCCAGTCGCGCGGCGGAACTCGGCCATCACCTCGCGGCCAGAGAAGCCCTCCTCCGCGCCGCACGGGTCTTCGGCGTACGCCAGCACGCCGCGCATGTCGCGCATCAGGCGGATCGCGTCTCTCAACAACCAGCCACCGTTGGGGTCGAGCGTGACGCGCGCCTGCGGAAAGCGCTCGTGCAGTGCCGTCACCGCCTCGACCTCGGCCTCGCCTGCGAGCACACCACCCTTCAGCTTGAAGTCGTTGAACCCATAACGTGCATGCGCCGCTTCGGCCAGTCGCACGATGGACTCCGGCGTCATCGCGGCCTCGTGGCGAACACGCTGCCACGCGTCGGCACTGGCCGGTTCGTCGTTGGGTGCGGTGTAGGGCAGGTCGGTCTGGGTGCGATCGCCCACGAAGAAGAGGTAGCCCAGCATCTCGACCGAATCGCGCTGCTGGCCCTCACCGAGCAGGGCCGCCACCGGCAAACCCAGGTGCTGGCCGAGCAGGTCGAGCAAGGCCGATTCGATGGCGGTCACCACATGGATGGTGGTGCGCAGGTCGAAGGTCTGCAGCCCGCGGCCGCCGGCGTCGCGATCGGCGAACTGTTCGCGCACGCTGCGCAGCACACGCTGCACATCGCCCACCGTCTGGCCGATGACAAGGGCCGCCGCGTCTTCCAGCGTCTGGCGGATCTTCTCGCCGCCGGGCACTTCACCCACGCCGGTGCGCCCGGCGTTGTCGGTGAGCACGACGATGTTGCGGGTGAAGAAAGGCGCGTGCGCGCCGCTCAGGTTGAGCAGCATGCCGTCGCGGCCGGCAACGGGGATGACGCGCATCTGCGCGACGCGGGGGGTGTCATGTGTCATGGTGCTGGGGCTGAGAAGGTGTGAATGGACCCGACGTGCCCGAGCAGGCCGCCCGAACGTCGCGGATCAAGGCGCAATGCGCAGCCGTAGCTCGGGCTACGGCAAGCATTTGCAACGCCGAGCTGCGGCGAGCATTTGCAACGCCGAGCCGCGGCGAGCATTTGCAACGCCGAGCCGCGGCGTTGGGGCGGAATGAGCGGGCATGGTGGGTTCGTTCATACCTTCTTAGTCTGCGGTGATCTTGCGGGTGTCGATGAGGCGCTTCCAGCGGGCGCTTTCGGCGGCCTGGAACGAGGCGAACTGCTCGGGCGTGTTGGCCACGACCTCGATGCCGATCTTGGCGAATTCGGCCTTCACCTGGGGGTCGTTGAGTGCAGACACGATGGCGGCGTGCAGCCTGGTCTTCACATCGGATGGCAGCCCGCGTGGCGCGGCGATGCCTTGCCATGAGTAGACGTCGACGCCCTTCACGCCGCTCTCATCGAGCGTGGGCACCTGGGGCAGCACGGCGGAGCGCTTGCTGCCGGTGATGGCGAGCGCACGCAGCTTGCCGGCCTGGATGTGCTGCAGCACGGCGTTGATGTTCTGGAACGAGGCATCGACCTGCCCGCCCAGCAGGTCCTGGATGGCCGGTGCGCCGCCCTTGTAGGGCACGTGCGAGCCGCTGGTGTCGGTCTGCAGCCAGAAGAGTTCGGCGGTGAGGTGGTCCGACGAGCCGTTGCCCGAGGACGCGAAGCTCATCTTGCCCGGCTCCTTCTTGAGCGCGGCGACCACGTCGGCCACGCTCTTGAGTGGCGAGGCGGCGGGTACCACGAGCACGTTGGGCGCCTGCACGGCCACGGTGAGCAGGTCGAAATCCTTGCCGGCGTCATACGGCACGGTTTTCAAGAGGTGCGGCGCGATCACGAACGGGCCGAGCGACGAGACGAGCACCGTGTAACCGTCGGCCGGCGCGCGCTTCACCTGGCCGGCGCCGATGGTGCCGGTGGCGCCGGGTTTGTTGTCGACGATGACGTTGGCGCCCAGCTTGTCTTGCAGCTTCGGCGCGAGCACGCGCGCCAGTGAATCGGTCGAGCCGCCCGGCGGGAAGGGAACCAGCAGGGTGATGGGCTTGTCGGGCCATGCGGCCTGGGCCGGGGCGGCCGCAGCGAGGGCGGCGAACGAAACGCACAGGGCACTCAGCAGGGTTTTCATCGACAGGTCTCCGTTTGCGCGCCACCACCATCGGCGACGCTGTCATCGCGCAATGGTAGCGCTACCGTCTTCAAGTGCCAATGTGCTCATTCGAGGGTTAACCCCGAATGATCTGGCGAACCTAACTGGAAGCGCGTTCGATGACCCGGAACCCGAGGTCCAGCACTTTCTCGCCCACCGCGCGGCCCGCCGCCCGCTCGACGATGAAGCGCGCCGCCTCGCGGCCGATGGCGGTGCCGTCGATGCGCACGGTGCTGAGCGCGGGGTGCGTGTCGCCCGCAAACGCGAGGTCACCGAAGCCGACCACCGAGAGCCGCTGCGGCACGGCGATGCCGCGCGCGGCGGCTTCGGTCAACACGCCTAGCGCCAGCAGGTCGGAGCTGCAGAACAAGCCATCGACCCGCGGTGACTGCGCGAGCAAGCGGGCCAGGCCTTCGCGCCCACTGCCCAGCGTGGTGGGGGCGGGAACACGCAGCACCGGGATCGCATCGGCGTCCAGGCCCAGCGCGCGCGCCTGGGCGATGAAGCCGCGGTTTCGGCGATCGGCGCGCTCGTCGTCGCCGCTCAGCAGCGCGAGATTGCGCCGCCCTTTGCCATGCAGGTGCCGCACCACGGCGGCCGCGGCCTCGGTGTGCGAGAAGCCCACCAGCATGTCGATCGGCGTGGGGGTGAGGTCCCAGGTTTCCACCACCGGGATGCCGCTGGCCAGCAAGCGCTTGCGGCCCTCGGCCGAATGCATGATGCCGGTGAGCACGATGCCATCGGGACGGCGGCCGATGATGGCGTCGAGCAGCGCGTCTTCGCGCGAGCCCACGTAGCCGCTCTGGCCGAGCATGAGCTGGTAGCCGGCCGCGTCGAGCGCATGCGTGAGTGACTGCACCATCTCCATGAAGACCGGGCCGGCGATGGTGGGGACCACGGCCGCCACCAGCCGGCTGCGCGCCGACGCCAGGCCGCCCGCCAGGCGATTGGGCACGTAGCCGGTGCGGGCCACGGCGTCGGTCACTTTCGCGAGCGTTTCGCGGGCGACTTGCTCCGGCGTGTTGAGCGCGCGTGAGGCGGTGATGGGCGAGACGCCCGCAAGCCGGGCCACGTCGCCCAGGGTGATGCCACCGCCGCCGCGGCGCGCACGGCGCGGGGGCGAATCAAGAGGTGTTTCAGGCAGGGGTGCGGCGGGGGAATCGGCCATGCGGCGAGTGTAACGAGCGCGATGACATCGCTACCATCCGCGCGGCTGAGCCCTGCCCTTCAAACGCCGTCGCGCGCCAGCCGGATGCCGCTGAACTGCCAGCAGGCACCGGCCGGGAAGAAGTTGCGGTAAGTCCGCCGCACATGCGAGCGCGGCGTGGCCAGCGAACCGCCGCGCAGCACCATCTGGTTGACCATGAACTTGCCGTTGTATTCACCCACGGCGCCCTCGCTCACACGAAAGCCGGGGTACGGCAGGTAGGCGCTGGCAGTCCATTGCCAGCAGGCGTCGTCGAGTTGCTGCAGGCCGGCACCCCACTGTTCGGCAGCATGTTCCCACTCGGCCTCGGTCGGCAGGCGGGCGCGGGCCCAGCGGGCATAGGCATCGGCCTCGTAGTACGACACATGCTGGACCGGGGCGTGCACATCCAGGTCGACCAGGCCGGCCAGCGTGAAACCCTGCCAGCCCCGCCCACCGCGTTGCCAGTACAGCGGCTGCTCGCGGCCCTGAGCACGCACCCACTCCCAGCCTTCGGACAACCAGAGCGCCGGGTTGCGGTAGCCGCCGGCATCGATGAAGCCGGCGTACTCGCCATTGCTCACCAGGCGCGAAGCCAGCGCAAAGGCCGGCACGGCCACACGGTGACGCGGGCCTTCGTTGTCGAACGCGAAGCCGTTGTCACCATGGCCGACCTCGACCACACCAGCATCGAAAGACAGCCAGGTGGATTCAGCCGACGCGGCGGCGGCGCGCGGTGCAGCGGCGCTGTAGACGGGGTACGTGGCGTTGCACGAGAAGAGGTGCAGCACATCGGTGAGCAGCAACTCCTGGTGTTGTTGTTCGTGGTGCAGGCCGAGTTCGATCAGGCTGCGCGCCTCGGGCGTGGCATGCGGCAGCAACTGCAGCACGCGCTCGTCGACGTTGTCGCGGTAGGCCTGCACCTGCGCCAGGCTCGGCCGGGTGAGCAGGCCGCGCTGCGCGCGCGGGTGCTTGTCGCCCACCGCGTTGTAGTACGAGTTGAACAGCACGCGAAAGGCCGCATCGAATGGCGCGAATTCAGGCTCCCAGCGTTCGAGCACGAAGGTCTCGAAGAACCAGGTGGTATGCGCCAGGTGCCACTTGGCCGGGCTGGCATCGGGCATGGACTGCGCACCGGCATCTTCGGCCGAGAGCGGTGCGGCCAGGGCCTGCGTGTGCCGGCGAACTGCGCGGTAGTGGGCGGCGAGATGATCCGGCGC
The DNA here is from genome assembly GCF_056675995.1 of Piscinibacter sp. PDB1-1. Classification (NCBI taxonomy): domain Bacteria; kingdom Pseudomonadati; phylum Pseudomonadota; class Betaproteobacteria; order Burkholderiales; family Sphaerotilaceae; genus Piscinibacter; species Piscinibacter sp. PDB1-1. The sequence continues at coordinate 660,131 of NZ_JBWVZJ010000002.1, forward strand.
GCCGCCACCTTCGAGGCGCTTCATGGGCAGGCCAGCATCACGGCAAAGCGGCGCTGCGGATCGGTCCAGGCCACGCTGCGATGAAAGCCCGCCGAGTCGAGCAGGCTCGCGAAGCCTTCGATGTCGTACTTGTAGCTGCTCTCGGTGTGGATGCGCTCGCCGCGGTTGAAGTCGCGCCCGCCACCCGGCCAGTGCACTCCGGCATCTCGGCGGGCCTCCAGGTGCATCTCGATGCGCGAGGCCTCGGCGTTGTAGAAGGCCACGTGCTTCCAGCCGGTGGGGTCGAAGTCGCTGCCGATCAGGCGGTTGATGTGGGCCAGCGCGTTGAGGTTGAAGGCGGCCGTCACGCCGGCGGCATCGTCGTAGGCGGCTTCGAGCACGGACACGTCCTTGCGCAGGTCCACGCCGATCAACAAGGCGCCGTCGTCTTGCAGCATGTGCCGCATGCGCTGGAGCAGTGCCTGCGCATGCGGCGGGTCGAAGTTGCCGATCGACGAGCCCGGGTAGTAGATGAGGCGGTGTGCGAGCGGCACATCGGCGGGCAGGTCGATCTCTTGCGTGATGTCGGCACCGAAGGCGCTGACCTCAAGCGCCGGCAACTCACCGCGCAGGCGCGCCACCGACTCCTGGAGAAAGTCGGCCGAGATGTCGACCGCCACGAAACGCCGGGCGCCGATGGTTTCGCACAGGGTGAGCGCCTTCTCGCAGTTGCCCGCGCCGAGTTCGATCACCGTGCGCCCGGGGCCGACGCGGCGTGCAATCTCGGCGCCGTGCAGCCGCATGATCTCGCGCTCGGTGCGCGTGGGGTAGTACTCCGGCAGGCGCGTGATCTCCTCGAAGATCTGCGACCCCCGCGCGTCGTAGAAGTACTTGGGCGAGATCGTGGCTGGCGTGCGCGCCAGGCCCTCTGTGATTTCCGCTGCCGCGTTGGTCATGGCGTCTCCTGAATTCGGGCCGACAACGCAGCGGGCAAGCTGCATGCCTGACAGGACACGACATGATCAGTGCAGGCCTTGCGCGAATGCAAGTACCTGCCAACGACTGACAGTCAGGGCGCGGGTGCGGGGGCCGCGGGCGGGATCAGCGTCTTGAGCGCCACCGCCGGGTCGCAGGCCACGGCGGGCGCCGGGCTGGTGCCGGTTTCGAGCAGCTTGCGCGCCGCGATGTGATCGAGCGGCGCGTTCACGCTCTCGACGCAGACGAGCTGCTCGCCGACGTAGTGCAGCACCGAGAAGCTGGCCGCGTTGGCGCCGGGGCGGCGGTGGCGCGTGCCGTCGGCCGGTGCGAGGCCGGCCATCTGCAGGCGCATGCTGCCCTGCTCCGACCAGAACCACGGCAGCGCCGCGTAGGGCTCGTCGCGCCCCTGCAAGGTGGCCAGGGCCGTGCGCGCCTGGTCGTTCGCGTTCTGCACCGACTCCAGCCGCACACGCCTTGCGCTGCGTGGCTCGGGGAAGCTCGCGCAGTCGCCCAGCGCAAGGATGTGCGGGTCGGATGTGCGCAGGCAGGCATCGACCACGATGCCGTTGTCGCACGCGAGCCCCGCCTCGCGCGCCAGGCTGTCCTCAGGTGCCGCGCCGATGCCGGACACCATCAGGTCCACCGGGGTGCGCTCGCCTTCGACCTGCAGGGCCACCAGGCGCTTGCCGTCGATCTCGAAGCCACCCACCGACACGCCCAGGCGAACGTCGATGCCATTGGCGCGATGGGTCTGCAGCACGTGCTCGGCCAATTCGGGCGACACGGAACGCATCAACAGGCGAGGCGCCGATTCGAGCACCGTCACCGGCTTGCCCAGCACCCGCGCGGTGGCGGCGATCTCCAGGCCGATGAAACCACCCCCGAGCACGGTGAGGTGTTCGGCATTCGTGATCAGTTCGCGCACACGCTGGGCATCGGCCGCATTGCGCAACACCGCCACGTTGGCCAGGTCCTGGTGCAGCGCCGGCAGCCTGCGGGCGCGGGCGCCGGTGGCGAGCACCAACCATTCGTAAGGCAGCTGACGGCCCGAGGCGAGGTGCACGACGCGCTTGTCGCGGTCGATCGACAAGGCAGCATCGGCAAGGTGCACATGAATGCCGGCCTCGGCATACCAGGCCTCGGCGCGGTGCGACTGCAGCGCCTCTTCGGGGTTCTTCAGGTAAGCCTTCGACAAGGGCGGGCGGTGATACGGCAAATGGGCCTCTTCGCACACCAGATGCACGCGCGCACCCAGGCCGGCGCCGGCGAGGCCCGCGCACAACTGCGCCGCGGCGTGACCACCGCCAATGATCACGATGGAGTCGGTCTTGTCGTTCATGAAGGAAACCAGGAGGCCGCGTGTCGGGGTCGAAGATTCTAGGCGTGGGGTACACGGCGGCTGCGCATACACGCGTCGCCGTCAGGCTGCCGAACTCGGCCAACGTTCAGAAACTCACCGCCAGGCCGAGCGACCACCCCTCGACATGCTCGCCGCGCAGGTAGCGCAGCACCGCACGGCCCCGCGTGACGAACGTCTCGTACGCGGTGAAGTCCACCTCCATCCCCATGCCCAGCGAGGTGAGCGAGGTGGCACCCAGCTCCTTGGTCTGGCTGCCCAGGTAGTTGGAGTGGGTGAGTTCGAGCACGCTGCGCAGGGGCCTGTCGAGCATCACGAAACCGGTGGGCGTTCGTACGCGGCCCCAGATGTTGAGCGCCTGTGCGGTGACCGAGGCCTGCATGGCGCTGTCGTCGCTGCGGGTCTTCAGGCGCAGCTGGCTGTAGCGAATTTCGAGATCGGTGTCGCGCTCGGGCCGTGCGCGCTCCCAATCGAGCATGAGCGAGGCGCCACCACCTTGGGCCTTCATCTCCCCACCGTTGAGGAAATCCAGTTCGCCGTCGTGTTCGCGGGTCAGCCACCAGGCACCGAGCTTCAAGTCGCTGGCCACCTGCCCGTAACTGAGCATCAACACCGGGCGCAGCACGAGGTCGGGGATGACGGGGAAGTCCCATCCCACGCCGACCGTGAGGGTGACGCTGTTCCAGCGTGTGGGGATGCTTCGCTCCTCGGCACCGTCGCTCACCACGAAGGTCGGGTCGAAGCGTGAGTACGCGGCGTTGCCTTCGAGATACAACGGCACCTCGCGGCTCACGGTGAAGCCGCCTCCGAGCTGCGTCATCATCAGGTTCGGGTTGCCGGTCGACGCATTGCTCATCGACAGCGAACTCGTCGTCACGTCGGGCACGATCGTGTAGCTCATGAGGGAGAGCACGGCACTCGCCTGGTCGCGCACACTCGCCCCCGTGGTCCGAGTCGACAAAAGCTGCGCGAACGAGGGAGCGCTCGCGAGCGCGACACCCAAGGCCAGCAGAAGATTTCTCAAACAGCGCGGTGCAGCGTTCATGTGTTGGCGTGGCCAGCTCGATGGGGCACGCGGGCTCCCGAATGGCACGCGACCTCGCTCGCGCGCCTGGGCCGAATCGTACCGACAACCATGCCGCCGGCACGAGAACCTGCGAACTGCGAGGGTCGATCTGCCCCAGAGTACGTCTTGACGTGCGTCCTGCTGCCCGCGTACAACCTGCGGGTTGGCGGGATCACAATCAACCACTCTCACAGATGCCGGCCATCGAACCAAGGAGCGAGTCATGACACAACACTTTGGCTTTGCATTCGGCCGGGCGCGCGCTTGGTTGATGCTGAGTCTGCTGGCGCTGCTGACCGTGGCAGCCATGGGCAGCGCGCGCGCGCAAGATGCCAAACCCTTCTCCGACGCCGAGCTCGACCAGATGCTCGCGCCGATCGCGCTCTACCCCGACTCGCTGCTGTCGCAGGTATTGATGGCCTCGACCTACCCGGCCGATGTGAAGTCGGCCGCCGAGTGGACCAAGGCCCACCCCGACGCAAAGGGCGACGACGCCGTCAAGCAGGTTGAGAGCCAGCCGTGGGACCCTTCGGTGCAGTCGCTGGTGGCTTTCCCGCAGGTGCTGACCATGATGGGCTCCAAGCCCGACGACGTGCAACGCCTGGGTGACGCCTTCCTCGAAGACTCGGGGCGCGTCATGGACCGCGTGCAGTTCCTGCGCAAGAAGGCCAAGGACGCCGGCAACCTCAAGTCGACCGAGCAGCAGAAGGTCTCGACCACCACCGAAAACAGCAAGGAAGTGATCATCGTCGAGCCGGCCCAGCCGAACCAGGTCTATGTGCCGGTGTACCAGCCGTCGGTCGTCTACGGGCCGTGGATGTATCCGAGCTACCCCCCGTATTACTGGGCGCCACCCCCCTACTACTACCCGGGTGCGGCGTTCGCGGCCGGCTTCATCTGGGGCGCGGCCGTCGTAGGCATCACAAACAGCCTGTGGGGCGGCTTCGGTTGGGGCCACAACGACGTGAACATCAACGTCAACAAGTTCAACAACATCAACGTCAACAATCGCATCTCGAACAACGACAACCACTTCAAGCACAACTCCGCGCGGCGCGGTGACGTGCCCTACCGCGACAACAAGAGCCGCGAGCAGTTCGGCAAGAAGAACCTGCCCGGTGCGCAAGACCGCCAAGGCTTCCGCGGCCACGACAGCCTCGATGCCGAACGTGCGCGCGCGTCCAACACACTGAAGGACCGCGGTGCCGACCCGGTGGCGGGCCGCGAACGGCTGCAAGGCGCCGACCGCGACCGCGCTGCAGCGGCCGCGCGCGACACCGGCCGCCTCAGTGGTGGCGGGGCAGGCGCAGGTGGCGGCCTCGGCGGTGGCGCCAACCGTGGTGGTGGTTCGCACGACTTCAATCGCCCGTCGTCGGCCGGTGGCGGCTCGCACAGCGCCTTGTCGGGTGCCCGCGACAGCGGTGCCGCGCGGGCCAATGCGAGCCGCGGGGCCGCGAGCCGGGGCTCCATGCACTCCGGCGGCATGTCCCGGGGCGGGATGGGCGGCCACGGTGGTGGCGGGCGTCGTCGTTGATCGGAGCGAGCACACATGAACAAGAACCTCTTTGCAACGACCTCCGCGCTGGCCTTGTCTGCTGCCCTGCTGACCCCGCTGGGCGCTTTCGCGCAGGCCAAGTACGCGAGCCCTGAAGCTGCCGCCGATGCGGTGATCGCCGCCATCTCGGCCAACGACACCAAGGCGCTCGCCACCGTGCTCGGCAAGAACTGGCGCGGCTTGCTGCCGCCCGATGGCGTCGAAGCGACCGACCGCCAGGCCTTCCTCGACAAGGTGAAGGAACGGCGTGCCGTGACGCTCGCCGACACGCGCGGCGAGCTCGTGGTGGGCAACGACCCGTGGGCGTTCCCGATCCCGCTGCAACGCAACGCCGCGGGCCAATGGAGCTTCGACATCGCTGCCGGCAAGGAAGCCATGCTCGACCGGCGCGTCGGTGCCAACGAACGCGCCGCGATGCAGGCCGTGCTGGCGTATGTCGATGCCCAGCGCGAGTACGCCAGCGCCGACCGCAATGGCGACGGTGTTTTCGAGTACGCGCGCAAGCTGATCAGCGCCAAGGGCAAGCGCGACGGGCTCATCTGGAGCGCCTCGCTCGGCGACCAGAGCCCCCTCGGTCAGGACTATGTCGACTCGAAGCCCGGCTACCACGGCTACCGTTTCAAGCTGCTCGAAGGCCAGGGCGCTGGCGCCCCCGGCGGCGCGCGCAGCTACCTGATCGGCAAGCGCCTGATGAGCGGCTACGCCCTCATTGCCTGGCCCATCAAGTACGGCGAGTCCGGCGTGACGAGCTTCATCGTCAATCAGGACGGCATCGTCTACGAGCGCGACCTCGGCCCCAAGACCGAGTCCATTGCCAAGGGCACCAAGGTCTACGACCCGGCCGAACCCTGGCGCAAGGCCACGCCTTGAGCTGAGGCCACGCCTCTTGCAAACGCGGCGCCCTGGCGCCGCGTTTTGCTTTGCGCGGCCCGATTTGCCGAACCCTATTTGCGCGGCCCAACACCCGGCCCAGCCCCCTAGTCGGGTGGTGCGCTCCTCCCATGATGTAGGGACGCGCCGCCCAGCGGCGCTGTCTAAGCTCGGCCCAACCCGTAGCGATGTTGCACAACGGGCCATGGAGACTCAGCACCATGCCAGGCCGAACCGATCCGATTCACAGCAACGCGACGCAGGCAGACCGGCGCGCCGCCGAGACCGGGCTGCACCACGCGTGACCACAGAAGACCTTGCCCGCGCCACGCTGGCCGTTCAGCGCGAAGCCGAACGCGCCTTCGAGGGCAGCGCGCTCAACCTCCCACCCGACGCCGAACTCGGCGAGGCGATCGCCGTGTTCACGCTCGAACGCCGGCTCGAAAGCTGGCTCGTGCCCGTGCTGCTCGACGACTGGCTCGTGGGCTACCTGCGCTTCTCCCCGCATTGCATGCTGCGCAACAGCGTGGATCTCCTGAAGCTGGCCGGGGACCTGAGCGCCTGCCCGCTCGTCGCCGATTGGCTCGACCTTTCGGTGATCCAGGAGCGCGCCATGATGCTGGCCTACGAAGGCGAAACGGCCCGCACGCCGATGCTGTCCTTCGACGGAGCGCCCGATCAACTGGCGTGGGCCGTGCCGCTGCGCAGCGAGGGGCCTGATGATGAAAGCCGCGAGCGCTGGGTGTTCGTGTCCGGCGCGGATGTGTGGGAGGCTGCGGGCTGAGCCGCCGCCTTGCCACTTTCCTACAACCGGTCCTGCCACGCCACGCTGTTCAGCCAGTAGCTGCGGCGTGCGAGCAGCCAGCCGGTTTCCTCGCGGTGGCGCACCCAGGCGTTGAGGTAGGCCAGAAAATCGGCGTCGCCCCGGGCGATCGCGAACACCTCGCCGCGCCGGGCCAGCGAGGCCGACAGCGGCTGCACGAAGCGCTGCGGGTCGCGCTGCACCAGCAGGTCGGGTGCGGGTGATCGGCCGACGACCGCGGTCACGTCGCCAGCCGTGAGTGCGGCGAGCTGATCGAGATCGCTGTCGTAGGGCACGAGCGTGGCACGCTGGAACACGGCACGTGCCACGTCTTCCGTCAGGCCACCGCCGCGCACGCCAATACGCGTACCGGCCCGGTCGAAGTCCGCTACTGTCGACAGGCCGGAGGCCTTGGCACGGTTGGCGATGAGCGACACGTGCGTGGCGGCATAAGGCTCGCTGAAGTTCACGTCCAGGCCGCGCCGCGGGCCCATCCACATGCCTGCCGCGATGTCGATGCGGCCTTCGGCGATGTCGTCGGCCGCGCCAGACCACGAGATGCGCACGATCTCGGCCCGCACACCCAGATCGGCGGCGAGCGCCTGCGCGATCTCGACGTCCAGGCCGGTCCAGGCCTGCTTCGAATCCGTCCATGCCCACGGAACCATGGCGATCACACCGATGCGCAACACCCCCGCGCGGCGAACGCGCTGCATGGCACGCCCTGGGGCAGCCGACGCGGCGGACCCGGGTGGCGGGGCTGCGGCCGCCGGGGTCGCGGTAGAAGACGGGGCCCCTGCACACCCTGCCAGGAGCGCAGCGCACCCGGCGAGCAGGGCCACACGGCGAAACACGGAGTGGTTTGTCATGAGTCGCCTCAGTCGCGGTAGTAGTCGGTATAGACGGTGGGCTGGTTCGGCACGGTCAAGCGGAACCCCTGGTCGGTGCGAGAGACGAGGTAACGCGATCCGTCGTCGAACTGCGCGGTGTCGTTGCCTGCCCAGGTTCCCCAGCGCGACTGCCCGTTGTGCACCGACTGCATGCGCCCGCTCGACCCCACGCGCATGTCCACCGTGATTCGCTGGGCGGGGCTGTAGCCGTGGAAGTTGCCGATCAGCCACGACGGCACCTGGTTGCTTGCTCCTTGCGCTGGTGAAGGCGCCGCGGCTTCGTCCGTCTTCTGGTGGCTCGATGCAGCCAACACCGCCAGCAGGCCTACGCCGAGCGCGGCGGCGATCGCGGCATCGCGATGGGAGTGCGAGCTCGACGAAGATTGTTCATCGACCCAGAAGCGGCCCTTGCATTCGCGGTCGACCCAGATGCCCTCGGTCTCGATGCCCCAGGTTTCGTTCTGCTTGCAGGGCCAGAAGCCGGAGCTGTCCAGGAGCTTGATGTCGCCGTGCTGTCCGACGGAGCACTACTGGCGCCGCATGCCGTGGCTCTCGCAACGGACCTCGCGGCCGGCCGCCTGCGCGGGCAGGGGCAGACTGGTGAACAAGAGCACTTCGCAGAGCACGAGTGTGCTGGCACGCAACGTGAATCGCATGGGACGGCCTCCTGATTGTTCGCAACGACGCGCATGCCTGGCACACGCATCGTTCGTTCAAGTATCCGTGCGCCACACGCCGAATGCCAGGGGCCGCGACTGCCCCGAGGGGCAGAGGTGTCAGCCGTGCGAGCGTGCGCGAAGGATCTCTTCTTCCACCTCGCGCAAGCGATCCTTGCCGAAGTACAAGTCGCCATCGACGAGAAAGCTGGGCGAACCAAACGCGCCACGCTCATGCGCCGACTGCGTGTTGGCGAGCAGCGCGGCCTTGACCTCGGGCAGTTGCGAGGCGGCGAGCAGTGCACCAGCGTCGAGGCCCGCAGCCTGCAAGGCGGCATCGATCACCGCGTCGTTCGACATGTCGAGCCCCTGCTCCCACATCGCCGCAAAGACCGCATCAACGTACGGCGCAAAGCAGCCGAGCCGTTGCGCGGCCACCGCGCCACGCATGATCTTCAACGTGTTGACCGGAAAGTGCGGGTTCATGCGGAAGGCATGCAAGCCGTGCTTGTCGATGAAGCGCTGCATCTCGCGCTGCTCGTAGGCGCGCTTGTTGGGGATCTCGGCATTGCTCTCGGCCGGAGAGCGGTTGTTGGCGAGCTTGAACAAGCCGCCCAGCAGCACCGGCACGTACTCGAAAGCCGCGCCCGTGCGCGCTTCGATCGCCGGGATCACCTTGTGCGACAGGTAGGCATTGGGGCTGCCGAAATCGAACAGAAATTGAACGCTCATGGGGTTCATCGGTCGGGTCTCCTCATTCCGTGGTGGCAGTGTCTGTGTCGAGCGCGAGCAGATGCTGGCGCACGGCGCGCAAGAGCGCATCGGAGCGCTTGCCGTCGCCAAGCACCCGTGAAAGCGTGATCGCGCCCACCATGGCGCTCACGGCGAGCATGGCGTCGTCTTCGTGCGGTTGACACTCATCACCGAGCGCCTGTGCCGTGGTGGCGATGAAGTCTTCGACATGGCGCTCCATCACCTCGCGCACATCAGCCTCTGCGCGGCTGGCTTCCGCCGCCAAGGTCGCAATCGCGCAGCCGGCAGACGGCGCATCACGGTGGCTGCGGCTCAGGTAGGCGCGCACCATCGCGGCGTAGCCGCGCGCCGTGAGTTCACTGCTGGACAACGCAGACTCCAGCGCCTGCGCGAGCAACTCGGAGCGCGAGGCAAAGTGGCCATAGAAGCCGCCATGGGTGAGGTCCACGCTGCGCATCAACTTGTTCACGCTCAGCGACTCGAGGCCGTCCACGCGGATCTGCCGCGCAGCCTCGTTGAGGATGCGCTCGCGGCTCGCCGCCTTGTCTGCCTGTGAGTGACCCATTGGATTCCCCTGCGCTTGACGCGCCCAATGGGGGCGCGGAAGATCATTCTGCATGATAGTCGTCATGCAGAATGCATCAACCCCTTTGAACGAAAGCCGCCCAAGCCATGAGCCCGAAGAAAGCCATCCTCGTCATCGGAGCCGGCGACGCCACCGGCGGCGCCATTGCCAAGCGCTTCGCGCGTGAGGGCTACATCGCCTGCGTCACACGGCGCAGCGCCGACAAGCTGCAGCCGTTGCTCGACGAGATCCGCGCAGCCGGCGGCGAGGCGCACGGCTTCGGCAGCGACGCGCGCAAGGAAGACGAGATGGTGGCGCTCGTCGAGCAGATCGAGCGTGACATCGCCCCCATCGAGGTGGCGGTGTTCAACATCGGTGCCAACGTGCAATTCGGCATCACCGAGACCACGGCGCGTGTGTACTACAAGGTGTGGGAAATGGCCTGCTTCGCCGGCTTCCTGATGGGCCGCGAGGCGGCCAAGGTGATGTTGCCGCGCGGCCGCGGCACGATCATCTTCACCGGCGCCACCGCCAGCCTGCGCGGGCGCGAGGGTTTCTCCGCCTTCGCCGGCGCCAAGCACGCGCTGCGCGCGCTGGCGCAGAGCATGGCGCGCGAACTGGGGCCGAAGGGCATCCATGTGGCTCACCCGGTGATCGACGGCGCGATCGATACCGAGTTCATCCGCAGCAACTTCCCCGAGCGCTACGCCACCAAGGCACAGGGCGGCATCGTCAACCCCGACCACATCGCCGACACCTACTGGATGCTCCACCAGCAGCCGCGCGATGCGTGGACGCACGAGCTGGAGCTGCGGCCCTGGATGGAGGTGTGGTGACGCCTTACTGCAGGATCTCGATCATCGCCAACGTGCCAGGGTGGGCGGCGAGGTCGCCCACCGTGTAGACCACGGCGGCACTGTTGTCGGGCGAGCAGTACACGCCGGCGCCCATGAGGCTGCCCTGCACCTGCGCCACCTGGATGGTCTGGCTGGCCGACAGGCTGCCGCGCGAGAGGTAGTTGCGGCGGGCGCCATCGGAGACGCGGGTGGCGTAGCCATCGGAGCCGATGATCTCGCCGCCCTTGATGCAGAAGGAGCCGAGCGCGCCGAACGCCAGAGACACCTGGGCCACGCGCACGTAGCTTCCTGGGGCATCACGGCGGTAGACACCGTCGCCGATGCGCAGCCAGAGCTTGCCGCCGGACCACTGCAGGTTGGACACGCTCACGCTGGTGCCGCCGGGCAGCGACTCGCGCGTCATGGTCGAGCCCGAATACACCCGCAACTCGCTCACACCGCCCCCGCTGCGCGCGCCGGTGGCAACGAACAGTTCCGGGCTGTCGGGCCGCGCCAGCACACCCTGGATCGCGAAGTAGGCCTGGTTCGAGTTGACCGTGGGCGTCGGGCCGATCGGGGTGGTGAACTTGTTCGACACCGCTCCCGAGCCGGTGTACATGTTGTCGTCGTGGTAGACGTAGTTGTAGTCGGCGTTCAGCGATCCGCCCAGGCCCCACGGGCCGGTGAAGGTGCCCGTCAACGAACCGGGCTCGATGGTGCGGATGAAGCGGTCGTTGGTCCACTGGCGCGAGACGCCGCCGTTGTTGGCGTTGTACTGGCCGACGACCGAAGCCGCTGCGTAGTAGAAGCTGATGGCTCCGTCGGCCTCGCTGTAGCGGTTGGAGGGCACGACGGTGTAGGGGCTCACGGCACCGAGGTCGGCGCTCGACCAGGCGCCGGTCGCCGTGGGAATGCCCTGCATCCTGTGAACGCGCGTGCCGCCCTGGCTGTTGTCGTCGGTCAGGTACACGCCACGGTTCGTAGCGGCCACGATCTGCACGTTGGAGGTGCTGGCGTTGTAGTTCGGCACGCTGCCGTAAGTGATCCGTGCGACCTCGCCGGTGCCGCTTGCGCCGCTGCCGCCCCAGCCCGGTTCGTCATCCTCTTCACCCGCGCCGCCACACGCAGCCACCGCCAAACACACCGCGGTCATCGTCAAGACGCGCGGCGCCCGCTCCAGAATCGATCGCATGTTTACCCCTTCAAGAATCGTCGGTACGGCGATTCTCAAAAGGGTCGAACGATCAACCCATCGGCCGTTCGTACGAAGCGCTGGCGCGCAAGCGTGAACTTCTGCGCAAGCCGTCAGAGAAAGCGTTCGAGCAGCCGCTTGGAGCGCCGATCGAGCACGCGGGCGTCGGCGATGCGGTAGCCGATGCCGTGGCTGTCGGTCACGAGCAGCGCCCCGTCGCTCAGGCGGCGGATGTCTTCTTCGCCCTTGAGCACGAGCTGCGTGTCGCCGCGGTCGGTGCGCACGGTCCAGGTGCTGGGGGTGGTGAAGGTCGAGACATCGAGCAGACGCTCGATCACCGGCGCGAACTCGCGGCGCGCGAGTTCTTCGTCGAGCATGGCGCGCTGATCGGCAGACAGCTTGGCCGGCTCGGCGAGCCACAGGCACTCACGGCCATCGGCGCCCACCAGCGAGACCGCGCCGGTCGGGTCGGAGAGCGGGAACGCGCGCACCGCGTGCACGCCGACGTGCTCGGCACCATCGCCCAGGCGCAGCACCAGTCGGCCGTGGGCGTCGCGCTGCAAGGTGAAGTGGGGGCTGTTCGTCATCGTCGATCCGTTCATGCCACGCCCGCCGGGTGCGCCGCCGGTGCGGCGGGCGGCGTGACGCGCGCGTCACGCTCGTCGTCGCTTTCGTCCACCTGCCGCAACTGCGCTTCGTAGAGGCGCCAGTAGTGGCCCTGGCGCGCGAGCAATTCGTCGTGCGTGCCGACCTCGACCACGCGGCCACGGTCCATCACCACCAGCCGGTCGGCGCGGCGCAGCGTGGACAGGCGGTGCGCGATGGCGATGGTGGTGCGGCCGGCCACCAGGTTGTCGAGCGCGTTCTGGATCTCCTTCTCGGTCTCGGTGTCGACCGAGGAGGTGGCTTCGTCGAGGATCAGCAAACGCGGGTCGATCAGCAGCGCACGCGCGATCGAGATGCGCTGGCGCTCGCCGCCCGAGAGCCCCTGGCCGCGCTCGCCCACCAGCGAGTCGTAGCCGTGCGGCAGGCGCAGGATGAACTCGTGCGCATGCGCGGCGCGCGCGGCGGCCACGATCTCCTCGCGCGTGGCGCCGGGCTTGCCGTAGGCGATGTTCTCGGCCACCGAGCCGAAAAAGAGAAACGGCTCCTGCAGCACCAGGCCGATGTGGCGGCGATAGTCGGAAACACCGAAGCGGCGCAGGTCGATGCCATCGACCTTGATGGCGCCATCGGTCACGTCGTAGAAGCGGCAGATCAGGTTCACGAGCGTGCTCTTGCCCGAGCCGCTGTGGCCGACCAAGCCAATCATCTCGCCGGGCTTCACATCGAGGTCGAGCCCACGGATCACCGCGCGGCTGCCGTACCGGAACCCCACGCCCTGCAAGGAAAGGCGTCCTTCGAGGCGTTCGATCGGCACCGGCTGTGCCGGCTCGGGCACGTTGCTCACGTGGTCGAGGATGTCGAAGATGCGCTTGGCACCGGCCGCCGCCTTCTGCGTGACCGAGACGATGCGGCTCATCGAATCGAGCCGGCCGTAGAAGCGGCCGATGTAGGCAATGAAGGCGGTGAGCACACCCACCGTGATCTGATTGCGGCTGATCAGCCAGATGCCGAAGGCCCACACCACCAGCAGGCCGATCTCGGTGAGCAGCGAAACGGTGGGCGAGAACAGGCTCCAGGTCTTGTTGAGCCGGTCGTTCACGTCCAGGTTATGTCGATTGGCACGGCGGAATCGCTCGGCCTCGCGGCGCTCCTGTGCGAAAGCCTTGACCACACGGATGCCAGGGATGGTGTCGGCCAGCACGCTCGTCACTTCGCCCCACACGCGGTCGATCTTCTCGAAGCCGGTGCGCAGGCGATCGCGCACCAGGTGGATCATCCAGGCGATGAAGGGCAGCGGCAGCAGCGTGACGATGGCCAGCGCCGGGTTGATGCTGAAGAGGATCAAGGCCGTGAGGCCGATCATCAGCACGTCGGTCGCGAAATCGAGTGCGTGCAGGGAGAGAAACACGCAGATGCGATCGGATTCGCTGCCGATCCGCGACATCAGGTCGCCCGTGCGCTTGCTGCCGAAGTAGTCGAGGCTCAGGTGCAGCAGGTGCTCGAAGGTGGCGGTGCGCAGATCGGCGCCGATGCGCTCGCTCACCAGTGCCAGCAACCAGGTGCGCCACCAGCCCAGACCCCAGGCGACCAGACCCGCGCCCAGCAAACCAGACAGCAACCAGACCACGTGCATGGTGTCGATGTGAGCGCCGTTCTGGTAGGGGATCAGCACCTCATCCATCAACGGGATGGTGAGGTAGGGCGGCACGAGCGACGCGGCCGTGGCGGTCAGAGTGAGCGCGAAGCCGAGCAGCAGCTGCCACTTGTACGGCCGCGCAAAACGCGACAAGCGCAGCAGCACCCAGGTCGACGGCGGCGTGGGCGATTCGGCAGAGAAGTCGGTCTCTTCGGGCTCGAAGCCGTCGTCGAACTCGGTCTCGCCATCGACGATGCGGCGCATCTGGCGCTCGAACAAGGTCAACAGGCGTAACGCGGCGGGGTCGGTGCCCAAGGTGTAGCGCCAGACCGACAGCCGGGAGTTGTCGCTGTGCAGCGACAACTGACCGACACCGCCGCTGTCTGCATGCTGCAGGCTCATGCCTTTTTCAAGCGGCCATGACTGCCAACCCCGGGCGTCGTGGGCCATCAAACGGCGATCCGTGAGCAACAACACACTGGACGCAAAGCGATCTTCGCCGTCGAGGTCAACGACAACGCGGGTCAGTTCGTTCTCCCCTGGTTGCAACGGCGGGGAGGCCGCGGCAGCAAGCGCAGGAAGCGGGTCGGTGATGGGCATGGTGGGTCCGAAGCAGGCGCGCGATTGTCGCGCAACAGGAACCCTCACCACACTGGCTGCAAGGCGCGAATAATCCACACCGCGAGCCGCCACGGGCGGCCCGAAGAACACCGCTCATGACCACTTTCGACGACATCCGCCTGCTGCGCGTGACCTACCTGCGCGGGCCCAACCTCTGGACCTACCGCTCCGCCCTGGAGGTCTGGCTCGACCTCGGCGCGCTGGAGCAGCACCCGTCGAACGAACTGCCGGGTTTCGTGCAGCGCCTCACCACCGCCCTGCCCGCACTCGAAGAGCACCACTGCGGCGTCGGCGAGCGCGGCGGCTTCCTGCAGCGCCTGACCGAAGGCACCTGGATGGGCCACGTGCTGGAGCACGTGGTGATCGAGCTGCTCAACCTCGCCAGCATGCCCACCGGCTTCGGCCAGACGCGCAGCACCTCGCAGACCGGCGTTTACCGCATGGTGTTCCGCGCCCGCGACGAAACCGTGGCGCGCAGCGCGCTGGAGCAAGGCCACCGGCTGCTGATGAACGTGATCAACAGCCAGGCGGTCGATGTGCCCGCCGCCGTCGAGGCCGTGCGCGACGCGATCGACCGCACCTACCTCGGCCCGAGCACGGCGCACATCGTGGCGGCAGCCACCGAGCGGCGCATCCCGCACCTGCGCCTGAACGACGGCAACCTGGTGCAACTCGGCCATGGCAATCGCCAGCACCGCATCTGGACGGCCGAGACCGATCGCACCAGCGCCATCGCCGAGGGCATCGCCCGCGACAAGGACCTCACCAAGCGCCTGCTCGCCGCGGTGGGCGTGCCGGTGCCCGAAGGCCGCATCGTGGCCAACGCCGCCGAGGCCTGGGAAGCCGCCGAAGACATCGGCCTGCCGGTGGCGCTCAAGCCCACCGACGGCAACCACGGCCGCGGCGTCACGCTCGACCTCGGCTCGCGCGAGCAGGTCGAGGTGGCCTTCGAGCGCGCGGCCTATCACGGCAGCGAAGTGATCGTGGAGCGCTACATCCCCGGTGACGAGCACCGCCTGCTGGTGGTGGCCGGCAAGGTGGTGGCCGCCGCGCGTGGCGAGGCCGCCTGGGTGGTGGGCGATGGCCGCAGCACGGTGGCCGCGCTGGTCGACAGCCAGATCAACAGCGACCCGCGTCGCGGCAAGACCGAGGACCACCCGCTCGCCTGGCTCGACATCCGTGACGACGGCAGCATCCTGGCCGACCTGGCACGCCAGGGCGTCACGCCCGACGACGTGCCCGCCGCCGGCCGGCGTGTGCTGATCCAGCGCAACGGCAACGTCGCGATCGACTGCACCGACGACCTCCACCCCGATTTCGCCCGCGCCGCGTCGCTGGCCGCCCGCACTGTCGGCCTCGACATCGCGGGCGTCGATCTCGTCGCGCAAGACGTGAGCCGCCCGCTGGCCGGCCAGAAGGCGGCGGTGGTCGAGGTGAACGCCGGCCCCGGCCTCCTGGCCCATCTCAAGCCTGCGGTGGGTTCGCCGCGGCCGGTGGGCAAGGCGATCATCGACCACCTGTTCCCGGCGAGCGACGACGGGCGCATCCCCATCGTGGGCATCGCCGGCGGCGCGTCCACCAGCACACGTGTGGCGCGGCTGGTGGGCTGGCTGCTGCACCTGGGGGGGCGTCAGGTGGGCCTGGCCTGCGGCGAGGGCCTGTACCTCGGCGTGCGCCGCGTGGAAGCTTGCAACGCCACCAGCGGCGAGGTCTCCGAGCGCGTGCTGCTCAACCGCGACGTGGATGCCGCCGTGTTCGAGAACGGCGCTGCGACCATCCTCGACCAGGGCCTGGTGTACGACCGATGCCGCATCGGCGTGGTCACCGACCTCGACGGCGCCGAGGCGCTGTCACGCCACGACATCCACACGGCCGACGACCTGCCTCGCGTGCTGCGCACGCAAATGGACGTGGTGCTCTCCGAAGGCCACGGCGTGCTCAACGCCGACGACCCGCGCATTGCCGACCTCGCACAGTACTGCGACGGCAGCGTGCTGCTGTACGCCACCAACGCCGAAGCGCTGGCCGCGCACCGCGCCGAGGGCGGCCGCGCCGTGCTCGCGCGCGATGGCCGCGTGTGGCTGTGCGAGGGCTCGGCCGAAACGCCGCTCGCCTTGCGCCAGGCCAACGCCTCGCTGCAACCCGCCCTGCTCCTGCCGGCCGTGGCCGCGGCGTGGGCCTTCGGCCTCGCCCCTGCCCTGCTGGCTGCCGGCATCGACACCTTCGATGCCCAGATGACCGCCGAAACGCGCTGAAGCACTCTGCTGAAGATAAACACCATGGAAGTCACCCGCATCCGCGCCCTGCGCGGCCCCAACCTCTGGAGCCGCCACACGGCGATCGAAGCCATCGTGCGCTGCGCGCCCGACGAGATGGCCATTCGCGCCGGTGGCCCGCTCGAACTCAAGCTGCGCGAGTTGCTCCCCGAGGTCGCGCCGCTGCGCCCGGTCGGCGATGCCGAGGCCGTGCCGCTCGCACGCTGGCTCGAGCGCCTGTCGCTCGCCTTGCAGGCACGCGCAGGCTGCCGTGTGAGCTTTGCGCGCACCACGCCTGCGCCTGAAGAGCGCGTGTTCCAGATCGTCGTCGAGTACACCGAAGAGAAGGTCGGCCTGCGCGCGCTCGCGCTAGCGCAGGATCTGCTGGCCGCGGCCGTTGCCGGCCAGGGTTTCGACACGGCAGCGGCCGTGACCGAGCTGCGCAACATCGACGAAGACGTGCGCCTGGGCCCGAGCACCGGCTGCATCGTCAACGCCGCGGTGGCACGCGGCATCCCCTTCCGCCGCCTCACCGAAGGCAGCCTGGTGCAGTTCGGCTGGGGCGCAAAGCAGCGCCGCATCTGGGCCGCCGAGGTCGATTCCACCGGCGCCGTGGCCGAATCGATCGCGCAAGACAAGGACCTCACCAAGCGCCTGCTCGCAGCCGCTGGCGTGCCGGTGCCGCGCGGCCGCCCCGTGGCGAGCGTGGACGACGCCTGGGCCGTGGCCCAGGAACTCGGCCTGCCCGTGGTCGTGAAGCCGCGCGACGGCAACCAGGGCAAGGGCGTCACCGTCAACATCGTCAACCGCGAGCACTTCGAGAGCGCGTACCGTGCCGCCGAAGAGATCGGCGAAGTGATGGTCGAGCAGTTTCTGCCGGGGCACGACTTCCGCCTGCTCGTGATCGGCCACAAGCTCGTCGCCGCCGCCCGGCGCGACCCGCCCTTCGTGATCGGCGACGGCCAGCTCAGCGTGCGCGCGCTCGTCGACAAGGTCAACTCCGACCCGCGCCGCGGCGATGGCCACGCCACCTCGCTCACCCGCATCCGGCTCGACGACATCGCACACGCGCGGCTCACCCAGCAGGGCCTCACCGCCGACTCGGTACCCGAGATGGGCCAGCGCGTGGTGCTGCGCAACAACGCCAACCTCAGCACAGGCGGCACCGCCACCGACGTGACCGACGACGTGCACCCCGAGGTGGCGGCACGCGCGGTCGACGCCGCGCGCATGGTCGGCCTGGAGATCTGCGGCGTCGACGTCGTCTGCGAAAGCGTCGGCCTGCCGCTCGAACAGCAGCGCGGCGGCGTGGTCGAAGTCAACGCCGCGCCCGGCCTGCGCATGCACCTGGCACCGAGCTTCGGCAAGCCGCGGCCGGTGGGCGAGGCCATCATCGACCGCCTCTACCCGCCCGGAAGCGACGGCCGCATCCCGGTGGTGGCCGTCACCGGCACCAACGGCAAGACCACCGTCACGCGCCTCATCGCGCACCTGTTCTCGGCGGCTGGACTGAAGGTCGGCATGACCAACACCGATGGCGTGTGGGTCGACGGCCACCAGATCGACAGCGGCGATTGCAGCGGCCCCAAGAGCGCGCGCAACGTGCTCGCCCACCCCGACACAGAAGCCGCCGTGCTCGAAACCGCACGCGGCGGCATGCTGCGCGAAGGCCTGGGCTTCGACCGCTGCCAGGTGGCGGTCGTCACCAACGTGGGCGCGGGCGACCACCTGGGCCTGAACTACATCACCACCGTCGAAGACCTGGCCGTGCTCAAGCGCGTGATCGTGCAGAACGTGGCCACAACCGGCTACGCTGCCCTCAACGCGGCCGATCCGATCACGCTGGCGATGGCGCCCTTCACGCCGGGCGGCGTGATCCTCTTCGCCGCCGACGGGCAGCACCCGGCGATCGTGGCGCACCGCACCCAGGGCAAGCGCTCGGTGTTCGTCGAGGGCGACGACATCGTCGCCGTCGAGGGCCCGGCACGCGCACGCCTGCCGTTGCGCGAGGTGCCGCTCACACGCGGCGGCACCATCGGCTTCCAGGTCGAGAACGCGCTGGCCGCCGTGGCCGCCGCCTGGGGCTGCGGGCTGTCTTTCGACGCGGTGCGCAGCGGTCTGGCGAGCTTTGTGAACGACGCCGACAACGCCCCCGGCCGCTTCAACGTGATGGACTACCGCGGCGCCACCGTGGTGGCCGACTATGGCCACAACCCAGACGCCATGCGCGCCCTCGTGGCCGCCGTGGATGCCATGCCGGCCAAGCGCCGCTCGGTCGTCATCAGCGCGGCCGGAGACCGGCGCGACGAAGACATCCGCGAACAAACGCGCATCCTCGGCGATGCCTTCGACACCGTGCTGCTCTACCAGGACGCCGCACAGCGCGGTCGGGCCGATGGCGAAGTGATGACGCTGCTGCGCGACGGCCTGAAAGGCGCGCAACGCACCCGGCAGGTCGACGAGATCCGCGGCGAGTTCGCGGCCATCGACACCGCGCTTGCGCAACTGCAACCCGGCGACCTGTGCCTGGTGCTGGTCGATCAGGTGGAGGAAGCACTCGCGCACCTTGCGCAGCGCATCGAAGAAAGCAGCGCGCAGCCGGCGTGAAGCCTTCGCCGCATCCACCCACCGAATGCTGGACGGCCCGCGTGCACGGCCGCGTGCAGGGGGTCGGCTACCGTGACAGCTGCGCGCAGCGCGCCCGCGAGCTCGGCCTCACCGGCTGGGTTCGCAACCGCGTCGACGGAAGCGTCGAGGTGCTGATGCGCGGCCCCCGTGACCGGCTCAATGCGTTGCACCAATGGCTGCACCGCGGCCCGGTGCTGGCCCGGGTCGACGCGGTGCAGTTGAGTGCGGTGCCTGAGCCGCACGCCGAATGCGAAGGGTTCGAGCGCCGGCCCACTGCGTGATCTGAACGCGTCAATCTCGCCCGAACCAGGCCCGGCCCACTCCGGTCATCGCGGCGTGATCGGCCAGTCGGTCTCCAGGAACGCGGCCTTGTCCGATCCCATCGACGTCACCAGCACCGCGTTGCCGGGCGCCGTGCCGGGTTTCAGCACCGTCGCCGAAGTCGGGAAGCTGAAGGGGTACTGGTACGCGCGCAGCACGCCACCCGCCTCGTTGATGAACTTCATCGAGCCGGTGATCCACTCGATGATGACCATGCCCCCCTGCACGAGCGCGAAGTCGTCGAGGTACGTGGTGCCGCTGTAGATCGTCCATGGCGTACCCAGAGCCCCCGCACTCGACACCGGGATGCGTACCAGCATCGAGGTGCCCGAGTAAGAAGGTGGGTTCGCCGTCACGTACAGGTAGCCGCCATGGAACTTCATGCCGTTCGGCGTGAGCCCGGCGACCGCATGGCTGCCCGCAGGCGTGGCCACAGTCGGGGCCAAGGCAGAGGTTCGCCCCGTCAGCTGAATGCGCTGGATGTTGCCCTTCTTCGCGATCAGGCTCGGGATAGGGGTGTTGGCGAAGAAGAGGTTGCCTCGGCCATCGCTTGCCAGACCATTGGGCAGCTCGATGGGGTTGTCGGCGGTACTGACGATGCTCAGGATCGAACTCAGCGAGGCGGCGGCCACGGTGAGGTCAAGCGCCATCAGGTACTTGGGTGCATCCACCACGTTGTCGCGCGCGCACACCGAGTACAGCGTGTTGGCGTACTCCGCTAGGCCGAGGTAGTAGCACTTGTCCTTGCGCTCGGCATTTGCGCTGAACGAATCAGCAGGGTAGTGAGCCTTGACCGCCGTCTTCGCCCAGGCACCCGCCGCATCCTTGCGCAGCTCGTAGAGGTAGCCGTCGGAGCTCACGAAGATGCGACCGCCCGTCGTCTGGATGCTGTTCTCGGCGGCCTCGATGCCCGCAATCGTCTGGCCGATCGTCACGGCGGCCGTGGCCTCCCGCGCTGGCAGCGCGGCAAGTACAAGGCCGGCGACAAGGCCGAGTGCCGCCCAGGTGCGACGGGTAGAGCGGGGGTGCGCATAGCACGATGGGGCAGTGCACCCGGAGGCGGAAGAAATGAGGTTCATAGGGTCTCCAGTTGTTGTTCGACATGCAAGTGCATGCACGTGCAGTGTTGAAGCGAGAGCCCCGTGCCGGCCATACCAAGATCGGGTGAAGCGGCAGCCTTTTTGCGACCACGCAGCACAGCGCGGAACGCCGTTTGCCCGGCTGACTGACCCGGCCGGGGCGCGACTGCTCGGCGCCCAGACATCCCACCATGGAGCCATCAAGATGAACCTACGCAACCTGCTCCCCTCCGCCCTGATCGGTGCCGTGGCCAGCGCTCGGTCGATGACCCCCATGGCCACGATTGCCGCCGCGCGGCTGGCGGGCCGGCGCACGCCGGGGGAGTTGTTCCTGCTGGATCGCCCGGTGTTCAAGTTCGGGGCGCTGGCCATGGGGGCAGGTGAATTGGCGGGCGACAAGATGAAGACCGCGCCCGACCGCACCGTCTTCCTCGGCTTGCTGGCACGCGTGGCCAGCGCCGGTATCGCGGGTGCCGCGCTGGCGCCCCAGGGCCGCGAGCGCGCCGGTGCGGCCGTGGCCGTGGCAGCGGCCGTACCGCTTGCCTACCTCACGCTTGCCGGCCGCAAGCGCGCCATGGAGAGCATTGGCCAGACCCGCAGCGGCTTGATCGAAGACGCACTGATCGTCGCCGCGGGCGCGGCGATCGTGGCACTGGCCACGCGGTCGAGGTAAGGCGCGAGGCCCACACGCCCGACGCGGCCCGGCTAGCGCGCGCCTGGCTCACCAAGATCGAAGGCCACCCGCGCCAGTTCTCCTGCGCTACGCAAACCCAGCTTGCGCTTGATGCTGGCGCGGTGGGTCTCGACAGTGTGGACGCTGCGGTTCAGGCCGCGTGCGATCTCGCCCGTCTTGAGGCCGCGGCCGATGAGGCGCAGCACCTCCATCTCGCGGTCACTCAGGCCGGCCAGGGCCTCCTGCGAATCGCCTTCGCACTCGGTCGGCGCACCACCCGCCAACCGGCTCAGGATCTCGCTCGACACGCTCTCGCTCAGGTAGATGTGCCCGGCACGCACGTGACGCAGCGCGGCCACGATCTTGCGTGTGGCCTCCTGCTTCATCAGGTAGCCGCGGGCACCGGCGCGCAGGGCCCGTTCGGCGTGCAGGCGCTCGTCATGCATCGACAGCACCAGGCACTGCAGCCCGGGGAACCGTGCCCGCACCCTGCGAAGCAGCTCCAGGCCCGACTGCTCTTCGAGCGACAAGTCGACGATAGCCACGTCGATCGCCTGCGCCTCCAGCACGGCCAGGGTCTCTTCGATGGTGCCGGCTTCGGCGCAGGGGTCGAAGTCGGGCTCGCGGCCCACGAGCTGCGCGATGCCGTGGCGCAGGATGGGGTGGTCGTCGACGATCAGCACGCGTGTCTTGGTCTCGCTCATGCGGTGTTCCTCCAGGTGACGTCGACGCGCCATTCGCCGTGATCGACACGGGCATCGAACCCGGCACCGATCAGCTGGGCGCGGTGCCGCATGATGCGCAGCCCGATGCCACGGGCTTCCTCGTCGTGGTGCGTTGTGGCGGGCATGGCGTTGCGCACGCTCAGCTTCAGCGCGCCGGCCTGCTGCCGCAGCACCATGTGGATCGCCACGCCGGGCGCGTGTTTCACCGCGTTGTTCACCGCCTCCTGCGCCATGCGGTACAGGTGCACGGCAGCGATGTGGTCGGCGGTGTCCACCGGCTGCGGGCAGTCGAGCGTGCAGGTGCGGCGCAGCTGGCGCTCGGTGTTCTCGGCGAGCTGCTTCAGCGCGACCATCAATCCACCCTCTTCCATCTCGACCGGGTAGAGGCCACGCGCCAGCAGCCGTGTCTGCGCGACCGCCGCCGACAGCATGGCCTCGACACGCTCGGCGCTCGCTTGCTCGTTGTGTGCACCTGCCGCTTCGAGGTCACGCGCCAGCAGCTCGGCCTGGATCGCGGTGGCCGTGAGGTGCTGGCCCAGGCCGTCGTGCAGCGCCTGGCCGAAGCGCTGCTGCTCGCGTTCGCTGACAGCGATGAGCTCGTGTTCCAGGCGTTGCCGCTCGGCCATCTGCACCTGCAGCGCAGCGTTGGCTTCGGCGAGCGCTTGCGTGCGTTCCGCGACACGTTGTTCGAGCTGGCGGCGCGCGTGGCGCAGCGCCTCGGCCGCTTCCACGCGTGCGCTGACATCGATGCCGGAGACGATGGCGTGCGTCATGTGGCCGTGTTCGTCGCGCAGGGCGGTCGCCGTCCAGCTCACGGTGATCGGTGGGCCGCGGTGGCGGCGCAACGGGCTTTCGAGCTTCTCGCTGTCAGCGAGCTTCAGGCGCAGCAGCTCGGCATGGCCACGCACCTTGGCGTGGTGCTCGGACGGAATCAGCGCCTCCTCGAAACGCTGCCCGACCAAAGCGCCCGACGTGAACCCGGTGGCGCGCTCGAAGCTGCGGTTCACGCGCTCAATTCGGCCCTGACCGTCGAGCACCACCACCAGTGCGCCCTCGGCATCGAGGATGGCCGAGCCGAAGTCACGGTCGCGGATCGCCTGTGCACGCGCCCGGTCGCGCTCGCTCTGCGTGGCGGCCAACAACAGACTGGTCACGGTGATGACATTTGCGAACACCCACCAGCGCACCAGACTGCTGGTGAGGCCGCCGTCGACGAACGGGCCGGCCCCACGCACCGTGCCCCACACGGCGGCCACCGTGACGAGCAGCGTGAGCAAGGTGGCGCCACGTTGACCGAAGCGCAGCGCCGCCCACACCGCGAGCGGAAACAGCGCGAGCGACGCAGGGTAGTAGCCTGGCGTGGCCTTCAGCAGCGCACCACCGAAAACCAGTTCGCACAGCAGGCCGAGCGACCCGAGCAGCGCCGCGGCTTCCACCGCCTGCACGTGCGTCCAGGTGGCTGCCGCACTGCGCCACCAGATCAGCAGGAACGGTGTCAGCACCACGACGCCGGCCGCATCGCCCATCCACCACTGCAGCGCGACGGCGGCCCACGCGTCGGTCGGCACACGCCCGTCGAGCCACAGCGCGGTGGGGCCGATGAGCGCGCTCAGGCCGGCGCACCCGGTGCCCAGCAGCATGAGGGCGACGACGTCACGGACCCGCTCCAGCGCCGGCGCGAAGCTGGTGCGGCGCAGGGCCCACCAGCAGGTGAAGGTCTGCGCCAGGTTGCCGAGCGAGATGCCGGCGACCGCAGCGATCGACGCCCCAGTGCCGGCATTGGCGATCAGGTCGCCGAGCACGATGCCCGGCCACAAGCCCGGGCCCCAGCGCAGGAAGACGAAGAGGCTCAGTCCGGTAGGTGCCCAGACCAAGGTGACGTTGGGTGCGATGCTGGACGTCGCCAACCCCAGCCGCGCCGTGGCGCCGTAGAGCAGGCCGAACAACAGGCACCAGCCCAGCCAACGCCAAGGTGCGTGCCCGCCGGTGGGCCCGGCGTGGGTGGGTGCAGGCAAGCGCAACAGGGCCATGCGCAGGATGTGCACGAAGCGTGCCGAGGCGTTCAAGCCAGCTCGAAGATGGCGTCCACTTCCACTGCCGCCCGCCGAGGCAGCGAGGCCACGCCGATGGCGGTGCGGGCGTGGCGGCCGGCCTCATCGCCCCACAGCGCAGCAAAGAGGTCGGACGCGCCGTTGACCACCATCGGCACGAACTCGAACTCAGGCTCGCAGTTGACGAAGCCGCCCACCCGCAGGCAGCGCTGCACACGCCCCAGGTCGCCGTCGCACGCGAGCTTCAGGCAGGCCAGCAGGTTGAGCGCACACAGGCGCGCGCCCTCGCGCCCCTGCTCCACCGTGAACTCGCGCCCGAGCTTGCCGACGTAGGGCACGCTGCCGTTCCACTCGCACACCTGGCCGGCCAGATAGACGATGTTGCCGCTGCGCCGCCAGGGCACGAAGTTGGCGATGGGCGTGGGCGGTGTGGGCAGCTCCAGGCCCATCGCCGCGAGCTTCTCTTCGATCGCGCTCATTGGGGCACCCTACGCACGACGTGCGGCCCCGCCAAGCGGGAATGAGCCCCTTCGGGCGGCCGGGCGGGGCTCATGCCTCCAACCCCGACAACAGCGCACGCGAGTCCGTCATGAAGCCATACAACAGCTTCACGTTGTATTCGGTCGCCTGCATGCAGAACGGTGGCGAGGTGGTGCCCACACAGTCGCGCAGCATCAGCACGTCGTAGCCGAGGAAGCTCGCGTCCTCCAGCGTGGTCATCACGCACTGGTCGGCGTTCACACCGGCGAAGAAGAGCGTGGTGAGGCCCATGTTGCGCAGGATGGAGTCGAGCTCGGTGTCCCAGAAGCCGCTGAAGCGATGCTTGGTGACGTGGATGTCCTGCTCGCCGGGGTCGAGTTCGTCCACGATCTGCGCGCCCCACGAGCCCTTGAGCAGGATCTCGGCACCGCCGGGAATGCGCTCGCCCAGGCCCGCGCCTTCGCCGTCCTGCGTGTGCGCATGCAGCAGCGAAGGGTGGATGTTGAGCAGGTCGCGCCGCACGCCCCAGTTGAGCCAGACGATGGGCACGCCTTGCTTGCGAAGCTCGGGCACCAGCTTTCGCAAGGGCTCGATCGGCGCGCGGTCGGGCGTGATGTCGATGCCGCGGTAGTCGAGGTAGCCGCCCTTGGCGCAGAAGTCGTTCTGCATGTCGACCACGACCAGCGCGCTGCGGTTCGCGTCGACCGTCACCGCCTGCGGCTCGGCCGCAATCTCGACCGCCCTCACCGGCCGGCGTTCGGAGGCCCGTGTGAGGTCGCAGTGCGTGCCGCTCACACGCCAGCGGTTCGCAAGGTGGGAGCCCATCGGTTTCATGCCTCAGCTCCTTACTGCACGGTGCCCACGACACCCTTGACGAAGAAGTTCATGCTTTCCAGCTGCTCCATCGGCATGCGCGTGCCGGCCGGCAGGATGGCCTTGCCGTCCTGCGTGGTCATCGGGCCCGACCACACGACGAACTTGTCTTTCAGGATGTCGTCCTTCTTCGCCAGCACGGTCTTGCGCACCCCCTCGGGCACGGCGGGGCCGAAGGGGTCGAGCACCACGGTGCCGTCCTTCAGGTCGCCGCGCACGTGGCTCGGCTTCCAGGTGCCGGCCTGGATCTCCTTCGTCAGCTTGAGCATGGTCGGGCCCCAGTTCCACGACGCACCGGTCAGCACGGCCTTGGGCGCGAGCTTGGACACGTCGACGTCCTTGCCCACCATGTAGATGCCGCGCTTCTCGGCGGTCTGCGCGATGGTCATCGGGCTGTCGACCTGCTCGCCGATCACGTCGATGCCGGCATCGGCCAGCGAGTTGGTGGCCTCGGCTTCCTTCGGCGGCTGCAGCCAGCCACCGGTCCACACGACGGTGGTGGTGGCGTTCGGGTTCATGGCCTGCGCGCCCAGCGCGAAGGCATTGATCGAGCGCACGACCTGCGGGATGGGGAAGGCAGCGATGAAGCCGAGCTTGCCGCTCTTGCTGACGGCACCGGCGGCCATGCCGGCGAGGTACATCGCGTCGTCGCTGTTGGCCCAGTAGGTGCCGACGTTGTCGCCCGTCTTCAGGCCACCGGCGTGCAGGAAGGCGACCTTGGGGTACTTTTTGCCCAGCGAGATTGCGTAGTCGAGGTAGCCGTAGCTGGTGGCGAAGATGATGCTCGCGCCACCCTGCTTGATCATGCGTTCCATCACCTTCTCGACCTCGGCGGTCTCGGGGATGTTTTCCACATGCAAGGTCTTGGTGCCGGCGATGTTCTTCTCGACGAACTGGCGGCCCGTGTCCATCGAGGTGTTGTAGCCGTAGTCCTTCTCGGGGCCGACGTAGATGTAGCCGATGGTGGCGGCGTGGGTGGCGAAAGTGCTCGCGGCGAGCGCGAGCGTGGCGACGTAGTGATGCAGTTTCATGGCGATCCCTCCTGGGGTTGAAGAAAGAAGAAAGTTCATCGGGCGAACACGGCACGCAGGGCCTCGGGTCCCCCGCCGCCCTTGAGGCGCGCGCAGGTGACGACAAACACGGCGAGGCTCGCGAGGTAGGGCAGCGTGTGCAGCAGGTGCGCCGGCACCACGCTGCCGCCGGCCTGCAGGCGCAACGAGAGCGCTTCGGCCAGGCCGAACAGCAGCGCGGCGGGCAAGGTGAGCCACGGGTTCCAGCGCGCGACGATCACCAGGCCGACGGCAATGAGCCCACGCCCCGCCGTCATGCCCTCGGCCCAGGTGCGCGTGTGGTCGATCGAGAGTGCGGCGCCACCAAGACCGGAGAACAGGCCGCCGACCCCAATGCCGGCCACGATCACCTTCCACGGCGTGATGCCCGCGGCACGTGCCGCCGAGGGCGACTCGCCCACCGCGCGCCACACGAGTCCCGTGCGAGTGCCGTACAACCAGAGCGCCACCACCGGCACCAGCCCGACCGCGAGCCACAGCGTGGGTGTGATGCCGCCGGCCCCGATTGCAAAACCTTCGATGCGCAAGCCGACCAGGCCCGTGCCGGCATAGGCGCTGAGGCCGAAGCCGAGCATCAGCACCGCGAGACCACTCGCGAACTGGTCGGCACGTGCGGTGACGGTGAGCAGCGCATACACCGCCGACAGCAGCGCGCCAGCCGCCGCACCGGCCGCCATGCCGAGCCACGGCTCGCCGCTGACGGCGGTGACGCCATATCCCGCCACGGCGCCGACCAGCATCTGGCCTTCCACACCGAGGTTGATGCGGCCCACGCGCTGCGTGAGGCATTCGCCCAGCAGAACCAGCAGCAAGGGCGCCGCGCTGCGCATAGCCGACACCGGCAAGCCCTGGAGCAAGGTGTCAGCCACGGGCGCCTCCTTTTTTCCAGGCACCCGCGCCGAGCATGGCCACGAACATCAAGCCCTGCACCACCAGCACCGCCGACGAGGGCACGTTGGTCATCATCTGCAAGCCATCGCCCGCGGCGAGCAGGCCACCGACCAGCAGCGCGAGCGCCATGGTGGGCAGCACGCGGTTCCCAGCGAGCCAGGCGACGAGGAAGCCCGACAGGCCCGCACCGTTGGCGAACGAGGCCTGCAGGCGCCCTTGCACGGAAGACGTTTCGGCGATGCCCGCCAGCCCGGCGAGCGCCCCACCGATCACCATCGTGAGCAGCACCTGGCGCGTGACGCTCAAGCCCGCGAGCGGCGCGAGTCGCGGGTTGCTGCGCAGCACGTCGAGCACCAGGCCCCAGCGGCTGCGCGTGAAGAGCAGGTGCAGCGCAAGGCCGACGATCAAGGCCACCAACAGCCCGGCGTGCACACGGCTGTCGAAGAGCAGCGGCAGGCGCGACGCCTCGGGGAAGTCGACGCTCGCCGGCCAGCCCTGGCTCTGCGGGCTCTTCCAGGGCCCGTAGACCAGCCAAGTGACGAGCAGCGCCGCCACGTAGTTCAGCATCAGCGTGGAGATGGTCTCGTTCACATCGGCCACCACGCGCAGCAGCGCGGGCAGCAGGGCCCACACCACGCCACCGATCAAACCGCCGAGCAGAACCAGCGGCAGGCTCGACGGCGCCAGCAGCATTGCGCCTGTGCCGACCAGCGCGCCGAAGTACAGCTGGCCTTCGGCACCCACCGACACCAGGCCCAGCCGCGCCGGCACCAGCGTGGCCAACGCGCACAACAGGATCGGCGTGGCGCGCAACAGCGATTCACCCACCGAGTAGCTGCTGCCAGCCGCCGCGGTGAAGATAGCCCGCAGCATGTCGAACGGGCCGCGGCCGATCAGCAGGAAGAAGGCACCGGCAAGAAGCGCAAAGCCAGTGGCGGCAATGGCGCTGCGATGAAGCTGCAGGGTGTTCACGCCACCACCTCGACGCCCTGCCCGGCCATGCATGCACCCACCTCTGCCGGCGTGGCCTGGGCCGCGTCGAAGAGCGCAATGACCCGGCCCTCGAACATCACCGCGATGCGGTGCGCGTGCTGCAGCAGGTCGTCGAGGTCTTCGCTGATCCACAGTACGGCGCTGCCGCTGCGCGCCAGGCCGAAGAGCGCGCCGTAGACCTGCGCCGTGGCCGCCACATCGAGCCCCATCGTCGGGTAGCACGCGACCACGGCCGCAGGTGCATCGGCGAGTTCACGCGCCGCCACCAGCTTCTGCAAGTTGCCGCCCGACAGGTTGCCGGCACGCGCCTGCGGGTCGTCCGGCCGCACGCCGAAGCGCGCAATCAATGGTGCTGCACGCTGCGCCAGTTCGGTACGTGACGGCACGAACGGCAAGGCACCGATGCACTTCAACGCGAGGTTGAGCGCCAGCGTGAGGTCAGGCGCCACCGCGTTGCGCAGCGGCTCGGGCGCGATGTAGCCGAGTTGCGGCGTCGGCTCCGGCGCGAGGTGCGGCGCACGCAGCCGGCGGCCATCAAGGATCACTTCACCTGCCGTCAGCGGCAGCGCGCCAGCGATGGCTTCGGCCAGTTCGGTCTGACCGCTGCCCGAGATACCGGCGATGCCCAGCACTTCACCCGCACGCACGGCGAGGCTTACACCACGTGCCCCGCCAACCGACACGCCGCGCAGTTCGAGCCGAACCGCCGCATTGGCTGGCGGCACATGCGGCGCCCGCACGGCCGGGGGGGCCTGACCCACCATCCATTCCACGATCTGCGCATCGCTCGCGTCGTGCGCATCCAACTGCGCCACCACACGCCCGGCACGCATCACCGCCACCCGGTGCGCGCAGGCGCGCACGTCGGCCAGCTTGTGGCTGATCAGCACGACTGCGAGGCCGCGCGCCGTCAGGCTCCGGATCAGCGCCCACAATCGATCGGCCTCGGAGGGCGTGAGCACCGCACTCGGCTCGTCGAACACCACGCAGCGCGCGTCGCGCAGCAGCACCTTGGCCAGCTCGACCAGCTGCATCTGCCCGACCGGCAAGCGGTCCACGCGAATGTCGGGGTCGACGCCGGGCGCAATGACCTGCAGGTGTGCATCGATGGCCGAGAGCCGCGACGCTCTCCGGCCGACCCACCACGGAGCAGCGGGCGTCACCAGCGCCAGGTTCTCACGCACCGACAAGGCCGGCACCAGGCTGAACTGCTGGAACACCATGCCGATCCCCAGGGCCATGGCCTCGCGCGGCGACGCGATGGTGCACGCCTGCCCGTCGATCTCGATGCGCCCAACATCAGGCGCATGCACGCCATAGAGCAGCTTCATCAGCGTGCTCTTGCCCGCACCGTTTTCGCCGAGCAGGGCCAGCACCTCGCCGGGCCGAACCTCCAGCGTCGCGCCGTCGACGGCCAGTACGTTGCCGAAGCGCTTGGTGAGTCCGACGAGATTCAGGTGCATGCCTGCACTCTAGGAAGGGACGGCCGGCCCTTGAATCAGGTTGCGCGTGGTTCTGGGGTGGTGGAATCCGTGATGCCGAGGCGCCCTTCGCTCAAAAAATGACCTCGGCATCGCCGGGCTGCCAGGCAGCGAACTTCGTCATCACCGCCGCGAACAAACTGGACTCGACGATTCGTTTCGTCCAAGCCTGCAGCGATGCGAACGGCGCGCTGTCGAACCAGTCGGGGTCGACCGCCGCGAACTGCCGGATGAACGGTGCGATGGCCATATCCGCCAGCGAAGGCGTGTCGCGCAATAGAAAGGGGCGATCCACCAAGCGCCTGTTCAATGGCGCGAGCATCAGGTCGACGGCGTCGTCGCGCCAGGCTTGCGCCGGGCGCTCGGGGTGGCGCGACGCGTACTTGTAGTGATCGAGCGCCTGCTTGAAGGGCCCGTCGTTGAGAGCGATCAACGCGAGCGCTTCTTCCTGCTCTGGAAGGCAAAGCCACCCTTGCGGGTCATGCTGTTCGAGCGCCCAACGCATGATGTCGAGGCTTTGCTCCAGCACGTGGCCATTGGGCAGTTGCAGAACGGGCACCGTGGCCTTGGGCGAGGCCTGCAAGAGCGCGGCAGGCTTGTCGCGCAGCACCACCTCGCGCAAAGCCACCTGTACACCCGATACCTTGATGGCAAGCCGGGCGCGGATGGCGTAGGGGCAGCGGCGAAACGAGTACAGGATCGGCGCGCCGGTCAGTGGGGAACTGCGGGGGGCACTGGAGAGCATCGCGCACGATTCTGAACCAGGCATGCGGGCAGGGGGAGAATCTGCGGCTGCCGCCCTCAGACCGCTCATGACCGACGCTCAATACACGACCCTGCCGCAGTGGCCCCACGCTTACCCGGCCACCGGCGCCAGCGCCACGCTGAAACTTCTGAACGACGATTTCATCGTGACCGAACTGCCGCTGCAGTTGCCCTGCGGGGAGGGCGAACACATCTGGCTGGACATCGAGAAGAACGGTGCCAACACCGCCTTCGTCGCCCAGCAGCTGGCCGAGGCCGCCGGCGTGCAGGACCGGGACGTGGGCTATGCCGGCCTCAAGGACCGCTACGCCATCACCCGCCAGTGGTTCAGCATTTACCTGCCGAATGGGAAAGGGAAGGGCGAGACGCCCGACCTGACCGGGCTTCAGCACCCGGAGTTCAAGGTGCTGAGCCAGAGCCGCCATGTGAAGAAGCTGCGCCCCGGTGATCTGCAGGGCAACCGCTTCCGCATCGTGCTGCGCGACGTGAGCGGCGACCGCAATGCGATCGAGGCCAATCTCCGGGCCATTGCGTCACAGGGCGTTCCCAACTACTTCGGCGCTCAGCGTTTCGGCTTCGAGGGCGGCAACGTCGAGCAAGGCCGCGCCATGCTGGCGCGAGAGATCCGCGTGCGCAACCCTAAGAAGAAGGGCATCTACCT
Organism: Piscinibacter sp. PDB1-1; assembly: GCF_056675995.1. Classification (NCBI taxonomy): domain Bacteria; kingdom Pseudomonadati; phylum Pseudomonadota; class Betaproteobacteria; order Burkholderiales; family Sphaerotilaceae; genus Piscinibacter; species Piscinibacter sp. PDB1-1. The sequence continues at coordinate 691,439 of NZ_JBWVZJ010000002.1, forward strand.
GTCGGCGGTGCGGTCCTTCGTCTTCAATGAAGTGCTGGCGCTGCGAATTCAGCAGGGGCTCTGGGGCAAGACCCTGCCCGGTGACGTGACGGACGAGGCGGGCTGGCCCACCGGGCCGCTCTGGGGACGGGGCCGCGTTACCACCACCGATCAGGCGCAGGCCCTGGAGAACGGCGTGGCCGAACGGCACGCCACCTTGTGCGATGGCATGGAACACGCCGGCCTGGATCAGGAGCGCCGCGCCCTGGTGGCGAGCCCGGCCGACATGTCATGGGAGTGGCCGCAACACGATCAACTGGTGCTCACGTTCTCCTTGCGCGCCGGGAACTACGCCACGTCCGTGCTGAACGAATTCGTCCGCACCACGGAGCCTGACCGGCATTCGGAGAACGAGCCTGTGTCCAGTAGCACGCATGAAAGTGCGGATTCACTCGGTTCGCTTGAATGAAGTTGAAGGCCCGTCTGACGCTGACAGATTTCCATATGGTTTGGAGAGACTGTTGCCCCTGAACGGTGGCTCGAATGGGCGATCTCGGCACAGCGAATGACCTCTGCCGACGCGTTTTCCATGACCGATCGCACACACTGCCCGAGCCAAAGCACGGCGAACCCTGGGCGGGCATTCCGATTGCCAGCGGTGGAGATGCCGAACACCAGCCTTCACTCAATGCCCGTGCGCGCACTGGTCATTGACGACCATGTCGATGTGGCCAACATCGTTTGCGAGCTGCTTCAGATGATGGGCTGCAAGACCGCCGCGGCCTTTGGAGGCATCACCGGCGCGCGCCTGGCGGAGCTGTTTCGTCCGGACATCGTGTTCCTGGACTTCGGCATGCCGGATCTGGATGGCGAAGGCACCCTCTCCCGCATTCGACAAGCGGGCCGCGTGGAAGCCGTGTTCGTGTGCATCACCGGAAGAGATGACCCGGAGCTGCGCGAGCGCAGCCTCGCCGCTGGCTTCGACCACTTCGTGACCAAGCCCGTCGAACCTCAGGAGTTCGAGCGATTGATCGAGCAGGCGCGGCACGCCCGTCGTGGCGCGGCTCCAAGGTCGTTCGATGCTTGATGCACTGATCCCTTCAACGGAACTTGTGGTGGCGCACGCCGAGGTGATTGATAGGCGCGTCCGCGACGAGTCGTAATCACCTTCGCGTCACTTCGGAGGTGCAGCGCAATCGGCCACTGCATCGCAAGGCCCTCCAGCAGATCCCGGGCATGTCGCCACGGCACTCCGGCTTTGCTGCGCCCTCAATCCAGTGGCACCTCTTCGAATGCTCCGCTCGCAGCGGCGCGCTCGAAGGCCGAGCCAGCCGGGTGGTCGATCAGCGGCGCCAACTCGGGATGCGCCAAGACGAAATCCGCCAACACGCAGGTGATGTAGTGCGTGGGCTGGTTCATGTACTTCTCGCTCTCGTTGCCGCTGAGAAAGCGCCAACCGCTGTCGGTGGGTTTGGCCGGGGCGGTGCGATAGGCATAGCCCACAGGCTTCTGGCGCGTGGTGATCACTTCGGTGGCAACGCAGGTGAGAGAGGTCATGGACAAGGGCGTTGGAAGGGGCGAATGAACCAGGTGGGAGGGGCGCGCCTCCGCGCGCGCGCTCCATTCTGAACGCATGCAGCATCGCGGCATCCACTGCCTCTCGGTCGTCATGGTCGAACTCACGCTTTCGACTGGGCGTGTTCTGACCAAATGGAGTCGCAAGAACGCCTCGCTGTTCGGTGACGCGTTCGGTGGCTGTGGCGACGACGTGGACTCGGCGATGGCCATCGTTCGCGTGGTGCTGATGACAGGTATGCCGGCGCAGGCGGTGCCTCCGGCTCCTCCAGCGCCGATGGCCGAGAAGCCCCAGCGGCGAAAGGGTGCCTGAGGGGCCTTGGTCGACTGAGCGATGTGAGAAGTACGGCCCTACACCCGCCTCATTGCTTGACCAGCCTGGGCGGGAAGTAGTTGCGCTCGGCCACTGCACCCTTCGGCCGATAGAACCGGAAGGTCAGGCTGTAGCCCGTTCCCTTCGGCGTCGGCAGCCAGTTCCCATCCGGCACACCCGCAGGCTTCTTGTCGCTGAAGTAAAGCGTCAGCGAACCGTCGGGCCCGTACTGAGGCTTCGTTTCCTTGTTGAGGAGATAGCGCTTCTGCGGATTGGGCAACACCTTGTGCTCCACCGCGTCAACCGCAATGACCGACCAGAAATAGGTCGCGTACTGCGCCGGCAGCTGCTCCTTTTCAAAGCGCAGGGAATAGGACTGGTTGCCTGACAGCGGCGCACCATCCACGTCGAAGAATGCCTTGAAGTAGATGACTTCCTCCGGCACGTTGGCCCAGATGCCGCCGTAGTTGACGAGCGTGCGCACCAGCCAGTTGTCGCCGTAGACACCCGACGTCAACGGCAGGACCCAGCCGTTCTCGGCCTTGCTGCCGCCCACCGTGGGCATCGCCTTCTTGAGGTCGGCAAAGGCCTTGCTGCGCACGACCTGGTCGATGCGCTTGCGCTCGGCGGGGTCCTTGACTGCCTTCGCGATGGCACGCGTGCTCGCCTGGAGTTTCTCCATGCCGGGATTGATGTCCGGCTCGCTGTCCAGCGCTGCATCGGCGGAATCGAAAGCCTCGACGCCAGGCAGCTTGTCCATCTCGAACATCACCGTCTTGGGGATGCGGGGCAGAGCAGGTTTGCCTGTCGAGCGGATGACGAACTTCTTCTGCAGCGCCACCGCCTGGTTCCAGTCGGCACCGAGCTCGACGCGCGCGAGAACGCGCATGTACTTCACCGGCACGTCGATGCGCTGGGCCGTTGCTGGCAGTTTGACCTCAGCGCCCTTCAGGCAGACCGCGAACTGTCCGTCGGGCTTCGCCGGGAAGACACGCTCGTTGATATTGGCCACGGTTTCGCCCCAGCCATTGAGAAACTGCACGGTGGAGTACCGGCCCGTGATCTTTGGCACTGTCACCAGCGCGCAGCTCTTTTCATCGACGGCCACCCACGCTTCCGAATAGGCCACGTCCAGGTTGGGATTCGGCCAGGCTACCTGGCCGGGTTTGCGATGGACGAGCTGGTTCCATTTGAAGCCCTCCTTGAAGTCCAGCTGCTCCTGACGCAACACCAGCAACCTGCTGAGCAGATAGATGTAGCTGTCGCTGATCTCCTGCTCGCCGGGCGATGCAGCTGCGGGCGCCGGTTGCGCCCAGGCGCTGGCACTCGACAAGAGGGCCGTGAAAGCCAGGGCACGCAGGATGCGCGGACGTACGGGAAGCATGCAGTTCATGAAGATCCTTTCGAGGCCAAGCAGCTGCGACGCACGTTCATCGGCTTTGGGAATCGTGCGTGCCATCCCGCTTGTTAGGGATGGTCAATTAGGCGATAGGAGAAAACGTCGACCGGAGTCGGCACCCAGTTGCTCTCCTTGTCCTTGCCCGGCGACTGGTTCTGAACGTAGAGCGTCAGTGAGCCATCGGCGTTCTTCTTCAAGTCCTTGCTCGTGGCCCCCAGCGAGAACCGGTTGAGCGCATTGGGCTCGAACAGATGCTCCTTGTTGTAGAACGTGAGCGACCAGAAGCCGTTACCGGCGATGCCCGAGGCGGGAGAAGGTTTGCTCTGCGGAGTCTGCGCGTGGGCTGCGCACCCGATAGCCAAGGTCAGCAGAGCCAGATGGAAGCTTGAGCGCCTCTTGATGGAAGTCATGCGACGCGCCTCCGCAATGAGCGTTGAAGTCTGGAGACCACTTTCTCCCAGACTTGAAACCCGGTCAAGCAACAGGCGATCAAGGTGCCAACGAACTCGAACCTGCGATGGTTGCGGCTTCGGCTGTGCACGCTGCCGAAGGTGGCACGACGGCCGCTGTGCTAATCCGCCAACCACTTGTGGCGGGAACGACCTATGCCGGTTCGATCAGGTGCACGGCCCCAACTACTCCACAGTCACGCTCTTTGCCAGATTCCGAGGCTTGTCCACATCCGTCCCCCGCGCGCACGCGGTGTGATACGCCAGCAACTGCAGCGGGATCACATGCAGGATGGGTGAGAGCGGCCCGTAGTGCTCCGGCATGCGGATGACCTGCAGGCCTTCGCCCGATTCGATGTGCGAATCGGCGTCGGCAAACACGAACAACTCGCCGCCCCGGGCCCGCACTTCTTGCAAGTTGCTCTTGAGCTTTTCGAGCAGTGCGTCGTTGGGCGCCACAGTCACCACCGGCATCTCGGCGGTGACGAGGGCGAGTGGGCCGTGCTTCAGCTCACCGGCCGGGTAGGCCTCGGCGTGGATGTAGCTGATTTCCTTCAGCTTGAGCGCGCCCTCGCAGGCAATCGGGTAGTGCAGGCCGCGGCCGAGAAAGAGCGCGTTCTCCTTGCGTGCAAAGAGCTCGGACCACGCGATGACCTGCGGCTCGAGCGCCAACACGGCCTGCACAGCCACGGGCAGGTGGCGCAGTGCCTTGAGGTGCGCAAGCTCTTGCTCTTCTGTGAGGTGGCCGCGCACCTGCGCGAGCGCGAGCGTGAGCAGGAACAGCCCCACGAGCTGGGTGCTGAAGGCCTTGGTGGATGCCACGCCGATCTCGGCGCCGGCGCGCGTGATGTAGGCCAGCTCGCATTCGCGCACCATGGCGCTGGTGGACACGTTGCAGATGGTGAGCGTGTGTTTCATGCCCAGGCTGCGCGCGTGCTTGAGTGCAGCGAGCGTGTCGGCCGTTTCGCCGCTCTGCGTGATGGTGACGACGAGCGTGCGCGGGTTGGGCACGCTGTCGCGGTAGCGGTATTCGCTGGCCACCTCCACGCTCACCGGGATCTTGGCGATGCTCTCGAGCCAGTACTTGGCGACCGAGCCGCTGTAGTAGCTCGTGCCGCAGGCGAGGATGAGCACGTTCTCCACATCCTTGAAGATTCGGTACGCGCCGTCGCCGAACAGCTCGGGCGTGACGCTCTCGACGGCATCGAGCGTGTCGGCGATCGCGCGCGGCTGCTCGAAGATCTCTTTCTGCATGTAGTGGCGGTACGGCCCGAGCTCTGCGGCACCGGTGTGCACGAGCACCGTGCGCACTTCGCGCTCGACCGGCTTGAACGTGAAGCTGCCGGGCGCGCGCGTGGTGATCCACACCTTGCCGAGCTGCAGGTCGACCACGTCGCCCTCTTCGAGGTAGGCGATCTGGTCGGTGACGCCGGCCAGCGCCATCGCGTCAGACGCCACAAAGAACTCGCCCTGGCGCTCGTGCGCCCCCACGCCCAGCACCAGGGGCGAGCCTTCGCGCGCGCCAATCACGCGGTGCGGCTCGTCGCGGCAGAACACAGCGATGGCGTAGGCCCCGCGCAAGCGCAGCGTGGCCTGTTGCACGGCGGCGAGCAAGTCGCCTTCGTAGAGGTGGTCGACGAGGTGGGCGATGACCTCGGTGTCGGTCTGGCTGTCGAAGGTGTAGCCGCGTGTCTTGAGTTCGTTGCGCAGCTCATCGTGGTTCTCGATGATGCCGTTGTGCACCAGGGCCACGCGGCCCACCGCGGCGTAGGCGCCTGCTGGCAGATCCTTGGCCGCTTTGGCCGCCGGGCCCGTGGAGAAATGCGGGTGGGCGTTGTGAACCGCCGGCGCGCCGTGCGTGGCCCAGCGGGTGTGAGCGATGCCGGTGCCGCTGTGGATGCCTTCGGCGGCGACGTTCGCTTCGAGCTCGGCCACGCGGGCGGTGCTGCGGGCGCGGCGCAACTCGCCGCCTTGATGCACCGCGACACCACAGGAGTCATAGCCGCGGTACTCCAGGCGCTTGAGCCCTTCGACCAGGATCGGAACGATGTTGCGCGCGCTGACAGCGCCGACGATGCCACACATATGAAGCACTCCCTGGGATGGAACGGATGCGAGATGGTAGACAGCGCGTTGTGGAGTAGGCTTGCAATATTTGCTTTGCTGAGAAATATTCAAGCACCCATACAGTGATCTGATTGAATATTTCTCCATTAGCCAGATTATGGAATCAAAGTACGCACCAGTCGCCCTCGATGACATCGACTTGAGGGTTCTGGATCTGCTCCAGCGCGACGCCTCGCTGTCCAACCAAGACCTGGCCACCGCCGCACATACATCGCCGGCCACCTGCCTGCGGCGCGTGAAGCGGCTGGTGGAGGCCGGCGTGATCGAGCGCCGCGTGGCCATCCTCTCGCCGCAGCAGTTGGGGCACGGGTTGACCGCGCTCGCCGAGGTCACGCTCGACCGGCAAGGCGCCGAACACTTGGCCGCCTTCGAGGCACGCGCCGTGGCAGACGCGGCCGTGCAGCAGTGCTACCGCGTCTCGCCAGGGCCTGATTTCATGCTCGTTCTGCAAGTGCCCGACATGGCGGGTTACCACACGCTGGTGCAGCGCCTCTTCACGCAAGACGCCAACGTGCGCAACGTGAAGGCCTTCTTCAGCGTGCACCGCGCGAAGTTCGAGCCGGCGATCGCGCTGCCCGAGGCGACCCGCGGCTGAGACCGCCGTTCAGCGCTTGATAACAACCAGCCCCTTGAGGTACTCGCCCTCGGGGAAGGTCACCGTCATCGGGTGATCGGGTGCGGCGCCCGTGCGCGCGTAGATGAGGCCATCGGCATTCGCATCGAGCCCGGCGCCCGCCACGATCTTGTGGAAGAGATCAGCGCTGATGCCGCCCGAGCACGAGTAGGTGAAGAGCGCGCCACCCGGCTCCAGCAGCATGAAGGCGAGGCGGTTGATGTCTTTGTAGGCCCGCGCGGCGCGCTCGGCATGGGCCGCGGTGGGCGCGAACTTGGGCGGGTCGAGCACGATGGCGTCGAAGCGCTGGCCGCGCTGCAGGGCATCGCGCAGGGTCTGGTTCACGTCGGCGTCGAGAGCGGTGTGGCGAGCGGCGTCGAAGCCGTTGAGTGCGACGTGCGCGGTGGCGCGTGCGAGTGCAGGCGCCGAGGAGTCGACGCTCGTCACGTGCCCTGCCCCGCCCGCCAGCGCCGCCACGCTGAAGCCACCGGTGTAGCTGTAGCAGTTGAGCACGCGCTGGAAGCCGAAATGGCGCACGGTGTCGGCGAACAGCTTGCGGCTGTCGCGCTGGTCGAGATAGAAGCCGGTCTTGTGGCCTTCGTCGACGTCGAGCGTGAGCTGCCAGTCGTGCTCGCGGATGGTGAGTTCGGTGGCGCCCTCTGTCGTGTCGCCCCCGCGCAGCCAGCCTTTCGTTTCGGGCAGACCTTCGAGGCCGCGGGTGCTGGCATCGCTGCGCTCGTACAAGCGCGTGAGCCCGGTGGACTTGAGCAGCAGATCGGCGATCACGCTCTTCCAGCGCTCGGCGCCGGCGCTCAGGAACTGCGCGCTCAGGGTGTCGCCGTAGCGGTCGACGATCAGGCCCGGCAGGCCATCGGCCTCGCCGTGGATCAAGCGCATCGCATCGCTTGAGATCGGCAACCGCGTGCGGATGGCGATCGCCTGCGCAATGCGCCGCTCGAAGAAGGCGGCGTCGATGCGCTCGGCTTCGTCGAAGCTCCAGGCACGCACGCGGATCTGCGACTGCGGGCTGAATGCGGCCCATGCCAAGAAGCGGCCGTCGCGTGCATTCACGCGCACGGTCTCGCCGGGGTCGGCCTTGCCAGAGTGGATGCTGCTCTCGAAGACCCAGGGGTGCCGCTTGAGCAGCGAGCGCTCCTTGCCTTCGCGCAGGGTGATGGCTTTCATCGCGGCATTGTCGGTCAGTGCCCAAGCGTGCCGAAGGCCCAGCCGATGTTCAGGCTCACGAGGGGCGTGCCGTAGCTCTCGCGCCCGACGGCTTGCCAGCGGCCCACGCCGAGCTTGACGCGCAGCCGGTCGCGGGCGTCGGCCCCTTCCCACTGGCCCCAGAGCATGCCCTGGGCGATGCCCCCGCCGCCCACCACCACGTTGCCACCACCGGCGGCGCCTACCAGCGCCTCGCCGCCGGCACGCCACCCCTGCACGCGCCGCGTCTGCGCGCCCAGGCCGAACAGGCCGTACGAGAACGCCCCTGCCTTGCCCCATGCCGCGCTGCCGGCCTGCCCTGCGCCGTACCAGGGGCCGCCGAGATCGCGCGTGAACGACATGCCCAGGCCAGTGACCGACTCGCGGCTTCCATCCTTGAAGCGGAACTCGCGGTAATACGGCGTGCTGGCGTACCAGACCTGCTGGCGCACGATGCCTTCGGTATTCACCCACCAGCTGCGTTGGCGCGCGCTGTCTTCGAGCGGCACCGAGAGCGAGACCCGCACCTGCTGCGCTTCGTAGTGACCGCTGGGTGCATACATGTAGCCCGCATCCACGCGCACCGATGGGCCCCACGGCGTGATCCAGCGCAGGGTGGGCCCCGCACGCAGCAACCAGCCACTGCCGGTGTCGACATCTCCACCACCGCCCAGGCCCGCCGAAAGCTGCGCACCGGCACGCAGGCGATCGCTGAACAGCGGCCAATCGGCGCCGGCATTGCCGAGGATCTCCATGTAGCCGTCGACACCACCGCCGGCGGCGCCCGAGGCCTCGATGCCCCACCAGGAGCCCGGCGACCAGTAATGGCGCAGGTCAGCGCCGAGCTTGCCCACGCGGCCCTGTTGTGGCGTGCCGGACCGGCCGCGCGAGTCGCCACGCATCTGCTCGATGCCGCCGCTCAGCGCGATCTCATCGAAGCCCATGCCCGAGCGATCACTGGCCTGGCCCCACCGGCCCACGTCCGAGGGCTGGAAGCTCAGGAAGCGATCGGTGTGGCCGATGAGCACCGTCCATTGGGTGTCCTGGATGTTCCCGCTGGGAAAGCGCACATGCGCGACACCCAGGCCGGCGTACATCGCGCCGAACTCCTTGCGCAGCGAAAGTTCGGGGCGAAGCATCAGGCCGCCACCCGCATGCGCCTCGGGCGAGCTCACGCCGCCGCCCGCACCGGCGTACAGGCTTGCGGCGAGATGCCAGCTGCGCGCGAGTTGCCAGCGCCGCTGCACGTTGAAGCCCGCGGTGAACAGGCCGCCGTAGTCGCCCTGGGCCGAGGCGTACACCGCCGGGCCGACGCCCCAGCCGCCCTTGGCCGCGATCATGTAGCTGGCGCCCAGCAGCGACAGGGAGTCGCCATTGGGCATGACCAGCGGCGTCCAGTTGGCTTCGAGCACCGCCGGGCGGCTCTCGGGCGCCGCGAGCACGAGGCCCGTGGGTGGCTTGGTCTGCGCGGGTGCAAGCGTGCCCTGCACCTGAGCCTGCGCGGCCGTGGCGGCAAGGGCTATCGCGATCAGAAGCGGAGCCGTGGCGGGGAGATGAAAGGCGGGGGGAAGGAGGGCAGAGAGTAGAAGGGGGGTTCGGGATCGCAACGACGTCAATCTATTTGGAGAGGGGCCCTGATTTCTTCTTCGCGCGGGGGTGCGCTGAGTCGTACACCTTGGCCAGATGCTGAAAGTCGAGTTTCGTATAGACCTGCGTCGTCGTGATGTTCGCGTGGCCCAGAAGTTCCTGGACAGCGCGCAAATCTCCGCTGGATTGCAATAAATGTGAGGCGAACGAATGCCGCAGCATGTGCGGGTGCACGTGCGTGGGCAGTCCGGCCTGCAGCGCGCGGGCCTTGAGCCGCGAACGAACCTGGCTGGCCGTGAGCCGCGTACCGCGCTGGCTCACGAAGAGCGCCGCTTCGCCCGCGTCGGCCACGGTAGCGCGGTGCACGAGCCAATCGCGCAGCGACCGCAGCGCCGGCCCGCCGACCGGCACACTGCGCCGCTTGCCTCCCTTGCCAAGCACATGTGCGTTCGCGTCGGCGGCGTCGATCCAGCCGGCGGCCGCAGCACCGGCAATCACGTCGAGCCCGACCAGTTCGCTCACGCGAAGCCCGCAGCCGTAGAGAAGTTCGACGATGCAGTGATCACGCGACTGCAGGGCAGCATCGCCACCCTGCTCGCTCAGCTCGGCCAGGGCCACGGCGTGGTCGACCGACAAGGCCTTGGGCAGCGGCTTGGCCGCCTTCGGTGCGCGCACGCCGTCGACGGGGTTGAGTTCGACCAGGCCGTCGCGCCCCGCCCATCGGTAGAACCCGCGCCAGGCCGAGAGCGTCAGGGCAATGCTGCGCGAGCCCAGCCCCTGCGAGTGCAGCTGCGCAGCCCATCGACGCACGTGGTGAACCTGTGCCGCGCGCAGCGTCACGCCGGAATCTGCGGCAAAGGCCTGCAGGCGTGAGAGCGCGTCGCCGTAGAGGGCCAGCGTGCGCGCGGCGAGGCGCCTCTCCACTTGCAAATGAACCAGGTGGCGCGGGATGTCTCCATCCAACTGCGCCGGGGCCTCCTGGTTCATGCAGGGCCTTACTTGACCGGCAGCAGGCGCGCCAAGCCGGCGCTTGCGATCTCGCCGATGCGCGACAGGAACTCGGTGCCCATGTCGGCGCTGAAGCGAGTCGGGTCGGGCGACGCCAGCACCAGCAGGCCGAAGGCATCGGTCGATTCACCGCCGCTGCGCAGCGGGATGAGCGCCATCGAGGCCACCAGGCGGGGGTCCTGGAGCCAGGAAGCCGCCTCGAAGCCGGCATTGACCCCACAGTAAGGCAGGCTGAGGCTCGATGCGAAGGTGCGAGCATCTTCGCCCACTGGTTTGGCAAAGCCCAGCATGCTGAAGGCTTCGGCCGCGCCCCACACACGAATGGCCGCCTGCGGGATCATGAACTGATGCATCAGCTCGTTCACCAGCACCTGCGGCAGGTCACCCGGGTTGGTGGTGAGCATGATGGCGCGCGTCCACTTGTGCAGCTTGTCGGCGATGGCCACGTTCTCCTGACCGTGGCGGATCATCTCGACGATGCGCTGCTCCAGGCCCTTGTGCTTGTCGCGCAGCATTTCCATCTGCCGCTCTTGCAGCGACACGGCGCGCTGCCCATGCGGGCTCACGATCTGGATGGAGGCCAGCAACTCGGCATGGCGCTCGAAGAATCCCGGCGTGTTGGCCAGGTAGTTGGCGATGTCTTGCTCGGTGATGCCTTGGATAGTCACAGCTCGCCTCTCATATGTCGATTTCTCCTTCGTAGACGGTTTCGGCGGGGCCGGTCATCAGCACGTGGCTGTCTTTGCCTTGCCATTCGATGCTGAGACGGCCACCACGTGCATCCACATCGACCTTGCTGTCGAGCAGGCCCAGGCGGATGCCGGCCACCACCGCGGCGCACGCACCGGTGCCGCAGGCGAGCGTCTCGCCGGCTCCGCGCTCGAAGACGCGCAGGCGGATGTGGCCGCGGCTCACGATCTGCATGAAGCCGGCGTTGACCTGGCGCGGGAAGTGCGGGTCGTGCTCGATCAGCGGGCCATGCGTTTCGACCGGCGCGTGGTCGACATCGACCACCACCTGCACCGCATGCGGGTTGCCCATGGACAGCACGGCCACTTCGTTGACGACCCCATCGCCCACGTCGAGCGGCCACAACTCGAAATCGCCCTGGTTGCGCGATTGCATGCCACCGGCGTCGAAGGGCACGCGCGCCAACTCGAAGACAGGCGCGCCCATGTCGACCGTCACGCGGCCATCGGCCTGCTGGCGCAGCTCGAGCTGGGTGTTCATGGTGTCGACACGGACCACCTGCTTGTCGGTGAGCTTCTTGTCGTGCACGAAGCGCACAAAGCAGCGTGCGCCGTTGCCGCACTGCTCCACCTCGTCGCCATTGCCGCCGTTGAAGATGCGGTAGCGGAAATCGACGCCCGGCGTGCGGCTCTTCTCCACCACCAGGATCTGGTCGGCCCCGACACCGAAGCGGCGGTCTCCCAGCAGGCGGTACTGCTCGGGCGTCAAATCAATCGGGGCCTGCGTGGCGTCGAGCACGACGAAGTCGTTGCCGGCGCCCTGCATCTTGGTGAAGCGCAATCTCATACGGCGGATTATCGCCCCCCAGTCGCTCCGCTCCTGCCCCCAAGGGGCGCCGTCCTGCTTGGGGCGGCCCAGCGCCGGACCTATCGCCGCAGCACCTCCTGGATCTGCCGCTCCACGGTTTCTTGATCTGCATCACCGACGTGCCTGAACACACACGCCCCTCGCGGTCGACCAGGTACACCGCCGGCCAGTACTCGTTTCGGTAAGCCGACCAGGTGCGGTACGCGTTGTCCTGCGCCACCGGGTAGCGGATGCCGTGGCGGCGGGTGGCGGCCTGCACATTGGCCGTTTCGCGCTCGAAAGAAAACTCCGGCGTGTGCACGCCCACGATCACCAAGCCCTGTGCCGCATAGCGCTCGTGCCAGCGCGCGAGGTGCGGCAGGGTTCGAATGCAGTTGACGCAGTCGTAGGTCCAGAAGTCGACCAGCACCACCTTGCCGCGCAGGCTGGCCATCGTGAGCGGCGGAGAGTTGAGCCAGGTGGTGATGCCGATGAACTCGGGCGCCGCTTCAGGGACGCGCTTGTCTTCGTGCCGCGGCGTGGCAGGCGAGGCCACGGCATCGGCCAGCCACGCCGAGGCTGTGGTGTCCCAGCCCCAGTGCATGGCCGAGGCCACCGCGATCACCATCACGCCGAAGGCCTGCCGGATGCGCCCGGCGTGCCGCGCCAGCGAGCGTGTGCGCAGCAGCACGGCCTGGCCGCCGTAGGCAATGGCGAGCATCGGCAGCGCGCTGCCCAGGCTGTAGGCGAGCAGGAGCGCGGCGGCCTGCGCGGTGTCGGATTCGGCCGCGATCAGCGCGAGGATGCTCGCGAGCACCGGGCCGGCGCAGGGCGTCCACAGCAGGCCGAGCGTGAGGCCGAGGCCGAAGCCGCCCCAGGCCATGCCGCGCTGCGCGGCCCAGCCGGTGAGCCCGGCAAAGGGCGCCATCACACGCTCGAACAGCGCCGGCCACAGCAGCAGTGCGCCGAACATCCACAGCACCCCGATCGCCCCGGTGCGCTGCACGTATTGCGAGATGCCGAGCACACGCACCGACGAGCCGAACAGCAAGGCCGTGGCCGAGAAGGCCAGCACGAAGCCGAGCACGATGAAGAGGGGGCGGCTGCGCGAGGCCTTGCCGCCTACCGATGCGCCCAACAGCAGCGGCAGCATCGGCAGCACGCAGGGGCTGGCCACGGTGGCCACGCCGGCGGCGCCGGCCAGGGCGAGTTGCAGCATGGCCATCAACCCGGCGCGCGCAGCCAGCGCTGCGTCTGCCCGAAGAGCGGCAGGCCGACGTAGCCGCGCACGTGCAACTCGCTCTGCGCGTTCGGCGGAGCCGACACCTCCACTTTGGCGCTGTAGGTCTTGGCGTTCTCGCGGTTGTAGATCTGGCCACGCCAGGTGGTGGGTGGCGTGTTGCCCGCATCGGGCAGCAGGTCGATGAGGATCTTCATGCCGAGCGCAGGGCGCGAGTCGGCGGGGGTCATCGGCTGGCCGTCGCGGCTCATGGAGTTGTTGGCCAGCACCTTGGTGACGGTGCCGCACAGGGCATCGCCACAGGGCGCGATCTCGATCTCGAGGTTGCCGCTGGCGGTGATCCAGCGGCCGCGCGGGTCGCTCGGGCCGTAGGGTGCGGCAGGTTGCGCTGCGGCCGCGGTGCTCAGCAGTGCGGCGCAAACGGCGGCGCAAACGGCGATGGAAAGTCGTCTCGGCATGGTGGGTCTCCGGTCGGTTGAGGAGCCCGCATTGCAAGCCGCGCTGGTGTGTGGCGCATGTCGGCGTGTGGGCCATGTGTTTCGGGTCACGCGCCAGACAAGGAGCGATACAAACCCGCGCCTTGGGTGGCGCCGAATGCCAGTAAGGTCACGCCCCATGGACTCGCCCGACCACCTGCTGCTCGTCGACGATGACCGCCAGCTGCTGGCGCTGCTGCGCGAGTACCTGCAGCAGGCCGGCTTTCGCATCAGCAGCGCCGAGAACGGCACGCAGATGCGCGCGGTGCTGGCCGCGAACCGCATCGACCTGATCGTGCTCGACCTGATGCTCCCGGGCGAAGACGGCCTCGCGCTGTGCCGCGACCTGCGCAGCCGTGGCGCGGCGCACATCCCGGTCCTGATGCTCACCGCGCGCAGCGACGAGGCCGACCGCGTGCTGGGCCTGGAGATGGGCGCCGACGACTACCTCGGCAAGCCCTTCGCGGCGCGCGAGTTGCTGGCGCGCGTGAAGGCCGTGTTGCGCCGCACCCGCATGCTGCCGCCGGCCTTGCAGACCGTGGCGCAGGCGCGTGCGCTGGCCTTCGGTGATTGGCAGCTCGACACCACCGCGCGCCATCTGGTCGATGCGCAGGGCACGATGGTGTCGCTCACCGGCGGCGAGTACCGCCTGCTGCGCGTGCTGCTCGATCACCCGCAGCGCGTGCTCAACCGCGACCAGTTGCTCAACCTCACGCAAGGGCGTGACGCCGATCCGTTCGACCGCTCGATCGATCTCCTGATCAGCCGGTTGCGCCAAAGGCTGCGCGACGACTCGCGCGAATCGCGCTACATCAAGACGGTGCGCAACGAGGGCTATGTGTTCTGCGCGGATGTCGAGTCGCGCGAGGCTGCGCCGTGATTCGAGCCGAGCGCCGGGCCGAGGGCCTGACATGAAGCTGCTGCCGGGCTCGCTGTTCGGGCGCGTGGCGCTGATCCTGATCAGCGCGCTGCTGATCGCGCATGCCCTCACCTACCTCGCCATCCTGCGCGAGCGCGGCGACCTGGCGCAGAGCATGATGGCGGCGTATTTCGGCCGCGACGTGGCAGCCTCCGTCGCCATCCTCGATCGCGTCCCCGCAGCCGAGCGCGCGCAATGGCTGCCGCGCCTCGAACGGCAAAGCTACCGCTACGCGCTGGCCGAGGCCGCAAGCGCGGCGCCGCTCGAAGCCGAGCTGCCACGCAGGCTCTCCGGCGCCATCGCGGCCGAGCTGGGGGCGGCACGCGTGGGCGCGATGACTCTCGCCGCGAGCCAGTGGCAACTGCCGCTGCGCCTGTCCGATGGCTCGCCGCTCACGCTGAGCCTCAATCCGCCGCAGGGCGGCGTGTCGCGCGGCACGCTGTGGTTGCTGTGCGCGCAGCTCGCCACACTCGCGCTTGCCGCCTGGGCGGCGGTGCGCCTGGCCACGCGGCCGCTGACTCGCCTGGCCGAGGCCGCCGATGCGCTCGGCCATGGCGCCACCCGCGCCCTGCCCGAGCGCGGCCCGCATGAGGTGCTGCGCGCCGCCCAGGCCTTCAACGCGATGCAGCAGCGCATCGCCGAGCACATCGGTGAACGCGTGCACACGCTGGCAGCGATCTCGCACGACCTGCAGACACCGCTCACCCGCATGCGCCTGCGCGCCGAGCTGCTGCCCGACGGTGACACGCGCGACAAGCTGCTGGCCGATCTGGCGGCGATGCAGTCGCTGGTGGGCGAGGGGCTGGCGTACGCGCGCAGCGCGCACGCAGCGGAAGAAGCACCCCGCGCGGTGGACCTCCATGCACTGCTCGACAGCCTGGTGTGCGAGGCCACCGACGCCGGCCAGCGTACGCGGCTGAGCGGGCAGCTGGCATCGCCCTTTGTCACGCGGCCACAGGCCTTGCGCCGCATCGTCGGCAACCTGCTCGACAACGCGATCAAGTTCGCCGGCGAGGCCGAGGTGCTGCTGGAGAGTGATGCGCAGGCCGTGCAGATCACCGTGCGAGATGCCGGCCCGGGCATCCCGGCGGATCGGCTGGAGGCGGTGCTGCAGCCCTTCGTGCGCGGAGAGCCTTCACGCAACCGCGAAACGGGCGGTACCGGGTTGGGCTTGAGCATTGCGCTGCGGCTGACGCAGGCGCTGGGTGGGGAACTGCGCTTGTGCAATCTGCCACAGGGGGGGCTGGAGGCTCGGGTCAGCTTGCCGAGATGAGCGCGGGGCTTCGATACCTCAGCCTGAGCGGTTGGTGATGGACGAACACTCTCCGCCCGTTCAGGCTGACTCTTCGATGCCTCAGGGCAGGGTGCGCGCCAAGGACGAATCGAAGCCCCACACCGCAGACCCAACGCTCAGTAAAACCCCGCCTCGCCCGCCGGGCGTGTCTTGAAGCGCTTGTGCACCCACAGGTACTGCGCCGGGTTGCGGCGGATCTCGGCCTCGATCCAGCGGTTCATGGCGGCGGTGTCGGCCACGGCATCGTCCGTCGGGTAGCCCTCGAAGGGGTCGCCAAAGCGCACGCGGTAGCCCTGCCCGCCCGGCAGCATCTCTGCCACGACCGGCTGGATCACCATGCCGAGCGCTTTGGCCATGCGTGATGGGGCCAGCAGTGTGGCGGCCGGCACGTTGAAGAAGGGCACGAAGGCGGAATCGCGCTCGCCGAAATCCATGTCGGGCAGGTTGAAGAAGGCGTGGCCTTTGCGGATGGCGCGGATCAGCGGCAGGGCCTTGTCGCTGCGCGGGAAGATCTCGGCCTTGTCGCCGAAACGCAGGCGCCCTTTGCGGATGATGTCGTCCATCACCGGGTTGCTCTGGGCCTGGTACATCGAGCAGGCGTACTGGTTCTGGAACAGCAGCACGGCCACGCCGGCCACATCGAGCGCCATGAAGTGCGGCACCAGCCACATCACCGGCTTCGTGCTGTACTCGGCGAGCTTCACATCGCCTTCGACCTGGATGTAGCGCTTGAGCCGCTCGGCCGAGGCAAACCAGAGCAGGCTGCGCTCCAGGAAGCTGCGGCCGAGCCACTTGAAGCATTCGCGCGCGATGCGCTGGCGTTCTTCTTCCGACTTCTCAGGAAAGCACAGCTCCAGATTGCGCAGCGCCACCTTGCGACGCCCCGACGCCAATGGGTACAGCACGACCCCCAGGCCGCGGCCTAGTGCAGCCAGCACGGGCAGAGGCAGCAGATGCAGCAGCCACATCACACCCAGAAGAAGACGAGCCCCCCACGTTTCGGCCAAACCATTCACTCCTGTTGCGCAGCGTCGGCAGCCGCCTCTTGCTGGCGCGGCGCCTTGTAGCGGTGATAACCCCAGAGATATTGCTGCGGGCACTGCAGGATCAGCCGCTCCATGGCCTGGTTGATCCGCCGGGCGGATTCTGCCGCGTCGTCCATGGGCAGCGCTTCTTCGAAGGGGAAGAAGCGCAGCACGTAGCCATCGCCTCGCGGCAGCCGCTCGGCCCAGGCCACCAGCAGGGTCGCGTCGGTCTGCTGCACCAGGCGCGCGGCGAGCGTCATCGTGTAGGCGGGACGGCCGAAAAACGGCGCCCACACGCCCATGCCTTCGGGCGGCACCTGGTCGGGCAGCAGGCCCACCATCTGGCCGCGGCGCAGCGCACGGATCATCTGCCGCACACCCGCGAGCGTGGCCGGCGCGGCAAAGAGATGGGGCCGCTCGCGCGAGGTGCGCACAAGATCGCGCAACCACGGCTTGCGAGCCGGGCGATACAGCACAGTGATCGGGCAACGCTCCGCGAAGTATTCGGCCACCGCCTGCGCCGACACCTCAAAGCTGCCCATATGAGGCGTGAGCAGCAGCACGCCCTTGCCGCGCTCGATGGCCGCTTCGAGCAGATCGAGCCGCTCGAAGCGCATGCGCGGCAGGATGGATTCGGTGGGCGGGCGCATCCACAGGTAAGGCAACTCGGCCACCATGCGCCCGGCCGAGGCGATGGCGGGCTTCCATTGCGCCGCACCGAGGCCGGCTTGCTGCGCGTTGGCGGCCATGCGGCGGCGATACGTGGGCGAGAACCAGTAGGTCAGCCAGCCCAGGCCAGCGCCCAGGGTGTGCAAAAGGCCCAAAGGCAGCCCCGCAAACCAGTTGAATAGGGTCAACATCTGTTTCCTATAATCGCGCCATCGCCGAGTTACTGAACTACTTGCGGGGCGATGCAGAACCCACACCGTGGGGCCTGCCGGGCAAATGCTCTACGTGGCAAATGCCCCATAAATCCTGCTAAAGCGTTCGCCGCTCTCACTCCCTTAGCCGGCAACGCACTGTGCAACCTACTGGAGTTTAAGAGTGTCGAACGATTTCCTTTTCACATCCGAATCCGTCTCTGAAGGCCACCCCGACAAGGTCGCCGACCAGATTTCGGATGCCATCCTCGATGCGATCTTCAAGCAGGACCCGCGCTCCCGCGTGGCCGCCGAGACGCTGACCAACACCGGCCTCGTGGTGCTGGCCGGCGAGATCACCACCAACGCGCACGTCGACTACATCCAGGTCGCACGAGACACCATCAAGCGCATCGGCTACGACAACACCGAGTACGGCATCGACTACAAGGGCTGCGCGGTGATGGTCTGCTACGACAAGCAGTCCAACGACATCGCCCAGGGCGTCGACCACGCCTCCGACGACCACCTCAACATCGGCGCCGGCGACCAGGGCCTGATGTTCGGCTACGCCTGCGACGAGACGCCCGAGCTGATGCCCGCGCCCATCTACTACGCCCACCGTCTGGTCGAACGCCAGGCTCAGCTGCGCAAAGACGGACGCCTGCCCTTCCTGCGCCCTGATGCCAAGAGCCAGGTCACGATGCGCTACGTGGACGGCAAGCCCCACAGCATCGACACCGTCGTGCTCTCCACGCAACACAGCCCCGACCAGAGCGAGACCTCGCACAAGATGAAGGCCTCGTTCACCGAAGCCATCATCGAAGAGATCATCAAGCCGGTGCTGCCCAAGGAATGGCTGAAGGAGACCAAGTACCTGATCAACCCGACCGGGCGCTTCGTCATCGGCGGCCCGCAAGGTGATTGCGGCCTCACAGGCCGCAAGATCATCGTCGACACCTACGGCGGCGCCTGCCCGCACGGCGGTGGCGCGTTCAGCGGCAAAGACCCGAGCAAGGTCGACCGCTCGGCCGCCTACGCCGCACGCTACGTGGCCAAGAACATCGTCAAGGCCGGCCTGGCCAAGCAATGCCAGATCCAGGTCGCCTACGCCATTGGCGTGGCCAAGCCGATGAACGTGACGGTCTACACCGAAGGCACGGGCGTCATCAGCGACGACAAGATCGCCGCGCTGGTGCAAGAGCACTTCGACCTGCGCCCCAAGGGCATCATCCAGATGCTTGACCTGCTGCGCCCGATCTATGAGAAGACTGCGGCTTATGGCCACTTCGGTCGCGAGGAGCCGGAGTTCTCGTGGGAGCGGACCGACAAGGCTGCCACGCTGCGTGCGGCGGCCGGCCTTAAGTAAGGCCAGCAACCGCGCAGCGGTTCAGACTCTCGCGGACCAGCGACTGGACGCAAGAAACAAGGGCGGCACCTGCCGCCCTTTTTCTCGCCCACCGTTCACGCCTGCGGGAAACGCGCCGCGCCCGTCTCCAACGGCAGGCGCAACGCATTGGTCAGGTAGCTCACGGTTCGATAGAAGCCGGCGACCATCAGCAACTCCAGCAGCGCTTCGTCGGTAAAGCGCTCGCGCAGTGCCGACCATAGCGCGTCGTCTACATCGCAATCGCTGTGCAAGGCATCGCACAGGCGGATGAGCAGACGATCGTCATCGCCCCAGCACGCATCCCCCACCACGCCGTGCACGGTCGACACAAGCTGCGCGGCATCGAGTCCCGCTGCGCCGGCAAAGATCTGCGCGTGCACACCCCATTCATATTCGGAGCGGCAAGCCGCGGTGACCCGATGAATGACCACCTCACGCTGCCGCAGCGTCAGGTGACCTCGATCAAGCAGGCTGCCGCTGAAGAACTTGCCAAACAGCCGCGGGTCACGCGCGAGCGTTGTGAACAGCACCAGCGGCGGCATGCCCGGCGGCATGATCCGGCCCAGCACCGCCTGGATCTCGCCAGCGAACGGCGGCTGGGCAGGGTCGACGCGAGCTGCAGAGACGCTGGACGAATGGGGCACTGAGATCTCCTTGCTACATTTTCGATAGCAACTGAGTCTAGATATAGTGCTATGAAAAGTAAAGCATCAAGAACCCCGACACCGTCAGCAGCCGATCCGCGATCGGCAACGCCGCGCACCGGACAGCCCGTGCGCGGCTCCAGCACAGGCCGCCCGATCATGGTCGCACTCGACTTGCTGGGCCGTCGCGGCGCGCTGCGCATCATTTGGGAACTGCGAGTCGGAGCGTTGACCTTCCGCGCGCTGCAGGATGCCGCGGCGACCAATCCGGCGCTGCTGAACACGCGACTGAAGGAGTTGCGCGAGACGCATCTTGTGGACCACGACGGCAGCGGCTACCGGCTCACGTCGCATGGCACAAAACTGCTGAAAGCCATCGGGCCGCTTCAGGCTTGGGCCGATGCCTGGGTGCGCGACACCGGCGATTCAACAGCGCTCTGACCTGCATCCGTGGCGGGAGTTGCCAGCCTCCTGACACGTCGTCTCCACACCTGTACATCCGCGCGTGCCGCGCAACAGAATCGCCGCATGCCCGCCGCGATCACTCTCGACGACCTGCGCCGCTACGCCGTGGCGCGCACGCTCTTTGCACCCACCACGCTCGCACGTGCGATCGACAAACTCGGCTTCGTGCAGGCCGACCCGATCCGTGCCCCGGCGCGGGCGCAAGACCTCACGCTGCGCCACCGCGTGAAGGGCCATGTGGCGGGCGACCTGGAACGGCGCTACCCGAAGCTCGCGATCGAGGAAGACTGCCTCGTCAACTACGGCTTCCTACCGCGCGAGCACCTGGCGCTGATGCACCCGCGCACCGTCAAGCACAAATGGAAGCCCACCACCAAGCGGCAGGCCGCCGAAGTACTGGCCTTCGTGCGCGAGCGCGGCCAGGTGCACCCGCGCGAGGTCGACGCGCATTTCGCCCACGGCCGCGTCAAGAACTACTGGGGCGGCTCGGGCAGCGCCAGCACCAGGCTGCTCGACGGCATGCACTACCGCGGCTTGCTGCGCGTGGCGCGGCGCGAGGGCGGCACGCGCATCTATGAAGTCGCCACCCACCCGCAGGGCGACGACAGCCCTGCGGGGCGCACATTGCGCGCGGCAGCGCTGATCGAACTCATCGTGCGCAAGTACGCGCCACTTCCCGCGCGCAGCCTCACCTACCTCACCTATCTGCTCGGCTACGGCGCGCCGCACCTCAAGCTGCAAACGCAGGCCGCGATGCGCCTGGCGCGCGAGCATCTGGCAAGCATCCAGGTCGAAGGCACCACCTGGTACTGGCCCGCCGACGAGAACCCCGCATCACGCCGCCACGCACCCGACAACCAAGTGCGCCTGCTGGCTCCCTTCGACCCCATCGTGTGGGACCGCCGCCGCTTCGAGTTGCTGTGGGGCTGGGCGTACAAGTTCGAGGCCTACCTTCCCGCAGCGCAACGCAAGCTCGGCTACTACGCGTTGCCACTGTTGTGGGGCGAACAGGTGATCGGCTGGGGTGACCTGAGCGTGGCCGGCGGGCGCCTTGTGCATCGCATCGGCCATGTGGATCAGGCGCCGCGCAGCGCGGCCTACCGCAGCGGGTTGGCCGATGAACTCGCACGCATGCACGAGTTTCTGGGTCTGGCCCCCGGATGACTGGCCGACCGGGGGCTGTTACTTGTCGCGGGCCTTGCGTGCCGCCTCGGCGAGGCGCTTGCTGCGAAAGCGGATGTTGAGCATTTCCACCCCCAGCGAGAACGCCATCGCGAAGTAGATGTAGCCCTTGGGCACATGCTGGCCGAAGCCCTCGGCGATCAGCAGCAAACCCACCGCCACGAGAAACGACAGCGCCAGCATCTTGATCGTCGGGTGCGCCGAGACGAAGCGGCCAATCGCACCGGCGAACAACATCATCATGCCCACCGAGAGAATGACCGCGGCCACCATGACCGCCACCTCGTCGACCATGCCCACCGCCGTGATGATGGAGTCGAGCGAGAACACGATGTCGATCACCATGATCTGCGCAATGATGGCGCCGAAGCTCGCCTTGGCCACCGTTGTCAGGCCCTCTTCGCCACCGCCTTCGATCGTGTGGTGGATCTCGGTGGTGCTCTTGTAGAGCAGGAACAGCCCGCCGCCGATCAGGATCAGATCGCGCCCCGAAATGTCCATGCTGCCCACGGTGAAGAGCGGCGCGACCAGCCCGACGATCCACGACAACACCAACAGCAGGCCGATTCGCATGAACATCGCCATGAACAGCCCGATGCGACGCGCCCGGTCGCGCTGCTCGGGCGGCAGCTTGTCGACCAGGATCGAGATGAACACGATGTTGTCGATGCCCAGCACCAGTTCGAGCAGCGTGAGCGTGACCAGGGCGATCCAGGCCTGCGGGTCCATCAGCAGTTCAAGCATGTCGTCGGTCCTTCCGGTGCGGTGTCATGTCGAGGCGGCATAGCCTACATCGGTGCGCAGCAGAGCACCGGCCGCAACCAGCTCGTCGGCAATCGACAGGCCCCATTCGGCAGGAGCAGGCGACTCGCTCTGCCCTGCCTGCCGCCACACGGCGGCGAACAGCGGGGTACGGTCGACCCACTCGCGCAGCTGGGCCGTGCTGAGGCTTCTCATCTCCAGCAAGTGGTAGCTCACGAGCACCTTGGCCGCGTAGCGTGCATGCCTCATCGGGTCAGCCACGAAACCATCCAGCCGCCTGCGGGCACGCGCCAGCGCCCCCGCCACATCGGTGAATGGCGCGCCGTGGCCCGGCACCACCACCTGCACCGGCAGCGCTTCGATCAGGTCGAGCACGAAGGCCACGTCGTGGAAGGCGCGCTCGCCTTCGAGCTCCGGGAAGACGACGCCGAAGCCGTTCTCCCACAGCGCATCGGCCGAGATCAGCAGGCCGCTGGCGGCGTCGAAGAACACCAGCGAGTCGGGATCGTGCCCGGGCGCGCCGAGCACCTCGAAGCGCCGGCCGCCCGCGTGCCACGCATCACCCGGCGCCACGATGCCGGCGATGCTGAAGCGCTCGCAGAGCTGGCCGGTGGGCTCGTAGCTCAGAGCCACCTCGTCCCAGCGCCGCACGGCCTCGGCCTGCCCGGGCGGGATGAAGACGGGTGCCCCGAAGGCGCGCTGCAGGCTCGCATTGCCGCCGCAGTGGTCCGAGTGCAGGTGCGTGTTGACGATGCAATCGAGCCGCGCACCCGCGAGCGCGTGCCGCACGAGCGCCACGGTCTGCTCAGCGTGGGTCACGTGGCCGCTGTCGACGAGCACCGCGCCGCGCTCGTCACCACGCGCATGGATCAGCACATTGTTCGATGACAGCCAGCCGCGCTCCAGCACGGTGATGCCATCGAGGGCGGGGTGGGAAGTCGCGGCCATGGCCCCGGACCTTACCCGTTTGGCGTGGCTTGCGGCAGCGGCTTTTGCCACCAGGCCACCAACGCACCCGCCGCCAGCACCGCGGCCGACACGGCCAGGCCGCTGCGCAGGCCGCCCGCGCCATCGGCCAAGCCGCCCACCAGGCTCGGGCCGACGATCTGGCCGGCCGCAAAGACGGTGGTGAACGCCGCGATGCCGCTCGACCACGCCGCAGCAGGTAGGTTGTGCCGCACCAGCGCAGTGGTCGAGGCCACCACCGACAGGAACACCGAGCCGAACAGGATGCCCGAGGCGAACACCGCCACCGGGTGCGCGCTCAGCACCGGCAGCAGCGTGGCCACCGCGAGCAGCGCGTTGAGCGTTGCCATCGGCTGCCCGCCACGAAAACGCTGCAACAGGCCGGCCCACAGCCACGACGAGGCAACCACTCCCAGGCCGAGCAGGGCGTAGAAGATCGTGATGAGGCCACTGCCCAGGTGCTGCTCTCGCAGGAGCGTCACCACGAAGGTCATGTAGCCGATATAGCCCAGGCCAAACAGAAAGTAGGACAGCAGCCCGCAGGCAAAGCGCGGCCAGCCGAAGGGGCTGCGTGCTCTCGGGCCGCCGCCGCCCGCATGCAGCGCGCGTGTCGCGGCTGCGGTGATGCCCGTGGCGAGCAAGGCCGCGGCCCCCAGCGCCACCCACGCCACGCGCCAGGCATGCGCGATGTCGGCCGCAATGACCGGCGGCACCAGCAGGGCCGACGCCACGATGCCCACGCCCGTGCCGCCGTAGTAGATCCCGAGCACCAGCCCGGCCGGTGCCCCGCTCAGGTGTGCGGCCAGGAGGCCGCCGGAGACGAAGGTGGCCGCACTGGCCACACCGGTCAGGAATCGCAGCGCGTACAAAGCTGCGTCCCCCTGAACGAGCCCGTGCGCCGCGAGCAGGGCCGCCGCCGCCACGCTGCCGCCCAACATCAGGCGCCGCGCATCGAATCGCGCCAAGGCGGCAGGCATCAGCAGCGCACCGGCGAGGTAGCCCGCGGCGTTGACGGTGTTCATGGCGCCGGCGGTGAGGTAGCTCCAGCCCAGGTCCGCGCGCATCGGCGGCAGGAGCAGTGCGTACGAGAAGCGGGCCAGGCCGAGCGACACCGCCGCTGCCAAGGCAATGGCCGACGCGATCAGCAGAGGGCGAGGGTGCGGCGTGGCTTGCATGGGGTGCGAGCGATTGTGCCCAGATGAACTCAAGCGCGCTTTGCGTAGCCGGCATGCACGTTCCTTGTGCATGGTCGCGGGCCGTGGTGTTCTCCTACGCTCGCATCGGCCTTGCGCCGATGGGCGCGTGTGGCGGTGGCGGATTCAATCACGCCATGACCACCGCCACACTCCCCACCCCCACCCGCCCGACCGCGGCCCGACCGATCACCACCAGCGCACCTGGCACGCAGACCGCCGAAGCTCAGGCGGCGACGATGCCGGTGTTCGAGATCGATTGCGAACTGCACTACGAGCTGAGCGGCACCTGCGACTTCCTGTTCCAGGTGCATGCCCTGCATGGCGCGGGGCAGCAGGTGCTCAGCGAATCGCTCACCGTGCAGCCACAGCGGCCGGTGCATGTGTACCGAGACCCCACGGTGCACCACCGCTTCGCCCGCGTGCATGCCGAAGCCGGCCCCTTCAGCCTGCACTACACCGCCCGCGTGCAGCGGCTGCCGCAGCGCGATCACAGCAAGGCGACCGAGGCCGAGATCGCCGAATTGCCCGACGATCTTCTGCACAACCTGATGCCCACGCGCTACTGCGAATCCGACCTGCTCTCGCACGCCGCCATCAAGCTCTTCGGCGCACTGCCGCGCGGGTACTCGCGGGTGCAGGCCATCGCCGACTGGATTCACGAGAACGTCGATTACCAACTCGGCGCCAGCACCGCCACCACCACCGCGTGCGATGTGTTCCGCCAGCGCGCCGGGGTGTGCCGAGATTTTTCGCACCTCGCGGTCACCTTCTGCCGCGCGCTCAACATCCCGGCCCGCCTGGTGGTGGGCTACGCGCCCTTCGAAGACCCGCCCCCCGACTTCCACGCCGTGTTCGAGGCGTGGCTCGGTGGCGAGTGGGTGATGTTCGACGCGACGCGGATGTCGCCGCTCGATCAGCTCGTGCGCATCGCCGTCGGCCGTGACGCCAAGGACGTGGCCTTCGCGACCATCTTCGGCCCCGCCGTCATGACAAGCATGGCGCCGCTGATCAGGCCTTTGAAGTAACGATCGATCGCGCCACTTCGGCAAAACCGGCGCCGCGCTCGCCGTCTGTCATGAACGATGGCCAGGTGCCGAGTTGCGCCGCGAACTCGCGCAGGTTGGCCACGCCCACACTGAGCGGGAAGTGGCCGAACATCAGCTGGTCGTTGGTCGAGTCGCCCACATAGACCCAGTGTTCGGTCTCGTCGTCGAGGCGACGGCCCAGCAGGCGCGGCACGATCCAGCGCGCACCCGAGAGCTTGGTGTGGGCACCGAACCAGCCGTTGATGTGGATGGAACTCACGGTGGCCGTCATGCCTTCCTCGTGCATCAGCGCCACCACGCGCTCGATGCCGGCGTCGTCGAGGTGGGCGAACTCGCTGTGGTCGACCGCGATGTCGGTCACGCGGCCCGCGCTATCTTGCGCCAGCGTCGCACCCGGCACCTCGCGCAGCACGCGTTGCGCCACCTCGCGCAGGCGGCGGCCGTTGTCGGCCCGCGTGGCCTCGTCCTGCGCGTACTCTATACGCAGCTCACCGCCGTCGCGAAACAAGGCCACCGCACCGTTCTCTGCCACGATGGCGGTGATGGGCCAATCGCGCGCAAAGGGTTGGCTCCATCCCATCGGACGGCCCGTGATGGCAATCACCGGCAGGCCGGCGGATTGCAAATCGGCCAGCGCGTGCAGCGCATCGGGCGTGATGGCACCGGCGGTGGTGAGGGTGTCGTCGATGTCGGTGAGCACACCCACGACCGCACGCGCTTTCGAAAGCGGCAGGGCCGACCAGGGGAGGACATGAGCAGGGCGCATGCGTGTGATTGTGCGAGCGCGACCGAGTGTCAGGCCGGCACGGCCTCGACCGGCGTACGCGGCCCAGGCGGCCGCGCGACGGCAAACGCGCATTGCACGATACCGGCCGCCAGCCCCACGCCCACGCCGACCTGCCAGGCCAGGTTGTACGAACCCAGCGCGTCGTAGATCAGGCCACCGCCGTAGGCCCCGACGAAGCTGCCGACCTGGTGGCTCATGAAGGCGACGCCACCCAGCATGGCCTGCCAGCGCACGCCGAAGGTCTCGCTGATCGAGCCCGCCACCAGCGGCCCGACACCGAGCCACAGAAAGCCCATGATCGCGGCGAAGACGAGCGTGCTCGCAGGCGTGGGCAAGGTCATGAAGTACCACGCGATGCCGATCGAGCGCAGCACGTAGATGCTGCCCAGCAGCAGCAGCTTGTTCCAGCGCCCCCCGGCCCAGCCGAAGAACAGGCTGCCTAGCACGTTGAAGCCACCGATCACGCCGAGCGCCTGGGCGCTGAGCATCGGGTCCATGCCGCACAGCGCGAGGTACGACGGCAGGTGTGTCGTCAGAAAGATGAGCTGCATGCCGCACACGAAGTACGCCGCCGTCATCACCACGAACGGCGGGTGGCGCAGCGCGTCGCGCGTCATCGCGCCGGCGCTCTTGTTGTCGTCGCCGCTGGGCGAAGGCGGCATGGGCAAGGTGTCGGCGCGGCCGGCGTACCAGGCGGCGGGCAGGATCACGAGCGAGAGCACGATGAAGCCGAGCAAGCCAACCCGCCAGCCCTGCGCCTGAGCGAGCGCCTGGCCGAGCGGTGCGGCCATCAGCGCACCCAGGGAGCCGGCGGCCGACACGATGCCCAGCACCGAGCTGCGCATCGCCGCCGACACCGCGCGCGAGGCCACCGCCATCGCGAACGCCGGGCCGGTGACGGCCATCGAGGCGCCGATCGCCACGCCCGCGCCGAGCAGCACGGCGACGAAACCGTGCGCGGTAACGAGCAGCGTGAGGCCGATCACATAGAGCACGGCTCCACTCAGCATCAGCCGCTTGAAGCCCACGCGCAGCGCCCAGGCGCCCGCCACCGGTTGCAGGAAACCCCAGGCGAGGTTTTGCACTGCGATGGCGAGGGTGAAGTCCGACACCGAGATGCCCACATCCTGCGTGAGCGGCGGCATGAAGATGCCCAGACTCTGGCGCAGGCCCATGGCCAGGCTGAGCATCAGCGAGGCGCCGACGAGGATGGGCAAGGCAGGGCCGAGTGCGCGCAGCTTGCTCATGGTGTCTCCGGTGTTGTAGTGACGCGCAAGCTACGCCGATCGCTGAAGGGCCGTTGTCGCCTCGGCGATACCCCCTTGGCCGGGCGGGATGCGCAATCCGACCTGGAACCGACACAGACGGTGAACTACAATCCGCCCCACTTTCCGAGGAGCGTTGCAAGGCACCCCCAGCATGGCGTGGTGCCCCAGGCTCGGAAATCTTCTTGCAACCGCGCTCACCCGCACGACAGTCCTCGTGGGTGAGTGGTGTATGTCTCCCATCCCCATCTGTGCTGCGTGCGGGTTCCTTCATTGACCGGAGCCCGACATGAACGCCGTTCTCAAACCTTCTCAAGACAACGCCATCCGCGACCTCTCGCTCGCCGACTGGGGCCGCAAAGAGATCAAGATCGCCGAAAGCGAGATGCCCGCGCTGATGGCCATCCGCACCGAGTACGCCAAGACCCAGCCGCTCAAGGGCGCGCGCGTCACCGGCTCGCTGCACATGACCATCCAGACCGCGGTGCTGGTCGAGACCCTGCAAGCCCTGGGCGCCGAAGTGCGCTGGGCCTCGTGCAACATCTTCTCGACGCAAGACCACGCCGCCGCCGCGCTCGTGGCCGCCGGCACCCCCGTGTTCGCGCACAAGGGCGAGACGCTCACCGAGTACTGGGACTTCACCCACCGCATCTTCGACTTCGGCCCCAAGGGCTCGGCCGGCGAAGGCCCGAACATGATCCTGGACGACGGCGGCGACGCCACGCTGCTGATGATCCTGGGCAAGAAGGCCGAGAAGGACGCCTCCGTCATCGCCAACCCGACCAGCGAAGAAGAGACCTGCCTCTTTGCCGCCATCAAGGCCAAGCTGGCCGAAGACCCGACCTGGTACAGCCGCAAGTCGGCCCAGATCATCGGCGTGACCGAAGAGACCACCACCGGCGTGCACCGCCTGAAGGAAATGAGTGCCAAGGGCACCCTGCCCTTCCGCGCCATCAACGTGAACGACAGCGTCACCAAGAGCAAGTTCGACAACCTCTACGGCTGCCGTGAATCGCTGGTCGACGGCATCAAGCGCGCCACCGACGTGATGGTCGCCGGCAAGATCGCTGTCGTGGCCGGCTACGGCGACGTGGGCAAGGGTTCGGCCCAGGCCCTGCGCGCCCTGAGCGCCCAGGTGTGGGTCACCGAGATCGACCCGATCAACGCGCTGCAGGCCTGCATGGAAGGCTACCGCGTGGTCACGATGGAATGGGCGGCCGACAAGGCCGACATCTTCGTCACCACCACCGGCAACAAGGACGTCATCACCCACGACCACATGAAGGCGATGAAGAACAACGCCATCGTGTGCAACATCGGCCACTTCGACAACGAGATCCAGGTCGCGTCGCTCGAGAAGTACGAGTGGGAAGAGATCAAGCCGCAGGTCGATCACGTGATCTTCCCGGACGGCAAGCGCATCATCATGCTGGCCAAGGGCCGCCTGGTGAACCTGGGCTGCGGCACGGGCCACCCGAGCTACGTGATGAGCTCCAGCTTCGCCAACCAGACCATCGCGCAGATCGAGCTCTACACGCACCCCGATTCGTACGACATCGGCAAGGTCTACGTGCTGCCCAAGCACCTCGACGAGAAGGTCGCCCGCCTGCAGCTGACCACGCTGAACGCGCAGCTGACCGAGTTGACCGAGGAGCAGGCCGCCTACATCGGCGTGCCGAAGCAAGGTCCGTACAAGCCCGACACGTATCGGTACTGAGCCCCCCAGTCGCTGGCGCTCCTGCCCCCGAGGGGCGCCACCCTGCGGACCGGCGAAGCCGGCTCCGCGGGTGTTGCTTGATGTCGGGCTTGTCGCTGCGCGACTTGCCCGAACCTTTGATCGGATCTTCCATGCGGGCTGACCAGCTTCTTCTTCAGATGGGCCTCGCGCCCACCCGCTCGGCCGCCACGCGGCTGATCGAGCGCGGCGCCGTGCGCTGGCTCGGCCCCAAGGGCTGGGCCGTCGTCAACAAGGCGGGGCTCGATGTGCCCGAGGGCTGCGAGATCGAGATCACCGACGACGCGGAGCTGCGCTTCGTGTCGCGCGGCGGGCTCAAGCTCGAAGGAGCGCTGAAGCACTGCGGCATTGATGTCACCGGCTTCACCTGCCTCGACCTGGGCCAGAGCACGGGCGGCTTCACCGATGCATTGCTGCAAGGCGGTGCCGCGCGGGTGGTCGGCATCGACGTGGGGCACGGGCAGTTGCACCCGAAGCTCGCGGGCGACGAGCGCGTGGCGAGCTACGAGGGCATCAACGCGCGCGACGTGGCTGGCAGCGCCTTTGCGGCCGAGCACGCCGAGCACAGCTTCGACTTCGTCACCGCCGACCTGTCGTTCATCACCTCCACGCACGTGTTGCCCACGATGGTGACCTACCTCAAGCCCGGCGGTCACCTGCTGCTGCTGGTCAAGCCGCAGTTCGAGTTGCAGCCCGCGCAGATCGGCAAGGGCGGCATCGTGAAAGACAAGGCGCATTTCGTCGAAGTCGAGAACCGCATGTGGCAGGCCAGCAAGGCGCTGGGCTTGAAGGTGCAGAAGTATTTCCAGAGCCCCATCCAGGGTGGCAACGGCAACACCGAGTTCTTCGTGTGGGCGAAGCAGCCCGCGCAGGCCGAGTAAGACAACGCGTACGCACGCCACCCACCGATCAGGCTGACCTTCGATACCTCAGCCCGAACGGGTTGTGGTCTGACATGAGTTAAGTAAAGGTTCCGCATGAGCACAACCCCACTCCCGCTCAGCCTGGAGTTCTTCCCCCCCAAGACGCCCGAGGGCGTGGCCAAGCTCGCGGCGGTGCGCCAGAAGCTCTACGCACTCAAGCCGCAGTTCTGCTCCGTCACCTACGGCGCAGGCGGCTCCACGCAAGACGGCACCTTCGCCGCGGTGCGCGACATCCTGGCCGAAGGCGTGGACGCGGCCTCGCACTTCACCTGCATCGGCGCAAGCCGCGAATCGGTGACCGAGAAGCTCGCGCAGTTCAAGGCCGCCGGCATCAAGCGCCTGGTGGCGCTGCGCGGTGATTTGCCGAGCGGCTACGGTGCAGCATCGGGTGGCTGGGGCGAGTTCCGCTACGCGTCCGACCTGATCGAGTTCATCCGCGCGCAGACGGGCAATCACTTTCACATCGAGGTGGCGTCCTACCCCGAGATGCACCCGCAGGCGCGTTCGCCGCAAGACGACCTGAACGCCTACCTCGCCAAGGTGCGCGCCGGGGCCAACTCGTCGATCACGCAGTTCTTCTTCAACGCCGATGCGTACTTCCGCTTCGTCGACGAGTCGCGCAAGCTCGGCGCCGACATCCCGGTGATCCCCGGCATCATGCCAATCACCAATTCGTCGGGGATCATCCGCTTCGCCGACAACTCGGGCGCCGAGATCCCGCGCTGGATGCGCCTGCGTTTGCAAAGCTACGGCGACGATGTCGAGTCGATCAAGGCCTTCGGCCTCGACGTGGTGACCGCACTGTGCGAGAAGCTCATCGCCGGTGGCGTGCCGGCACTGCACCTGTACACGATGAACCAGTCGGTGGCGCCGCTCGAGGTCTGCAAGCGGCTCGGCCTGCACCGCTGATCCGCACGACCACAACTGAGCGCGATCCCTCGGGCGGGAGGACACTACACGCTTCTGCCCCCTCCGCGCCCGACCTCACCTTGAGCACTACAACCCGCCTGCACACGCTCCACACCCTGACGAACGGCCTGCGCATCGTCGCCATCCCCATGCCCTGGCGGCAGACGGTGAGCCTGAGCGTCTTCGTGCGCACCGGCAGCCTGCACGAGACGCGAGCGCAGAGCGGCATCAGCCATGTGGTGGAGCACATGGCGTTCAAGGGCACGGCCACGCGCGACTGCCAGCACATCAACCTCGACGCCGAGCGCCTGGGTGCCGAGGTCAACGCGCACACCGACAAGGACCACACCGCCTTTCACATCGAAGGCCTGCCGCACGACCTTCCGACCTTCGTCGCGCAGATCGCCGACATCGTTCGCCACAGCACCTTCCCGGCCGACGAATTGGAGCGCGAGCGCCAGGTGATCCAGCACGAGTACACCGAGTTCGAGGAAGACCCGGTCAATATCGCCTTCGATCTGTTCGACAAGGCGAGCTACGGCGACCAGCACGCCGCAGGGCGGCCGGTGATCGGCAACCGCGCGAACCTCAAGCGCTTCACCCGCGACGACCTGCTCACCTACGTGCAGCGGCAGTACACCGCGTGCAACGTGGTGGTGGCCGCTGCCGGCCCGGTGGACGAGGCCGCGCTGGTGGCCGCCGCCGAGCGCGCGTTCGGCGACATGCCGCACGGCGAACCCAACACCGTGCCGCCGCCCGCATGGCACGGCGGCGTGAAGCTGCGGCGCCTGTCAGGCAGCGCGCAGTGCCAGATCGTGATGGGCTACGAAGCCCCGCCGCTCACCGACGACACGCACATCGCCTGGGTGCTTGCCGCCGCGCTGCTCGGCGAGGGCATGAGTTCACCGCTGCTCGACGAGATCCGCGAACGCCGCGGCCTGGCCTACCAGGTCGGCTGCTCGGCCGATGTGTACCCGCTCGCGAGCCAGTTCGTGATCGACGGCGCCACGGAGCCGCAACACGGCGCGGCCTTCATCAGCGAAGTGGCCCGGCTGCTGCGCCAGCATGCCGACGAGACCGATGCGGTAGGCCTGGAGCGCGCCCGCAACCAGATCAGCGTGCGGGCGCTGCGAGCGCTGGAGCAACCGGCCAAACGCATCGAAGTGGCGGCGCAGGAGTTGTTCACTTTCGGTCGCATGCGCGACCCCGGCGAATGGCTGGCCCGGCTGCGCGCCGTGAGCGCGGGCGAAGTCCGGGCGGTGTTCCAGCTCATGCTCGCCAGCCGCGCGGCCGTGGGCCTGGCGGGCAGCGTGCCAGCCCGGCTGAAGGAGCACGCCACGGAGCTCGTGGCGCGCTGACGCCGGCCTGGGCCTCGGACAGGCCCGGCCCGAAGAATGGCTCAGCCGCCCTTGGCCGACTGGCCTTCCAGCTGCTTGCGCAGCCGGTCTTCCTGCGCCTGCAGCTCGGGCGTGTAGGCCTCGCCGAAATCGGCTGCCTCGAAGAAGGGACGGATCTCGATCTCGGAATCGCTCTCCATGGGGTTCGGGCAACGCTTCACCCACTCGACGGCTTCGGCCATGTCCTTCACCTCCCAAACCCAATAGCCGGCGATCAGCTCCTTGGTCTCGGCGAAGGGGCCGTCGATCACCTGACGGCTCTTGCCCGAGAAGGCAACGCGCTTGCCGCGCGAACTCGGGTGCAGGCCGTCACCGCCCTTCATGATGCCGGCGTTGACGAGCTCTTCGTTGTACTTCCCCATCGCGGCCAGCATCTCGGTGCTGGGCATCTTGCCGGCTTCGGATTCGGGGCTGGCCTTCACGATCACCATCACGCGCATGTTCGTTCTCCTGGGTTGAGTTGACGGGCCCGGGACACTCGCGAGCTCTGATCACACGACGCGCGAGACGGCCCGGATTCGACGCGCGCCTGCAGACTTTTCCTGAGAGCCGGTCAGGCCATCGGCCGCTGCCACATCACGCCCTCTTCGGTGATCATCACATCCACCGTCAGGTCGTCGGGCTGCGCTCGCAGCAGCGGCAAGAAGCCGTGCGCGTACCCCACGCCAATGGTGAGCGGGCGCGGGTTCAGGCTTTCAATCGTGCGGTCGTAGAAGCCGCCGCCATAGCCCAGGCGCACACCACCGGCGCCGTAGCCCAGGCACGGCAGCACGAGGATCGCGGGCTTGAACTCGTCCGTGCCCTTGGGCTTGGGGATGTCGTGCGCGTCGAGCTCCATCGGGCAGCCGGGGAACCACACGTGGAAGCGCAGCTCGCCGGTGCTGCGGTCGGACACCGGCAGGCCGATGCGGCGCGGCGAACCCTCGGGCCCGCCCTCGCTCCAGCGAAACAGCGCGGGCAGCGGGTCAAACTCGCCCTTGATCGGCCAATAGGCTCCGATGCTCGATTCGCGCCGCGTGACGAGCCAGGTGCGCAGCACGCTTTGCAGCTGCACGGCGAGTTCGAGCCGGTCGGGCAAGGCCTGGCGTTGGGCGATGAGCTTGTCACGCAGGGCTTTGCGCTCGTCTGGGGTCATTCGGGGCTCCCGTCGGTTTTGTTGGCGGCGCCCGGATTGTGCAATCAGGCCACGGCCGGCACACTCGGTCGCACCCATGAGCACAGACAACCACACCTACCCCCGCCTGCTCGGAGACATCGGCGGCACCAATGCGCGCCTGGCCTGGCAAGCCGATGCCCATGCCGCGCTAAGCCACATCACCACCTACCCCGCCGCCGAGCACGCCACGCTGCTGCACGCGATGCAGCAGCACCTGCGCGACCACGGGCTGCCGCAACCGCGCTGTTGCGCCGTCGGCATCGCCAACCCGGTGGTGGGTGACCGCGTGCAGATGACGAACCACGACTGGTCGTTTTCCATCTCCGAGATGCAGGCCGCGCTGGGCGTGGCGCGCTTTCTGGTCGTCAACGACTTCACGGCGCTCGCCCTCGCGCTGCCGCTGCTCAAGCCCGACGAGCGCGAGCCGGTGGGTGGCGGTGCCGCCGTGGCCGATGCGCCCATCGCGGTGATCGGGCCCGGCACCGGGCTGGGGGTGTCGGGCCTGGTACCCGACCCGCGCGGCCATGCCCTGCTGCCGATCGCCGGCGAAGGGGGGCACGTGACGCTCTCGGCGGCCGATGACCACGAAGACGCCGTAATCCGCGAACTGCGCCACCGCTTTGGCCATGCCTCGGCCGAGCGCGCGCTCTCCGGGCCGGGGCTGGTCAACCTGTACGACGCGGTGTGCATGCTTGCCGGCGCCACGCCGCAGTCGCTCGGCCCCGACGAGATCACTGCCGCCGCTCTGGCCGGCAGCGACACGCACTGCGTGCAAGCGGTGCAGGTGTTCTTCAGCCTGCTCGGCGGCGCGGCCGGCAACCTCGCGCTCACGCTGGGCGCGCGCGGCGGCGTCTACCTGGGTGGCGGGATCGTGCCGAGGCTCGGCGGGCTCATCCACAGCTCGCAGTTCCGCAGCCGCTTCGAGGCCAAGGGGCGCTTCGTGGGCTACCTGAGCGCGATCCCGGTCTACGTGGTCAAGGCAGCCGTGTCGCCCGCGCTGCGCGGGGCGTCACGCGCCCTGGACTGCCTTTGAGGCGCACGCCATGCCGGCCGGCTCCGAGTTCGCCACGCACTGCACCGAGCTGCTGAGCCCGCTGGGGCCGGTGCGCTCACGGCGCATGTTCGGCGGCCACGGTTTCTACG
Organism: Piscinibacter sp. PDB1-1; assembly: GCF_056675995.1. NCBI lineage: Bacteria > Pseudomonadati > Pseudomonadota > Betaproteobacteria > Burkholderiales > Sphaerotilaceae > Piscinibacter > Piscinibacter sp. PDB1-1. Next base: position 726,008 of record NZ_JBWVZJ010000002.1, read on the forward strand.
TGGACGAGCTCTTCATCGCGCTGGCCGCCGGGGATCGCCTGTACCTCAAGACCGACGCGCAGACGCGGCCGAGTTTCGAGGCTGCGGGCTGCGAGCCCTTCACCTACGAGGCGCGCGGTGAGCGGGTCAGCCTTGCTTACTGGACGGCGCCCGACGACGCAATGGAGTCGCCCATGCTGATGCGCCCCTGGGGCCGCCTCGCCATGGAGGCCGCACTGCGTGCGCGCAACACCAAGCCGGCCACGAAGTAGCGCAGCCCCACGCGATCGCAAGGCGGCACCAGGAGCTGAAAGCGCGCCTGGCTCCAGCCTTCGGCCACCCACTGGCTGCCCGAATCGAGCACCAGGCTGTCACCGGCCGACAGCCAGATGTCTTCGGCCGGCGACTCCAGCGTGCCCACGCGGGTGAGCCACACACGGCCTTCGGTGATGTGCAGTTCGCGGTCGCCCGGGCCGATGCCCAGGCGCAGGGCCTCGCCGGGCGCGACCGTCCAGAGGGCGCGAGACTGTTGCTTGGTGGTCATCAATGGCTGGCTCATGGTGCGGCTCCCGTATGTGTGTTGCGATGGGCTAGCAGGCAGAATAGATTCGCGCATCCTGGTCGTCCAATGAATTGCCAACAAGTGATTGACGCGTTTTGATCATGAATCAGTTCCGCCGCCGCCCCCTGTCCGTCGGGCCGATCCGGGCCTTCGAGTCGGTATCGCGCCACCTGAGCTTCCGCGCCGCCGCCGAGGAATTGAGCCTCACCCAGTCGGCCGTGAGCCGGCAGATCCAGTCGCTCGAAGACGACCTCGGCGTCACCTTGCTGCTGCGCGGCACGCGCAAGGTGGAGCTCACCCCGGAGGGCACGCTGTTCCTGCGCGCCCTCGCCCCGAGCCTGGCGCGCATCGACGCCAGCGTGCAGCAGATCCGGCAGTCGCGCGGGCGCCGCGTGGTGAGCGTGAACACCTTCGCCTCGTTCGGCTCGATGTGGGTGCTGCCACAGATGGAGGCCTTCCAGCGCGAGCACCCCGAGATCGACATCCGCGTGACCGCCACGGAAGCGCTCGTGAGCACCGCCGACCCCGAGTTCGACCTGATCCTGCGCTACACCGGGCGCAACAAGGTTCCGCCCGACGCGCTGCGCCTGTTCGGCGAGATCGTCACGCCGGTGATCAGCCCCTGGTTGGCCGACCAGATCCGCACCGGTGCCGCACCGCCGCTCTCGACGCCGGCCGATCTCGCCCGCCACACGGTGACGGAAGAAGACGACCCGCGCCCGGGGGCCGAGTACCTGAGCTGGCGCCACTGGCTGGCCCAGCAAGGCGCGCCCGAAGTCGAACCGCGGCGCTGGATCTACCTGAACTTCACCTTCCAGCAGGTGCAAAGCGCACTTGCGGGCCAGGCCGTGGCGCTGGCGCGCCTGCCGCTCGTGGCCGAGCAGCTGCAGCGTGGCGACCTGATCGAGCCCTTCGGCACGGCCGGGCGGGTGAGCAGCCCGATGGCCTACTGGATGATCACCATCGGCCAGAGCCGGCAGCGGCCGGAGGTCGATTCGTTCTGCCGTTGGGTGGAGACCCAGGCCGAGCAGACGCGCCAGGCAATCGGCGAACAATGATCCCGGCGCCGAGCCTCGTGTCCTTCAGCCGACCACGCCCCGCTCGGTGACCACGAACGCCAGGGGGTGGTCGTGCGGCTCGCCGGCGAACTCGGCTTCGCTCACTTCACCCACGGCCCACGCCACACCCACTGCGGTGACATGCGGGTGAGCGGCCAGCCAGCGATCGAAGTAGCCGCCGCCGTAGCCGAGGCGATAGCCTCCGGTGGTGAAACCCACGCAGGGAACCAGCACCACGTCGGGCACGACCGGCTTGCCGCTGGATGTGACGATGCCGCACTCGTCGCGCAGGCCGGCGTCCACACCGTCCCACTGGCGGTAGTGCATCTCGCGCGGTTCGCGGCGTGCGTAGGGCAACGCCAATGCAAAGGAAGTGGTCACCTTGTCGTCGGACCACAGCAGGCCTGCGTTAAATTCCGATCGAACCGGCCAGTAGGCGCCCAGGCAGTCGGGCTCCAAGGTGGCCAGCACGCCCGACACGTGGGCCGCGAGTGCGTCCTGCGCCTCGCGGCCTTCCACCGACACCACGAACCGCTCGCGCGATTCCAGCAAACGTTGACGCAGGGATTGGCGCGCAGGCAGGGTCATAGCCACACTGGAACATCGTTGATCAAGAAGATTTCGAATTCATTCTATGGGTCGCCCTGGGCGACGCATGCGCGCGCGGCGCTGTCGGTGCTCGCCGCCAGCATGGTGCTCAACAGCACGCCCGCGAGTGCGCAGACCGGCGATGCGGTGATCGTCGAGGCCCGCGAAGCGCTGCGCAAGAACGACCGGCCGCGCCTGGCCGCGCTGCGCAGCGCCGCGGCGTCCGAGCGCCACCCTCTCGCGCAATGGGTCGACTACTGGGAGCTGACCAACCGCCTGCCCACCGCCACGATCGACGAGGTCGAGGCGTTCTACAAGCGCTGGAACGGCACCTATGTCGAAGACCGCCTGCGCAACGACTGGCTGCTCGAACTCGGCCGCCGCGGCGACTACAAGGCCCTCGCCGCCGACTACCCGCGCTTTCGCATGAACGACGACCGCGAGGTGATCTGCTATGTGGCCTTGGCAGAAGCGCTCGACGGCAAGGACAACCGCAGCAGCGCGCGCGCCGCATGGTTGAACCAGCGCGATGCGGTCGATGGCTGCGCCAAGCTCGGCACCACCTTGTACGGCGCGCAGATCCTGAGCGAATCCGATGTCTGGCGACGTGCGCGGCTGGCGCTCGAGACGGGCCGCCCCCGCGTGGCACGCCAGGCCGCCCTGCTCGTCATGCCCGACGCCGCGGCCGATGTGGCCAACGCACTCGACACACCACCCAAGTACCTGGCCCGCGCCACGCCGCGTACACGCCAAGACAAGGAGCTCGTCACCCTCGCCCTGATGCGCCAGGCCGCGAGCGACCCCGACGCGGTGGCGGCCTCGCTCACCAGCCAATGGGAAGCCGACCTGCCGCGCGAACTCTCGGCCTGGGCCTGGGCCGCCGTGGCGAGGCAATCGGCGATCAAGCTGGCGCCCGAGGCGTCCAACTACTTCCAGCGTGCCGACCTGCTCGCCGCGCGCATGAACCCGCCCATCGAATGGCCCGACGAAACCCTCGCCTGGAAAGCACGGGCCGCCCTGCGCGCCAACGCCGGCAAGCCGCGCTGGCAGCAGGTGGTGCAGGCCATCAACGACATGAACCCGACCGACCAGCGCGACCCGACCTGGGTCTATTGGAAGGCGCGCGCCCTGCAGGCCCTGGCCACGGATTCGTCCGACGCCCCCGCCATGACCGCGCAGGCCAAGGAGATGTACGCGAGCATCGCCGGGCAGCTGCACTTCTACGGCCTGCTGGCCGCCGAAGAGCTCGGCCAGCCCCTGGCGCTGCCCCAGCCGCCGCAGCCCCCCAGCGACGACGAACGAAAGGCCGTCAACCGCGAGCCCGGCTTCGCGCGTGCCTCGCAACTCATCGGCCTGGGCCTGCGCAGCGAAGGCGTGCGTGAATGGAACTTCACGCTGCGCGGCATGGACGAGCGCGCGCTGATGGCGGCGTCGCAGTACGCCTGCGAGCGCGAGATCTGGCAGCAGTGCATCAACACCAGCGAACGCACGCGCACCGAGTTCAACGTGGCGCAGCGCTACCCCATGCCCTACAAGCGCGAGATCATCGGCAACGCGCGCGAGGCGGGCCTCGACCCGGCCTTCGTGTATGGGCTGGTGCGGCAGGAGTCGCGCTTCACGGCCGACATCCGCTCCAGCGCAGGCGCCGGCGGCCTGATGCAGCTCATGCCCGCCACTGCCCGCGAAACGGCCCGCAAGATCGGCATGCCCTTCAGCGCCGACCAGGTGACGCAGCCGAACGCGAACGTACGCCTGGGCACGGCCTACCTCGCCCGCGTGATGCAGGACTTCGAAGGCTCGCAGCTCCTGTCCGCCGCAGGCTACAACGCCGGCCCGAACCGCCCTCGCCGCTGGCGCGAAGGCCCGCCGGTCGAAGCCGCCATCTGGGCCGAGAACGTGCCCTTCAGCGAAACGCGCGACTACGTGAAGAAGGTGCTGGGCAATGCCGTCATCTACTCGGCACTGCTCGGCGGCTCGGAACCCGCCTCGGCAACACCGCTCAAGACCCGCCTCGGCCCGCCCGTGGCGCCGCGCGCGCCCACGGCACCGCCGGTGGACCGCTCGATTCCGTGATGCCGATGCTTTGACGCCGATGCGCGCGCGGCATCAATGCCGCGCGCAAGTCTCATCGCCGTGAGCGTCGCGCCGGCCTAGCATCGAACCACCTGCAACCCCGTCAGAGAGAAAGTGAAGCCATGCAGCTCTACATCGGCAACAAGAACTATTCGTCGTGGTCCATGCGCCCGTGGGTGCTGCTCACCCAGGCCGGCATTGCGTTCGAGGAGCGCATGGTGCGCTTCGACTCCTTCGACGCCGGCTCCGCGTTCAAGACCGAGCTCGCGCGCCTGAGCCCGGTCGGCAAGGTGCCGGTGCTGGTCGACGAAGGCTTCGCGATCTGGGACACGCTGGCCATTGCCGAGTACGTGGCCGAGAAGTACCCGAACAAGACGCTGTGGCCCACCGACGTGCAAGCCCGCGCCCGCGCACGCAGCGTGTGCGCCGAGATGCACTCCGGGTTCGGTGCGCTGCGCTCGCACTTCGGCATGAACGTCGAGGCCTCGTTGCCCGAGGTCGGCAAGAAGGTGCTAGCCGCGCAACCCCAGGCCCAGGCCGATCTCGCGCGCATCGTGCAGATGTGGAGCGAGCTGCTCGCCACGTACAAGGGGCCGATGCTCTTTGGCGAGTTCTCCATCGCGGATGCCTACTTCGCACCAGTGGTGAAGCGGATCGTGACGTACGGGTTGCCTGTGCCTGCGGTCGTTCAGGGCTATGTGGATCGCGTGCAGGCTTTGCCGGCGGTGGTGGCGTGGACGAAGGATGCGTTGGCGGAGGAGGATTTTTTGGCGTTCGAGGAGGACTACCGGACGTCGCGTTGAGCAGGTTTTGCTTTCGCATCGTGCGTTCGTTCGTCAGTCCGTCTGTTTGCTCGCATGCCACCGCCCGCTCAGCCTGAGGTATCGAAGGCGCGCGCCGCTTGTCGCGTGTCTTGTTCACTGGCGTGAGGCCGCGCCGGGGTTTCGGCCCGGCGGCCGAGTTACTTCTTTTGCTTCGCCAAAAGAAGTAACCAAGAAAAGGCGACCCTGCCTCCTCGGCCCTCGCTGGGCGAGGGCTGCCTTGCGCTGCTCGGTCTTGGTGGGCGGGGCAGAAACTCGCTCCGTCGCCTGCGGCGACTGCGCTCAGACATCTGCCCCAAGTCAGTTGTGGATGCGCGCTGCGCGCGCGCCCACCAAGCCCTGCGCTGCTCAGCTCGTCCGAAGGGCCATCCGGCTCGGCGCATCGCTTCGCTCGCGTCTCACCAAGCCGATGCGTAGCGAGGCGAGTGGCGAAGAAATCGCAGCAGGTGTTCGGCGGCTCGCTCGGGCATGGCAAAGACAAGTCGCGTCTTGCCGCCACGAAGTTCGGCCAAATGAAGGGCCCTTTGCTTTGGTTACTTTCATTTGGGCCAGCAAATGAAAGTGACCCGCCCGCCGGGGCGGACTCCCGGCGCACCCGCGCGAAGTAGGAAGAACATGCCACGCGAAGCGCCACAAATGGAGCGGGCCTTCGATACCTCAGGCTGAGCGGCCTGTGATGCGCGACCGCCCCTTGCAGTTGGGCATGCGCGTTGGCGTTGGCGTTGGCGTTGGCGTTGGCGTTGGCGTTTGCGCCACCATAGGCGAGCGCAGACATCCCCCAGACAAGAACAGCCCCCTAAACTCCCTCCCATGAAACTCTGGATGGTCGGCGGCGCAGTCCGCGACGCCCTGCTCGGCCTGCCCGTCAATGACCACGACTGGGTCGCCGTCGGTGCCACGCCGCAGCAGATGGTCGATGCCGGCTACACCCCCGTCGGCAAGGACTTCCCCGTCTTCCTGCACCCGCAGACGAAGGAAGAAGTCGCCCTGGCCCGCACCGAGCGGAAGACCGGGCCCGGCTACAAGGGCTTCACCATCCATGCCGACCCGGCCGTCACGCTCGAAGAAGACCTGCTGCGGCGCGACCTCACCATCAACGCCATCGCGCAAGCCGATGACGGCACGCTTGTCGACCCTTACGGCGGCCAGCGGGATCTGCAGGCGCGCTTGCTGCGGCATGTGTCGCCGGCGTTCGCCGAAGACCCGGTGCGCATCCTGCGCGTGGCGCGCTTCGCGGCGCGCTTCGCCGACTTCCATGTCGCGCCCGAAACCAATGCGTTGATGCAGCAGATGGTGGACGACGGCGAGGTCGACGCCCTGGTCCCCGAGCGCGTGTGGCAGGAACTCTCGCGGGGCCTGATGGAGGAAACGCCCTCGCGCATGTTCGAGGTGCTGCGCGCCTGCGGCGCACTCGCTCGGCTGCTGCCCGAGGTCGATCGCCTGTGGGGCGTGCCGCAGCCGCCTGCGCACCACCCCGAGGTTGACACGGGCGTGCACCTGATGCTGGTGCTCGACATGGCCGCACACCTGCAAACCCCGCTCACCGTTCGCTACGCCTGCCTCGGCCACGACCTGGGCAAGGGCACCACGCGCGCGGACGAACTGCCGCGCCACATCGCGCACGAGGCACGCAGCGTGAAGCTGGTCCGGGCGGTGAGCGAGCGCTTGAAGGTGCCCACCGACTGCCGTGAACTGGCCGAGGTCGTGGCGCGCGAGCACGGCAATGTCCACCGCAGCGAGACGCTCGATGCGGCTGCGGTGATGCGCCTGTTCGAGCGCTGCGATGCCTGGCGCCGACCGCAGCGCTTTGCCGAGATGCTGCTCGCCTGCGAATGCGATGCGCGCGGGCGCACCGGCTTCAAGCAACGCGCGTACCCACAACGCCCGCGCCTGCAGGCGGCGCTTGACGCGGCCCTTGCCGTGGACAGCGCCGCAGTGTCGGCCGCGGCCCTGGCCCAGGGTTGGAAGGGCACAGCCATCGGCGACGCAATCCGGCAGGCGCGACAGGCCGCCATTGCGCAGAGCCTCGCGACGGGCTGAGCGGCAATACGCGGTGCGAGCCGTGATCCATTCGGGGCCGGTTTGCGTAGAAGGAGCATCCAGGCTCCCGGATCGCGCGCCATGCCAGACCTCGCCCCCTCCCCCACCCTCGCGCTGGCTGAGCGCGGCCTGTTGCCCGACGCCGCACTGCGCCTGGGCATCCGCCACTTGCTGCGCCAGCGCTTGAGAGAGACGCAGCATGGCGACAGTGAATCGGCCGCGCTGCTCACACAGGCCTTCATGGCGCGGCTGCGTGAGGCGCCGCTGGCGCTGCTGGCGCACAAGGCCAACGAGCAGCACTACGAACTGCCGCCCGAGCTGTTCGAAGACATGCTCGGGCCGCACCGCAAGTACAGCTGCTGCTGGTGGCCTGAGGGCGTGAACACGCTGGAGGCCGCCGAAGAGGCCGCGCTCGCCGAGACCTGCAGGCGCGCAGGCCTGGCCGACGGACAGGAGATCCTCGAACTCGGCTGCGGCTGGGGCTCGCTCAGCCTGTGGATGGCAGCGCGCTACCCGCGCTCGCGCATCCTGGCTGTCTCCAACTCGGCTTCGCAGCGATCGCACATCGAACACCAGGCAGCCGCGCGCGGCTTGCGCAATCTCGAAGTCCTGACGTGCGACTTCAACGCCTTCGACACCGAACGCCGCTTCGACCGCGTCGTGTCGGTCGAGATGTTCGAGCACCTGCGCAACTGGCCGCACGCCTTCGACCAGGTGGCGCGCTGGCTGCGCGACGACGGCCGCTTCTTCATGCATGTGTTCGCGCACCGCGGGGCGCCGTATACCTTCGAGGTGCGCGACGCGAGCGACTGGATGAGCCAGCATTTCTTCTCCGGCGGGATGATGCCCAGCGACGACCTCGCCCTGCTGTGCCAGGACGCCCTCGCGCTGCAGCAGCGCTGGCGCTGGGACGGCCGCCACTACGCGCGCACCGCCGCGGCCTGGCTGCAGCGCTTCGATGCGCGGCGCACGCAGCTGATGCCGCTCTTCGAGTCGGTCTACGGTGCCGCGCACGCGCCGATGTGGTGGCAGCGCTGGCGGCTCTTCCTGCTCTCGGTCGAAGAACTCTTCGGCTACGAGCGCGGCCAGCAGTGGTGGGTCAGCCACTACCTTTTCGCGCCCCGTCGCTGATGGCCCCGATCACGCCGCTCGCCGCCGCCGGCCTCGGCCTGTCGCTTGTCGTGCTGATCGCGCTGCCGAGCTGGGTGGTGAGCGTGGCGCGCAGCGATGCGAGCCTGGCCGACCGCGTGTGGCCGGTCTTCATCGCCGCGCCAGCCGCACTGTATGTCGCGGTGCTGGGCGGTGGCCCGCGTGCCATGGTGATGCTCACCATCACGCTCGCGTGGGCAGTGCGCCTGGGGGTCTACATCACCTGGCGCAATTGGGGCCACGGCGAAGACCGCCGCTACCGCGCGATGCGCGAGCGCAACCAGCCGAACTTCGCGCTCAAGAGCCTGTGGCTCGTGTTTCTGCTGCAAGCCACGCTGGGATGGATCGTCGGCTGGCCGGTGCTCGCCGCCACCGGTTCGGCCGCCCCGTGGTCGCACTGGGACAGCCTGGGCGCCGGCCTCGCCGTCGCCGGGTTATTGACCGAGGCGGTGGCCGACGCCCAGCTCGCGGGCTTTCGCCGCGACCCGGCCCAGCGGGGCCAGGTGATGGACGGCGGACTGTGGGCTTGGTCGCGCCACCCCAACTACTTCGGCGAAACCTGCGTATGGTGGGGCCTCGGCGTGATGGCCTGCAGTGGTGGCGGCTGGGGCAGCGCATGGAGCCTCGTATCACCGCTGATGATGACGGTGCTGCTGTTGCGGGTTTCGGGTGTCAGCCTGCTCGAACAAGACATCTCCGAACGCCGCCCTGCCTACCGCGACTACATCGCACGCACCAGTGCGTTCATCCCCTGGCCGCCACGGCGCGGGGCGCCGTCATGAAGCCGGTGGCGCTGCTGGCGGCGTGCGCGCTTTCGGGTGCCGCTCACGCGCAGAGCTGGGACTTCATCGTGCGCCTCGACGGCAAGCCGATCGGCACCCACCGCTTCGTGGTCAGTGGCCCGGCCACGGCGCGCGTGGTGGAAAGCATGGCGCGCTTCGATGTAAAGCTGCTGGGCATCCCCGTTTACCACTACCGCCACGAAGCCCGCGAGCGCTGGCGCGGTGACTGCCTGATCGAACTGCGCGCCAATACCGACGACAACGGTGAGCCCATCCAGGTGCAACAGCGCCGCGACGACTGCGTGATGGGTTACGCCTACTGGCACCCCGCGCTGCGCCAGCAGACGCAGCTGCTCAACCCACAGACGGGCGTGCTCGATACCGTGCGCATCGATCCGCTGCCCGATGCGCCGCAACCCGGAGCCCACAGCACCGTGGAGCGCGCCACGCGCTGGCGCCTGATCACACCGAAACAGGAGATCACGCTCTGGCTCGACCGCAACGATGGCCGCTGGATTGGCCTCGACGCACTCGTCAGCGGGAGCCGCACCCTCACCTACCGCCTGCCCTGACCGCCAACCGAACCACCACACCATGCAAACGTTTTCGCGCATCCCCACCGCCGCGCCCGCCTGGCGCCTGCCAGCCGCCTGCGGGCTCACCGCCGTCGTCTTCCTGGCCATGGACGCCGTGTGGCTGTCGCTCACCCACGCCCGGGTCTACCAGCCTGCGATCGGCCACCTGATGTCGGGCGAGATCGACTGGATCGCCGCCGCCCTCTTCTACGCGCTTTACATCGGCGGGCTGGTGTACTTCGCGGTCCAGCCGGCGCTGCAGGCACGGTGGCCGCTACTCGCGCTGGGGCGCGGCACCGCGCTCGGCTTGCTGTGCTACGCCACCTACGATCTCACCAACCAGGCCACGTTGCGCGGCTGGCCCTGGCACGTGACGCTGATCGACCTGGCCTGGGGCAGCACGGTGAGCGGCACGGCCTCGTGGGCCGCCGCGGCGCTCACGCTGGCAGCTACATCCCGACGAGCGAGCCCATCCAACGCGCGATGAGCCCGTCGAAGCGCAGATTGCCTTCGACCGCCGCCAGGCAGATGCACTCGCTGCCGTCCTGCACCACCGGCTGGTGATGCACCTCGGTGTCGGCCATGTCGAAATCGCCGGGCCCGAACAACGCACGCCCATCGTGGAAGCGCCCGTAGATCACCTGCGTGAGCTCGGTGCCGCTGTGCGTGTGCTGGGGCAGGTACTTGCCGGCACCGATGCGCAGCAGAAAGATGTTGGCCTCGGGCGCGCCGGGCACGCTGACGCGGCTCCAGCGCATGCCGGGGGCAATCCAGCGCCAGCGCGTGGCGCTGCAATCGGCGAGCGCACGCGGCCACACGGCACCCGCCGGCAGCGGCGGCGGTGCCGCCACCTTGCGGCGGGCCGCAGCCACGGGCGCGGCCTCGATCCGATCGATGCGGCCGAGCGCACGCGCGAGGGCGTCGTCACGCAGCGGCGCAGCAGCCTGCTCGTCGAGCAGCACGCCACCGAGCGCGTCGAGAACGCCCACGCGGGCGCGGCAGGCCGGGCACAGCTCCAGGTGAGTCTGCACCACCAGCCGCATGCCGACGGGCAGGTTGCCGGCGGCGAGCGACAGCAGCAGCTCGTCGGCCGGGTGGTGGCGGATCGCCAGGTTGTCCAGGGTGGTATCGGTATTCACGTCAGCAGACCATCGTCAAAGCTCGAGCAGCGCGCGCAACTGCGCCACCGCGCGGCGCATGCGCGATTTGACCGTGCCCAGCGGGATGCCGAGCTCGGCCGCGATGCGTGCATGCGGTTCATCGTCGTAGTAGGAAAGGCGCAGCACCTGCGCCTGCTCGTCGGGCAGCCGCAGCATGGCCTCGCGCACGCGCTGCGCGAGGCGCGCCGCATCGAGCTGCTCGCCTTGCCCGGGTTGATCGGCTTCGAGTGCATCGAATTCGAACCACTCGTCGCCCGCTCCGTCGATCAGGTGGCGGCGGGCCGCGTCCACGCGCAGGTTGCGCGCGATGGTGAAGATCCAGGTCGACGCGTTGGCCACCGCCGGGTTGTAGAGCGCCGCCTTGCGCCACACGGTCACCAGCGCCTCCTGGGCGAGCTCTTCGGCGCGTTCGTCGAGGCTGCCTGTGCGGATGAGATAGCTCTTCACGCGCGGCGCAAAGTGCGCGAACAGCCGGCCGAAGGCTTCGCGGTCCTGCCGCTCGGCCACGCAGCACAGCGCGGCCGCCCAGTCGTCGGCAGGCGGCGTGGCAATGCGGTCGGGGTCGAAGGGGACGATGCTCAAGCGGCGGGCTCCGTGCGCGGCGGGCGGGAAAGCCGGCCTGACAGGCATGGCCGGCACCCCATCGCCCCGGCCGCGCGCCGGGGCGCCTGGCGAATCGTCGCGTTTCGGGGTGCCCATGCCCCTTGTACGCACCCAAAGGCGATTTGGATCTCCGCATGATCGCTCAGGTGTGATCCAAGCGGCCGTGGAGTGCGTACAAGTTCGCAAGACCGGCACAGCCGCAACCCTGGAGCGCCCGATGACCGTACCCACTGCCCGCGAGACCTTGCCGCCCCCGCCCATCGGCGCCGACTCGCCGCCGCTGCGCATTGCCGTCGTCGGCAGCGGCATCTCCGGCCTCGCCTGCGCGTGGCTGCTGTCGCGCGCCCATGCGGTCGACCTGTACGAGGCCGACGCCCGCCTCGGCGGGCACAGTCACACCGTCGATGCGCCCGATGGCAAGGCTACGCACCCGGTGGACACCGGTTTCATCGTCTACAACGCGCCGGCCTACCCCAACCTGAGCGCCCTCTTCGATCATCTGCAGGTGCCCACGCGCGCCTCCGACATGTCCTTCGCGGTGAGCCTGGACGGCGGCGCGCTCGAGTACGCCGGCACCGACCTCAACGGCCTCTTCGCCCAACGCAGCAACCTGCTGCGCCCGCGCTTCTGGGCCATGCTGCGCGAGCTGCTGCGCTTTTACCGCGAGGCGCCGCGCGAGGCCGCGGCCTGGGCCGACCAGCCGCTCGATGCCTACCTCGATTCCCGCGGATACGGCCGCGCCTTCCGCGACGACCACCTGTACCCGATGGGCGCGGCCATCTGGTCGGCCAGCGCAGCGCAGATCGGCGCCTACCCGACCGGCGCGTTCGTGCGCTTCTGCGAGAACCATGGCCTGCTGCAGGTGAGCGACCGCCCGGTGTGGCGCACGGTCGAAGGTGGCAGCCGCGAGTACGTACAGCGCCTGGTGCAAGGCTTCAGCGGAAACATCTATCGCGACGAACCCGTGATTGCGCTCGACCGCGGCCCGAACGGCGTTCGGCTGCGCACCCGGCGCGGCGCCTGGACGCCCGCGTACGACCACGTCGTGCTCGCCACGCACGCCGACCAGGCCCTGCAACTGCTGGCGGTACCCACGCCGACCGAGCAGCGCGTGCTCGGTGCCTTCGGCTACACCCGCAACCTGGCCGTGCTGCACCGCGACCCCGCCCTGATGCCCCGGCTCCGCGCGGTGTGGTCGAGCTGGAACTACCTCGCCGACCGGCGCGCCACCGATCAACCGCCCACGGTGACCTACTGGATGAACCGCCTGCAGCCGCACCTGCCGCAAGGCCGTGGCGGGGCGCCGCTCTTCGTCACGCTGAACCCGGCCACGCCACCGCGCCCGGAGCACCTCATCCGCACCGAGGTCTACGAGCACCCGCGCTTCGACACCCGCGCGATGGCCGCGCAGCGCGAGCTGTGGTCGCTGCAGGGCCAACAGCGCACCTGGTTCTGCGGCGCCTACTTCGGCTCCGGCTTCCATGAAGACGGCCTGCAAGCCGGCCTGGCCGTGGCTGAGGCCCTGGGCGGCACGCGGCGCCCCTGGACAGTGGCCGGCGAGTCTGCCCGCATTCACCTGGCGCAGGCGGTGGCCGCATGAGCTCGGCGCTCTACGTGGGCGAGGTGATGCACCAGCGGCTGAAGCCACTGCGCCACCGCCTCGCGTACCGTGTGTATTCGATGCTGATCGACATCGACGAGCTGCCAGCACTCGCGACGCGGCTGCGGTGGTTCTCGGTCGGCCGCTTCAACCTCTTCAGCTTCCACCCGGGGGACCACGCCGACAGCGGCGCACGCGACGCGGCCGGCCTGCGCGTATGCATCGATGCCCGCCTGCGTGCGGCTGGCCTGCCCACCGGCGGCGCGATCCGGCTACTGGCAATGCCGCGCCTGCTCGGCTATGCATTCAACCCGCTCAGCGTGTGGTTCTGCCACGCGCCTGACGAAGGCGCGCTGCAGGCCATCGTCTACGAAGTCAACAACACCTTCGGCGATCGCCACAGCTACCTGCTCGAAGTCGATGAGCGCGATCGCGCCGCCGGCTTGCTCACGCAACGTTGCGACAAGCAGATGCACGTCTCGCCCTTTCTCGGCATGGATCTGCACTACCGCTTCCGCATCGATCCGCCGGGCGATCGGATGTCGATTGGCGTGAGCGTGCACGAAGGCGCGAGCCAGTCGGATGGTGCCGCGCTGCTCAACGCGCGGCTCGACGCGCAGCGCGTTCCGCTCAGCGATGCCGCGCTGTTGCGCGTGTTCTTCACCCACCCACTGCTCACGCTCAAGGTCATCGGCGGCATCCACTGGGAAGCGCTGCGCCTGTGGCTGAAGGGCGCGCGGCTGCACGATCGACCGGCGGCCCCAACCGAATATCTCACCGTCGTCCGCCCGGGCGATTCCACGCGCGCGCCCGCAACCGAGCGCAAACACCTGAGCACAACGACATGAACAGCTCCGCGCCCACCACGACCAAGCTGCCCGCCGCGGGCCCGCGCACGCTCGGCCGCCAGGCACTCTTGCGCCGCCTGCTGGCAGGCATCGAGCACGGCTCGCTCACGCTGACGCTGCCCGGGGGCGCGCGCCTGAGCGCGAGCGGCGCGCAGCCCGGCCCGCGCGCCGAACTGCATCTGCACCGCTGGCGGCCCCTGTGGCGCCTGCTCACGCAAGGCGACCTGGGCTTCGCGTACTCGTTCCGCGATGGCGACTGGAGCACGCCCGACCTGGGCGCGCTGTTCGCTTTCGCCCTGACCAACGAAGCCGTGCTGGGCAGCGCGATCGAAGCACGCGGCCCTGCTCGCTGGCTGGCCAGGCTGCTGCATCGCCTGAATGCCAACTCGCGCCGAGGCAGCCGCGACAACATCGCCTACCACTACGACCTGGGCAATGCCTTCTACGCGCGGTGGCTCGACGGCAGCATGCTGTATTCGAGCGCGCTGTACCAACCCGATGGCGGCACGCTCGCGGCCGCGCAAGCCCACCGCCTCGCGCGCATCGCCGAGCTGCTTGACGTGCAGCCCGGCCAGCGCGTGCTCGAGATCGGCTGCGGCTGGGGCACGCTCGCCGCCACGCTCGCGAAAGCCAACGGCGCCGAGGTCGTGGGCGTGACGCTCTCCCGCGAGCAGCTCGCCTACGCCCGCGAACAGGCCGTGCAATGGGGCGTGCAGCAGCAGCTCGACCTGCGCCTGCAGGATTACCGCGACGTCGACGGCCAGTACGACCGCATCGTCTCGATCGAGATGATCGAGGCCGTGGGCGAGGCCTACTGGCCGGTCTACTTCAAGACCCTGCGCGATCGGCTGCGCCCCGGCGGCGTGGCCGTGCTGCAGGCCATCACGATCGACGAGCAGCACTTCGACCACTACCGCACCAACCCCGACTTCATCCAGCGCTGCATCTTCCCCGGCGGCATGCTGCCCACGCCCGAGCGCATGGCCGACGAGGCGCAGCGCGCCGGGCTCAGGCTGACGACCGAAGTGCGCTTCGGACGCGACTACGCTCGCACCCTGGCCGAATGGCGCCACCGCTTCCTCGCCGAGTGGCCGGCCATCGAGGCCATGGGTTTCGATGCGCCCTTCAAGCGCCTGTGGGAGTACTACCTGAGCTACTGCGAAGCCGGCTTCCTGGCCGGGCGGATCGACGTGGGGCTGTACCGCGTGACGCACGCCTAGGCGGGAACCGCGCGCGCCGCCCGCCGGATCAGCGCCTCGCCATCCGGCCCGTAGCGGAAGGCGGCGAGGAAATCGTCGACACCGTAGCCCGGCTGCGCGCGTTGCACGGCTGCGACGAACTGGCGGGCCTCGTCGTGCCGGCCCGCCAGCACAAGGCACCAGAGTGCGATCGCGAGGATGTGCACGTGGGCGTTGGGCCGTGCCGCCGCCTTGAGCGCCCAGTCGGCCGCCTCATCGTGGCGGCCCAGGCGCATCAGGCCCATGGCTCGCGCGCCCATCATCGCGAACAGCATGGGGTCGAAGGGGCTGAGCGCGCGCGAGTGGTCCGATTCGCTGATGGCCGCCATCGGGTCACCCGACTGCGCCTGCACGAAGGCGAGCGTGTAGTGGCCGTGCGCAAAGTTCGGGCTCAGGTCGACGCTGGTGCCGAGCTCGGCCAGTGAGTCGTCGAGCCGGCCGCGCAGCCAGTGCGCACGCCCCAGCGCCCAGCGTGCTGCCGGGTCGAGATCGTCGGCCATCAGACCCTGCGACGCGGTTCTGTAAGCCGCCTCGACGGCCTCGCCGCGTTCGGCCCAACCGAGGAAGGCGTCCTGGAAGTGCGTGAACGACAGGCCGGCGTGCGGGCGCGCGAAACCTGGGTCGAGCTGCACCGCGGTGGCAAAAAAGTGGCGCGCCTGTTCGTTGTCTTCGCGGTTGAACCGCATCATGTGCCACAGGCCGCGGTGGTGAGCCTCCCAGGCGGTGAGCGAGTTGGGCGCCTTGAGGATGGCGCGGTTGCGCTCGGCCACCTCGATCTGGCTGGCCACGGCGGCCACGATGCGGTTGCCGATCTCGTCGAGCCAGCCGAAGGTGTCGTCGGCCTTGCCTGTGAACACCTCGGCCCACAGCACGCGGGCACTGCGCGTCTCGGTGAGCTGCACCGTGACGCTGACCTGCCCGCCGGCCCCGTGGCGCAGCGAGCCGCCAGCCACGTAGTCGACGTTGAGGCGCCGGGCGGCGTCTTCGGGGCCGACGTGGCGCTCGTCGAGCGCGAACACGCTGCCCTGCGCGATCACGAAGAGGCTGCGCAGCTTGGCCAGGCGCGTGATGATGTCGTGCGCCAGGCCATCGCCCAGGCCACCACGCGCCGCCACACCGCGCGACAGGTCGGTGAAGGGCATGACGGCCAGCGAGGCGCGTTGGCGGGGAGCGTCGGGCGCCTGCGGTTCGGTCAACACCGGGGCAGGCACGGCCGGCGCACCGGACACGGCCATCGACGGCGCCGCATGCCGCTGCTTGGCCGCGCGCCAGGCCAGGCCCACGGGCGCCCAATCCTGTCCCTCGGCCTCGTACTGGCGCGCGGTTGCGCTCAAGTGCTCGTCGCCCTCGCGCAGGCGGCCCGCCTGCGCCAGCACGTCGAACAGCGCCTGGTGGGCGCTGAGGTCGAAAGGCGCGAGGCGCATCCAGGCATCGAGCGCGTCCATCGCTTCTTCGCTGCCGCGTGGGAGCCCGAGGGCGAGATGTTCCAGCACCGCCACCTGCGCCGCACGATAACGCCGCCGTTGAGCGGTCAGCCAGGCGCTGTACGACGCACTGCGCGGGATCTCCAGGCCTTGCAGGAAGTCACCGCGAAACCGCGCGGCGAGGGCACGGCAGGCGTCGATGCCCAGCGTGGCGAGACCTTGTTGCAGGCTGCGCTCGAGCACGAGCGCGTCGACCTCGGCGCCTGCCAGCTCGAGGCGCACGCCCTCGCCGCTGGCCAGCACGCGTGGCGGACCGGCGTCGTCGAGCACGCCGCGCAGCTTGCTCAGGCACCAGCGCAGCTCGCCACGCGGGTCGTTGGGCAGGTCCCACAGCAGCTCGCACAAGTGGCTGCGCGACAGCTCGCGCGTGGCAAGCGCCAGGTAGGCCAATAGCGCACGCACCTTGCGCGAAGGCGGCAATGGGAGCGCCAGGCCAGCGCGCTCGACCTCCAGCGGGCCGAGCAGCCGCAGCTGCAAAGGGGCGATTTCCACGCGAGATTCCACGCCGACTACCACGCTGGCTTCAACGCCGGGCTTCGACAGTTTCGGTCGGCGCTCACGCCAACAGCAATGCGGTTCGCGACCCGCGCCGTCGACAACCATTGAAACAAAGAAAGCCCCATCACCATGAACGCATTCTCTACCGCCCTGGTCAATCCGGCAGCCACCGCAGCCGCGGCTGCCCCTGATTTCAACGCCATCAAGACACGCCAGAAGGCCGCCTGGTCGTCGGGCGACTACGCCGTCGTCGGCACTACGCTGCAACTGGTCGGCGAATCGCTGTGCGAGGCGCTCGACCTGCGCGGCGGACAGCACGTGCTCGATGTGGCCGCCGGCAATGGCAACGTCACGCTGGCTGCCGCACGACGCTGGTGCGAAGTGACCTCCACCGACTACGTGCCCGCCTTGCTGGAGCGCGGTCGCGCCCGTGCGGCCGCCGATGGCCTGCTTGAACTGATCGACTTCCAGGAGGCCGACGTCGAGGCGCTGCCCTTCGACGACGGCAGCTTCGACGCCGTGGTCTCCACGTTCGGCAACATGTTCGCTCCCAACCCTGCGCGCACCGCCAGCGAGATGCTGCGCGTGTGCAAGCCCGGCGGCAAGATCGGCATGGCCAACTGGACGCCCGATGGCTTCATCGGCCAGCTCTTCAAGACCATCGGCAAGCATGTGCCGCCGCCGGCCGGCGTGCAGTCGCCCGCTCTGTGGGGCGCTCGCACCCGCATCGCCGAGCTGTTCGAGACGCAGGCCTCGGGCATCCATGCCGAGCCGCGCCACTTCGTGATGCGCTACCGCTCGCCGGCGCACTGGCTGGAGGTCTTCCGTACCTATTACGGCCCGGTGCTGAAGGCGTTCGCCGCGCTCGACACCGCCGACAAGCAAGCCGCCCTGACCGACGACCTGATGGAGCTGCTCGCACGCTTCAACCGCGCCGACGACGGCACGCTCGTCGCGCCCAGCGAGTACCTGCAGATCGTGATCACCCGCAAGTGACGCCCACCCTCACAACGACAAACCCATGAAACCCATGCACACCTACAACAAGGCCGCGTTGGCGGCCACCCTCCTGCTCGCGACGGCGGCGAGCGCCCACGCCGACGTGGTGACCGAGTGGAACATCAAGGCCGGTGAACTGATCGTCGAGGCCAAGCTCGGCACGCCGCCTGCCAACCGGGCGATCGCCATCGTGCAGACCGCGGTCTACGACGCCGTCACGGCCGCCAGCATGCGTCAGCCGGGCGACGCCACGAGCGTCGATGCCGCGGTGGCGGCGGCCAACCGCGCGACCCTGCTCAAGCTGATGCCCACACAGGAGCCGGCCATCACCGCGGCCTACCAGGCGGCACTCGCCAAGCTGCCCGACGGTCCGTCCCGATCGGCCGGCATCGCGGCCGGAGAACAGGCCGCCACCGCTGTGCTCGCGAACCGTGCCGACGACGGCGCGGCTTCGCCCGAGCGCTACCGCCCGCTGACCACCGCAGGTACCTACGTGCCCACCGCGGGTGTGGCCGCCCCGCAGTGGCCGCAGCGCAAGCCGTGGACGATGGCCAGCGCGTCGCAGTTCCGCCCGGGCCCGCCGCCCTCGATGAAGAGCGCGCAGTGGGTGAGCGACTACGAGGAGGTCAAGACACTGGGGGCCAAGGCCAGCACCCAGCGCAGCCCCGAGCAGACCGGGATCGCCCGCTTCTGGGATTTCTCACTGCCGCCGATCTATCACGCGGTGTTGCGCTCCGTGGCCAGCCAGCCCCACCGCAGCGTCGCGCAGAACGCGCGCCTCTTTGCCACCGCCTCGCAGGCCATGGACGACGGCCTGATCGCCGGCATAGACGCCAAGTACCACTACAACTTCTGGCGCCCCGTCACCGCGATCCGCAACGGCGACATCGACGGCAACGACGCCACCGCGATGGAAGCGGGCTGGGCCTCGCTGATCGATGCCCCGATGCACCCGGAGTACCCGAGCACGCACTCGATCCTGGCCGGTGTGCTGGCGTCGGTGCTGCAGGCCGAAGGCAAGCTGCCCGTCTTCAGCACCAGCAGCCCCACGGCGCAGGGTGCCACCCGCAAGTGGACGAGCGCCGACGAGTTCGCCCGCGAGGTGAGCCAGTCACGCATCTGGGCGGGTATCCACTACCGCTTCTCGACCGACACCGGCCTGGCGATGGGCCGCCAGATCGGCGCCCAGGCAATCGCACAGTTCGCCCTGGCGCCCAGCGGCGATGCGGTGCTGATCGAGCGTGTGGCCGCACGCGGCGTGCAGATCTACGAATGCCGCGCCGATGCCTCGGCCTCAACGGGTGCGAAGTGGGTGTTCGTCGCGCCCCAGGCTGATCTATTCGATGGTCAGGGCAAGCCGCTCGGCACGCACTACGCCGGCCCGCACTGGGAAGCCAGTGACGGCAGCAAGATCATCGGAAAGGTCGAATCGCGTGCCGAGGCACCGCAGGCGGGCCACATCCCATGGCTGCTGCTCTCAACCCGATCGGTAGGTGGGGCAGGCCGCTATGCCGGCGTGACCCGCGTGCAACGCATCAACACCGTGGGTGGCGTGACGCCGGCGAAGCACTGCGATACCCGCTCGGTAGGCGCCGTGGACAAAGTTCCGTACACGGCGGACTACCTGCTGTATGCCTCTTGAGCCCCGTCAGTTCGTGAGTTTGGACAAGTCCACCGCGGCGGCCATCGCCGCGTAGCCCGCGTCGTTCGGGTGCAGGTGGTCGCCGCTGTCGTAAGCAGCATTCAACGCGAGTGCGTCCGCAGGGGCGCGCATCGCCGCATCAAAATCGACCACCGCGTGCACGTTCGAAGCCTGCGCACGGATCCAGGTATTGAGGGCCTGGCGCTTGGCTTCATTCGCTTCGCTGTAGTAGCTCGCACCTTTGAACGGCAGCACGGTGCCAAGCAGCACCTTCACGCCCTTGGCACGTGCCGCGTCGAGCATTTGCTGGTAGCCGGCAATGATTTGCTCTGCGCTCACCACCTCGTTGGCCGGGATCAGATTGAACGGCGGACCGCTGAAGGCAGCGAAGCCGATGTCGTTGATGCCCACGAGGATGATGGCGTGCGTGATGCCGCTTTGCTGCAGCACGTCACGCTCGAATCGGCCTACTGCGCGCGGCCCGAGCTTGTCGCTCAGCACGCGGTTTCCCGAGATGCCGAGATTGAGCACGCTGACCTTGCCGGCCGTCGTGGCGCTGGCCTGGACCAAGCCTGCGAGCTGGTCCGGGTAGCGTTTGAGGCCGTTGAGCGTCGACGCCGTTCCATCGGTGATCGAGTCGCCGAACGCAGCCACCACCTTCGGAGCTGTCGCGTTGATCACGTCAAGCCCGCTGAGCAGCTGGTAACGCGTCGTCGTGGTGGCGCCGCTCAGGCTGGGGAGCGCGGTGGCGTTGCCAGTGACGGCAAAGGCGTTGCGAAAAGCCGAGCGGTGTACCGTCGTGTAGGGCGTGCTCTGTTGCACGTAGAGGCTGACTGCCAGATCGGCCTGGGCCGTCACGCTCATCGCCACGGGGTCGCTCCAGACCTCGGTGCCCGGGGCCAGCGTGACACCCGCCGAGCCGCCGAAGCGCAATGCCGTGATCGATGCGGCATCGACATCGCTGCCTCCGGTGCTGCGACCGATGCTCGCCGCAGCAATCGCGACAGGCACCGCACCGGTGACGTTCGAGAAACGCACGCGCACCTGGGTGCCATCGACGGCGGGGCGCACGAGTTGGCGCAAAGTCGTATCGACAAGAGACGCCGCTACCGGCTGAGGATAGCCCGGCAGGGGGATCGCTTCGTTGTAGTCCTGCGGCGCGGCAGCCCACGCCGCGCGCCACTGAGGTGCCGCCGGCGCAGGCGGGGCATCGTCGTCACCACCACCGCAGCCGGTCAGGCCGGCCAGCAGCAGCGTCGCAGCGATCAGGCCCGCCAGGCTGCGCCGGCGGATCGTCGAAAGAGGGAATGGTCGGTGGTCTTGAGGGGTCACGGGGCTGTCTCCGGTTTCAGTGTTCGATCGAACCCCATTGGGCCGGGCGAGGGTCGGCCCGTCTTCCGCAAACCGAAGGCGCTTTGTAGATTCCGCTCGTGACTGTGTCGCGCAGTTTGGGCACGAGAGGGGTTGTTGATGCTGGTTTGCTCCGAAACAGTGAGTGCAGATGATTGGCAAGGCCTGCCCTTGCTTCGGCTGCGCGTTCCACCCACCCAGGCGGCTCCGCTGAGCCGGGTCGATCGGCCTCTGCTGATGGTGTTGACCCGCGGCAGCGTGGCGCTCCAGGCCAGGCACGGTTCGCGAGACCGTGCGTGTCGGCAGCGGCTGGGGGCGGCCTCATTGCTGCCGCCGCAGGCCGATGACGAAGGCATCCGTTGGACCAGCGATCGGCCCAGCGAGTTCTTGTGCGTCGAGCTTCCGCAGGCAGCAGACAGCTACGGGGGCAGCAGCATCCCGGCATGGGCGGTGCCGGGCGAACGGGTGACACGGTTCAACGACCCACGTGCCTTGCAGTGGCTGCGCGAACTGGAGTCGCATTGCCTGGCGGGGCAGCCGTTCGGGTCGCTCTACACCGAATCGGTCAGCACGGCACTCGTGGCCTACCTGGGCGCCAGCTTCGGTGCCGACCCGGCATTCCGGGCGACGCGTGTCGATCCGATGACGTCACGAAGCATCGAGCGCGTGCGTCGGCACATCGAAGAGCGCCTGGCCGAGCCCTTGCGCTCGGCCGATCTCGCAGCGCTGGCCGGCTACAGCCAGCAGCATTTCGCGCGCGCCTTCAAGGCGGCGTTCGGCATCTCGCTGCATCAGTACGTGTTGTCGCGGCGGGTCGCCCTCGCGCGCGTGATGCTCGCCAGCGACCAGTTGTCGCTGGCCGAAATCGCCCTGGCCTGCGGGTTCTCCAGCCAGGGGCATTTCGGCTTGGCGTTCAAGGCGAGAGAGGGTGTGGCGCCGGGCGTGTACAGACGCTCATTGAGCGGCTAGCCGCATCGGCGCGCACACCACCACTCTTTTACTTGCCTTCGGACGCAGCCGAAGCAGGCGCTTCAGCGGCAGGCGCCGATGCAGCCGGGGCAGCCGCGATCTCGACCTTGGCCGCTTCCTTGAGCGACTCCAGGTGCTTGCGCATGGTCTGCTGCTGCACTTGCTGCGAGAGCTGGGCCTTGACGGTCTCGAGCGGGGGCGGCTCGACCTTGCGGGTGTCCTCGAGCAGGATGACGTGGTAGCCGAACTGCGACTTCACCGGCTCCTGCGTGTACTTGCCCTTCTCGAGCTTGGACAGCGCGCCGCTGAACTCCGGCACCATGCGCTGCGGCTCGAACCAGCCCAGATCACCGCCCTGGCCCTTCGAGCCCGGGTCCTTGCTCTTCTCCTTGGCCAGCTTGTCGAACGAAGCCGGGTTCTTGTTCAGCTGGGCAATGATGGCCTTGGCATCGGCTTCGTTGGTCACCAGGATGTGGCGGGCCTTGTACTCGACCTCGCCGTTCTGCGCGTTCAGGCGGTCGTACTCGGCCTTCAGGGCCTCGTCGGTGACCGGGTTCTTCTTCATGTAGTCCTCGACGTAGGCGTTTGCCAGCGCCGAGCTGCGCACGATCTCCATCTGCGACAGGAACTCGGGCGACTTGTCCAGGCCTTGCTTGGCGGCTTCTTGCGCGACCACGGTCTGCAGCACGAGGCCGTCGATGATGGCCTTGCGCGCTTCCGGCGGCACGGGCATGCCCGAGGCACCCATGCGCTGCTTGAGCACGCGATCGACCGTGGCTTCGGTGATCACCGTGCCGTTGACCGTGACTGCCGCGGGGCCGGCGTCGGCCTTGGCAGCCGCCTTGTCTTCCTTGTTGGAGTTGCACGCGCTCAGAGTCAGCGCGCAGAGGGAGGCGGCCACGATCAGGCCGGTTTTGACGTTACGCATGAAATGGACCTTGGGTCGTGTTGAGAAAGCGCGCAGTATGTCAGCCCCGAGCGACCCTCTTTTGCTGCACAGCAGCAAGCGACAGGGCTTTACTGCACGCGCGTGCATCAATGCCGCTTCAACCCCACCCGGCGCAACAACGGCCCGACACTCAGTGACACACCGCGCCCGGCGCCAGCACCACCTGCTTGCCGCAGTGCACGACCACGGCCGCACTGCGTGCGCTGTCGGTGATGTGGTCGATCAGCGACTGCAACTCGGCGATCGCCGCGCCGTCGTAGCTGGCCAGGCGGCCCTGGTTGACCTGGCTGCGCGACAGCGTGCCGTACTGCGTGGCGAGCAGGTCGCGGTCGGCCGCCTTCACGCCCTCGGCCACGCTGATGCGCTGGCGCTGCACGGCCGCACGTCGAATGCGCAGCACCTCGCTGTCGCGCGCCACCATCAGCGGCAGCATCTGGCTGGCGTAGGCGTCCCACTGCGCGCGGCAGCCCGCGTCGCACCCGATGTTGTCCCAGGCCATCGCGGGCTTGGGCAGGCCAGCCTTGAGGGGCGTCTTCAAGACCTTGTCGACCTGTGCCTGCGTCTCTTGCCACAGCGCCTGCTGCGCGTTCATGCGCGCGAGCTGGGCCTGGGCATAGCTCTCGCCGGCCTCGGCCGCCGTGCGCACGGCGGGCGGGTCCTGAACCATGGCCTGCGCTTGGTTCTGGTAGCGCTTGTCGTTGTTGAGCGGCTGGTTCATCTTCTGCGACATGGCCATCAGCTCCTGCGGCGACATCTTGCGCATGCGCTCCTGCACCTGCGCCGCGTAGGCCGGGTCGCTCTGCATGCGAGCCATGTCGATGCCCACATCGGCCATGCCCTTGCTCATGTTGTCGACCACGATGGCCGATTGCGCGTAGTGCCGCTCTCCGAGCGCGCGCTGGATCTCGCCGATGTACGCCTGGTGCGCCTGGATGTCGGCTTTCAGCGCAATCAGGCCCGGATGGACCAGCTTGCCGGTCTTGTCGACCCAGCTCGCCGCTTCTTCGGCGCTAGGGGGAAGGTCGGGAATGCGTGCGAACAGGCTGCCAACGGACGCGGGCTCACGCACAGGCAGCGGCGACGCGGCGCGGGTGTCGTTCGCGACACCGAGCAAGGCGGCCAACACGGCCACGAACAAAGGCTTCTTCACGGGGTTCTCCAAGGTTGTCAGCAACGATGGAGGGAGTCTCTTCGGCCAGGCCGGCCCGGGCATCGCCCGAAGGAGCCATGGCCCGCGCCGCGGCGGGCCAGTGCTGGGATCAGATCACAGCAGTTTGGCGATCAGCATCGCCACGAAGCTCAGCAACACGCTGCTGGCCAGCGGGATGAAGATCTCGCGCCCGAACAGCCGAAAGCGGAAGTCGCCCGGCAGCCGGCCGAGGCCGATCTTCTCCAGCCATTTGTGCAAGGCGCTGAAAAGCACCAGCGCGATCAGGATGACGAGCAGCCATCTCAGGCCCATGGGTGCGCTTTCATCGTTGCAGCCTTCACAGCCGGTGCGTCCGGTCGCCCTCGGCAAAGCCGAGCGGGTGGGCCATGAAGGCCGCGTCGCAGCCGCGCGCCAGGCCGATCACCTTGAACAGCTCGCCCATCTCGTGCTCGTTGACGAGCTTTTGCGCATGCGCCACCGTGGGCAGGTCGGCGCCCTGCAGCAGTTCGGTCAGCCCGCAGTTCAAGAGAAACCGCGCCTGCGAGCTGTAACCCAGCACGTCGAGCCCCGCGTTCTGCGCGGCGAGCGCAATGCCGGTGAAATTGACGTGCGCGGTGATGTCCTTCTCGCCCACGTCGACCAGCGGGTCGGTGTCGGCCACGTGGGCGCGGTGGCACATCAGCGTGCCGCCGTGGCGCTGCGGGTGGTAGTACTCGGCCTCGGGGAAGCCGTAGTCGATGAAGAAGGCCGCGCCGCGCTCCAGCCGATCGGCCAGCGTGGCGACAAAGGCCTCGGCCTGCGGGTGCACCTCGGTCACGGTGCCGGGCAGGTACGGCCCGTCGTGCGGCGGCCGCAGCGTGGTCGAGCGATCGGTCCAGACGAAGCGTTCGCCGTCGACCACGACACCACGCTCCTGCCATTGCGCGCCATCGAAATGCAGCAGTTGCACCGGCATGGCGTCGAGCACCTCGTTGCCGACCACCACACCGCTGAAGGCTTCGGGCAAGCTGTCGATCCACTGCACCGTGGCACCGAAACGCGCCAGCCGCTCGCGCTGCCGCTCGCGCAGGCTGCCGGAGAGATCGACGATGGTGTAACGCGTGACCCGTGCGCCGAGCGCATCGAGCAGCTGTTCGGCCAGTGCGCCGGAGCCAGCACCGAACTCCCACACCTCGCCGCTGCCGCTGGCCTGCAGCGCCTGCGCCACCTGGCGCGAGAGCGTGTTGCCGAACAGCGGCGACAGCTCGGGCGCGGTGACGAAGTCGCTGCCCGATGCGGGCATCAGGCCGAACTTGCGGCTGCCGTGGGCGTAGTAGCCCAGGCCCGGCGCGTAGAGGGCCATCGCCATGAAGCGATCGAAAGGGATCCACCCACCCTGAGCGGCAATGGCCCGTCGGATCAGGCTGGACAGGGCGCCCGATACACTGGCGGACTCGTTGGAAAGCATCCGCGCATTGTAGGAAGAGCATGTCTGCGCGCCCCGTCGCCCTCGTCACCGGCGCAGCCCGTCGCCTGGGCCGCGAGATTGCACTCGACCTGGCAGCGCATGGCTTCGACGTGGCCATCCATTACCGGCGCTCGCACGACGAGGCCGAGGCCACGGTGGCCGCGGCCCGAAGCGCCGGCGCGCAGTCGGCCGCGTTCGCTGCCGAGCTGTCCGACGAAGCGGCCTGCCGCGCGCTGGTGCCGGCGGTGGTGGCGCACTTCGGGCGGCTCGATGCGGTGGTCAACAGCGCCTCGACCTTCGAGTACGACGACGCCAAGCGCTTCAGCATGGCCACGATGGACCTGCACTGGCGCGCCAACACCGCACCGGCGGTGTTGCTGTCCACCGCACTGCACGATCACCTCGCGGCGGCGGGCCGCCAGGGCTGCGTGGTCAACCTGCTCGACCAGAAGCTCTTCAACCCCAACCCCGATCACTTCTCGTACACGCTATCGAAAGCCGCACTGCAGGCCGCGACCGTGATGCTGGCCCAGGCGCTCGCACCCACCCTGCGCGTGTGCGGCGTGGCCCCGGGCGTCACACTCCCGTCCGGCCCCATGAGCGCGGCCGAATTCGCGCAGGCGCACCGGCTCACGCCGCTGCAGCGCTCGTCCACGCCGGCCGACGTGGCGCACGCGGTGCGCTTCCTGATCGAATCGCCCGCGATCACCGGCACCACGCTGCTGGTCGATGGCGGCCAGCACCTGCAGGCGCAACCCCGCGATGTGATGTTCATCGCCAACCCCGACAAGAAAGCCTGACATGCAGAGCCTGCTTGGCCACACCGATCTCAGAGACTGCCGCCGCCTCTTCTTGCGCAACTACGAGGTGTGGATCAACATCGGCGTGCACGACTACGAAAAGCGCGGCGAGCAGCGCGTGCTGATCAATGTGGACCTGTACATCCCGCTGGCGGTGTCCACGCCGCAGAACGACGAGCTGGAAGAAGTGGTCGACTACGACTTCATGCGCCGCAGCATCGGCGTGCGCGTCAAGCAGGGGCATGTCCACCTGCAAGAGACGCTGTGCGACGACGTGCTGGCGCTGATGCTGGCCCACCCACGAGTTAAGGCCGCGCGGGTCTCGACCGAAAAGCCCGATGTGTACCCCGACTGCGACGCGGTCGGTTGTGAAGTCTTTGGAATCAAGGAAGTGGTGTGATGGGTGCGGTACTGCAAGACAACGTGCAAGGCGACAACGTGCAAGGCGACATGCAAGGCGACGAGCTGGCCAAGAAGGCCGCGTTCGAGATCAACAAGCTGAGCAAGCGTCTGCATCGCCAGGTGGGCCAGGCGATCGTGGACTTCAACATGATCGAGAACGGCGACAAGGTGATGGTCTGCGTGAGCGGCGGCAAGGACAGCTACGCGCTGCTCGACATCCTGCTCAACCTGCAGCAGCGCGCGCCGATCACCTTCGAGCTGATTGCCGTCAACCTCGACCAGAAGCAGCCCGGCTTCCCCGAGCACGTGCTGCCCGAGTACCTGAAGTCGCGCGGCGTGCCCTTCCACATCGAGAACCAGGACACGTACAGCATCGTCAAGCGCCTGGTGCCCGAGGGCAAGACCATGTGCAGCCTGTGCTCGCGCCTGCGCCGCGGCATCCTCTACCGCGTGGCGGGCGAGCTGGGCGCGACCAAGATCGCGCTCGGCCACCACCGCGACGACATGATCCAGACGCTGTTCATGAACATGTTCTTCGGCAGCAAGATGAAGGGCATGCCGCCCAAGCTGGTCAGCGACGACGGCAAGAACATCGTGATCCGCCCGCTGGCCTATGTGGCCGAGACGGACCTCGAGCGCTGGGCCGCGCACCGCGCGTTCCCCATCATCCCGTGCACCCTGTGCGGCAGCCAGGACAACCTGCAGCGCGTGCAGATCAAGCAGATGCTGCGCGACTGGGACAAGCGATTCCCCGGCCGCATCGACAACCTCTACACCGCGATGGGCAACATCGTGCCTTCGCACATGATGGACCGGAACCTCTACGACTTCGTGGGGATCAAAACCACCGGCCAGCCCGAACCGGGCGGCGACATCGCTTTCGACGACGACGAGGGCTGTGCACCGCCCGCCGCGCCGGCCGACGCTGCGGTGATCAAGCTGCAGCGCTGACCACCACGCCCCGCGGGAGACCCGATCGATGCGCCTGCTGACCGCCCTGCTGCTGAGCCTGGCCACGCTGCTCACCGGCTGCGCCGCGCTGAACGCCATCGACAGCGAGGTGGTGACCTACAGCAAGTGGCCGCAAGGCCGCGCACCCGGCAGCTACGCCTTCGAGCGCCTACCTTCTCAACAGGCACGCGCTCCGGAGCAGCAGCAGCTCGAATCCATTGCCCGCACGGCGCTGATCGCCGCGGGCTTTCGCGAGGCGAGCGACGGGCAAAGCGCCGACGTCACCGTGCAACTGGGCCTGCGCATTTCGCGCTCCGACCCATACCCCTACTACAACGACCCCTTCATGTGGCGCGGCGGCTTCTACGGCCCGTATTGGCGCGGCGGCGCGCGGCCCTATTACTGGGGCGCGTATGGCGGCGGGCCTTTCTGGGGCCCCTACTGGGGCGGCGGCGTCTGGGGCGCCGGCTACCCCTTCATGTACGACACACCGCGCTACGACCGCGAGGTGGCCTTGCTATTCCGGGACCGCAAGAGCAACGAGCCCCTCTACGAGGTGCATGCCTCAAATGATGGGTTGAACGCCGGCAGCGACCGGCTGACAGCCGCGATGTTCTTGGCCGCGCTCAAGGACTTCCCGTACGCCGGGCCCAGCCCGCGCTCCGTGACGATCCAGCTGCCGTCGCAGTGAACGAGGCGCAGGCTCTGGCCGCGAGCCTCGCTCAGCGCGTCGCCTCAGCCGCCAGCGCCCGTGCGTCGTCTTCCCACGACTTGAGCTTCTTCACCGCGTAGGCACGCTGCTCGCGGCTCGTGCTGTTGTGCAGCTGCGCGCTGACCTGGCAGTTGTACTGCGTCAACCTGGCCTGGTAGGTGGCATAGACCTCGCGCGGTGAGCGCTGCACGTTGCGCACCAGCATGCGCAGGGCCGCCAAGGTCTGATCGGCCGATGCCTTCTCGTTGACGATGCGGCGCAACGTGCGCAAGGCATCCTGCTGGCGCTGCATGCGCTCTTCGAGCCAGAGCTGCGGGTCGAAGGGTGAGGCCGCGATGGCGCGCTTGAGCATCCCTACCTGCGCCTCGCTCAGGCTGCCATAGATCATCTCGGCGCGCTCCACCGCGCGGTCGAGCGACTTCTCGGCCCGCTCGGCGGCGTCGGCCTGGAGGTAGTCGCTGCGGAACTCGGCATTGACCTTCGCGTACTTGCGCTCGATGTGCGCCACCTGCTGCAGCGTCAGGCTCTGCACCGTTTCCACCGCAGCGGGCAACGCGCGGTCGAGCATGGGGTCGATGCGGCTTTGCAGCTCGTCGTTCAGGCGGCACACCTGCGCGGCCGTGATCGGTTCAGCGGCGAGCGACTCCATTCGCACAAGGAGTTGCGCGTAGTCGGGCAGCTGGGTCGCGCGATGCCACCGGAACCAGCCCTCCAGTGCATCGCGCAGGCGGGGCGTCTGCTGCTCGTTGAAGTCGGCGTAGCCATCGAGCCACCAATACGCGAGTTCGGGCCCCTGGCCGTAGGCGAAGCGGGTCGCCCCACACCCGGACAGCACGCTGGCGGCAGCGAGCAGCGCACCGATAATCCATAGCTTCCAGAGAGGACGTTTCATGGCGCTCGACATCGTGATCATGGCCGCGGGCAAAGGCACCCGCATGAAATCCAGGCTGCCCAAGGTCCTGCATACGCTGGCCGGGCGCAGCCTATTGCAGCACGTGCTGCAGACCGCGTCCACGTTGGGGGCGGATCGCATCATCACCATCACCGGCCACGGGGCCGATCAGGTCGAAGCCGCCGTGCAGGCGCCGCACCTGCAGTTCGTGCGCCAGATGCCGCAACTCGGCACCGGCCACGCGGTGCAGCAGGCCATGCCGGCGCTGCACGACGAAGGCACCACGCTGATCCTGAACGGCGACGTGCCGCTGATCGGCGCCGACACCGCACGCGCGCTCGTGCAGGCCAGCGGCGGCACGAGGCTCGCGCTGCTCACCATCGACCTGGCCGACCCGAGCGGCTACGGCCGCATCGTTCGCCAGGGTGATGCCGTGCAGGCGATCGTGGAGCACAAGGACGCGACACCCGCGCAGCGCGAGATCCGCGAGGTCTACACCGGCATGATGGCGGTGCCCACGGCGGCGCTGAAGCGCTGGCTTTCCTCGTTGAAGAACGACAACGCCCAGGGCGAGTACTACCTGACCGACATCGTGGCCATGGCCGTGGCCGATGGGACCCCGGTGGTCGCCGCGCAGCCCCGCAGCGAAACCGAAGTGCTGGGCGTCAACAGCCCCGTGCAGCTCGCTGACCTGGAGCGCCGCCACCAGAAGACGCTCGCCGATGCCCAGATGGAGGCTGGTGTGCGCCTGGCCGACCCGGCGCGCTTCGATCTGCGCGGCACGCTGCAATGCGGCAGCGATGTGGAGATCGATGTCGGCTGCGTCTTCGAGGGAGAGGTGACGCTGGGCGACGACGTGCGCATCGGTGCGCACTGCGTCATCCGCAACGCACGCATCGGCAGCGGCGTGGTGATCCACCCGATGACGCACATCGACGGCGGCAAGGAAGGCGTGACGGTCGGCGCCGGGTCGCTGATCGGCCCCTTCGCACGGCTGCGGCCGGGGGCCGCACTCGGCGCCGAGGTGCACATCGGCAACTTCGTCGAGGTCAAGAACTCCACGCTGGCCGACGGCGCCAAGGCCAACCACCTCGCCTACCTGGGCGATGCCACCGTGGGCGAGCGCGTGAACTACGGCGCCGGCAGCATCACCGCCAACTACGACGGCGCGAACAAGCACCGCACCGTGATCGGCAACGACGTGCATGTCGGCAGCAACTGCGTGCTGGTGGCACCCGTCACGCTGGGCGATGGCGCGACCATCGGCGGCGGGTCGACCATCAGCAAGAACGTGCCAGCGGGCGACCTCGCCGTGGCGCGCGGCAAGCAGATATCGATCTCGGGCTGGCAGCGCCCCGCCAAGAAGAAGTAAGCACGTCGGGGCAGCTTCAGCGCGTCGTCATCAGCGCCGCGCCTGCGCCCAGCGCAGAAACTCCTCCAGCGGCAGCGCCGGGCTGATGTACAGGCCCTGCAGCTCGTCGCAATCGAGCAGCGTCAGGAAGGCGCGCTGCGCCTCGGTCTCGACGCCTTCGGCGATCACCGACAGCCCCAGGCCACGCGCCATTTGCACGATGGCCCGCGCAATCGCCGCCGAGTCGTGCTCGCCGGGCAGGCCGAGCACGAAGGATCGGTCGATCTTCATCTTGTCGATCGGCAGCTCCTTGAGGTGCGCGAGCGACGAGTAGCCGGTGCCGAAATCGTCGACCGAGATGCGGATGCCCAGTGCCTTGAGTTCGCGCAGCTTGCGTCGCACCTCGGGCAGGTCATCCATCAGCATGCGCTCGGTGAGCTCCAGCTCGATCAGATCGCCGGCCACCCCCTCTTCTTCCAGCATCTGCTCGATCAGCGCGGTAAACCCGCTGGTCTGGAACTGCACGGTCGAGAGGTTGACAGCCACCGGCACGCCGGTGATGCCCGCGCTGCGCAACGTGGCGGCGGCGCGCGCCGCTTCGCGCAGCACCCACTGGCCGATCGGGAGCATGAGGCGCTGCTGCTCGGCCAAGGGGATGAAGGAATCGGGTTGCAGCAATCCGCGCTCTGGGTGGTTCCAGCGGATCAACGCTTCAGCGCCCACCAGCACGCCATCGCGCGAGCGCAGCTGCGGCTGGAAGTGCAGGACGAACTCGCCCCGATCCAGCGCCTGCACCATCTGGCTTTCCAGCACCAGCGCCTCGTAGGCGGAGCTCGCCATTTCGGAGGTGAAGAACTGGTAGTTGGCGCGGCCCCGCTTCTTGGCGAGGTACATCGCCGTATCGGCGTTCTTGATGAGTTCGTCCGCCGTCGTGCCGTCGTGCGGAAACATCGAGATGCCGATCGACGGCGTGACCGAGATCAACCGGCCGTCGGCGTTGACGGGCTGCTCGATGGCCGTCAGGAGCTTTTGCGCCACCTCTTCGACGTCCATGCGTTGCAGCGTGCGCGGCAACAGCACGATGAACTCGTCGCCACCGAAGCGCGCCACCACGTCGGTGGTGCGCAGCGTCTCGGTGATTCTCCGGCCGAGCGTTTGCAGCAAGGTGTCGCCCACCAGGTGCCCGAGCGAATCGTTGACGCGCTTGAAGTGATCGAAGTCGATGAACAGCAAGGCCACCTGAGAATCATTGCGGCGCGCCGCAGCGATCATGTGGTCGAGCTGCTCCATCAGGCTGAGCCGGTTGGGCAGGCCGGTGAGCGCATCGTTGTGCGCCATGTGGCGGATGTGCTCCTGCGCCGCCAGGCGATCGCGGATGTCGCGGATGATGCTCATGCGCATGCGCTCGCCATGGTGCTCGATGGTGCGCACGATGTACTCAATAGGCACGCGCGTGCCGTCCCGGTGGAGGATGGCGCTTTCGTAGGTGCTCTCCAGGCCGGCCTCCATCACGGCGGCCACCTTGGCCATCTGCTCGGGCGGCACGAAGTCGAAGACATGGCGGCCGATCAATTCGTCGAGCGTGTAGCCGACGAGCTTGCACAGCGGCTCGTTCGCATCGGTGAGGTAGCCCCCCTTGTGGAACAGCATGCCTTCCACGCTGGCGTGCATGAACTTGGCGAGCCTGTCCTCGGATTCGCGCACCGATTGCTCGGCCAGACGGTGCTTGGTGATGTCGGTGATCAGCACGAAGGCGGCCACCAGGGAGCCGTCGGGGCCCACATGCGGGATGAGGTTCACCTCCAGCCAGTGCGGGTTGCCCTCCGCATCGCGCAGGTCGCGCTCGTACGAGATGGCCTTGCGTTCGGCCATCAGGTAGTCGACGTAGGGCTGGATCACCGCCGCCGCCTCCTTGCCGATGATCTCGGCGAAGGTCAGGCCGATGACGGTGTGTTCGTCGAACCCGAAGGTGCGCGCATACAGCTTGTTGGCGAACAGGCAGCGAAAGCTGCCCGCCTCGAAGTACGAGATCAGCACCGGCACGTTGTCGGCCAGCAGCTGGAACTGATCGGCACGGGCGCGCGCCGACAACTCCGACAGGCGCGATGCCGTGACATCGCTCAGCACGCACACATACGCATCTTGCTCGGGCAGCCAGCGTGCGCTGCAATCGAGCCAGGCATCGGCCCAGCTCGTGCTGCGCGAGCGGGGCAAGCGCAGGTTGAGGGCGAAATCGGCCCGCCCGACCAGCGCCGCTTCCAGCGCGGCGGCCGAGTCACCACTCAAGACATCGGGCAGCTTCAGCCCGGCATCGGTGTTGTGCGAGAGCTGTGTGAAATCGGTGAAGGCCTGATTGCTGCGGAGCAGCACGCCTTCGGTCGACAGCCAGGCCAGCATGCATGGCAAGGCGTCCGCGTCGGGCAGAGCTGTGGCTTGCGGCTTGGGGGACTGAGGCATGACAGGGCGCGAAGGAGCGCGGAGCGAGCGGGCATGATAGCCGCGCTCGTCTGGGGCTTTAGCCTGCCCGGCGCGCCATCACCTCGCGTGCGAGACACAGGTCATCCCATGCGCGCGCCTTGTCTTCCGGGTTGCGCAGCAGGTAGGCCGGGTGGTAGGTCACGATCAACGGCACGCCCTGGTAGCTGTGTTCGCGGCCCCGCAAGCGGCCGATGGGCTCGTCGCTGCGCAGCAGGCTTTGCACCGCGAACCGCCCCATCGCAAGGATGATGCGCGGCTGCACCAGTTCGACCTGCCGGATCAGGTAGGGCTCGCATTGCGCCAGCTCCGCAGGCTCGGGATTGCGGTTGCCCGGCGGACGGCACTTGAGTGTGTTGGCGATGTAGACCTGTGATTCGGGCGCGGCATCACCGCGCGTGAGCCCCACGGCACGCAGCATGTTGTCGAGCAACTGACCCGACTTGCCAACGAAGGGCTCACCCTGCCGGTCTTCCTGCTCGCCGGGCGCTTCGCCCACGATCATCCAGTGCGCCCGCTCGTTGCCCACGCCGAACACGGTCTGTCGCCGGCTGCTGCACAGGGCGCAGGCCGTGCAGCCCGCCACTGCCTCGCGCAGCTGCGGCCAACCCATGTGTTCGATGCCAACCGGGCGCGTGCCAGGCTCGGACTTGGCTGGGGTGTCAGCGGGGCGCGCAGATGCCGGTTCGGCCACAGCGGGCGCCGGCGCGGCGTGATCGATCACCATGGCATCCGCGGCGTGGGGTGCAGGCTCGTTCGCGCCTTCGGCGCGGTTCCAGACCCGGATGCCCATCTCACCCAGCATCGCGATCTGGCGTTCAGTCCAGCCCATCAGACGCTCCGTGTTCGTTCGATCGGGTATCAGCGAGTGAAAGACTCATCACCACCGCGTCTTCACGGCCGTTCACATGGGTGCCGCGCGAGGCCGGGTAGTACCCGCGGCGAAGGCCGACATGTGCATACCCATAGCGCTCATAGATCGCGCGTGCGCGCAGGTTGGTTTCGCGCACCTCAAGCCAGATCTGCAGCGCCCGTTTGCCCCGCCCCAGCGCGCACAACTCGTCGAGCATGAATCGCGCATGGCCCTGCCCTTGTGCGGCTGGCTCCACCGTGATGTTGAGCAGATGAATCTCGTCCACGCCCTCCATCGCGACGAAATAGCCCAGCATTTCGCCTTGCTCGCCATACAGCACTTGAGCCGGGTAGCCGGCGGCCATCGAATCGATGAAGTTGCCGCGTGTCCACGGGAATGCGTATGCCCGCACCTCGATGGCGAGAACCGCATCGAGCTGCTTCATGGTCATGGGCAGCAGCAGGCGCTCGTCGCGCAGCACGGCACTCATCGCTGACCTCTCATGCCGCCGCCTCTTTCGCCAGACGGATCGCCTCGCGCTCGGCGGTCGTCTGCGCGACCTTGTCGCGCAGGTAGATCGGCAACGCGTGCGCAGCATCGACCTGCACCCCATCGGCCCAAAGCTGCAGAGCCACGTCGGCGAGCGCCGTGGCGCGCGACTGCGTTTGCGAGATTCGCCGCGCGCTCCCCAGATGCAATCGATCGCCGAATGCCTCGAGCGCCGAGCCGGTCACGAGCGAAGGCGGCGTGACCTGCCAGCAGGCGTTGAGCGCCTCGACGGCGTAGAGAGCGGGCGCGCTCACCACCCGCCAGCGTGCGCCTTGCCACGCGTACGCGCCGGCGTAGATCTCGTCCATGCGCGCGTCCATCGCCACCCAGACCAGGTCGTTCGCCGCAGCCTGGTTGCGTGCGTCTTGCGCCATCAGCATCAGGCTGTCGACCGGCACCACCGGTTTGCCGGCGCCAAAGGCCAGGCCTTGTGCCACCGAACAGGCGGTGCGCAAGCCGGTGAAGGCCCCGGGGCCGGCGCCAAAGGCGATGGCATCGAGTTCGCCCAACCGGCAACCGGCCTCGGCCAGCAGGGCCAGCACATCCGGGATCAGCCGCGACGACG
This sequence comes from Piscinibacter sp. PDB1-1, assembly GCF_056675995.1. Lineage (NCBI taxonomy): Bacteria > Pseudomonadati > Pseudomonadota > Betaproteobacteria > Burkholderiales > Sphaerotilaceae > Piscinibacter > Piscinibacter sp. PDB1-1. Next base: position 761,122 of record NZ_JBWVZJ010000002.1, read on the forward strand.
CCTGCGCACCACCCACCGCTTCACGCACCAGCACCCCCTGCGGCAGCCGCAGCGCGATGCTCATCGCGTCGGTCGAGGTGTCGAATGCCAGCAGCTTGCCCATGGGGCCGAGTCTACCGGCCGAGGTGCGTGCGATCATCTCGGCATGCCTCTCTACCCCGTCTTGCGCACGCATATCTGCGCTGCCAGTCTGTGCCTGTTGCTGCCAGGTGCGGTGGCTCTGGCGAACACCCTGCCCGCCGACGTCGAGGCTGCGCTGCAACGCGCCAAGGTGCCGCGCGAGTCCATGGTGGTGCTGGCCCAGGAGGTGGGCGCACGGGTGCCCATGATCTCGTGGCAGCCGCAGGTGCCGGTGAACCCGGCCTCGCTGATGAAGCTCGTCACGACCACTGCCGCGCTGGACCTGCTCGGCCCCGCATGGAGCTGGCAGACGCCTGTGTGGCTGCAGGGCAGCACGCAGAACGGCGTGCTCGACGGCAACCTCGTGATCAAGGGCAGTGGAGACCCCAAGCTCGTGCAGGAGCGGCTGTGGCTGGCGCTGCGGCGCGTGCAGCAACTGGGCGTGCGCGAGATCCGCGGCGACATCGTGATCGACCGCAGTGCGTTCGCCCTGCCCGCGCACGACGCCGCCGCGTTCGACAACGAGCCCTATCGGCCGTCCAACGCCGGGGCGGATGCCCTGCTGATCAACTACAAGTCGGTGCTCCTGACCTTCACGCCCGACCTCGCACGCAACGTCGCCATCGTGTCGAGCGAGCCACCGCTGGCGGGCGTGAAGGTCGATGCGACCGTGCCGCTGGCGCGCGGCGTGTGCGACGACTGGCGCGGCGCGCTCGCGCCCGAGTTCACCGACCCGCAACGCATCCGCTTCACCGGGAGCTACCGCATGAGCTGCGGCGAGCGGCAATGGCCGCTGGCCTACGCCGACCCCGCGAGCTACACCGCCCGCGTGCTCGCCGGCCTGTGGCGCGAGATGGGCGGGCGCCTGACCGGTCGCGTGCGCGAAGGCGTGGCACCGGCCGAGCCACCGAGCTTCGAGCTGAGTTCGCCACCGCTGGCCGAGGTGATCCGCGACATCAACAAGTTCAGCAACAACGTGATGGCGCAGCAGCTGTTCCTCACGCTCGGTCTCACGCAGCGCAACAGCGGCACGCCCGATCAAGCGCGCGACGTACTGCGGATGTGGCTGGCCGAACGCCTGGGTGAAAACCCGGCGGGGATCGTCATCGACAACGGTTCCGGTCTGTCGCGCGAGACCCGCCTGACGGCGCAACTGCTGGCTCGGCTCCTGCAGGCCGCCTACGCGGGGCCGTCGATGTCCGAGTTGATGAGTTCGCTGCCGGTCACAGGCATCGACGGCACCATGCGCCGAGCGCGCACGGTGGCAGTCGGGCGCGCGCACCTCAAGACGGGATCGCTGCGCGACGTGGTCGGCGTTGCCGGCTACGTGCTGAGCTTCGGCGGGCGGCGCTACGTGCTGGTGGCCCTCATCAACCACCCGAACGCCAACGCGGCGCGGCCGGCCCTCGAAGCGCTGGTGCAGACCGTGGCCAACGATTCGGCGCCGCCTGCGGAGCCGATGCCGGTTTTGTTCCCGCCACCCGTCGCCACCACGACCTTGCCTGCCGCGCCACCCAGCCCCACCCGGCCATGACCACGTACTTCGACTGGCTCGGTTACCTGGCCGCGTCTCTCACCACCGGCTCGTTCGCGTTTCAGGCCTGGCACACCGTGCGCACCCGCGACGTGAGCGGCATCTCGCTGGGCATGTACAGCGCCTTCACGCTGGGCGTGGCGCTGTGGCTGGCTTATGGTGTGGCCTTGCGTTCGTGGCCGATCACGCTGGCCAATGCCATCACGCTGGTACTGGCGGCGAGCATCCTCGCGATGAAGATTGCGATCGAGGCGCGCGCCGCGCCTCGCCGACCGCTGCGCTGATCGTCGTGCGCGTCAGAACGGGTTGGTACGCGCGCGGTTGACGGCGAGGCTGCCGATGCGGCCGTGGGCCGAGGCACCGAGGTGCTTGTCGTCGGACCAGAGCCAGTAGGTTCCATAGCCATTGGCCGCACCAGCCGCACCCGCGACCAGCGTGGTCTGGTCGCAATCCGGCGTCGCCACGGTGCAGGCCGCATTCCAGGGGTCGGTGATGGCGTAGGCGGAGGGCGTCTGAGCCATGGCCAGAACGAGTTCGTCTGCCTGGATCAAGCCGACGGCGTGCCCCCCGTCGCGCACATTTTCGAGTTGCAGGCGAAGGGAGCTGTTGAACTCCTTGGTGAGGTCATTTAGGAGCGCCGACCGGCCCCCGCCCGGGTGCGCCGCTTCCTCGGTCCAGCCGAAGGGCGAAATGCCCAGGCTGGGCACAGTGGAGACGATCACCTTCGCCTTCAGGTCCGTCAAGCGCACAACTTGGTTGCCGACCAAGGTTCCGGCCTGTCGGACAACCGCAATGAGTTGGTCGCGAGTCACCCCGGGCTCGGTCGCCAGGCGGTTGTACTGGGCGAGGATGTCGTGCATCCCGGTCATCAGCAAGACCAGATCCTTGTCGTTGAAGGAGTTGCTGGCGACAAACTGATCCACCTGCGTGACCAGGCCGGCCGCGCCGGTCAGCGCCTGCGAGCGCATGATGCCGCTGACAGAAAAGCCCGAGCCGACCGACGGGCACTTGTCGAACACCATGCGGTAGTTGTAGGCCAGCGACTGGACCCAGACGGGGTTGGAGCCGCAGTCGATGGTCGACGCAATCGGGGTCGGCGGCGTCACCGTGGTGTCGTACTGCATGGCGTTGACGGTGTACTTCCTGCCGCCATCCATCACCAGACTGCTCTCGTCGCCGAAAGCGATGATCCGGTTCGGCACGAACTCCTCGATCTCCGTGCCGCCCCCGCACGAGGCCAGCAGGCCCGCGGCCAGGCCCGCCATCACGACGCTGCGCGCCACATTCACCTTGAACTTCATGAAATCTCCAAAAGACGTTGGGCAGGGCGCCAGGGTCAGGCGGCTGCGGCGCGCTGCAAGCGGTCGCGCACGCCTTCCCACTCGGGGGTGGCGGGCGGTTCTTCCACCCAGATGAGATGCGCACCCTGGTCATCCAGTTCACGCAAAACTGCAAACAATTCGTGGGCCGCGGCCGCTGGCTCGCTGGGCATGGGCCGGTACACAGCCCCAGGCGCCGAACGGCGAGGCACGGTGCGGCAATATACCGCCAGCTTCAGCGGCGATCCCTTGGCCGAGCCCTCCACCAGGACTTGCAAGGCGGCCCGCAAGGTTTCGGCGGGCATGAGCCGCAGCTTGGCGCGCGGCGCGTAGTGCGCCTCGAGCGTGCCGGAGGCCCGCGGTGCGGCTTCGTCGCGCTCGAGCAAGGCCTCTCCGGCCAAAGCCTCCAAGCGCAGGCGCGTGAGCACCCCGGGCCTGAGCAGCACCGGGTGTCCCCGCGTGCAATCCACGATGCTCGACTCGATGCCGCCCTCGCAGGGGCCGCCGTCGAGCACCAGAAGATCGTCACCAAGCTCTTCGACCACGTGCCGGGCCTGCGTCGGGCTGATGCGACCAAAGCGGTTGGCGCTCGGCGCCGCTACACCTCTAACGCCCAAGGCGCTGGCGGCACGCAGCAGCGCCTGAGCGACCGGGTGCCCCGGCCAGCGCAGGCCGATGCTCCCCTGGCCGCCCGCGGCTGCGCCGGCCACGCCCGCTCGCCGCGGCACGATCACCGTCAGCGGCCCGGGCCACAGCGCCTCGGTGAGGCGCTTGGCGATCGGCGGCCATTCGCCGGCGAAGTGTTCGGCGTCTTCAAGAGAAGCCACATGCACGATCAAGGGGTGGTCGGCAGGCCGCCCCTTGGCGGCGAAGATCTTGGCCACCGCCGCGTCGTCATCGGCGCGCGCTCCGAGGCCGTAGACGGTTTCGGTCGGGAAGCCGACCAGCTCGCCACCCGCCAGCGCCTGCGCGGCCTGCGCGATCGCCTGCGCGTCGTGTCCGTCGATCAGCACGTCAATTCACCAGGCCGGCAAGCCCAGCAATTCGGCCGCTTGCAAGGCGGCGCCTCGCGCAGCTTGCGGCGTTGCCGCGGTGAAGGTCAGGTGGCCCATCTTGCGGCCCTTGCGCGCGCTGGCTTTGCCATACAGGTGCAGATGAGCACCCGGCAGCGCGAGCACGCGGTCCCATGGCGGCGACGTTTCTTCATCCCCCTCGGAGAACCACAGATCACCCAGCAGATTGAGCATGACCGCGCTCGAATGCAGGCGCGGAGCCGTCAGAGGCGCGTGGGTGAGCGTGCGAACCTGCAGATCGAACTGCGACAGATCGCAGGCATCGATCGTGTAGTGGCCCGAGTTGTGCGGTCGCGGTGCCATCTCGTTGGCGACGAGACTGCCGTCTGCCAGCACGAAGAACTCGACACACAGCACCCCCACATAACCGAGCGCCGAGGCGATCTTCTCCGCCGCGGCTATGGCCTGCTGTTGCACGGCCGGCGTCACGTCGGGCGCAGGCACCTGCGTGACGGCGAGCACGCCATCGCGGTGCAGGTTCTGCTGCAGTGGGAAGTGCACGGTTTCGCTGGAAGCGCCACGCGCCACGATCACGCTCACCTCATACGCCAGCGGCAGCATCTTCTCGAGCACACACGTCACCTGCTTCAGCGATGCCCAAGCAGCTTCGAGTTCGGCACGGTTGCTCACGCGAATCTGGCCCTTGCCGTCGTAGCCCAGACGCGCCGTCTTGAGCACGCCCGGCAGCAGCGATTCGTCGATCGCATGCAGCTGCTTGTCAGTTTCGATCACCGCGTGGGGCGCGCAGGGGACGCCACATGACACGAAATGCGCCTTCTCCAACGCGCGGTCCTGGCAGGTTGCCACCGCATCGCCCGACGGCGCCACCGGCTTGCCGCCCGCGCTCAGGCGGCGCAGCGCCGCGGCCGGCACATTCTCGAACTCGGTCGTGATGGCAGCCGCAAGCTTTGACAGCTCGGCCAGGCCGGCGTCACTGAGGTAATCGGCGCCCACATGGTGATGCGAGACCAGGCCCGCCGGGCTCGCCGCGTCGGGGTCGAGCACGGCGGTCGCGTAGCCCATCTGCTGCGCGGCGTGCACGAACATGCGGCCCAGCTGGCCGCCGCCCATCACGCCCAGGGTGGCGCCGGGGCCAATGAATTGCTGGCTCATTTCAGATCGGCAGACATGGCCCGCGCCACTTCGGTCTGCTTGGCGCGGTAGGCCTCCAGCTTCGCGCGCAGTTCAGCTTGCTCCGTGGCCAGCATCGCCACGGCGAACAGCGCCGCGTTGGCTGCACCAGCGGTGCCGATCGCGAAGGTGGCAACCGGAATGCCCTTGGGCATCTGCACGATCGAGTGCAGGGAATCGACGCCTTGCAGATGGCGGCTCGCCACCGGCACGCCCAGCACGGGCACCGTGGTCTTGGCGGCCAGCATGCCCGGAAGGTGCGCGGCACCACCAGCGCCGGCAATGATCGCGCGCAGGCCGCGCCCGGCGGCGCTCTCGGCGTAGGCAAACATGTCGTCGGGCATGCGGTGCGCCGAGACGACCCGGGCCTCGAAGGGGACACCGAACTCGGCGAGAATCTCGGTCGCGAGGCGCAGGGTCTCCCAGTCACTGCTGGAGCCCATCACCACGCCAACCACGGGGGCGCTGCTCAAGGCTCGCTCCAGGTGCTGATGAACCTTGAATTGTAGGCGGGGCGACATCACCTCGACTCTTGCCCGCCCAAGCCCGACCGCCCTACTTCACCACCGGATGCCGATGGATATCACGATTCAAAACTTCGAGGCCGACCTGATCAATGCGTCGATGCAGCAGCCCGTGCTGCTGGACATCTGGGCGCCTTGGTGCGGCCCGTGCAAGTCGCTGACGCCGGTCCTCGAGAAGCTCGAAGTCGCCTATGCCGGCCGCTTCAAGCTGGCCAAGCTCAATGCCGACGAACAACCCGAGATCTCGGGCCAGCTCTCGCAGATGTTCGGCGTGCGCAGCATCCCGTTCTGCGTGATGTTCAAGGGCGGCCAACCGGTCGACGGTTTCGTGGGCGCATTGCCCGAAGACAAGTTGCGCGAGTTCCTCGACCGCCACGTGCCCAGTGCCGACGAAGCGGCAGCCGAGGAAGAGGCTGCGCTCGGCAGCGAACTGCTTGCCGAGGGCGACACCGAAAGCGCACTCGAGAAGCTGCAGGAGGCCGTGGCGATCGACCCGGCCAACGACTCCGCCCGCTACGACTACCTGCGCGCCCTGCTGTCGGCCGGGCGCGTGGCCGAGGCGCGCCGCGCCTTCGAACCAGTGGCGAGCAAGGTCATGCTGGACAGTCGCCTGTCGGCCGCCGGCCACTGGATCGATGCCAGCGAGAAGGCAGAGTCAGCCCGCAGCACCGATGCGTTGACCGCCGCCATCACCGCGAACCGCCGTGATTTCGATGCGCGCTTCGAACTCGCCCAGAGTCATTTCGCGGCTCAGCGCTACACCCAAGCCATGGATGAGCTTCTCGAGATCGTGATGCGCGACAAGGCGTGGAACAACGAACTGGCGCGCAAGACCTATGTGGCGATCCTGGAATTGATGACCAAGCCCGCACCGGCCAAGACCGAAGCGGCTGCGCCCCAGGGTGCGCTCGAGGTGGCAGGCAAGGTCAGCACCGCACCGTCCGACCCGGTGGTCGACCAGTACCGCCGCAAGCTGAGCATGGCCTTGTTCTGAGAGGCCGCCCGGCCTCTCAGGTGCTCGGCAGCTTGGGGGTGATCTTGTCCATCACCGCCAGCGCCAGCGCCTGATCGCGGTCGTGGGTGCGCCAATCGAGCAGCGCCTGCGCGCGGTGCCGCGCGGCTGCATCCTCGCGGCCGAGCTGTGCAAACACCTGCGCCAGGCGCGTGTGCGCGGCCGCGCGGTCGTCGACATCGCGGTCGTGCTCGGATGCCACCTCGGCCGCAAGTGCATCCTTCAGCGCCCTCTCGGTCTGGCCCAGTTGCAGCCGGCACCACGCGAGATCGGCACCCAGGTAGGCGCGCATGCGGTCCAGGCCCTGCAGCAGGCCGTCGCTGAAGTGGGTCTCGTAGAGGCTCACGGCGTCAGCCCACAGCCCATGCTGTGAACTGATCTGTGCGCGCAGCAACGGAACCAGCGCCTGAAGTGATGCCGTGCCGATCAGCGCGTCGAAGTTGCCGGTCGACTCGACACCGAGCATGGCGCGTCGCTTCATGTCGTCGTCCTGCGTGCCTCGCAGCAAGCCATGAAGCGATTCGCTCGTGAGAAGGCTCGCCATGTTGTACATGATCGCGCTCATCATGGCCTCGTCGCCTTCGGCGTTGGCGTGGTGGCGAGATTTGGCGTACCAGGGCTGTGCCTTGTCGAACCGCCCGCCGAAGTGATAGCACTGGGCCACGACCAGACAGGCACGCGCACGCGCACCGTGCTGGCTGTCATCCGAGAGATGAAAGGCCTCGGCGACATGGCGTGCCGTCGCTTCGAGGTCGTGGTCGACGTAGTCGAGGTGCGCCAGCCACGCTGCGGCCAAGGCATGCAGGCGAGGGTCGCGCGCGGCAGCGCTGAGCGCGTAAGCGCGCGACATCTTGTCGCGGGCCATCCGGCTGAGATCGACGAAGAAGCTGCACAGTCCGTCGAGCAGGCTGAGCCAGGCACTCATCACCGGCTGGGGTCGGATCGCGTACTGCGTCTGCAGCATGGCGAGTTCGGCACGCGCCGTGGCGATCTGACCCTGCCTTGCCAACAAGCAAGCGCGCTCGGCACGCAGGCAGTCGGCCTGCAGAGGGTGCGACGCACCGGCAATGGCAAAGTCCAGCCGACTCAGCAGGCGCGACTTCATCGTGTGGTCGTCAGGCCGTGAGGCGCTGCAGGGCTTCGCGGTACTTCGCTGCGGTGTTGGCGACCACCTCGTCAGGCAGGGTCGGGGCGGGTGCGCGCTTGTTCCAGGGCTGACCCTCGACGCGGGCCTGTTCAAGCCAGTCGCGCACGAACTGCTTGTCGTAGCTCGGCGGGTTGCGGCCCTCGCGGAAGGCCGCCTCGTACCCCTCGACCGGCCAGAAGCGCGAGGAGTCGGGCGTGAGCACCTCGTCCATCAGCGTCAGCGTGCCGTCGGCGTCGAGGCCGAACTCGAACTTGGTGTCGGCGATGATGATGCCCTTCTTGAGTGCGATCTCGGCGGCGGTGCTGTAGAGCTTGATCGCCGTCGCGCGAACCCGCTCGGCCAGATCGGCACCCACCACCTGCACCATGCGCTCGAACGAGATGTTCTCGTCGTGGTCGCCCATCTCGGCCTTGGTGGCCGGGGTGAAGATCGGCTCGGGCAGCTTGCTCGCGTTCTGCAAGCCCGCAGGGAGTTTGACGCCGCACACCGACTGGCTGGCCTGGTACTCGGCCCAGCCGCTTCCAGCGAGGTAACCGCGCACCACGGCCTCGATGGGCAGCGGCTTCAGGCGCTTGACGAGCATCGAACGGCCGCGCACTTGGTCGCGCTCGGCGGCGCTCACCACGGAGGTGGGGTCGTCGCCCGTCAGGTGGTTGGGCACGATGCCCTGCAGATGGGCGAACCAGAACAGCGCCATCTCGGTCAGCAAGGCACCTTTGCCGGGGATGGGTTCACCCATGATGACGTCGAACGCGCTCAGGCGATCGGACGCGACCATGAGGATGCGGTCGTCGCCGACCGCGTAGTTGTCGCGCACCTTGCCGCGCGCGAGCAGCGGCAGCGAGGTGATCGTCGATTGAAGAAGCGACTGAACCATCAGACCACGGTCTGCGCGAGTTCACCTTGGGCGTAGCGCTGAGCGATCTGCGTCAGGCTCTGCGGCTTGATCTTGGGGGCCTGGCCTTCGCAGCCGAACTCGATGTAGCGCGCCTTGCAAACGGCCTTGGCGGCTTCACGCGCCGGCTTGAGCCATTCGCGTGCGTCGAACTTGTCCGGGTTCTCGGCCAGGAACTTGCGCACCGCGCCGGTCATCGCCAGGCGGATGTCGGTGTCGATGTTGATCTTGCGCACGCCGAATTTGATGGCCTCTTGAATCTCTTCGATCGGCACGCCGTAGGTCTCTTTGATCTTGCCGCCGTACTGGTTGATGATGGCCAGCAGTTCGGCCGGCACCGACGACGAGCCGTGCATCACCAGATGGGTGTTGGGAATGCGCTTGTGGATTTCTTTCACGCGCGAGATCGCGAGGATGTCGCCCGTGGGCTTGCGCGAGAACTTGTAGGCGCCGTGGCTGGTGCCGATGGCGATCGCCAGCGCGTCGAGTTGCGTCTCGCGCACGAAGACGGCGGCCTCTTCGGGGTCGGTCAGCATCTGGCTGTGGTCAAGCTTGCCCTCGGCGCCGATGCCGTCTTCTTCGCCGGCGTCACCGGTTTCGAGATTGCCCAGGCAACCCAGTTCGCCTTCGACGGTCACACCGACCTTGTGCGACATCTGCACGACCTTGCGCGTCACGTCGACGTTGTAGGCAAAGTCAGCCGGCGTCTTGCCGTCTTCGCGCAGAGAGCCGTCCATCATCACCGAGCCGAAGCCGAGGTTGATGGCGCCTTCGCACACCAGCGGCGAGGTGCCGTGGTCCTGGTGCATCACGAGCGGGATATGGGGGAATGCTTCGACGGCGGCCTGGATCAGGTGCTTGATGAAGGGCTCGCCCGCGTACTTGCGCGCACCGGCGCTGGCTTGCAGGATCACCGGGGCGCCCACTTCATCGGCTGCGGCCATCACGGCCTGCACTTGCTCGAGGTTGTTGACGTTGAAGGCCGGGATGCCGTAGCCGTTTTCAGCGGCATGGTCCAGGAGCTGGCGCATTGAGACGAGTGGCATGGTCGTGTCCGAAGAGTGATGAAACCGGTTCGGCGTTGCGCCACGCGCAGGCGCCGGAAGTGCAGTGAAACCGCACCGAAACTGCCCGGATTGTAGCGACCGGCCCCCATGGAAACCCTTTCAGAGCGCGCGGTCCCGCGTCTGGGGGTGGGGTGCCGTCGTCCGGGGGTGATGGCCGAACTGCACTGCAAAACCCCGGCTTTTCCGGCTACAGACCCGCAGGCTGCGGCCGACACTGACTGCCCACACGATGACCGGGCGCACGCCATGGCACGACTCGACCTGAACGCTCTCACGCTCACCATCACCGCCGACGCGCTGGCGCATCCGCATGACCTGGCCCAGCATGTGGCGAACACGGCGGGCGTCACGCGCGGCACCGCCCAGCGCGCCTTGCAGCGCTTGGTGCAACTGGGTTGGCTGCAACGCGAGGGCAGTGCCCGCAAGCCGCACTATCGGCCCGGCCTGCTGCGCCAGATCGTCAAGCGCTACCCGCTCGCGGGCCTTCAGGAAGACCTGCCCTGGTCACGCGACTTCGCGCCCTTCTTCACGCTGCCAGCCGAGCTTCGCCGCATGACGCAGCACGCGTTCGGCGAGCTGCTCAACAACGCCATCGACCACAGCGGGGGTGACTGGGTGACCGTCTCGCTGCGCCAGACCCCGAGCCACCTGCAGCTTCTGGTCTCTGACGACGGCTGCGGTGTGTTCGATCAGCTGTCGCGCAGCTTTGACCTGGACGACCCATCACTCGCCATGCTGGAGCTGAGCAAGGGCAAACTTACCAGCCAGCCTGCGCGCCATGCCGGGCGTGGCCTGTACTTCACCTCCCGGCTGGCCGATGTGTTCGATCTGCACGCCAATCACACGGCCTTTCAGCGCCGCGAATGGGAAGGCAACACCTGGCGCCCGGGCCGTGCGGTCAAACACCGTGGCACCTCGGTCTACGCGGCGTTCGCGCTCGATACCACGCGCACGCTCGATTCGGTGCTGAAGGCGCACAGCCTCGACGGCGCGAGCTACGGCTTCGAGCGAACGGTGGTCCCGCTGCGCCTGATGGCCACCCCGTTGTCAGGCCTGGATTCGCGCGCCCAGGCGCGGCGCGTGGCGGCACGGCTCGGGGTCTTCCGCCGTGCCGAGATGGATTTCGACGGCGTCGAGACCATCGGCCACAGCTTCGCAGACGAACTCTTCCGCGTGATGGCGCCTGAGCTGGCCGGCCTGGATCTCGTGCCGCTGAACATGTCGCCCGCGGTGGCGGCGATGCTCCAGAGCGTGCGCCACGCCGCCTGAGATGACCATCGGGGCGAGGCGACCGCGAGGCCGCCGCTAGCCGATTCGCTCGGCGCGGTAGCCCGCGGCGCGCATCGCCGTCAGGATCTCCTCGATGTGCTCCACGCCCTGCGTGTGCACCACCACTTCGATCTGAACCCGCTCGACCGATACCGAACTGAAGGCGCGCTGGTGCTGCACTTCGTCGATGTTGGCTCCCAGGCGGCCGAGTAACGTTGCCACGTCAGCCAGTGCGCCGGGCACATCGCGCACATCGAGCTTGAGGCGGGCCAGCCGGCCTGACTTGACCATGCCGCGCTCGATGATCTCGGCCAGCACCAGCGGATCGATGTTGCCGCCCGAGAGAATCAGGCCGACCTTGCGGCCCGTGAATCGCTCGCGGTTCTTGATCAGCGCAGCGAGGCCGACCGCGGCCGCACCTTCGACCACGGTCTTCTCGATCTCCAGCAGCATCACGATCGCCTGCTCGATCTCGCTTTCGTCCACCAGCAGCACATCGCTCACGTGCTCGCGGATCAGCGGCATCGTCACCACGCCCGGCGACTTGACGCCGATGCCGTCGGCGATGGTGGCCTCGGCCGTGCCGCGGTTCTCAGCGTGCAGGGCGTTCCAGACGGCCGGGAAGCGCTCCGTCTGCACACCGATCACCTCGATGCCCGGCCGCAACGCGCGCGCTGCGGTGGCCACACCGCCGATCAGGCCGCCACCACCGATGGCCACGAGCAAGGTGTCGAGATCGGGCTGCTGCTCGAGCATCTCCAGCCCCAGCGTGCCCTGCCCGGCCGCAATGGCGAGATCGTCAAAAGGGTGGATCAGCGTGTAGCCACGGTCGCGCGCGAGCTGCAGGCCATGCGCGCGGGCATCATCGAAGGTGTCGCCGTGCAGCACCACCTGCGCGCCGAAACCGCGCGTGCGCATCACCTTCACCGGCGCGGCAAAGCGCGGCATCACGATGGTGGCGGGGATGCCCTGTCGTTGTGCGTGGTACGCCACGCCCTGCGCATGGTTGCCGGCCGACACCGCGAGCACACCGCAGGCACGTTCGGCATCGCTGAGCTGCGCGATCTTGTTCAGCGCTCCGCGCTCCTTGAAGGAGGCGGTGAACTGCAGGTTCTCGAATTTGAGGTAGACCTCGCAGCCGACGATCTCGCCCAGCGTGCGTGACGGCATGCAGGGCGTGCGCATCACCTGGCCGTGGATGCGCTGCGCGGCGGCGCGAATGTCGTCAAGCGTGAGCGTCGTGTCCATCCACGCATTGTGGCGGCGCGGCACACGCCTTGCCCAGCCGCCGACGGGACGACAAGGTAATGCACATGACTTCTTCTCACACCTCCACCCTTCGCGCCCTCATGGCCCTGCTGGCATGCGCGGGCGCCGGCACCGCGTTCAACGCACAGGCGCAACTGGTCAGCAAACCCGACGGCAATACACGCTCTCTGTGGGGCCTGAACGCCAGCGCCACCGACGGCAACTCGCGTACCGCCAGCGTCACCCTGACGGGCGAGGCGGTACGCCAGACGGACGACAACAAGTGGGCATTCACTGGCCGAGCCAACTACGCGCGCGACGAAGAGGAAACTACCGCGGCCAACCTGAACCTGTTCACGCAGTACGACCAGGACTTCAAGGACAGCGACAACTTCGGGTTCGGCAAGCTGGAGTACCTGCGCGACAAGCCATCGAACATCGCAGGCCGGTACTCGGCCTATGCCGGTCTCGGCCACCACCTCGTGCGCAACGAGCGCAACACATGGGACATCTCGGTCGGTCTCGGCTACACCGAAGACCGCTACGTCGAGCCCACCGACGTGGGCGGCGAGGTCCGCACGCACTACGGCCGCACCGAGGCCGTGCTGAGTGAAACATCGACACACCAGCTGACGCCGTCGACCTCAGCCAGGCAGCGGCTTGACTACATTCCGAACCTGGTCGACACGGGCGAGTTCCGCACCGTGCTCGATCTGGGCCTGGCCGTGGCCATCACCGATCGACTGCAACTCACGACCGGTCTGATCCACCGCTACGACAGCGCGCCCGGCGCGGGCCTCAAGAACTACGACCTGCTGTTCGTGACTGGCATCGCGCTGCGGTTCGAGTGAACCATCGCACCGCGTGGGGCGCGTGCCTCACGCCACCATGCACACCTTGAGCATGTTGGTGCCGCCCGGGTAGCCCATGGGCTCGCCGCAGGTGATGGCGTAGGTGTCGCCCGGGCGCAGCACGCCGTTGCTCACCAGCAGGGCCTCGGCGTGCTTGAGCGCTTCGTCGCGGTCGGTGAAGTTGGGCATCAGCAAGGGCGAGACATTGCGAAACAGCGACATGCGGCGCTGGCTGCTCACCTGCGAGGTCAAACCGAAGATCGGCACATGGATCCTGTGACGGCTCATCCAAAGCGCCGTCGAACCCGATTCAGTGAGCGCCAGGATGGCCTTGCAACCCAGGTGGTAGGCGGTGAACAGCGCGCCCATCGCAATCGACTGGTCGATGCGGCCGAAGGTCTTGTTGGTGAAGCTCGCATCAAGCGAGATCTCTTCGGCGGACTCGGCCTCGACGCAGATGCTCGCCATCATCTCCACCGTCTCGATCGGGTACCTGCCGGCGGCCGTCTCGGCACTGAGCATCACGGCGTCGGTGCCGTCGAGCACCGCGTTGGCCACGTCGCTCACCTCGGCACGCGTGGGCACCGGGTTCACGATCATCGACTCCATCATCTGCGTGGCGGTGATGACCACGCGGTCCATGTCGCGCGCGAGCTTGATCATGCGCTTTTGCAGCGCGGGCACGGCGGCGTTGCCGACCTCGACGGCCAGGTCACCGCGCGCGACCATGATGCCGTCGCTCGCGCGAATGATCGATTCCAGCACCGGGATCGCCTCGCTGCGCTCGATCTTGGCGATCAGCGCAGGCTTGTGCCGATACGGCTCGCCCGCCACGTTGGCGAGCTGGCGGGCCATTTCCATGTCGGTGGCGTTCTTGGGGAAGCTCACCGCAAGGTACTGGCACTGGAAGCTCATCGCGGTCTTGATGTCTTCCATGTCCTTGGCGGTGAGCGCCGGCGCGGTCAGGCCGCCGCCGGCCTTGTTGATGCCCTTGTTGTTGGACAACTCGCCACCGATCACCACCGTGGTGTGCACCTCTTCACCCTTGACCGCATCGACGGTCAGCTTGAGCAGGCCATCGTTGAGCAGCAACGTGTCGCCAGGGCGCACGTCGCGCGGCAACTCCTTGTAATCGAGGCCCACGCGCTCGTTGGTGCCGAGCGCGGTGGTCGCACCGTCGAGGATGAACTTCTGCCCCGGCTCGATGATGGTCTTGCCGTTCTCGAACTTGCCGACACGGATCTTCGGGCCCTGCAGGTCGGCCATGATGGCAACCTCTTTGCCCACTGCCTTGGCCGCTTCGCGCACGAGCATGGCGCGATCGATGTGGTCCTGCGCCTTGCCATGCGAGAAGTTGAGCCGCACCACGTCGACCCCGGCCCGGATCATTTTCTCCAGAACCTCGGGCGTGCTGGAAGCGGGGCCGAGCGTGGCGACGATCTTGGTAGCGCGAGGCATGGGTGAGGTCTCCGTACTTCTGTGTGGGTGAGAACGATCGGGCTCGGCGAATGCGCCCGGGCTCAGGCCTGAGCGCGCTTTTGCAGGATCTCGAACGCCGGCAAGGTCTTGCCCTCCAGCACTTCGAGGAACGCGCCGCCACCGGTGGAGATGTAGCCCACGTCCTTCTCGATGCCGTACTTGGCGATCGCTGCCAGCGTGTCGCCGCCGCCTGCGATGCTGAATGCGCTCGACTCGGCGATCGCACGCGCCAGGGTCTCGGTGCCGTGTGCAAAGGCGTCGAACTCGAACACACCGACAGGGCCGTTCCACACGATCGTCCCAGCCTTCTTCAGCATCTCGGCCAGATGCGCCGCGGTCTTGGGGCCGATGTCGAGGATCAGGTCGTCGGCCGATACGTCGGCGGCGTCCTTGACCGTGGCGGGCGCATCGGCGGCAAAGGTCTTGGCCGTCACCACGTCGACCGGGATCGGCACCGCGGCACCGCGCGCCTTCATGGCCTCGATCACCGCCTTGGCTTCACCCAGCAGATCGGGCTCGGCGAGCGACTTGCCGATCGGCAGGCCAGCAGCCAGCAGGAAGGTGTTGGCAATGCCGCCGCCCACGATGAGCTGGTCGACGTTCTTGGCCAGCGCCTGGAGGATCGTCAGCTTGGTGCTCACCTTGCTGCCGGCCACGATGGCGACCAGCGGGCGCTTCGGCGAGGCCAGCGCCTTCGAGATGGCGTCGATTTCGGCAGCGAGCAGCGGGCCGGCGCACGCCACCTTGGCGAACTGCGCGATGCCGTAGGTGGAGGCCTCGGCACGGTGGGCGGTGCCGAAGGCGTCGTGCACGAAGATGTCGCACAGGGCGGCCATCTTCTTGGCGAGCTCTTCGTTGTTCTTCTTCTCGCCCTTGTTGAGGCGGCAGTTCTCGAGCATCACCACCTGGCCGGGCGCGACCTGCACGCCATCGACCCAGTTGGCCACGACCGGGATCTCGCGGCCCATCAGCTCGCCCATGCGCCTGGCCACGGGGGCAAGCGAATCTGCGGGCTTGAATTCGCCTTCGGTCGGGCGGCCCAGGTGCGAGGTGACCATCACCGCGGCTCCGGCCTTGAGCGCCATCTCGATGCACGGGATGGACGCTCGAATGCGCGTGTCTTCGGTGATGTTGCCGGCGTCGTCTTGCGGGACGTTCAGATCGGCGCGGATGAACACACGTTGACCGGCCGCCTTGCCTTGATCGGCGAGGTCTTGGAAGCGAAGAACTTTCATGGTGTGAGCGGTGATGACTGGATGTGCAGCCCGCTATTGGACACTATGAACCCGCTTGTAACTCACCAGCCCAGGCCAAGTTTCAAGGGAATCAACACCGCCATGCCGGTGAGGATGGTGCCCAGGATGCCGCGCCGCCAGAAGTAGTAGGCGGTGGCCGCCACGGC
Organism: Piscinibacter sp. PDB1-1; assembly: GCF_056675995.1. NCBI lineage: Bacteria > Pseudomonadati > Pseudomonadota > Betaproteobacteria > Burkholderiales > Sphaerotilaceae > Piscinibacter > Piscinibacter sp. PDB1-1. The sequence goes on from NZ_JBWVZJ010000002.1 coordinate 777,193, forward strand.
GGCGTACAGGCGGGCGTCCTGCCAGGTGGTGATCAACTGCCCCTGCGACATCACCACCTCCGGCACGACGACCGCCGCCAGCGCGGCCAGCGGGGCGTAGCGCAAGCCCCGCCGCACCCAGTCGGGCAGGGGCAGCTCGCGCTCCGGGATCATGAAGAAGGCGCGCGTGACGATGGTGATCAAGGTCAAGCCGATGATGGTGACGAGCGCGTAGGTGCTGTTCATGCGGCACGCGGACGGCGCCCGTCCATCAAGAGCCCGACCGTCACGGCGGCCGCGATCGCCACCACGATGTGCAGCCGAAGCGGCAGCGCGAACGCCGCCACCGCGGCCGCACCCGCCACGGCAGCCGAGATGGCCGTCGCGCGATCGGACATCAGCGAATAGGTAAGCCCCAGCAGCGCGAGCACGCCGGCAAAACCGAGACCCCAGTGGGTGGGGATCACGTCGGCGAGCAGGATGCCGATGGTGGCCGGCACCACCCAGAACAGCCAGTTGGCAAACGAAGCGCCGATGAAATATTCGGTCTGGCCTTCACCCTCTGCGGGCTTTGGAAAGCGCCGCATGAAGATCACATAGGTGAGGTCGCCGCTGACATAGCCGAGGAACAGCCGCTCGCGCAGCGGGTAGCGCATGAAGTAGTTGCGCCACTGCGCGCTGAAGATCACGAAGCGCAGGTTGATGCACACGGCAGTGGCCCAGATCACCCACATCGGAGCGCCCACCGTCATGAGCGGGATGACGGCCAACTGCACGCTGCCCGCGTACACCATGAAGTTCATCAGCAAGGCCAGCGGGATCGACAGGCCACCCTTCACCATGGCTACACCCGTCACCAGGCCCCAAGCCGCGATACCCAGCGAGACCGAGCTCATGTCGCGCAGGCCGGCGCGGAACTGCGCGTGGCGCAGCGTTCCCTTCAACGAAAGCATGGCGCGCATTCTCGCGCCGAGCGGGAAGCCGTGTCAGTCGTGGGTCTTGATGTCGCGGACCTTGCCGCTTGGGCCGGTTCGTGCGGCGTGGCGATCCGCCACATCGGGAATGGGTTCAACCACAGGCTTGATGGCTTCTGCACGTTCGATCCGTGGCGGGTTGGGCTTGCTGGCGTCAGCCGACTTTTGATCGGGCGTGCGGGCCTCGGGGGCGGCGTCGGCAGCCTTGCCGTCGCTGCCGGAATCCGCCTTGGCCGCCATGCTCGCCGAGGGCACGGTCTCGATCTGGTTCTCGCGCATGTAGTCGTTCATGTCGCGCCAACCCGCGAACACCGCGGCCTTGTCAGCCTTGCGGTTCATCGCGTAGCAGTCTTCGATCGCCCGGCCGGCGTGGCGGCACGCGGCTCCAATGGCCTTGCCTTCGGCCTCCTTGGCCGCGGCCAGCTGCTCGGGCGAGGCGCCCAACAGGTCGCACGCCGACAGCACAAAGGCAAGCAGCACGATCGAAAGGTGGATGGGGCGGCGCATGACGACAAAGGCGGGTGTGTCTGGTCTGCATTCTCGGCAGGCCCGGCTTCACGCACGAATGAAAAAGCGGGGCAATTGCCCCGCTTTTCACCGATCGAGATTGAGACGCGCCGGTGTCAAGCCGCCATCGCCAGCAGGCGCGCCACCCGCTCTTCGGTAGACGGGTGCGTCGAGAACAGCCCGCGCAGGCCGCCGCCAGACAGCGGGTTCATGATCATCATCTGTGCCGTCTCGGGGTGTCGCTCGGCCGTCTCGATCGGCATGCCCTGCGCGAAGCGCTGGATTTTCTGCAGCGCGCTGGCCAAGGCCTGCGGGTCGCCCGAGATCTCGGCCCCCCCCCGGTCGGCCTCGAACTCGCGCGCGCGGCTGATGGCCATCTGGATCAGGCTTGCAGCTAGCGGCGCCAGGATCATCACCAGCAGGCCAACGATCGGGTTGTGCGAACGGCCTTCGCTGTCGCGCCCACCGAAGAACATCGCGAAGTTGGCCAACATCGAGATCGCACCAGCCATGGTGGCGCTCACCGTGCTGATCAGGATGTCACGGTGCTTTACATGCGCCAACTCGTGCGCCATCACGCCGCGCAATTCGCGCTCGCTCAGCACGCGCAGGATGCCGGTGGTCGCGGCGACGGCCGCGTTGTCCGGGTTGCGGCCGGTGGCAAACGCATTGGGCGCGTCTTCGTTGATGAGGTACACGCGCGGCATCGGCAGTTGCGCGCGCTGCGCCAGGTCTTGCACCATCCGGTAGAACTGGGGCGCGCTGGTCTCGTCGACCTCTTGCGCGTTGTACATCTTCAGCACCAGCTTGTCGGAGAACCAGTAGCTGAAGAAATTCATGCCCAGGGCAACGATCAACGCGATCATCATCCCCGAGCGGCCACCGATGAAGGCGCCAATGGCCATGAACAGCGCCGTGATGGCAGCCATCAGCACGGCGGTCTTCAACAGGTTGAACATTCGCAACGCTCCTTGTGAGTTCGAGCCGCGTAGATGCGGCCGGCGGCCAAGAGTTCAATCTCCCGCGCCACCGAAAGCCTGCCCGGGCTGCACCGGGCGGCCCTGGAGGAACTGCCGGGCCGGCAACCGCTTGCCGCCAGGGCGCTGCAACTCTGTCAGAAGCAAGGCGGCTTGACCACAGGCCACGCGGATGCCGTCGTCACTGACCGCCAACACCGAACCCGGCGCACCCGTGCCTTCAGCGACTTGTGCGCGCCAAATCTTGATGGGCTCGCCGTCGAACTGGGCCGCCGCACCCGGGAAGGGATCGAACGCTCGAACGCGCCGGGCCAGCGTGCCGGCCGGCTGCGACCAGTCGAGCGCGGCCTCTGACTTCTCGATCTTGTGCGCGTAGGTCACGCCCTCGAGCGGCTGCGGCGTGGCCGTGATCCCGCCGCAGGCTGCAAGCTCCAGCGCCTTGACGATCAGCCGCCCGCCAAGCTCAGCCAAGCGGTCGTGCAAGGCCGCGGTGGTGTCGCCTGGCGCGATGTCGATCGCTTCGACAAGCAACATGTCGCCAGTATCGAGGCCCGCATCCATCTGCATGATGGTGATGCCGGTGCGCGCATCGCCGGCCTCGATCGCGCGGTGAATGGGCGCAGCACCCCGCCAACGCGGCAGCAACGAGGCGTGGATGTTCAGGCAACCCCGAGGGGGAAGTTCAAGCACCCAGGTCGGGAGGATCAGGCCATACGCGGCCACCACCATCACATCGACGCTTGCAGCAAGGAGCTGCTCGCGCGCCTGCGCGGCGTCTTCCGGGTACTTGCCGTCCAACCGCAGGCTGCGCGGCTGAGCCACGGGGATGCCATGCGCCATCGCGTAGGCCTTGACGGCCGAGGGCTGGAGCTTGAGCCCTCGCCCGGCGGGGCGGTCGGGCTGCGTCAAGACCAGCGCAATGTCGAAACCGGCGTCCTTCAGGCGCGCCAGGGCAACGGCGGCGAACTCGGGCGTGCCGGCGAACGCAATCCTCATGCGCGCTGCTCTTCGCGCGCCTTCTTCAGCATCTTGCCCTTGATGCGGTCGCGCTTGAGCGAACTGAGGTACTCGACGAACACCTTGCCCATCAAATGATCCATTTCGTGCTGAACGCACACGGAAAGCAAGCCTTCTGCCTCGAACTCGTGGCTATTTCCATCGCGATCGAGCGCCCTGACCGTGACCTTCGTGTGGCGCGGAACCTTGTCGTAGACCGTCGGAACCGACAGGCAGCCCTCATCGGCGATGCTCATTTCGGTGCTTTTGGCGGTCAATTCGGGGTTGATCAGCACGCGAGGGTCGTCCCGCGTCTCGGATGTGTCCATCACGATGACGCGCTCATGGACGTCGACCTGCGTGGCCGCCAGGCCCACGCCATCGACCGCGTACATGGTCTCCAGCATGTCATCCACCAACTGGCGGATCCGGTCGTCAACCACATCAACCGGTTTGGCGACGGTATGGAGACGGGGGTCGGGGTAGCGAAGGATGGCGAGCTTGGACATAAGAATCAGGTTCCGGGGCCTTGTGGACAACACGCAACGGCAGCTGGTGTGACAGGCAGCACAACAAAGGTATCGTCGGGTGACTTTCGTTGCGATATCAAGGGTTTAGAGTCAGAATCTGCGAAACTGAATGAAGATTTTCGCCGGTCTGTGGGCCCTTGCAGCAGCCGGTTCAGTAAACCGTACAGCCAGTATTGTGCTGTCTGTGCGTCCGGAGACTCACCTTCATGACCCGAAGCACCCGTTCCGCCCAGTCCTTTTTCCGGGCTTCCGCGATCACTCTGGCATTGGGCATCTTCTGCCTCGGTGCCTCCGCCGCTGAACCGAACTTCCCGATCACCCAGCAGCAGCGCAGCACAGCCAATCAGGTCGCTTCGGCCGGTGTCCCCTTGTCCGAACTGTCGCCCAACGCACCCGACAGTTACACCGTCAAGAGCGGCGACACCCTCTGGGGCATCTCCGGGCTGTTCCTCAAGAGCCCGTGGCGTTGGCCGGAGCTTTGGGGCATGAACCTCCAGCAGATCCGCAACCCCCACCTGATCTACCCGGGCCAGACGCTTTATCTGGTCAAGAGCGACGGCCGCGCCACCCTGCGCGTAGGCGAAGGCCCGAACGGCTCGGACCGGCTCTCGCCGCGCGTGCGCTCGGGTGACCTGAACAACGCGATTTCGTCGGTCACCCTGGCGATGATCGAACCCTTCCTCAACGAAGCGGTGATCTTCAACTCGGATGAGCTCGAAAAGGCGCCCCGCATCGTGGCGTCGCCGGAAGGCCGTGCCTTCATGACCCGCGGCGACCTCACCTACGTGCGTGGCGATCTGGGCGGCAATCGCAACTTCCGGATCTTCCGCAAGCCGCGCCCGCTGACGGACCCGACCACCAACGAAGTGCTGGGCTACGAAGCCTTCTACCTCGGCACCGCCGAGCTCACGCGCACCGGCGGCACCGTCAACGGCGACATCGTGCCCGACACGTTCACGGTGACGAGCAACCGCCAAGAGGCTTACATCGGCGACCGACTGGCCCCTGTCCCGCCGCGCGACTTCACCAACTACGTGCCGCACGCGCCCAAAGGCGAGATTTCGGGTCAGATCGTCTCCGTCTACGGCGAAGCCGTGAACGCCGGGCAGAACCAGATCGTCGCGTTGAACCGTGGCACCAAGGACGGCATGGAAAGCGGCCACGTGCTCGCGCTCTGGCGCGCCGGCCCGTACGTCAAGGACCCGACCGACGGCAATACGACCATCAAGGTCCCCGACGAGCGCCATGGCAACCTGTTCGTCTTCCGCGTGTTCGATCGCATGTCCTACGCGCTGATCCTGACGGTGAAGGAACCGGTGTCGCGCGGCGACCGCTTCACGCAGCCCTGACTCACCACGGCCCGGCGCCCACCGCGACGACGGCATGGACCGGGTCGAGCTTGCCGCATGGCTGCGGCTGATCGAAACCCCGCAGGTGGGCCGCGAGTCGGCCCGCAAGCTGCTGGCAGCGTTCGGCTCGCCCGACGCCGTTCTGACGGCATCGACCGCCGCCCGACAGCAGGTCGTGAGCGGGGCTACGGCCAAGGCGCTCGCCGAGCTTCCTGACGAGATCCAGGCGCGCATCGACGCCGCCTTCGAGTGGCTCGCCGGCAGTTCCGACGACGTGCCTCGCAGCGTCCTCACCCTCGGGGACAGCGCCTACCCCCAGAACCTGTTGGCTACGGCCGACCCACCCCTCCTGCTGTTTTTGCAAGGCGATGCGTCGTACCTGAGCCGGCCCAGCCTGGCTGTGGTCGGCAGCCGAAACCCCACGCCGCAGGGTCTCGAGAACGCGCGCTCATTCGCGTCACATCTCAGCCAAGCAGGCCTGACGATCGTTTCCGGCCTCGCGGCGGGAGTCGACGGGGCAGCCCACGAGGGCGCGCTGAGCGGAGACGGCGGCACGATTGCGGTGGTAGGGACCGGGCTGGATCGCGTCTACCCGCGCCGCCACCTGGATCTGGCCCACCGAATCGCTCGCAAGGGCCTCATCGTCAGCGAGTACTCACCCGGAACACCGCCTCTGGCGCCGCACTTTCCGCAACGCAATCGCATCATTGCGGCCCTGGCACGCGGCACCTTGGTGGTCGAAGCCGCCCTGCAGTCCGGCTCGCTGATCACCGCCCGCCTGGCCACGGAGTGCGGCCGAGAGGTGTTCGCGATTCCGGGCTCGATTCATTCGCCTCAGGCGCGCGGCTGTCACGCCTTGATCAAGCAAGGGGCGAAACTTGTCGAGGCCGGTGCCGACATCCTCGAAGACCTCGCCTGGGGAGTCCGCGATCTGACTCGTTCGATTGATGCCGGAACAGATGACGAAAGCCAAGGCGATCCACTCCTGGCCGCACTCGGCTACGACCCGGTCAATCTGGACGCCTTGGTGGCACGAACCGGCTGGCCGGCACCCGAACTCAGCGCGCGCCTGCTCGAGCTCGAACTCGCTGGCGAGGTTGCCCGGCTGCCTGGCCAGCTATTCCAGCGGGTCAGCGCAAGCTGACTTTTGCGCTGAATTTATTCCCGGCTCACAAGGATAGGGCTGGGTTATAGTGAATTCATGTTCGACGTGCTCGTCTACCTGTACGAAAACTACTGGCGGCCGGATGCCTGTCCAGACCACGCCCAGCTGACCCGCAAGCTGGCCGCGATAGGCTTCGAGTCGGACGAGATCGAAGAGGCGCTTTCCTGGCTCGACGGCTTGGCAACTGCCGCCGAGTCATACTCCGGCGAGCAGCAACCCGACAGCCTTCGTGTCTACTCACCCGCCGAGCACGAGCACCTGGGCGAGGATTCCATCGGGTTTGTCAGCTTCCTCGAGTCCGCTGGCGTTCTGCCGCCCCCGATGCGCGAGATGGTCGTTGACCGGGCGACCGCCATTCCGGGAGGCCCCGTGAATCTCGAAGACCTGAAGATCATCGTCCTGATGGTTTTCTGGAGCCTCGGCGAGGAGCCGGATGCGCTGATACTGGATGAACTCTTCGTCGCCGAAGAAGATCGCCTGATCCACTGACGGCCGAGAACCATCGGCGACAAACAGAAAGCCGCCCTGGGGCGGCTTTTCTTCGGGAGCATGCCTTCTGATCAGTTGAGCAGGCGGGTCGGGTCGACATCCAGCTTGGCCAACGCACTGCGCGTGGCGCGCACGGTCAGCGATTCATCCTGCGCCGGCACGAGCAGCCCCGCCTGGAGGAAGGCTGCCAAGCGGTGTTGCTGGAACAGCACGCCGCGGCCATGGGGCGACACAAACAGCGTCAGCTGCCGACGCAAGCCCTGCCAAACCAGCTGCACGGCCTCGTTCCGGCCGCGGTAGTCGAGCATGTACCAGCCGCCGACCTGGAGTTCGCGGGCCCAGGCGAGCATGGCAGGCGTCGGCATCGACCCGCCTTCGCCAACCACTTCGAGCTCCGAGCTCTCGTGTCCGGACAGATCGAGCACCATCGACTCGTCGATCTCGATTTCGTCGGTGTTCTCCGGAAGAAGTTCTTCCAGCGTTTCGAGGCGGCCCATCAGCTCCTCGAGACGCTCTGGCGCAATGGCTGCCGTCTTGGCCGTGAAGGCCGCGGCCAGAGAGTTGTTGAGCTTCTGGATGTGCTCGTCCTGCTTTTCGGCCGGGATGTTGGCGTGGTCCATCCCCTCGCGCAGCGTTTTGAGCAAGGGCGGAAGCCGACGGATGACCTCGGCCCGTTCCTCGCGCGACACCTTGGCGCTCGCCGACCAGATCAGGTCAGCCGCGACACGCTTCATCGTCTTGGCCTCGGCGCCTTGCGCACCACTCTTCACGGCCGTCATGGCCATCACGTCGGCCCAGACATGGAACAGAAAATCGCGCACGCCCTCCTGAACTGGCACTTCATTGAGCATCTTGCGCAGCTCGATCGTGTACTGGATGGCCAAGGTCTCGCGCTGCTCGACCTGCTGAGCCAGGGACACCCCTTTGCGCGTCGTTTCGTTCTCGTTCTTGAAGTAGTGCTCGAGAAACTTTTCGAACTCGGTCAAGACGGTCTGGAACACACGACGCCCAGTGTCCGGGTAGGCTTCGACAACTTGCACGACGCGCTTGATCTCTTTCTCAAGCGTGTCCGCCACCGCCCGGCTGGTGGCATCGAACCCCATGACGCAGGCACCCATGCGGTCAATGAGGCGGCGCGCCGGGTGATCGACTGTGGCAAAGAAATCCGGCTCGCCGACGGCAACCCGCAATACCGGCATCTGAAGCCGCGCGAACCAGACGCGCACGACCGCCGGGATGCGCTCCTCCATCAAGATGCTTTGGAACAGCAAAGCGACGATCTCGATCGTTGCGCGCTCCACCGGTGTGCTCGCCGCCTTCTTGAGCTCCTGCTTGCGCTGGTGAAGTTCTTCGAGCAACGCGGGCGTGCTGACGACCACTTCAGCGGGCTTGACCCCTGCCGCATCGGGCCCACCGCTTGTGGTCGCGCTCAGGCGGCGCTGAATGCCCTGCTGCGCATCGGTGATGGCAGCTTTCAACCCCGCGGACGCTGGCGGAGGCATCTGTGCCGTGCCGGCGAAATCGGGAACCTGGCGACCGATTAAGCGGTTGAGCCGCCCGAGCACCGCTTCGGCATGATCGGAGCCGCGCGCGAACCCGCCTGCGCGCGTCATCATGCGGGTTTCTTCGCCCACAGAACCCATGCGCCCGAAGTTGCTGCTGGGTGTGCCCGCAGGCGCGGGCGCGCTGACGGGACCACCGACGCCACTCGACATGGCAGTTGGCGCGAAGGCGTAGGACGTACGCGTGCGGCGGATGAAGGGGCGCAGGTCGACCTCAGGCAACACACGCTGCTGGATCAACCAACGATTGGTCTCGTGGTAGGCCTCTTCGGCGAAGTGCGCGAACTCTTCGTGCAACACCGGTTGGATCGTTTTCCATGCGTCTTGCGACATGGACGCCGCACGCCAGGTGCTGGTGAGAATGCGCGCGAGCACGTGCGGGCGAAGCACGTCGTTGGTGTCGAGTTCGTCGCGCTTTTCGAGCGAGGACATGCGCGAGCGCATGTCGGTGAACTCCCAGGACGCGCGATCCATCATGGCGAGCGCAAGGCGCGAGCTGAGGATCTCGACTTCGATGGTGTCGTCGTCGACCAGGGACATGCCCGGCGTCGTGCGGCCTGTGCCGCGCGGCAACTCGCCGGGCTTGGACGCCGACACCATGCCGCTGACGAGCGCGCCGCGCAATGCAGACACGATGCCGGTGATCCACGCGGGTGCAGCCTTGCGCAGATCGGTGGCGACATCGCGCCGCTTGTACTGGATGCCGTGTTCGGCGGGCTGCGTGGCAAGCAGCCGCGCACCGTCTTCAACCGCGTTGACAACGCTGGGGATGCCACTCAACAGCCGCTCCACGTAGGAGCGGCGAGCCTGGGCGGCCAGGGCCAACGAATCGGCGGCGGTCGCCATGGGACGGTTGGTCGGTGCTTCTCTGAAAGGGGTGCCCTACTCTACACCACCGCCCCAGCGTTCGGGTCGTTCGGATCGACGTCTTTGGACGGGCCCGACTTCACCAGATCCTCGCGCTTGACACCAAGCCACATCGCAATGGCGGCAGCGACGAAAACGGACGAATAAATGCCGAAGCAGATACCGATCGTGAGCGCGATGGCGAAGTAGTGGAGCGTCGGGCCGCCGAAGATCAGCATCGACAGCACCATCAACTGCGTGCTGCCGTGGGTGATGACCGTGCGGCTCATCGTGCTCGTGATGGCATGGTCGATGACCTCAGGCGTGGTCATCTTGCGGTACTTGCGGAAAGCCTCACGGATCCGATCGAAGATCACCACCGATTCGTTCACCGAGTAGCCCAGCACCGCGAGCACCGCCGCCAGGACGGACAGCGAGAACTCCCACTGGAAGAACGCGAAGAAGCCCAGGATGATCACCACGTCGTGCAAGTTGGCCAAGATGGCGGCCACCGAGAACTTCCACTCGAAGCGAAACGCCAGGTAAATCATGATGCCGATGACCACAAAGGCCAGCGCCATCGCACCATCCTGAGCGAGCTCCTTGCCGACCTGGGGGCCGACGAACTCGCTGCGCTGCAAAGTGACCGGCTCGGCACCGCCGGCTTCGCAGACCGATCGCTCGGCTTGCTCGCCCTTGTCGGTGGTGACGAGCTTCTTGCTGACGGCACCTGATTCGGCCTTGCACAACTCGCCGAACACCCGGTCGACCACGTCACCGAGTTTGCCGTCGGCTCCCACCGGCAGGCGGATGAGCACGTTGCGCGTGGTGCCGAAGGACTGCACCTGAACCTCGCCAATCTTCATGGCTTCGATCGTGCTGCGCACCTTGCCGATGTCGGCCGCCTGCGCGTAGTTGGCTTCGATCAGCGTGCCGCCCTTGAACTCGATCGACAGGTGCAGGCCGCGCGTGACGAGGAAGAACACGGCCAGCAAGAACGTGACAGCCGAGATGGTGTTGAACACCAGCGCATGCCGCATGAACGGGATGTCGCGTTTGATGCGAAAGAACTCCATGTGAATGATCCTGTTCGAGTTCTTGTTGTTCAGCCCTTGGCGACGGCATCGGCCGCGGCATCGGGCTTCCAGACCTGGCCGATCGCCACGCTCTTGAGCTTCTTCTTGCGGCCATACCAGAGGTTGACCAGACCGCGTGAGAACACCACGGCGGAGAACATCGAGGTCATGATGCCCAGGCAGTGCACCACCGCGAAACCCTTCACCGGGCCGGAGCCAAAGGTGAAGAGGGCGATGCCGGCGATCAGCGTGGTGACGTTCGAGTCGATGATGGTGGCAAACGCCCGCTCATAGCCGGTGTTGATCGCAGCCTGCGGCGATGCGCCGGCACGCAACTCCTCGCGGATGCGTTCGTTGATCAGCACGTTGGAGTCGATCGCCATGCCCAGCGTGAGCGCGATGGCGGCGATGCCGGGCAGCGAGAGCGTGGCCTGGAGCATCGACAGCACTGCCACCAGCAGCAGCAGGTTGAACGCGAGCGCGGCTGTCGAGAACACGCCGAACAGCAGGTAGTACGCACACATGAACACCGCGATCGCCGCAAAGCCGTAGATCACGCTGTTGAAGCCCTTGGCGATGTTGTCGGCACCGAGCGTCGGGCCGACCGTGCTCTCTTGAATGAACTCCATCGGAGCGGCCAGCGAGCCGGAGCGCAGCAGGAGCGACAGGTCGTTGGCGTTCTCGGTCGTGCCCATGCCGGTGATCTGGAACTCGTTGCCGAACTCGCCCTGGATGCGCGCGACGGTCAGCACCTCGCCCTTGCCCTTTTCGAACAGGATGGCGGCCATGAAGTTGCCGACATTGGTGCGTGTCATCTCGCGCATCAGGCGGCCGCCCTTGGCGTCGAGACTGACCGAGACCGCGGGCTGACCGTTCTGGTCCGGCCGCGGCTGGGCATTGGTGAGCATTTCGCCGGTGGCGACGGCTTCGCGGTGAGTCACGACCGGTGCGCCGCGGCCCACGGTGAAGCGTTCGCGGCCGAACGGCACGGGGCCGGTGCCTTCGACGGCAGCACGGGCTTCGGTGGACATGTCGGCCAGGCGGAACTCGAGGTTGGCCGTGCGGCCGATGATGTCCTTGGCCTTGGCGGTGTCTTGCACGCCGGGCAGCTCGATCACGACGCGATCGAACCCCTGCTGCTGGATCACGGGCTCGGCCACGCCGAGTTCATTGACGCGGTTGTGCAGCGTCGTGATGTTCTGCTTGATCGCGGCGTCTTGCACCGCGCGGGCCGCCTCGGGCTTGAGTGCGCCGGTGAGCTTGAACTCGGTGCCGTCGGGCGTTTGCGTCCACACCAGGTCGGTCAGTTGGTCGCCCAACATGGCCGCGGCGGTCTTGAGGGTTTCGCCATCGCGGAAACGGATGTCGATGTTGTTGCCATCGCGCGTGATGCCCGCGTGGCGCAGGTTCTTGTCGCGCAGCATGGTGCGGATGTCACCGACCAGCGCTTCGGACTTCTTCGACAGCGCGGCCTTCATGTCGACCTGCATCAGGAAGTGCACGCCACCGCGCAGGTCCAGCCCCAGGTACATGGGCAGCGCGCGGATGGCCGTCAGCCATCGCGGCGAGCGTGACAGCAGGTTGAGCGCCACGATGTAGCTCGGGTCGTTGGGGTCGGGGTTCAGCGCCTTGGACAACGCATCCTTCGCCTTGAGCTGTGAATCGCCATCGGCAAAGCGTGCCTTCACCGAGTTGCCGTCGAACTGCACGAAGTCGGGCGTGAGGCTCGCATCCTTGAGGATCTGCTCCACACGGGAGCGCGTCGAGGTGTCGACTTTCAGCGTGACCTTGCCGCTGCTCACCTGCACCGCAGGCGCTTCACCATAGAAGTTGGGCAGGGTGAAGATCAAACCGATCAGCAGGGCGATGCCGAGGATCGTGTACTTCCACCACGGATAGCGATTCATGGAGCTTCTTTCGCATGGCCGGCGGGCGCCGGCCTGTTCTTGTTATGCCTTGAAGGTGCCCTTGGGCAGCACCTGGACCACAGCAACACGTTGCACCTGGACCTCGACCTTGTCGGCGATCTCGACATGCAGGAAGGTCTCGCCGATCTTCGAGATGCGGCCGATGACGCCACCAGCCACGACCACCTCATCGCCCTTGGCGAGCGCGTCGATCATGGCCTTCTGCTCCTTTTGGCGCTTCATCTGCGGGCGGATCATCACGAAGTACAGCACCACGAACATCAGCAGGATCGGCAGCATGCCGGCGATGCCGCCCAGGGGCGATTCGGAGGCAGCGGCTGCAGGGGCGGCCTGCGCAAAGGCTTCGGAAATGAACACGTGAAAGTCCTCGTTGGGGGCCTGTGGCGGCCCGGTTGGCCGGTCGGCGACTGGCCGGAATGAAAGCCCGGAATTGTATGCCTCGGCCCAAGAGCGAAGCTGCGGCACCGGCGGGTGACTCAGGGAGACCCCCAGAGGTTCCGCGCCACACTCTCTTAGTCGCTTTTCGCATAACAAACTAAGCATTCAGTCGTTTGACGAGTAGGGGGTGCTCTCCATACTTCTTCGCTTGCCTTCATAAGTCAGAAGGTTTCCAAATGACCGAGGTCCGATGAACTTCCAACAGTTGCGCTCCGTGCGCGAAGCCGTGCGTTGCGGCTTCAACCTCACCGAGGTGTCGAAAGTGCTGCACACCTCGCAGCCGGGTGTGAGCCGCCAGATCCGTGAGCTGGAGGAAGAGCTCGGCGTGGACCTCTTCGTTCGCGCCGGCAAGCGCCTGACCTCGCTCACCGAGGTCGGCACCCTCATCGTGCCCATCGTCGAGCGCATGCTGCACGACGCCGAGAACCTGCGTCGCGCGGGCGACGAGTACACCCAACAGGACATCGGCCGGCTGTCGATAGCCGCCACTCACTCTCAGGCACGCTATGCCCTGCCGAGCGCAGTGCGTGACTTTCGCCAGCGCTACCCCAACGTCACGCTCAACCTGCATCAGGGCTCGCCCAAGCAGGTGGCCGAGATGCTGATCTCGGGCGAAGCGGACATCGGCATCGCCACGGAGGCGCTGGCGCAGTACGACGCGCTGGTCACCCTGCCCTGCTACCGCTGGACGCACAGCGTGATCGTGCCGCCAGGCCACCCGCTGCTCGAAGGCGGGCCGGTCACGCTGGAGCGGCTGGCGCAGTTCCCGATCATCACGTACGGCTCGGGCTACACCGGCCGGGTGCACATCGACGAGGCGTTCGAGGCGGCGGGCGTGAGCTTCAACCTCGTGCTCACCGCCATGGACGCCGACGTGATCAAGACCTACGTCGAACTCGGCCTGGGCGTGGGTATCGTGGCCGCCATCGCTTTCGACGAAGACCGGGATCGCAACCTGCGCGCCATCGACGCGCGTGAACTGTTCGCCGTCAATCTCACCAAGCTCGCGGTGCGGCGCGGCAGCTTCCTGCGCAGCTACATCTACGACTTCATCGAGACCTTCGCCTCGCCGCTCAAACGCGAGGTGGTCGATCGGGCCATGGCCGCTGCAACGAGCAGCGCGCGCGAAGAGGCAGCAGCCGAGACCTGATCAGCCGCCGGCCGCGGCGGCCGAGGTGTCGGCCACCGGTCGCAGGTTCTCTTCGAGGAACACCTCCAGCGCCTTGAAGAACTCCAGCCGGTGCTCGTAGCGGCTGAGGTGGTGGTCACCGTCTTCCTGCTCGATGTAGCGGTAGCGCTTGCCAGCGCGCTTGAGCGCGCTGACCATGGTCTCGCTCTGCTCTACGGGAACGATGCGATCCGCCGTGCCGTGCACCAGCAAGACAGGCACGCGGATGCGCGCGGCCTGGCGCGCAGGCGATGTGGCCTGCAGCCGCTCGCGGTCGCCCCAGACGCGGCCAATCATGCGCTCGCCCGTCTCGGTGCCGCCGATGTAGTCGCCCAAGTGAGCGACCAGGTCCGGAAGGTCGGACACGCCCGCGAAACTCACGGCGCAGCGATAGAGCTCGGGGGTCTTCACCGCACCCATCAGCGCCGCATAGCCCCCGTAGCTCGCGCCGACGATGCATACGCGGGAGGGGTCGGCCACGCGTTTGGAGACGGCCCAGGCGACACCATCCGTCAGGTCGTCCTGCATCTCCAGGCCCCAGCGCTTGAGGCCGGCCGCACGGAAGTTGCTCCCGAAGCCGTCGGAACCACGGAAGTTGACCTGCAGCACCGCATAGCCGCGGCTGGCCAGGAGTTCGGTCCAGCTGTCGAAGCCGTCGTCGTCACGGCCATGCGGGCCGCCATGGGGCAGCAGCACCATGGGCAAGGGCGCGCCGCCATCACCCACAGTGCGCCCCCGAGGCAGGGTGAGGTAGCTGTCGAGCGACAAGCCATCGCGCGCCTTGATGGTCTGGCGCTGCTTGCCGGCCAGCGCCGCGGGGTCGAGGGCCGGGTAGGTGCCGCCCAGCAGCGCCACCTCGCCGGTCTTGCGGTTCCCCACGTAGTACTCACCGGGCTGGCGGCTGCTGTCCGAGTACATCAGGTAGACCTGCTCGTCGCGGCTCATCTCGAGCAGCAGGTTGCTGCGTTGCGGCAGGCCGGCGTCGATGGCCTTCATCTGCGCGCGCCAGGCGGCGTCCCAGACCTCGGTGCGGGCGGGGCCGCCTTCGGCGTCGTCATCTGCACTGCGCCGCAGGCCGATCACCTCGCCGGTGGCTGGCGAGCGCAACAGGCCGCCGTAGGCGTCTTCGGTCGGGTGCGAGTAGCGCAGCTTGCGCGTGAGCTTCGGGTCGTCAAGGCGCACCAAGAACACCGCGCGCCGGCCTTCATGGTCGGCACGCACGTACAGCTCGTTGGGGTCGAGGCCGAAGCCGATGGGCAAGATCGATTCGTCATCGTCACCATAGGTCCACAGCGTGCGCCATTCCTTGCCGTCGGTGTTCGCCACGCGCACCTCGTTGCTGCCGTCATTGCTGCGCACCGCCGCGCGCACGCGGCCCTGCGCATCGGTCACCCACCTCTTTACATGGCGCTCGGGTGCCTTGACCATCGTGCGGCTCGCGGTGTTGACGTTCACCTTGTAGACACCCGGCGCATCCGAGCCGGGCTCGCTCAGCTCGATCAGCACATGCTGGCCATCGGCTGGCAGCCAGTCGATCACGCGATCCTGGATCTGCCGCACCTTGAGCGCCCCATTCGCGCTGCCGGACACGCGGTCGGCATGGACGAGATTGAGGGGCTCGCCGCCCTCGGCCTTGATGGACAGCACCCGGGTTTCGACGGTGCCGACGAAGTTGCGACGCGAAGCGAATCTCAGGCTGACGACGATGCGCTCGTCGTTGGCCCAATGGATCCAGTTGAAGTGGTACTGCTTGTTGTCCGTGGTCAGCAACGAGGTCAACTTCGCATCGCCTGCCGTCGCACGCGTGACGAGATAGGTCTTGCCCTCGCGGCTCAGCAATGCGGCCAGCTTCTGGCCATTCGGTGAGAGCGTGACGTCCGCCAGCATCGGCAGCGCCGCGAACTTCTCGACCGGCGGTGGCTTGGGCGCGGCCTCATTGGCGGCAAGTGCCAGCGCAGCGCAAGCGAAATGGATCGCAGCGGCGCAGAGCCACCGCATCGTGTGTGTCGGTTTCATACTCCCTCCCAGAAGGATCGGGAGTATGCCCGCGCAGGTGAGCGGACTCGAACCCGCTCTCGGGCCCGATCGCCCGATCAGGGGGGCGCGGTGAAGCGCGCGATGCTGGCCTGGCTGAGCACGTACAGCCGGCCGTCGATGCCCGCGAGCATGCCCACGGGGCTGCCGCTCACGCGGCCGAAGGCATAGGCGGCGTTTGCGTTGGCGGTATCGAGGCGGCCGATCACCGGCGTGCAGAAGTCGGTGAAGAAGTAGCTGCCGCGGAAGAACGCCCCGCCGGTGATCGCGCAACCGCTGAAGAAACCTGCCGGGCCGGTTGCCGAGTTCGCGGTGTGGTCGTAGGCGAAGAGCGGCGCGGTCACGCCCGCGGCGCTGGTCGGCCCTTCGGTCGCCGGCCAGCCGTAGTCGGCACCGGCCACGCCGAGGTTGATCTCTTCCCAGGTGCCCTGCCCCACGTCATTGATGTGGATGCGCCCGTCGCTTGTGCGCACGGCGAAGGTGAAGGGGTTGCGCAGGCCGCGCGCCCAGATGGCACAACGCAGCGTGGCCGCCGTGGTGCAGAAGGGGTTGTCGCTCGGGATGCTGCCGTCGTCGTTGAAGCGCAGCATCTTGCCGAAGGGGTCGTTCAGGTCCGGGGCCTTGGCACTGTTGGCGTTGTCGCCCACCGCCACGTAGAGCTTGCCATCGTTGCCGAAATGCATCGCGCCGCCGTTGTGGTTGGTGGCGGACGAGAGCGCCGGCAGGTCGGCGATGCGCAGTTCGCTGCCCACCGAGACGATGTTGGGGTTGCTCGGGTTGGCCGTGAAGCGACTGATGCGGTTGTGCGTGCCGCTCTCCGGCGTCGTGTAGTAGAGATAGATGTGGCCGTTTGACGCGAACTGCGGATGGAGTGCGACACCCAACAGGCCACGCTCGCCGTTGGGATCGACAGTCAGCGTGATGAAGGGCGTGGCGAGCAGTGTGCCGGTGTCCGTCACCACCCTCAGCTGCCCGCCCTGTTGCGCCACGAACATGCGCCCATCGAGCGCCTGCGCGAACGCGGTGGCGCTGCTCAAGCCGGTGATCCAGCTGTCGTTGAGCGTGAAGCCCGCAGGTGCGGAGCGGCTGCCACCGAAAGACACGGTGGTCGTGGCCCAGGGCGAGACATTCCCTGCGGCGTCGCGCGCGCGGGTGCGCACGATGTGCTGGCCGGAGGCGTAGAGGTTCGAGTCCACCGTAACGCTGTGCGGCGACGCACCGCCGGTCGGCCCGACCTGCACGCCATCGAGTTGGATCTCGATGCCGGTCACGCCGACGTTGTCGGTGGCGCTGGCGCTCAGGGTGAGCGTGCCGGTGAGGTTGCTGGCGAGCGCCGCAGGCGCCGTCACCGTGGCCACGGGCGCCTGTGTGTCGCTGACAGGCCCGCTGACCATCACCGTGACGGCCGTGCTGGTCGCAGTGGCCCCTTCGTTGTCAGTGACGCGTGCCGTCAGTGCGCGGGCACCCAGCGTCGAGGGCGTCCAGTTCACGCCATAGGGAGCGGAGCTGTCGGTCGCGCCGATCTTCACCCCGTTCTCGAAAAACTCGACGCCTGCGACCGTGCCATCGCTGTCGGCGGCCGTGGCCGCGAGGGCGATCACGACGCCCGCCGTGCCGGCGCTGTTGTTGGCCGGTGCCGTCAGCGACACGCTGGGCGGCGTGTTGACCGCCGCGCCCACGTCGGTGTACGTCGCGGTGTAGGTGGTGTTGGCCGCCGGCGTCGAGATGGTGTGTGTGGCCGCCATGCCGTCGCTCCAGCTCGCGAACTGGTAGCGCCGGCCACCGAAGTTCTGCTGCGCCGGGGCGGACAGCGCGCGCTCGATGCCCACCACGCCGGTGAAGCTGGTGGGGGCGGTGATCGGCTGCCCATCGAGCGTGAGCGCCAGGCCCACCGGTGCCGTGGTCACGGTGACCTGCGACTTCTGCGGGATGACGTCACGCGTCACCTCGTGCGTTGACCCGCCGCTGTCGGTGGCGCGCAGGTGGAAGCGGTAGAAGATGTTGTCCGAGGTCTCGCCCTGCGTCGGGATGGTGACCTGGCCGCTACCCCCTGTTGTCTGTGGTTGCAGCGGGTGGGTGTGGCTGTCGTGGTGCAGATCGACCCACCAGGTCAGGCGCGAGGCGGACAGGTTGCCGTCTTCGGCGTCGGTAGCGCTGCCGCTGAAGGTGAGGGTATCGCCGGCGCGGAAGCTTGCACCGGCCGCCGGTGCGGTGATGGTGGCCACGGGTGCTTGGTTGGTACCCGATGCGGGCGGCGGTGGCGGTTGAATCGGCGTTGACGGGGCGCTGTCGCCGTCGCTTCCACCGCACGCAATCAACAACGCCGCCAGGGCGCACGGAGCCAGAAACCGGATCAAACCCATGTCAACGCTCTCCTTGGCCGCGGCGGCGGCACATGAGAGGGATTCTGAGCTTCCGGCTCAACCCCGTGTAAGCCGAGGTTTCACCGCCGGCACGCGTCAGATCATGGCGGCGGGGTCGACCAGTTCGGTCTGCGCGCCACTGGCGCCTGCGGTGAACCGCGTCACGCGGCGTGGCTTGAGGAAGACCTTGCTGCCGTTCACGAGGCCCAGCTTGTCGCGCAGGAGCGTGTATTCACTGCGCGGCATCTCCACGTCGACATAGCTGCCGTCGTCGAGGCGCTTGAATTCGATGCGCGTCTGCGGGCCGACGGTCAGCGCCTGTGAGAGGCTCACGGCCAAAGTGCCATCGGAGGGCTCGGCCACCACATCGAGTTCGTGCGGGCGCACATAGCTCACGTCGGCCGGGTCGACATTGCCGCCCGGTGCGTGGCCGAAGCGGCCGTGGAACAGGTTCACATCGCCGAGAAACTGCAGCACGAAAGGCGTGGCCGGGCGGTCGTAGACCTCGTCGGGCGAACCGTCCTGCTCGATCTTGCCGAGGTTCATCACCACCACGCGGTCGGCGACTTCCATGGCTTCGTCCTGATCGTGCGTGACGAACACGCTGGTGATGTGCATCTCGTCGTGCAGGCGGCGCAGCCAGCGGCGCAGTTCCTTGCGCACCTTGGCGTCGAGCGCGCCGAAGGGCTCGTCGAGCAGCAGCACCTTGGGCTCCACCGCCAGCGCGCGGGCCAGTGCAATACGCTGGCGCTGCCCGCCCGAGAGCTGGTGCGGGTAGCGGTCGGCGAGCCAGTCGAGCTGCACGAGCTTGAGCAGCTCCATCACCTTCTCTTTGATTCGGGCTTCGGTCGGCCGCGTGGCCTTGGGCCGCACACGCAGGCCGAAGGCCACGTTCTCGAAGATGCTCATGTGGCCGAAGAGCGCGTAATGCTGGAACACGAAGCCGACCTGGCGGTCGCGCACGTCGTCGTGCGTGGCGTCTTCGCCGTGGAAGAGCACCGAGCCGGAGTCCGGCCGCTCCAGCCCGGCGATGATGCGCAGCAGCGAGGTCTTGCCCGAACCAGAGGGGCCGAGCAAGGCCACCAGTTCACCCGAGCGGATGTCGAGATTAAGGTTGTCGCAGACGACGGTCTTGCCGAAGGCCTTGTTGAGGTTTCTGACTTCGATACTCATTCGCTTCTTCCTTCAGCTTCTCGCTTCTGCGCCTTCACGCGCTGCTCCACCAGGTACTTGAGCACGAGGGTGACAAGCGCCAGGCCCGCAAGCAGGGACGCCACGGCAAACGCCGCCGCGAACTGGTACTCGTTGTAGAGGATCTCGATGTGCAACGGCATGGTGTTCGTCTGGCCGCGGATGTGTCCCGACACCACGCTCACCGCGCCGAACTCGCCCATGGCCCGCGCGTTGCACAGGATCACGCCGTAGAGCAGCGCCCACTTCACATTGGGCAGCGTCACGCGCCAGAAGATCTGCCAGCCCGAAGCGCCCAGCACACGCGCGGCTTCTTCCTGCTCGACGCCTTGCGCCTGCATCAGCGGGATCAACTCGCGCGCCACGAAGGGGAAGGTGATGAACACGGTGGCCAGCACGATGCCGGGCAGCGCGAAGATGATCTTCAGGTCGTGGTCGCGCAGCCACTCGCCCCACCAGCCCTGCAGGCCGAAGATCAGCACGAAGATCAGGCCCGAGATCACCGGTGACACCGAGAACGGCAGGTCGATCAGCGTGAGCAGCAGGTTCTTGCCACGGAAATCGAACTTGGCAATGCACCACGAGGCCGCGAGGCCAAACACAAGGTTCAGCGGCACCGAGATGCCGGCTGCCAGCAGCGTGAGCCAGATCGCCGAGCGCGCATCGGGTTCGGTCACGGCGGCGAGGTAGGTGTCCCAGCCCTTCTTGAAGGCCTCGAAGAACACCGCCACCAGCGGCACGAAGAGAAACAGCGTCAGGAAGACCAGCGCTACGGCAATCAGCGTGCGGCGCAGCCAGGGCGGCTCGGCGGTGGCGGCCTGCAGGCGGGGCGGCGGCTCGCGGCGCGCGGTACTCGGGTTCAGAACGGCGCTCATGGTTCAACGCCCCTGGCGCTTGCGCGCCCAGGCCTGCAAGAGGTTGATGGCCAGCAGCATCACGAACGCCGCCAGCAGCATGACGACGGCGATGGCGGTGGCGCCTGTGTAGTCGTACTGCTCGAGTTTCGTGATGATGAGCAGCGGCGTGATCTCGCTCACCATCGGCATGTTGCCGGCGATGAAGATCACCGAGCCGTACTCGCCGAGCGCCCGCGCAAAGGCCAGCGCAAAGCCTGTGAGCAGCGCGGGCGAGACGATCGGGAAGATCACGCGCGAGAAGGTCCGCCAGCGGCTCGCGCCCAGGGTGGCGGCGGCTTCTTCCAGCTCCTTGTGCATGTCTTCGAGCACCGGCTGCAAGGTGCGCACGACGAAGGGCAGGCCGATGAAGGTGAGCGCCACGAACACGCCCACCGGCGTGAAGCTCACCTTGAAGGGCAGGTACTGGCCGATCCAGCCGTTGCCAGAGTACAGCGCGGTGAGCGCGATGCCGGCCACCGCGGTGGGCAGGGCAAACGGCAGATCGACCAAGGCGTCGATCACGCGCTTGAACGGAAACTCATAGCGCACCAGCACCCACGCGATGATCAGGCCGAACAAGGCATTCAGCAACGCCGCCGCGAACGACGCACCGAACGTCAGCCGGTACGAGGCCACGACACGCGGCGTGGCCACCGCATCCCAGAAGGCCGGCCAGGTCATCGTGAAGGTCTTGAGGAAGGCCGCCGACAGGGGGATCAGCACGATGAAGCTCAGGTAGAGCACCGTGAACCCGAGGGCCAGGTCGAAGCCGGGCAGCACGCTGTGCCGCCGCAGCAATGTTCGCGAAAGGAGCATGAAAGTTGCGGTCTGGGTGCCGCCGTGTGCTTAGTTCTTCTTGCCTGCCGCGAGGATCTGGTCGTAGATCGCGCCGTCGTCGAAGTGCTCTTTCTGCGCCTTGCTCCAACCGCCGAATCCTTCGTCGATGGTGAAGGTGTTGACCTTGGGGAAGTCCTTCGCGTACTTGGCGAGGATCTTGTCCGAGCGCGGGCGGATCTGGTGCTTGGCGGCGATCTCCTGGGCTTCGTCCGACCACAGGAACTTGACGTAGGCCTCGGCCTGCTTGCGCGTGCCCTTCTTGTCGACCACCTTGTCGATCACCGCCACCGGGTTCTCGGCCAGGATGGTCCACTTCGGGTAGACCACGTCGAAGTTGTCGCCGAACTCGGCCTTGATGAGGTTGATCTCGCTCTCGAACGTGCACAGCGCATCGCCGATGTTGCGTTGCGCGAAGGTGGTGGTTGCCGCACGGCCGCCGCCGTCGAACACCGGCACGTTGGCGAAGATCTTCTGCACGGTCTCGCGCGCCTGCGCCGGCGTCGCGCCGCCCTTCACCAAGCCGCCCCATGCCGCCACGTAGGTGTAGCGGCCGTTGCCCGTGATCTTCGGGTTGGGGATGACGACGCTCATGCCGGGCTTGGCGAGGTCGCTCCAGTCCTTGATGGCCTTGGGGTTGCCCTTGCGAACCAGGATGACCGTGACTGAGGTCGTGGGCGCGCTGTTGTTGGGCAGGCGCTTGGCCCAGTCTTCGGGGATCAGCTTGCCGCGCGTGGCGATGGCGTCGATGTCGCTCGACTGGTTCATCGTCACGACGTCGGCCTCGAGGCCGTCGATCACGGCGCGGGCCTGCTTGCTGGAGCCGCCGTGCGATTGGTTCACCGACACGTCTTCACCGGCACTGGCCTTCCAGCTCTTGATGAACGCGGGGTTGATTTCCTTGTACAGCTCACGCGCCACGTCGTAGCTGACGTTGAGCAGCGTCGGCCCCGCCGCTTGCGCCCAGGGGGCGGCCAGCGTGACAGCCGCCGCAGCGGCAATGCTCAGAACGGAACGGCGGGAAATCTCGTTGGGCAGGCGCATGGCAGGCTCTGGAATGGAAAAGAGGCCGAATGCTACGGCCTCTCACAAACTCGGGAAAGTAAGAGGTTTGAGTTTGCTTATGCGGAAATCGTCTATTCCAGAATCAATCTGAAGCCTGCGCTCACTTGCTCTTGCTGTAGATCTGGTCGAACACGCCGCCATCGGCGAAATGGGTCTTCTGCGCCTTGGTCCAGCCGCCGAACACCTCGTCGATGGTGAAGAGCTTCACCGCCGGGAATTGCTTGGCGTACTTGGATGCCACCTTCTCGTCGATCGGGCGATAGAAGTTGCGGGCCGCGATCTCCTGGCCTTCTGGGCTGTAGAGGTATTCCAGATAGGCGGTGGCCACTTCGCGGGTGCCGCGCTTGTCGACCACCTTGTCGACCACCGTCACCGGCGGCTCGGCCAGGATGCTGATGGGCGGGTAGACGATGTCGAACTTGTCGACGCCGAACTCCTTCAGCGACAAATGGGCCTCGTTCTCCCAGGCCAGCAACACGTCGCCCTGGCCGCGCTCGGCAAAGGTCACGGTCGACCCGCGGGCGCCCGAGTCGAGGATGGGTACGTTCTGGAACAGCTTGGTGATGTACTCGCGGGCCTTCGCCTCGTTGCCGCCCGGCTGCTTGAGCGCCCAGCCGTAACCGGCCAGATAGCCCCAGCGCGCGCCACCCGAGGTCTTGGGATTGGCGGTGATGACCGACACGCCCGGCTTGATCAAGTCACCCCAGTCCTTGATGCCCTTGGGGTTGCCCTTGCGCACGAGAAAGATGTACGTCGACGTGTAGGGCGAGCTGTTGTGCTTGAGGCGCTTTTGCCAGTCGGGGGCGATGAGCTTGGCCTTCTCGCCGATCTCGTCTATGTCGTAGGCCAGGGCCAGCGTGGTCACGTCGGCGTCGATGCCGTCGATCACCGAACGGGCCTGCTTGCCCGAGCCGCCGTGCGATTGCTTCACGGTGACGTTGTCGCCGGTCTTGGCCTTCCAGTACTTGCTGAAGGCGGCGTTGTACTCCTGGTACAGCTCGCGGGTCGGGTCGTACGAGACATTCAGCAGGCTGATGTCCTTGGCCCAGCCTGTGGTGGCGGCTGCGCCGAGAGCGAGCGCGGCAACAAGGTGGCGCAGAGTGCGAGTGCGGATCATGGGGAGCTCGTTCGTTGAGGGATGAGGCACATGCTAGGCAGCCACCCCGCAGCCGAAAACGAATGAATCGGCGCATGCTTACTCGCCTCTCGCCTAATACGCTGCGCAATGAAGCTCATGCGATTTGCGTCGGCGGGGAACGATCCTGCCCGGCCGCGAGTCCATATCAGGCTGTGTAAAGCCCCTGCACCGACGTCAACGCCTCCTGGCGGGGCGCCGTTGTGCAGCCATCCCCCTGCCGAGGTCATGCATGCCTGCACCCTTTTCACGCCCCCCGCTCCTTGGCGCAGCCACTGCGCTCGCCCTCGTGGGCCTGGCCGGGTGCGCGTCGATGCCGAGCGGCCCCACCGTGGCCGTGATGCCTGGGCCGAACAAGCCGTTCGAGGTGTTCGTCACCGATGACCAGACCTGCCGCAACTGGGCCAACAGCTCGATCGGCGGGCCGAACGCCGACGCCTCGACCCAGGCCTTTGCCGGCGCCACGGCCACGGGCGTGGTGCTGGGCGCGGCGGCGGGTGCGCTGATGGGGGGCCACTCCGGTGCCGGCGTTGGCGCCGCCATCGGTGGCATGACCGGCGCGGCCGCAGGCAGCGGCCAGAGCAACTACACCGCGTACAACGCGCAGCGCCGCTACGACGTGGCCTACCAGCAGTGCATGTATGCCAAGGGCAACCAGATCCCCGGAAACTACGCCACCTACCGCACCGCGCCTGCGCCGGTTCCCCGCGCAGCCGCGCCGCAGCAGCCGCCCGCCGGCATCCAGCCGCCGCCCGTGGTTCGTTGAGTGCGCCTGACGACGAGGAGCTCCCCATGAACAGCCGCTTCAAACAAGGGCTTCATGCCGCTGGCGTGGCCGCCGTGCTACTGCTGGGCCTGGCCGCCACCGCGGTGGCCGACGCTCACCCGCGCGGTGGGGTGCGTGTCGGTGTCTGGCTCGGTGGCCCGTGGTGGGGCATGGGCTACCCCGGGTATGGCTGGGGAGGCTATGGCTATCCCTACGGCTACGGCTACGGCGGCTACCCCTATGGCTACGGGCAGACCGTGATCGTGCAGCAACCCGCCCAGCCCACCGTGGTTGCCCCCAGCGCCGCGCAGCAGGCACCCACCTGGTACTACTGCCGCGAGGCGCAGATGTACTACCCGCACGTGACGACCTGCCCGTCACCCTGGCAAGAGGTGGCGCCGCAGCCGCCCACCCCCGCAATGCCGGCGGCCCCTGCCGCGGCGGCGTCGCCCGAGACGACACCGCCTCCGCGGTCCGCACCGGCCCCCGTTCCGCCCGCGCGCTGACGCGCCCTGCCCTACACCGCCCAGCGCAGCACGTGCGCCGGGTAGGGGTCGGGCTGCGGCTCTGCGGGCTGCGTCGCGCCCTCGGGTTGTTGCAGCACGCGATCGAGCACACGCTCTTCGAGCGCTGCGAAGCCCGCCCCGCGCACGCGCGGCCGTGACAACGCCACGCGCTCGTCGAGCGCGATGCGGTGCTCTTCGATCAGCACCACGCGGTCGGCCAGCGCCACCGCTTCCGACACATCGTGCGTGACCAGCAGCGCGGTGAAGCCGTGGCGTTGCCACAGGCGCTCGATGAGCCGGTGCATCTCGATGCGGGTGAGCGCATCCAGCGCGCCCAGCGGCTCATCGAGCAGCAAGAGCCGCGGTGTGTGCACCAGTGCGCGCGCCAAGGCCACGCGCTGGCGCTGCCCGCCTGAGAGCACCGCCGGCCAGTCGTTGGCGCGATCGGCCAGACCCACCTGCGACAAGGCCTCGCGCGCCCGCTCCTTCGCATCGGGACCGTTCAGGCCGAGCGCGACGTTGTCGAGCACGCGCTTCCAGGGCAGCAGCCGCGCGTCCTGGAACATGATGCGGATGTCGTCGATGTGCGCGGCCTGTGCCTCGCCGTCGATGGCGATGCTGCCGGCATCGGCCCGCTCGAGGCCCGCGAGCAGGCGCAACAGCGTGCTCTTGCCGCAGCCGCTGCGGCCCACGATGGCGATGAACTCGCCCGGCGCGATGTGCAGGCTGGCATCGCGCAGCACGTCGCGCCCACCGTAGGCCTTGTGGATGCCGCGCGCGTCGATCGCTGCGCCGCGGATGTCGAGATCGCGCTTCATGCTTTCGCCTCTACTTGGTATCCCGGGTGCCAGCGCAGCCACCAGCGCTCCAGGCCCTTGGCCAGGAGGTCGGCCAGCTTGCCCAGCAGCGCATACAAAAGAATGCCGACCAGCACCACATCGGTCTGCAGGAACTCGCGTGCGTTCATCGTCATGTAGCCGATGCCAGCCTGCGCCGAGATGGTCTCGGCCACGATGAGCAACACCCAGGTGAGGCCGAGCGAAAAACGCACGCCGACCAGGATGGACGCCACCGCGCCCGGCAGGATCACCTGCGTGTAGAGCTGCCAGCGGTTCAGGCCGTAGCTGCGCGCCATCTCGATCAGCCCCTTGTCCACCGAGCGGATGCCGTGGAAGGTGTTCAGGTAAATCGGGAAGAACACGCCGAGTGCCACGAGAAAGAGCTTGGCCGTCTCGTCGATGCCGAACCACAGGATCACGAGCGGGATCAGCGCCAACGCCGGGATGTTGCGCACCATCTGCAAGGTGGTGTCGAGCAAGGTCTCGGCCGACTTGAAGGTGCCCGTCAACAAGCCCAGCACGAGGCCCAGCCCGCCGCCGATCGCGAAGCCCGCCGCCGCACGCCAGGTGCTGGTCGCGATGTGCTGCCAGATCTCGCCCGAGGCTGCGAGCGACCAGAAGGCCTTGAGCACCGCCCAGGGCTCGGGCAGCACGCGGGTGGAGAGCCAGCCGAACTGCGAGGAGATCTGCCACAGCGCGATCACCGCCACCGGGAAGACCCAAGGCAGCACGCGCTGTGCCGCAGGGGAACGAAGAGCAAGTGAAGCGCTCATGCCACGCCCTCAGCTTTGCGACACGCGCGGCACGTAGGTGTTGGCCACGATCTCGCCAAAGGGCCCGGTGAGCGCCTGCCCTGAGAGCTTCTCGCGCAACGCGAGCGGCAGCAGCGGGAACACCAGTTCGGCAAAGCGGTGCGCTTCTTCCAGGTGCGGGTAGCCCGAGAGGATGAAGTACTCGAGCCCGAGCGCCGCGTACTCCTTGATGCGGTCAGCCACCTGCTGCGGGTTGCCCACCAGCGCCGTGCCGGCACCGCCGCGCACCAGGCCCACGCCAGCCCACAGATTGGGCGAGACCTCCAGGCCTTCGCGAATGTTGTTCTTGTTGAACTTGCCCTTGTTCAACTCGGCCATGCGGCGCTGGCCCACCGAATCCATCTGCGCGAACTTGGCCTGTGCGGCGGCGATCACCTTGTCGTCGAGGTGCGAGACGAGTTCACCGGCCGCAGCCCAGGCCTGCTCTTCGGTCTCGCGCACGATCACGTGCAGGCGGATACCGAACTCCAGCGTGCGGCCGTACCTGGCAGCGCGGCCTCGGATGTCAGCCACCTTCGCAGCCACCGCCGCGGGTGGCTCGCCCCAGGTGAGGTAGGTATCGAGCTGTTGTGCAGCGAGTTCGTGCGCCTCTTCCGACGAACCGCCGAAGAAGATCGGCGGATACGGCCGGTTGATCGGCGGGTAGAGCACCTTGCCGTCCTTGACGCTCAGGTGCTTGCCCTCGAAGTTGTAGCTCTCGGCCTCGTGGCTCCTGGCGAGCAGCTCGCGCCAGATGGTGAGGAACTCGGTCGATTGCTCGTAGCGCTGCGCGTGCGGCAGGAAGAGGCCGTCGCCTTCGAGCTCGGCCGAATCGCCGCCCGTCACCAGGTTGACGAGCAGGCGGCCGCCCGAGAGGCGATCGAAGGTGGCGGCCATGCGCGCTGACGCCGCCGGCTGCACGAGGCCGGGCCGCAAGGCGATCAGGAACTTGAGGCGCTTGGTCGCGTCGATCAGGCTGGCGGCCACGACCCACGAGTCTTCGCACGAGCGGCCCGTGGGCAGCAGCACGCCTTCATAGCCCAGGCTGTCGGCGGCGATGGCCACCTGCTTGAAGTAATCGAAGCTCGCGGTGCGCGCGCCGCGCGAGGTGCCGAGGTAGCGCGAATCGCCGTGGGTGGGGATGAACCAGAGGATCTTCATGTCGTCTTTGCTTTGATTACTTGAGCGCGAGCTGCGCCGTCTTGGGTTGCCACACGATCTCGGACACCTTCACGGCGCGCGGGATCAGTTCGAGTTGGTGGAAGGCATCGGCCACGCGTTGCTGGTCGGCCGTGATCTGCGCGCTGATCGGCCCGACCGGCGACTTCGGCCGGCGCGAGATGAAGAGGTGCACCGTCGCGAGGCTCAGGCCGCTGAAGTCGGCCACGAGTTGGGCCGCTTCCTTGCGGTTGCTCTGCACATAGGCATCGGCACGCGTGAGTTCTTCGAACAGCGCGAGCAGCGTCTGCGGGTGCTTCTCGGTGAACGGCCGCGAGGCCAGGTAGAAGGAGTTGTTGCCCGACAAGCCCACGCCATTGGTCAGCACACGCGGCTTGATGGCCAGCTCGGTGGCGGCATAGAACGGATCCCAGATCGCCCAGGCGTCGACCGCGCCTTTCTCGAAGGCGGCGCGCGCATCGGCTGGTGCCACGTAGATCGGCGTGATGTCACGGAACGTGAGGCCGCCCTTCTCCAGCGCACGCACCACGAGGTAGTGCGAGCTCGACCCCTTTTGCAGCGCGACGCGCTTGCCCTTCAGATCGGCGAGCGTGCGCAACGGCGAATCGGGCAGCACGAGGATCGCGGAGCTGAGCGGCTTGGAGGGCTCGGCCCCCACGTAGAGCAGGTCCTTGCCGGCCGCCTGCGCGAACACCGGCGGCGAGTCTCCCGTGAGGCCGAACTCCAGCGCGCCCACCGACAACGCTTCGAGCAGCTGCGGCCCGGCGGGGAACTCGATCCACTGCACCTTCGTGTTGGGGAAGCGCTTCTCCAGCACGCCCTGCTGCTTGACGATCACGAGGTTGACGGCGGACTTCTGGAAGCCCAGCCGCAACTGCGCCGGCGCATTGCCCGCCTGGGGCGATGCCGTCTGTGCAGAGGCGCTGAACGGCAGGGCCACCGCCAACCCTGCACCGAGGATGTCGCGACGTGTGGTGCTCATGATGTTCAGCGCCCCGCTGCGAGCGTGGCCGGCAGCGCGTCGCTCACCTTGATGGCCTTGGGGATCAGCTTCAGGTCGAAGAACGCGTCGGCGATCTTCTGCTGTTCGGCTGCGACGGCCGGCGTGATCGGCTTGACGCCATAGGCGAAGCGCGAGGCCGCCACTTCGGTGATGCCGATATCGAGCCCGATCTGCGGCCCGAGGAACTTGGCCACCTCGCCCGGGTTCTTGGCGGCCCAGGCATCGAGCTTGGCCAGCTCGTCGATGATGGCCTGCACCACCTGCGGGCTCTTCTCGGCATACGGCCGCGAGGCAAGGTAGAACTGGTGATTGGAGACGATGCCCGTGCCGTCAGCCACGATGCGTGCGCCGAGCTGCTTCTCGGCGGCGGCGAAGAACGGGTCCCAGATCACCCAGGCGTCGACCGCCTTCTTCTCGAAGGCCGCGCGGGCATCGGCCGGTGCGAGGAAGACGACCTGGATGTCGCTGTACTTGAGCTTCGCGGCCTCCAGTGCTTTCACCAGCAGGTAGTGCACGTTCGAGCCCTTGTTGAGTGCGACCTTCTTGCCCTTGAGATCGGACACGCTCTTGATGGGCGAATCGCCATGCACGAGGATGGCCTCGCCCTTGGGCGCGGGCGGCTGGTTGGCCACGTAGACGAGATCGGCCCCCGCGGCCTGCGCAAAGATGGGCGGCGCTTCACCGACCGTGCCGAAGTCACTCGAGCCCACGTTCAGCCCTTCGAGCAGCACCGGGCCGGCAGGGAACTCGGTCCACTTCACTTCGATGCCCTGCGGCGCGAGGCGCTTCTCCAGGTCGCCACGCGCCTTCAGCAGCGTGAGCGTGCCGTACTTCTGGTAGCCGATGCGCAACTGGCTCTTGGCCTGGCTGAACGCCGACGTGCTCAAGGTGGCCAGCGCGAGGCCGACGGCCGCCGCGGTGGTGATCGCCTTGCGGCGCGCGGAAAGGTTGCGTTGCGTTGTCATGTCGGGTTTCGTCCCTGTGCTGTCGAAGACTCAACAGTACGCAGCGCACTTCGCGACGAGAACGAAGCAAATCGGCTTTGCTTGGGCAGAAATCAGATACCGGTGCAAATCGAGAACGCCACGCATGGCCCGTGCAGATGACGCACCGCACATAACCAAGGCGACAACCTCACCTTCCGTCTCGCTTCAGAATGCTTGTATCGGCCTGCCGTGGCGGGCCGCTGTCTCTCTTCTAGGTCTAGCCAAGGAACACGCGCATGTACACAGACGTCTCCCTCTTCATCGACGGCGAATGGACGGCCGGCAGCGGCGGCAAGAGCGAACCCATCATCAACCCCGCGACCGGCAAGCCGCTGGCGCGCCTGGCCCACGCCAGCACCGCCGACCTCGACCGCGCAGTCGCGGCCGCCGACAAGGGCTTCAAGCAGTGGAAGCAGGTCTCGGCCTTCGAGCGCTACAAGGTCTTGCGCAAGGCGGCCAACCTGATGCGCGAACGCGCCGACGAGATCGGGCAGATCCTCACGCTGGAGCAGGGCAAGCCGCTGGCCGAAGCCAAGATGGAGGCGATGTCGGCCGGTGACCTGATCGACTGGTTCGCCGAGGAGGCCCGCCGCACCTACGGCCAGATCGTGCCGCCGCGGGCGGATGGCGTGAGCCAGCTCGTCATCAAGGAGCCGGTCGGCCCGGTGGCGGCCTTCACGCCCTGGAACTTCCCGATCAACCAGGCGGTGCGCAAGGTCTCGGCCGCACTTGCCGCGGGCTGCTCGGTCATCCTCAAGGGCCCGGAGGAAACCCCCGCTGCCTGCGCCGCACTCGTGCGCGCCTATGCCGATGCTGGCGTGCCGGCGGGCGTGATCAACCTCGTGTTCGGCGTGCCGAGCGAGATCAGCGGCTACCTGATCCCGCACCCGACCATCCGCAAGATCACCTTCACCGGCTCCACGCCGGTCGGCAAGAAACTCGCTGCACTCGCCGGCGAACACATGAAGCGCATCACCATGGAACTCGGCGGCCATGCACCGGCCATCGTGTTCGAAGACGCCGATGTGGCGGTGGCCGCCAAGCAGCTCGCCGCGGCCAAGTTCCGCAACGCCGGGCAGGTGTGCGTGTCGCCCACGCGCTTTCTGGTGCACGCGTCCGTCTACGACCAGTTCGTCGACGGCTTCGTGGCCGCCACCTCGAAGCTCAAGGTCGGCGACGGCATGGACCCCGAGACGCGCATGGGCCCGCTGGCGAACAGCCGTCGAATCGAGGCGATGCAGATGTTCGTGGACGACGCCGTGGGCAAGGGCGCCAAGCTCCTGACCGGCGGCAAGCGCATCGGCACCGAGGGCTACTTCTTCGAGCCGACCGTGCTGGTCGACGTGCCGGCCAACGCGCGCATCCTGAGCGAAGAGCCCTTCGGCCCGATCGCACCGATCATGAAGTTCAACGACTTCGACGAGGTGGTCGCCGAAGCCAACCGCCTGCCCTACGGCCTGGCGGCGTACGCCTTCACCAAGTCGCTCAAGACGGCGTCACGCATCGGCGCGGCGATCGAGAGCGGCATGGTGTCGATCAACCACTTCGGCCTCGCCCTGCCGGAAGTGCCTTTCGGCGGCATCAAGGATTCGGGCTACGGCACCGAAGGCGGCAGCGAGGCGATCGAGGCCTACCTGAACAGCAAGTTCGTGACGCAGACGGGGCTCTGACCGAGCGCCCCGGCCGGTGGCGGCTATCGCCACCATCGGCTCATTTGATGAGAATCATTCTCATTTGAAGCGACACTGGGAGCCATCGATTCCGCCGATTCCAGGAGGCCCCCATGACCCGCCACATCCAGAAGACCACCAGCTTCGCCGTGCTGCACTTCAGCGTGGCCTTTGCCGTGACCTACGCGCTCACCGGCAGTTGGCAAGTCTCGGGCGCGGTCGCGCTGATCGAGCCGATGGTCAACACCGTGGCCTTCTTCTTCCACGAGATGTACTGGTCGCGCCGCGGCGAGGCGGCCGCCACAGCCAGGGCGTGACCCCCTCGGCGTCAGAGCCGCGGCCCGCGCGGCAAGCCGGCTCCGTCGAACTCGCGCCGGTGCGCCACCCAAGCCCACAGCGCACCCACCAGCGGCAACAGCACCAATGCGCTCAGCCACGACCAGTTGTGCAGCAAGAAGTCGCTCGCTGACCGGCGCGGGGCCGATGCGCTCGCCGGGGCGAGAGGCATGGACGCCTGTGACTCAGGAGGTGCGATGTCAGGCGCCGAAACGTCACCCACCGGAGCCGGAGTGCTCGCCGGGGTGGCCGTGATGGCCGGCGCGAGAACCGCAGGTGGCGGAGGCGGCGCGAGCGTGAGGGCCTCCTGCTTGACAGCCGCTACGGGCTTTGAGACGTCTGCTGCCGGCGCCGAAGGCTTCGGCGTGGGGGCTGGAGCGGTCTCCACTCTGGCGGCAGGTGCGGGTGCAGTCGGCGCGGAAGCGGGAGCGGCCGCTGCCGAGGCCGGTGCGGGCCGCCCTTCTCCACCGCGCTTGAACAGCAGCTTGTAGGCACCGCCATCGCAGGTGCCGAACACCTTCGCACCCGGCGGCACGGGAGCGGCGCGCGGCACCCACTCGAGCGTGAACGCCTTGATGCTGGGGTCGACCTTCGCGGCCATCTTGTTGCGGAAGTCGTCGCAGCCGGCAGATTGCGCCTGCACGGGCTGAGCCCACGCAAGGACCATCGCCGGGAGGCACGCCGCGCGGCACACGGCGCGCATGTTCGGCCACAAGGGCCGGGGGAACAGTTCAAAAAGGGCTCGCACGTGTCTCTCTCCGCGGCGCGGCAGGCGACTGCGGTCCTCCGTCATGGGGTGTGGAGCAATGAAGGGGGCCGGTCAACCGGCTCTGTGATTCTGGGTCGACATCACGCCAGAGCGCCCTGACAGGCCGCTGACGTACCGTTCATTCGGTGGGGGTGAGGATCGCCATCGTGATGCGTGACACACATACGAGCTGGCCCTGCTCGTTGTGGATGTCAATCTGCCACACATGCGTGGTGCGACCGATGTGCACCGGCTTCGCAGTGCCTGTCACCGAGCCCTCGCGTACGGCGCGAAGGTGGTTGGCATTGATGTCGAGCCCGACCACGCGCGTGCCGGCGGGCGAGGCAAAGGCTGCGGCGGTCGAGCCCAAGGTCTCGGCCAGTACGACCGAGACACCGCCGTGCAGCAACCCCATTGGCTGGCGGGTGCGCGCGTCGACAGGCAAGCGGGCGCGAAGGAGATCGTCGCCGACTTCAATGAACTCGATGCCGAGGTGGGTGACGGCGGTGTTGGTGCTGAGTGCGTTGACCGCCTCGAGCGAAATGGCTTGCTTCCAGATGGCGGGCATGGTGGGCGCTGAATCAATACGGGTGTTGGAGTTTGGCAGAGCCTTGTCGGACTTGCTGGCGAGCGAAAACAGGGCGGCCTGACGCCGCTGACATCGCGCAGCGTTGCGCCGCCGCGCATCGCCGAGGCGCCGGTCGCCTTCGAGTAAAGGCTGCGGGGGACGCTGGAAACAGAGAGCCGCCAGATCTCCAACGGCCGTGTACCGCAGCGGCATTCGCGAAGGCTTGATGGAGACACCCAGCACTGGTAGTGCGGCGATGATTCGCACGGCGCCGGGCCGATCGGCGCACTGTGATCCGCGAGTTCAGATCGATGGCGCGCCCGCCCCGGCGGCGCCGAGGAAGCGCGACTCCCACCAGCTGAAGATCACGTCGCGCAGCACGTCGCCGTCTTTGCCGTCTCCGTACACCGCGTGCAGCCCGGTCGCCTGCAGCCGATCGCAGTCGTCGGCATCCAGCGGGATGGCCCAGCCCTGCGAGCGGAGCGGCACGTTGGTGAACATCGGCCGATAGCCTGGGTCGCGCCTGAGTTCGCGATCGGCCTTGATGCTTGGCTGGCGAAAGTCCGCCGGCGTGCGCTGGCTCTTCAGCTGCGGGATATTCGGCACACGCGCCAGGTCGGCCGGCGTGGCTTGAAAGATCGACACCTTCAGGGGCTTGAGCGCGAAGTTGCTGGTGCGCATGATGTCGGCGCCGCACACATTGGGCACGGCCAGCACGTCCATCAGCGCAAGAAAGTCCACATGGTCGCCGGGCTTCGAATCCTGTCGGTGGATGTGGCCGCGCCCGCTGTGGACTTCGGTGCGCATGAAGAGGTTGAACGAGTCGTGCACGTCGTCGGGCGTGAGGCCGTATTCGCGTTGCGCCTCGGCCTGGATGTCGTGGCAGTTGGTGTGGGCCGCAAAGCCGTAGGCCGACTCGTACAGGTAGGCACTGCAGCGCGGGAACATCACGTCGTTGCAACGCACCGTGTCTTCGAGGATCAGCATCATCGCGCGCTCGCGCGGCGGCGCCGA
Organism: Piscinibacter sp. PDB1-1; assembly: GCF_056675995.1. Classification (NCBI taxonomy): domain Bacteria; kingdom Pseudomonadati; phylum Pseudomonadota; class Betaproteobacteria; order Burkholderiales; family Sphaerotilaceae; genus Piscinibacter; species Piscinibacter sp. PDB1-1. The sequence goes on from NZ_JBWVZJ010000002.1 coordinate 811,101, forward strand.
CCACAGCAGGTCACCCGGCCCCGGGTTCAGGCCGTGGACGGTGCGCGTGCGGCCGGTGTGCATGAACTCGCGGTAGTCGTGCAGGTTGAAGCAGTTGAAGTCTGCGCACTGGTTGCCCTCGACCTGCGCGATGCGGATCACCTGGCCCTTCAGCACCTCCAGCGCCTTGCCCGTGCCGGGCTCCAGCACCAGCTCGTGGAGCAACTCGCGCGCATCGCTCAGTGGCGGCCATGTGGCCGGGGCGGTGGCCTTCGGCGCAACGGGTTGACCGTGCTCGCGCAACGCGCGCCTGGCCAAGGCGGGCAGGTCGGGCGCGGCGCCCTCGTCGATCGTGCGCAGCAGCAGTTCGAGCTGCTGCTGGTTCAAGGTCATCGTGACCGTGCGGGCTGTCATGAGGTTCTCCAGTGGGCCGGGGTGGGCCCGCCGATCGAGCCACCATGTATACGATAAAGACGTTGTTACGTATACGCAAGCTCTTCGTCAGTTGGCCTGAAACTGGTGCGCCGATGTGCCACGCTGGGGTGCCATGCTCCTCTTTGGTGAGGCGGCCAGGGTGCGGCGAGAGTCGAAATGTGTCACGGCCTGCGTATACTTTGATTCAGCCACTCGTATACAAACAAGATCAAACATGACCACCCCCAACAAGGCAGACGCCGCCTACACCGCGCTCAAGCAGGCCATCATCGAGCAGGCGCTCCAGCCCGGCACCAAGCTGCCCGAAGACGCGCTGGGCACTCACTTCCAGGTGAGCCGCACGCTGATCCGCGAGGCGCTGGCGCGGCTGGCGGCCGAGGGGCTGGTCGATGCGCAGCACAACCGCACCGCCACCGTGGCGCGGCCCAGCCTGGAAGAGGCGCGCAGCGTGTTCGAGGTGCGGCGCTGCCTGGAGCAAGAGGTGGTGCGGCTGGTCATCGAGCGCTGGTCGCCCTTCGCGGCGCAGGCGCTGGAAGAGCATGTGCGGCTGGAGGAGCAGGCCGCGCGCGAACAGCAGGCGCCGGCATGCGCGCGGCTGGCGGGTGAGTTCCATGTGCGCCTGGCCCAGGTGGTGGGCAACCCGGTGCTCGAGCGCTACGTGGACGAAGTGGTGTCGCGCTGCTCGTTGATCCTCGCGGTGCACGGCCGGCCGCATTCGCCCGAGTGCGGCATCACCGAACACCGCGCGCTGATCGACGCCTTCCGCAAGGGCGACTTGCGCGCTGCGCGCCGGCTGATGGCGTCGCACCTGGGCGAGCTCGAAGGGCGTGTGCTCAACAGCGCGCCCGTCACGGACGACGCCGACCTCGGGCAGATCCTCGGCCGCTATGCGCCTGGGGCCAAGCCGGCCGTGCGCGCGCCTCGCCGCAAGGCCTGACGACGCGCGTGACAGGCCCGCACCGGATGCGGCATGGCCTTTGCATTCATGCGGCTCGCGCAGCCTGCGCAGACCGCATTTGGCGAAGGAGCCTTCCATGTCCGAGTTCTCGTCTTCCTGGAGCCGCCGCCGGTTCCTGTCCACCACCACGGCCGCTGGGTCGCTCGCCGCGCTGGCACCGCATGCTCTCGCGCAAAAGCCCGTCACCGTCGGCCTGATCTACGTCGGCCCGCGCGACGACTACGGCTGGAACCAGGCGCACGCCGTGGCGGCCAAGGCCTTGCGCGCCGTGCCTGGCGTGAAGGTGGTCGAGGAAGAGAACGTGCCCGAGACCGTGGCCGTGCGCAAGACGCTCGAGGCCATGGTCAAGTCCGATGGGGCTTCGCTCGTCTTCGGCACCTCGTTCGGCTATTTCGACCCCTTCATGATCGACATGGCCAAGCGCAACCCGAACGTCGAGTTTCGCCACCCCACCTCGCTGTGGTCCGCCGACAAGCACCCGATGAACCTGGGCGGGTACTTCTGCTTCCTCGACCAGGCGCACTACGTCAACGGCATCGCCGCCGGCCTGTCCACCAAGTCGAACAAGATCGGCTTCGTGGCCGCCAAGCCCATTCCCATCGTGCTGCGCAACATCAACGCCTTCACGATGGGCGTGCGCAAGGTCAACCCCAACGCCACGGTGCAACTGGTGATGACGGGCGAGTGGTCCATGCCCGTGCGCGAGGCCGAGGCCACCAACTCGCTGGTGGCGAGCGGCTGCGACGTGATCGCCTGCCATGTCGACAGCCCGAAGATCATCGTCGAGGCCGCCGAGAAGCTGGGCGCGAAGACGCTCGGCCACAACGCGTCGCAGGCCAACCTGGCGCCCAAGGGCTTCATCACCGGCGCCGAGAACAAGTGGGAAACGGTCTACAAGTCGTTCGCCGCATCCATCGCCAAGGGCGAGAAGCTGCCCAACACCTTCTTCGGCGGCTATGACAAGGACATGGTCACCAGCACGCCCTTCGGTGCGGGCGCGAGCGACAAGGCGCGCAATGCGGCCACAGCCGCCATGGCCGAGATGAAGGCGGGCAAGCCGATCTTTGCCGGGCCGATCAAGAGCAACACCGGCAAGCTCGTCATCGACAAGGCCTACGGCAACTACGACCCCTTCCTCGACCGCATGGACTTCCTGGTCGAAGGCGTGGCCGGCTCCCTCACCTGACGGCGGGAGCGAGGTCCACATGCCAAGCATCGTCATCCGCGGCGGGCGCCTGCTCGATGCCGCATCGCGCAGCGCGCCGCCGGCCGACCTGCTGGTCACCGACGGCGTCATCACCGCCATCGGTGCGCCGGGCCTGGAGGCGCCGGCCGAGGCGCAGGTGTTCGACGCCACCGGCACGCTGATGCACGCCGGCCTCGTCAACGGCCACACCCATGGCAGCACCAACCTCAGCAAGGCCACGCACGACCGCTGGACGCTGGAGCTGCTGCTCAGCGGCTCGGGCGAGTGGGCGACCAACCAGACGCGCAGCCACAAGTACCTCAACACCTACATCGGTGCGGTCGAGATGCTGCAGAAGGGCTGCACCACCGCGTACGACCTGAGCTTCGGCTTCCCGCTGGCCACGGTGGACGATCTCTACGCCATCGGCCAGGCCTACGCGGACGCCGGCATGCGCGCCGTGGTGGCGCCCATGCTGCAGGACGTGTCGTTCTACAAGGCCATCCCCGGCCTGTATGACGCGCTGCCGGCTTCGCACAAGGCGCAGGTCGATGCGAATGGCGGCGACACGGGCTTCATCCTGCGCAGCATGGAAGAAGCGCTGAAGAACTGGCCGCACGACCCATCGCAGGTGAAGCTCGGCATCGCACCGACGATCCCGCTGCATTGCTCCGACGAACTGACGCTGGGTTGCGTGAAGCTGGCGGCCGAGTACGGGGCACAGACGCAGTCGCACGTCGCCGAGTCGAAGGTGCAGGCGGTGGCCGCGATGAAGCGCTGGGGCAAATCGCTCACCGCGCACTTCGACGAGCTCGGCATGCTGGGCCCGAACTTCACCGTGGCGCACGGCGTGTGGCTCGACGACGACGACATGCGGCGCCTGGCCGCCAAGGGCGCGTCGGTGTCGCACAACGCCGGCAGCAACATGCGGCTGGGCGCGGGCATCGCCGACTCGCGCCGCATGCTGGAGCTGGGCGTGAACCTCGCGCTCGGCACCGACGGTGCCATGTGCGCCGACAACCAGAACATGTACGAGGCGATGCGCTATGCCTCGATGGTGTCGAACGTGCGCACGCCCGACTACGAACAGTGGCTGAGCGCGCCCGAGCTCTTCACCGCGGCCACGCAGGGCGGCGCACGTGCGACGGGCTTCGACAAGGCGGGGCGTGTGGCCGTGGGCTGCCTCGCCGACCTCGTGTTCCTCGACCTGCAGTCGATCAACTGGATCCCCATGAACGACCCGGTGAACCAGGTCGTGCTGACCGAAGACGCCACCGGTGTGCGCGACGTGATGGTCGGCGGCAAGCTCGTGGTGCGTGGTGGCAAGCATGTCGGCTGCGACATGGCCAAGCTGGCGCGCGACGCCCAGGTGGCGCGCGACGAGGTGGCCGAAGCCAACGCCGAAGGCAAGAACCTCGCGCAGGCGATCGAGCGTGCCGTGGGCAGCTTCTGCATCGGCTTGTGCCGCGAGCCCTTTCACCTGCACCGCTATGGCGGGCCCCTGGGGCTGTGATTCACGACCTGCCCCTGGCACGGTTGATGCATTTTCAAACCCGCATGCCTCCTGCATGCACCACCTGTGAGGACCGCTCATGTCGAAGCCCGCCGCCCCCAAGCCCATCGTGATGCCACCCGCCACCGACTTCAGCCGGCGCTCCGTCCTGAAGGCCGGGCTGGCTGCCAGCACGCTCGGCAGCGCCGCCCTCTGGAACAGCGCCGATGCGGCCGACCCGAAGGTGCTGAACTACCTGTCGTGGCCTGGCAATGCCGACCCGTCCATCGTCGGCGAGTTCGAGAAGCTGCACGGCGTGAAGATCCGCATCAAGGAATACGTGGGCGGCGACCAGATGATGGCCGTGGTGAACCAATCGCCCCCCGGCACCTTCGACGTGGTGCTGGCCGACGCCGAGTACATGCACCTCTTGAAGGCCGCCGATTTCATCGAGCCGCTGGACCCGGCCGACTACCCGCTCAAGGACCTGTGGCCCGAGTTCCAGAAGTTCCCGCTGCACTGGTTCGACGGCAAGCTGTACGGCGTGATGCTCGACTTCGGCTACCTCGGCATCTCGTACAACACCAAGGCCTTCACGGCGAAGGAAGTCTCGTCGTACTCGGTGTTGTGGAGCGAGAAGGCCAAGGGCAAGGTCGGCTTCTTCGACTGGTACCTGCCGTCGATGGGCTGCATCAGCCTCTCGAACGGCAACCGCCCACCGTACGACCTGGACAAGGCCAAGTTCGAGGCGCTGAAGAAGAAGATGTTCTCGCTCAAGCCGCAGGCGTCGGGCTTCTACACCATCGCCGACATCTTCTCGTCGATGACCAACGGCCGCGCGCAGCTCATCCCGGGCATCGGCGAGTGGATCACGCTCGGCCTGCGCACCAGCGGCGTGCCGGTCGACACCATCATTCCAGATGAAGGCGGCCTGCAGTACACCGAGTCGCTCTCCATCGTGAAGGGCACGAGCAAGCGCGACCTCGCACGCAAGTTCATCCAGTACTCGCTGACGCCGCGGGCGCAGGTGGCCATGGCCACGAAGGTCGACAACCGCAAGAGCATCCCGTCGATGCCCGCGTGGAAGCTGCTCAACGACACCAAGCCGCAAGAGGCCGAGCTGCTGCGCATGAAGCTGAAGGGGCCGAACGTGATGGACGAGTACAAGGCCAAGAAGATCCAGCTGCGCCAGCTGCCCAAGCAGCAGTCCATCGAAGACTGGAACGACCTGTGGAGCCAGTTCAAGAGCCTGTGACTTGAACTGAGCGCGCCGTGAACGACATCGCCTTGCAGCCAACCCCCACCGTGGACGAGCCGCCGTCGCGCCGCGGCCGCACCGCCGGCTCGCTGCGCGTGCTGCCCGCCGTGCTGGGGCTGCCCGTGTTCCTGTGGCAGGCGGTGTTCTTCGCGGCGCCGCTGGTCTTCCTGGTCGTCATCACCTTCTGGCAGGTGAAGTCGTTCCGGCTGGAGCCGGCCTTCGTGCTCGACAACTGGGAGCGCATCCTGTTGTCGAGCCCGTTCCAGCGCGCGCTCGTGCACACGTTGACGCTGTCGGCCGTGACCACCCTGCTTGCGCTGCTGATCGCCTTCCCGGCGGCGTACACCATCGCCTTTCGCCTGCCGGCCCGGCTGCGCGACCTGGCGGTGGCGGCGCTGATCGTGCCGATCTTCTCCAGCTACATGCTGCGCATCTACGCGTGGCAGATCGTGCTCAGCCCCGAGGGGCTCATCAACAACCTGCTCGGCCGCATCGGAGTCGACCCGCTGCCCATGCTGGGCGGCGCGTTCTCGCTGCAGGTCGGCTTGCTGACGCTCACGCTGCCCATCGCGGTGCTGATTCTCGTCTTCGCCTTGTCGGGCATCGACCGCACGCTGATCGAGGCGGCCGAGAACCTGGGCTGCCGCCGCAGCCGCGTGATCGCGCACGTGCTGCTGCCGGCCATTCGCCCTGCGTTGCTGCTGGCGGCCACCACGACCTTCCTGCTGGCCTTCGGCGACTACATCAGCCCGCTGTTCATGACGGGCAGCAAGCCACCCACGCTGTCGATCCTGGTGGTGGACACGGTGAAGTCGGGCTCGCAGTGGCCGCGCGCGTCGGTGGTGGGTGTGGCGATGTTGCTGGTGCTCGGTGTTGTCGTCGGCTTCGGGCGCTGGCTCGGTACGCGCGGCGCGGGGCGGGGAGGGCACTGACATGCCGCTTTTCACCCGCAGCGCCACCACCACGCGCATCTCCCGCACGCTGCAGTACGCCTTCGTGGCCGCGCTCTTCCTCTTCATCGCGGCGCCGATGCTCGTCATCGTGGTCTTCTCGTTCGACGCCAATCGCTTCCCGGCCATCCCTTGGGGCGGCTTCAGCCTCGATTGGCACCGCGCCATCCTGCAGGACGAGATGGTCATCGACGCCTTCCTCAACAGCCTGTGGGTGGGCCTGGGCACGGCTGTGCTGTCCACCGTGCTGGGCTTCGCCGCGGCCTACATCGACCACCGTTACCGCTTCCGCGGCAAGACGGGCTTCGCGCTGCTGGTGGCCCTGCCACCGGCCGTGCCGGCCACCATCCTCGGCATGGCCATGCTCGCATTCCTCTCGCGCATCGGCCTGTTCGGCCGCATCGAGTCGATCACCGCCTGTCACGTGGTGCTGGCGACGTCGTTCTCGATGGCCATCATCGGCCTGCGTCTCGGCGAGATGGGCAAGGATCTGGAGCAAGCGGCGTGGAACCTGGGCGCGTCGCCATTCACGGCCTTGCTGCGCATCGTGATCCCGTTCTGCCGGCCGGCGCTGATCGCGTCGTTCTTCCTGTCGGCCGCGGTGTCGTTCGACGAGTTCCTGATCGCCTGGTTCGTCGGTGGCGTGCACGAGACGCTGCCGGTGCGCATCCTGAACCTGCTGCAGGGCCAGGTGAACCCCAAGATCAACGCCATCGGCACGGTGGTGCTGGTCATCAGCGTCACGCTGGTGCTGGTGGCACAGCGCTTCGTCGGCGTGAAGGTGGCGAAGAAATCGGAGCCGGAATGACCTCAGCCTTTGTCTCCCTTCAATCCGTCGAGAAGAAGTTCCCCGGCCACCACGCCGTGCGCGGCATCGACCTCGACATCGCCGCCGGCGAGTTCATCGCCATCATGGGCCCGTCCGGCTGCGGCAAGTCGACCACGCTGCGCATGATCGCGGGGCTCGACGAGCCCAGCTCCGGCGAGATCTTCATCGGCGGCAAGAGCATGCGCGGCATCCCCGCCTTCCAGCGCGACACGCCCATGGTGTGGCAAAGCCTCGCGCTGTTCCCCTTCCTCACCGTCGCCGAGAACGTGGCCTTCCCGCTGCGCATGAAGAAGATGGGGCCGGAGGTGCGCAGGAAGCGCGCGCTCGAATGGCTGGACCGCCTGGGCCTGGCCGGCATGGCGGACCGGCAGGTGTCGCAGTTGTCCGGCGGCCAGCGCCAGCGCGTGGCGATTGCCCGCTCGCTGGTCACCGAGCCCTCCATCCTGCTGCTGGACGAACCCCTCAGCGCGCTCGACGCCCACCTGCGCGTGCGCATGCAGACCGAGCTGGCACGCTTGCACCGCGAGCTGCGCATCACCTTCGTCTACGTGACGCACGCGCAGTCCGAAGCCTTCGCGCTGGCCGACCGCATCGTGGTGATGGCCGACGGGCTGATCCAGCAGGCCGGCAAGCCGCAAGACGTCTACCGCGCGCCCACCAACGCCTTTGTTGCCAACTTCATCGGCACCAACAATCTGGTGACGGGGGAGGCCAGCGCGCGCGACGGCGAGTTCATCACCGTGGAGGGCCCGCTCGGCCGCTTCCCGGTGAAAGCGCCGCAGGGCTGGCCGCTGGGTACGCGGGCCAGCTTCGTGATCGCGGCTGACCGCGTGGCCTTGCAGCCCGGCGACGAACCGGGGGCACCCGGGATCACGGGCACGGTGCTGGGCCTGGAGTTCGTGGGCTCCACGCAGACCGTCTTCATCGAGATGGGCGACGGCAAGGAGTTTCGGGTGCAGAAGCAGCAGCACGAGATCGAGTCGCTGAACCTGGCACCCGGCCAGCGCGTGAACCTCAGTTGGGACCCGCGCCAGACCTGGTTGCTGCCCCAGACCGCCTGACACGAAGGAGCGCGCGATGTACGACGAAGCGTTCATGAAGCGCGCCCTGGCGCTGTCGGCACAAGCCATCGACCAGCCGGGCACCGAGCCCTTCGGTGCCGTCATCGTGCGGGGTGGCGAGATCGTCGGAGAAGGCTTCAACCACGCCCGCGCCAAATGGGACCCGACGGCCCACGGCGAAGTCGAGGCCATCCGCGACGCCTGCCAGCGGCTGAACAGCCTGAGCCTGGCCGGCTGCGAGCTCTACACCTCGTGCGAGCCGTGCGCGCTGTGCGTCTGCGCGATGGGCATCGTGGGCATTTCGGCGCTGTACTACGGCGCGTCGCTCGAACAATCGCACGACGCGATCGATGCCTTGCCCGCCAGTGCACGGCCCCCCATCGACACGGATGAACTGCGCCGCGAAGCCGGCGCCCCGCTCGCCGAGCGGCGCATGCCATCGAAGCAGGCGCTCGATGGCGAAGCCGTGGGCATCTTGAAGCGGTGGGCAGCGTCGCGCGCAGCCACCCCTTGATGGATGGTGCCGTACGAGATGAGCAGGTGCGCCCCACCTCATTACCACGCAGTCCCCGATAGCGCCATGGTCGGCGTGGCTGGTGGCGGCGCCGATCGTGCTGCTGGTGCCAACCCTCTGTTTGACGAGCTGCTCAAGATCGCGACGCCAACGACTCCCCTTGCACACTGCCCCTACTCAGCCGCCACGCGCCGCCGCTTCGCGCAGCTTGTCCTTCTTGCTCTTGCGCCGGCCCTTGATGCCGCCCTCGGGCGGTGACGTGGGCGCTGCGTCTTCTCGTGGCTCGAAACCCGCGACGCGCTCGCGCGGCACGCGCTGACCCTGGCGCTTCTCGATGAGGCGGAAATGCGCCTCGCTGGTGGCGCTGACGAAGCTCACCGCCAGCCCGGTGGCGCCGGCGCGGCCGGTGCGGCCGATGCGGTGGGTGTAGTCGTCGGCGGAGCGCGGCAGGTCGTAATTCACCACCACGGGCAGGCCGGGGATGTGCAGGCCGCGTGCGGCCATGTCGGTGGCCAGCAGCACCTGCAGCGCGCCGCTGTTCAGATCGGCCAGCACGCGTTGGCGTGCGCCCTGGCTGAGGTCGCCGTGGAAGGCGGCGGCGGCCAGCCCGTTGCGGCGCAGCTTGTCGGCCACGTGTTCGCTGGCATAGCGCGTGGCCACGAAGACCAGCACGCGCGACCACTGGCCCTGCTCGATGAGGTGGCGCAGCAGCGGTGTGCGCTGGGCGGTGTCGACCTCGACCGCGTGCTGCTCGATGGCGGGCGCCTCGCCGCTCATGGTGGCAGGCTCGGCCACACGCGCGGGGTCGTGCAACAAGGCATCGGCGAGCGCCTGCACGGCGGGCGGGAAGGTGGCCGAGAAGAAGAGGCTCTGCCGACGCCTGGGCAGCAGAGCCGTGATGCGCGCGAGTTCGTCGGCAAAGCCTTCGTCGAGCAGGCGGTCGGCTTCGTCGAGCACCAGCAGCTTGACGTCGCCGAGCCGGATCGCGTTGCGCTCGACGAGATCGAGCAGGCGGCCCGGCGTGGCCACGACCACCTCGGCGCCGCCGCGCAGACCCATCATCTGCGGGTTGATCGAGACACCGCCGAAGACCACGGCCACCTTGACCGGCTCGACCAGATGGCGCGACAGGGCACGGAGCGTCTCTCCCACCTGCGCCGCCAGCTCGCGCGTGGGCACCAGCACCAGGGCGCGCGTGCGCAGCGCGCCAGGCTGCCACGTGGGCCGCACGGTGCCGAGGCCGTCGAGCAGCGGCAAGGCGAAGGCGGCGGTCTTGCCCGAGCCGGTGTGCGCGCATCCGATGACATCGCGCCCCTGCAGGGAGAGCGGGATGGCCGCGGCCTGGATGGGCGTGGGTGCCGCGTAGCCGCGCTCGGCGGCGGCGTGCGCCAGCACATCCGACAGGCCGAGTTCGGCAAACGGTGACGCGGCGGAAGCGGGCCCCGCGGGCGGCAGCTTGATCACAGCCGCCTCACCTTCACCGAGCGGCCCTTCACCTTGCCGGCGTTGAGCCCGCGCAAGGCCTTGTCGGCCACGTCGCGCTGCACGGCCACGTAGGTGGAGAAGTCGTTGATGTCGATCTTGCCGATGCTCGCGGCCTCGAAGCCGAGGTCCTTGGTGAGTGCGCCCAGCACGTCGCCCTTGCGGATCTTCTCCTTGCGCCCGCCGAGGATCTGGAGCGTGACCATGGGTGGGCGCAGCGGGCCGCGCGCGGCGTCGTTGTCCGTCTGGGCGGCGGCTGTCAGCTCGGCGAGCGGGTGCCACGCGCTCTCGCGGCCCTGCATCTCCTCGATGCGGCCCACGCGGCCCATCTCGTCCATGCTGGCGAGGTTGAACACTAGGCCCGAGGCGCCGGCGCGGCCGGTGCGGCCGACGCGGTGGGTGTGCACCTCCACGTCGGGTGTGATGTCGACGTTGACCACCGCGTCGAGCCCGGCGATGTCGAGGCCGCGCGCCGCCACGTCTGTGGCCACCAGCACGCTGGCGCTGCGGTTGGCGAACTGCACCAGCACCTGGTCGCGGTCACGCTGCTCCAGGTCGCCGTGCAGTTCGAGCGCGACGAGGCCCTCGGCCTGCAGCACCGCGACGAGATCGCGGCACTGCTGCTTGGTGTTGCAGAAGGCGAGCGTGCTCTCGGGGCGGTAGTGGTTGAGCAGCAGACCCACGGCGTGCAGGCGCTCGTCTTCGCTCACCTCGTAGAAACGCTGCTCGATCTGGCGCGCGTCGTGCCGCTCGGCGAGCTTCACCTCCTGCGGGTTGCGCAGGTAGCGCGCGGCGAGCTGGGCCACGTCGTCGGGGTAGGTGGCCGAGAACAGCAGGGTCTGGCGCTTGGCAGGCGGCGGGCAGGCTTGCGCGATGGCGGCGATGTCGTCGGCGAAGCCCATGTCGAGCATGCGGTCGGCTTCGTCGAGCACCAGGGTGTTGAGGGCGCTCAGCGCGAGCGACTCGCGGCCCAGGTGATCGAGCACGCGGCCCGGCGTGCCCACGATCACGTGCGCGCCGTGCGCCAGGCTGGCCATCTGCGGGCGCATCGCGGCGCCACCGCACAGCGTGAGCACCTTGATGTTGTCTTCGGCGCGCGCCAGGCGGCGGATCTCCTGCGACACCTGCTCGGCCAGCTCGCGCGTGGGGCACAGCACCAGCGACTGCACGTCGAAGCGCTTCGCATCGAGCCGGGCCAGCAGCGGCAGCGTGAAGGCCACCGTCTTGCCGCTGCCGGTCTTGGCCTGCGCGATCAGATCCTTGCCGGCCAGGGCCAGCGGCAGGCTGGCGGCCTGGATCGGGGTCATGTGCTCGTAGCCCAGCTGCTGGAGGTTCGCCAACATGGGGTCGGCGAGTGGCAGGGTCGAGAAGGCGGGGCCGGGGGTGGGTGCAGTCATGCCGCGATTGTCGGCCCCAGGGCTGTGGCGCGAGCTTCTAGCCCTTCACGGCCACATAGCCGCGCGTCTTCATGCACGCGCCGATGAGGTCGGCCTGGCGCATGCCGGCGACCACGCCATCGCCCACCGCCTGGCCGAGGATCTCGCTGCCGTGCTTGTTGTGGACGTTGTAGCTGCTGCCGTAGCTGGCCGTGGCCACCTTGGCCTGGTACTCGCACTCGTGCCTGGCCTGCGTCACCGGCGAGACCGTCTCGCCCGAGGGCACGTAGGTGGTGGAGGCGCAGCCCGCGAGAGCCAGGCTGGCAGCGGCCAGGACACCAAGAACCAGTTGCGACTTCTTCATGACGTACTCCTGTGTGTTGGGAGGGTTGCCGCCGTTGTGAAGCGGTGAAGGCAGTGTCTGGCGGGGCTTGTCGACCGCAAAGCCGATTTCATTTAATTAAGCGACCCCAACATTTGCTTAAGATTGCCGGCATGCGCTTCGACCCCCGACAGACCGCCGCCCTGCACGCCGTGCTCGAAACCGGCAGCTTCGAGGCCGCCGCGCGGCAGCTGCACATCACCTCGTCGGCGGTATCGCAACGCGTGCGGGCGCTGGAGCTGGCGATGGGCGGCACGCTGGTCTCGCGCACGCGGCCCTGCCACGGCACGCCGCTCGGCCAGCGCCTGATGCAGCACCTGCGGCGCAGCGCCCTGCTCGACGACGACTTCGCCGCCGAGATCGACGGCCAGGCCGACGCCCCGCTGCGGCTGGTGCTCGCGGTCAACGGCGACACGCTCGCCACCTGGTTCCTGCCCGCCCTCGCCCCGGTGCTCGCGGCCGAGCACGCGCTGCTCGACACCCACGTGGACGACCAGGACCACACGCATGCGCTGATGGTGTCGGGCGAAGCGGTCGGCTGCGTCACCACGCGCCCCGAGGCCATGCGCGGCAGCGTGGCCGTGCACCTGGGTGCGATGCGCTACCGGCTGATGGCCTCGAAGGCGTTTGCGCAAGCGCACTTTCCGCGTGGCCTCTCGCGCGACGGGGCGCGGCGCGCGCCGGTGGTGGGGGCCAGCCGCAAAGACCAGCTGCATGCGCGCGCGCTGGAGCAGCGCCTGGGCCTCGCGGCCGATGCCTACCCGTGTCACTACATCGGCCCGCCGATTCCGCGCTTCGAGGCCATCCGCCAGTCGCTCGGGCACGGCATGCTGCCCGAGCTGTGGTTCACCACGCAGCCCGCGGCCACGCAGGCCGAGCTGGTCGACCTGATGCCGCAGCACCCCACCGACGTGGAGCTCTACTGGCACGGCTGGAAGGTGCAGTCGCCGCGGCTGGAGCGCCTCACGCAGCGCATCGTGGAGGCCGCGCAGGCGGTGCTGCAAGCGCAGCCCCCGGGCCGCAAGCGCAGCCGCAGCGCGAAGCCCTGAGGCTCAGGCGGGCGTGGCCTTCACGGCGGCTTCGGCCTCGGCGGCCCAGCGGTAGGCGGGATCGAGCGCGAGCGCGCGAGTGGCCATCTGCCGCTCGGCGGGCGTCATCTCCACCAGCAACTCGACTTCGCCGGCCACGCTGGTGGCCACAGCCAACCCGCCGCGGTAGAGCACGCGCGAGCCGGCGACACGCGCGAGCTTGGGGCCGGGCAGCACGGTGCCGAGCAGGTTGGCGGGGTCGGTGGCGGCGAGGCAGATGAGGCTTTCATCGGCCGGCTGGCGGCGCGTCTGGCGCATCAGCGCGATCGCATCGGGCAGCGCGAACTGCTCGCCGCTCTGGCCCGCGATGAAGCGGCCGCCGCGGATCTCGCCGCGCGCTTCGAGCCGGCGGTACACGCGCACCAGCTCGCGCCAGGGCGGCAGCCATGCGGCCTCGCGCTCGAGCATGCGCCACGAGACCACGCCGTAGCGGCGCAGCAGGGTGCGGGCCACATGCTCCAGCGCCTCGGTGGCGAGCGCATCGCTGCGCTGCGGCTGGCGGATCAGCGTCCAGCGGCCGGCGTCTTCCACACCGAACAACGCCACGCGGCGGCGGTGGCGCGAGTACGCGGTGGCGCGCTTGCCCGCCGGCACCAGCAGCGCGCGCAGGCCGGCGTAGCTGTCGCAATTGGCGCGGCCACGCACCACGAGTTCGCTCAAGGCGTCTTCGAGTTCGGCGCGCAGCAGGTGCGCGCCTTGGGCGATCTCGTCGAAGAACGAGGCACCGTGCTCGGCCAGGTAGGCGGCCACGCGCTGGGTGCGCGGGCTGAGCGCGGCATCGTCCCCCGGCGGCGGCGCGAGCTGCGACCAGGGCGCAGCGCTGCGGCGCGGCAGCAGCAGGATCGGCGTCGTGCGCAGCGAGGCCCCGCCCGCGCGGCCTTCGCTCGCCAGCGGGCGCAGGCGCGTCCAGAGCGTGCGGCCGGCGGTGCAGAGGTCGTCGAGCCAGGCGCTGCTGTAGTCGCTCACGCGGGCGGGCAGCAGCTCGGCCTCCCACATCGCGGCCGGGGCCTCGTAGCCTTCGAGCTGCGAGAGCACGCCGGCCAGCGCCTCGGGGCCGCTCACGCGGCTGCTCGCGCCAACGTGCTGCCACTCGAAGAGAAAGCGCACGAAGTCGCGCGGCTCCACGGGTTCGATCTCGCGGCGCAGGCGCTTGAGTGTGTAGCGGTGGATGCGTGCGAGCAGGTGGCGCTCGCACCATTCGGTCTGGTCGGTGCCGGGGGTGAAGCGGCCTTGCATCACGCTGCCTTCGCGTTGCAGGGCCAGGAGCGCGAGTTCGATGTCGGTGGCAGGCAGGTGGAGTTGCCGGGCTAGGTCTTCGACGGTGACGGGGCCAAGGCCACTGAGGCGCGAGCGCAGAAGTTCGCGCAGGGCATCGTCGCGTTCGGGGGCTGCGGCGTACTCGGTGGGAGGCGCGATCACGGGCTGAAGCTGCGCGCCGGGGTACAGGACGGAGACCGCCGCAAGGCGCTCGGCCGCGACCCACAGCCCCTCACGCGCATCACCACCACCGCTCAGGCTGAGGTATCGAAGCCCGGCACGGTCTGAGCGGGCCTTCGATACCTCAGGCTGAGCGGGTGGTGGTGGGGGCAGCAACAGGGTTGCGCGTCCGGCCTGCGCCAGCTCGTCCAGCCACACCGACCAGCCCTCGTTGCGCGCCACCTCCTCGCTCGTCACCACCCCCAGCAGGTTCAACGCCTCGTGCATCTCGTCGGCATGGCGCGCATCCGGCCACGCCTCTTCGCGCACGCTGGCAATCGCCTCGGCGTCGAGCGCGCCGAGATCGTCGGCACTCTCCGGATCGGTGTAGCGCCGGTTCTGCACGGCCTGCGTGCGGCGCTCTTCCAGCGGCGCATCGTCGAGAAAGGCATAGGGCCGCGCGTTCAGCACCTCGGCCGCCAGCGGCGAAGGCGCCGGCAGGTCGCGCGCGATCACCTGCACGTCGCCCGACTCCATGCGCCGCAGCAGCTGCAGCCAGCCTTCGGCGTCCATCGCTTCGTACAGGCAATCGTGCAGGGTCTGCGCGACCAGCGGGTGGTCGGGCACCTCGCGTTCGCCGACGATGTTCTCGGCGCACGCCACCTGGTCGGGGAAGACGGCCGCGAGCAGGTCTTCGGACTTCATGCGCTGGAGTTGCGGCGCGACCTTGCGCCCGCCGCTGTAGCGCGGCAGGGCCAGCGAGATGGTGGCGTTCCAGCGCCAGCGCACGCCGAAGAGCGGCGCATCGAGCAGCGCCTGCGTCAGCACGTGCAGCGCGGTGTTGCTGTGCAGGTAGCGAGCCACCTCGTCGAGCGGGAAGCTGTGCGCGGTCGACAGCGCAAGCTGGATCGCGTCTTCGGTGGCCGCGGCCTGCAGCTCGAAGTTGAACTGCCGGCAGAAGCGCTTGCGCAGCGCCAGGCCCCAGGCGCGGTTGAGCCGGCTGCCGAAGGGCGAATGGATCACGAGCTGCATGCCGCCCGATTCGTCGAAGAAGCGCTCCATCACGATGCACGCTTGCGTGGGCAGCGCGCCCAGCACCTGCAGGCTGCGTGCGAGGTGGTCGACGAGCTGGCGTGCGGCGTCGCCGTCGAGCGCGAGTTCGTGCACCAGCCAGTCGATGGCGGCGGGCGCGCCCTGCTGTGCGATCACGTCACCGAGTTCACCGCGCAGCCGCGCCACGCCGGCCGAGAGCTCGTCGCTGCGGCCCGGCGCCTCACCCAGCCAGAAGGGAATGCTCGGCGGTGCGCCGTGCGCGTCTTCGACCCGCACGCGGCCGGGCTCGATGCGCAGGATGCGGTAGCTCGCGTTGCCGAGCTGAAACACATCGCCCGCCAGGCTCTCGACGGCGAAGTCTTCGTGCACCGTGCCGATCTTGTCGGCCTGCGGTTCGAGCAGCACGGTGTAGTCGGCGGTGTCGGGGATCGCGCCGCCGGAGGTGAGCGCGGTGAGCCGCGCGCCGCGCCGCTCGCGCAGGCGGTGGTGCACGGCGTCGCGGTGCACGTAGGCGCCGCGCTGGCCGTTGCGGGTGCTGAAGCCGTCGGCGAGCATGCGCACGATCTCGTTGAAGCTCTCTCGTTGCAACTGCGCATACGGCCACGCGCGACGCACGAGTTCATAGAGCGAGTCTTCGTCCCACTCGCGGCTGGCAACCTCCGCCACGATCTGCTGCGAGAGCACGTCGAGTGGTGCGGGCAGCACGCTCAGCGCATCGAGCTCGCCACGGCGGATGCAGTCGAGCAGCGCGGCGCACTCCACGAGTTCATCGCGCGATTGCGGAAAGAGCCGCGCCTTGGGCACGCCGCCCACCGCGTGGCCTGAGCGCCCGGCGCGCTGCAGGAAGGTGGCAATGCCGCGCGGCGAGCCGAGCTGGCACACCAGATCGACGTCGCCGATGTCCAGCCCCAACTCCAGCGAGGCGGTGGCCACCAGCACCTTGAGTTCGCCGCGCTTGAGGCGCTGCTCGGCAGACAGCCGCGCTTCTTTCGCCAGGCTGCCATGGTGGGCCGCAACAACTTCCTTGCCGAGCAACTCACCCAGGTGCCGCGCGGCGCGCTCGGCCATGCGTCGCGTGTTGACGAAGACCAGCGTGGTGCGGTGCGCGCTCACCAGGGCAGCCACCTGCTGGTAGACCTGCTCCCACTGGTCGTTCGACATCACCGCGCCGAGCGGCGTGGGCGGCACCGTGAGCGCGAGGTCGCGCCGCTTGGCGTAGCCGATGTCGACGATCTCGCAATCGGCCCGGCCGTCGTGCACATGCGCCGCGCCGACCAGGAAGCGCGCCACCTCGTCGATCGGCTTCTGCGTGGCTGACAGGCCGATGCGCATCAGCGGGTGCACGCTCAAGCCTTGCAGGCGCTCCAGCGAGAGCGCGAGGTGGCTGCCGCGCTTGCTGGCGGCGATGGCGTGGATCTCGTCGACGATCACCGCGCGCACGGTGCCGAGCATCTTGCGGCCCGAGGCCGAGCCGAGCAGCACGTAGAGCGACTCGGGGGTCGTGACCAGGATGTGCGGCGGCTTGCGCAGGGCGAGCTGGCGGTCTTTCTGCGAGGTGTCGCCGGTGCGCACGGCGCTGCGGATCTCGACCGCGGGCAGGCCGAGCGCGGCCAGCTCTTCGCGGATGCCCAACAAAGGTGCTTCGAGGTTGAGGCGGATGTCGTTGGAGAGCGCCTTCAGCGGCGAGACGTAGACGATCACCGTCTCGTCGGGCAGGCCTTCAGGCCGCAAGCCTTGCCGCACCAGGCCGTCGAGCGCGGCAAGAAAGGCCGTGAGCGTCTTGCCCGAGCCGGTGGGGGCTGCGACCAACGTGTGCCGCCCCGCGCGGATCGCCGGCCATGCGGCGGCCTGCGCTTCAGTAGGGGCGGCGAAGTGGCGGCTGAACCAGTTGGCGACCGCGGGGTGGAAGTCCTGCAAAGCCATCGAACCAGCATATCGCTGCGCTCCTGACAAATACAAGACAACACCCGACACCCGGGCGGCGCGCGAGGAACACCGATTGCTGCACTGCGATTCACACACGAAGGGAGCAAACGATGGCCAAGTCGCCAGGGCACCAGAAGTTTCCAGAGCATCAGGTGCGCGAACAGCAGATGGGTCAGCCGATGAAGGTCGTGGTCGACGGCGAACTGATCGCGGCCTCGATCGACGTCATCCGCGTGGTCGAAGACCGCTGCCCGGTGCGCTTCTACTTCCCGCGGGCCGATGTGTCGCTGCGCCATCTCGAACCCACGCACACGACGAGCTCGTGCCCCTTCAAGGGCGAGGCCACCTACTTCACGCTGAAGGTGGGCGATCAACGCTGGCCCGACGCCGTGTGGAGCTACGAGAACCCGTACGACGAGCACCGCGACCTGCGTGGGCGGCTGGCGTTCTACGAAGAAAAGATCGAGGGCATCCGCATCGGCGATGTGCCGGCCTCGCAGACCTGACCGCACCGCCCGTCAGATCGCGAAGGACAGCTCCAGAGGATGCGCGCGCTCGATGCGCCGCGTGCGTTCCACGCGCTGGATGAGCAGCTCCGACAGTGTCTTGGCCGGCGGCAAAGGTCCGAAGCCCGAGTCCACATTGATGTGGCCGACGTCGCCGAGGTTCACGAACTGCGAGCCCCAGCGCCGGGCCCACAGGCGCGAGCTCGCGGCCGACATCCACGGGTCCGTCTCGCTCCCCACGAGTACGCTCGGCACAGGCAGGCCATGGGTCGGGAGCAGCGATTCGACGGCAAACTTCTCCGGGTCGGCCGGCGCCACCAGCAACGCCGCCTGGATGCCTGCCTCGCCTTGCTTGATCGCCTGACGCGACAGATGTCGGGCAATGGCCAGGCAACCGAAGCTGTGCCCCACGGCCACCCACCGCGCACCGGGGTAGCACGCCAGTGTGTCGCCAAGCCGCGCAGCCCAGCGGTCAAGGTCAGCGCGCGCCCAGTCGTCCTGTTGCACGCGCACGGCGCTGCGGAAATGAGCTTCGAGCCAGGTCTGCCAATGGGCGGGGCCGCTGCCGTGCAGGCCGGGCACGATGAGCACACGCACGGGGTTGCCTTGGTAGGCCATGGGTAAAGGGCTCAGAGCGTGGCCAACGACACTTCGGTCGACTTCACCAGCGCCACGACGTCGCGCCCAGGCTCCAGGCCCAGCTCTTTCACCGAGCGGGTGGTGATGACCGAGGTGACGATCAGGCCCGAGGGCGTTTCGACATCGACCTCGGAGACGACCGGGCCGATGATGACTTCCTTGACCTTGCCGCGGAACTGGTTGCGCACGTTGATGGCGGTGATGCTCATGGGGATTCCTTCTTGTGTGTTGACGAGGTGAGGGAGTGAATCTGACGCTGGGGGCGCCGGGGTTCAGACAGACCAGCGCACATTGCGCGAAGGCCAGGCCGTGTGCGTGGGGTGCGTGTCGCCGCGAGCACGCGCCAGCAGCGCGTCGCGCTCATGTTCGGCGTCGAGGCGACGTTGAAACTCTTCAGCGCGGTCGACCAGAGATTGCAGGCTGCGGGTCACACGCTGCTGCACCTCGGGCAGCGGCAGATAGCCTTGCGTGTCGTGGCGAGGGATGTGCGCGTCGGTCGCAAATACCGGGTCGAGGATGTCGCGTGCGCCCAGCGCCGATATCACCGGCTTGAGCGCGTAGTCGAGCGCAAGAAGATGCGCCATGCTGCCGCCCGTGGCGAGCGGAAGAACGGTCTTGTCGCGCAGGCCATCTTGCGGCAGCAGATCGAGGAACGCCTTCAACAGCCCGCTGTACGCCGCCTTGTAGATCGGCGTGGCGATCAACACCACCTGAGCCTGCGCGACTTCGTCGAGCGCCTGGCGGATCAGAGGGTGGTCGAACTGCGCCTGCAGCACCGCCTCGGCGGGCAAGTCGCGCACCGAGATACTGCGCAGGCTGCTCGCGACCGGTTGCAGCTGCGTCTGTGCAAGTTGCAGCAAGCTGCCGGAACGTGATGCCAGCGAGGGGCTGCCGAGAATGCCGATGATCTTCATGGGTGTTCAGAATACGAAGCACCCTTCATTCGGCAAACGAACAAGAACGGCTTTCGATAGCGGAAAACCGAGTAGATCCCTGAGTGACACACAGGAACGCGCCTGCCGATGCGCGTGGATCGACAGGCGCGTTCAGATCAAACGTGGCGCCGCTTACTTGGCAGCGTCAGCGTCCTTGATCTGCTTCTTCTCTGTTTCGTACGTGGTCTTGGCGTGCGCCTTGTCCTGCTTGGAGGTGGCCTTCGCCTCCTTCTTGCAGGCACGCTCCACCGAGCCGTCGGCGCTGACTTCGCAATCGGCCTTGTTCAGGTCTTCGTTGGCGTCAGCTACCTTCTTGCGGGCCTTGTACTCGGCCTTGGATTGGGTCTTGGCGTCCTTGGCCGCTTGCGACGGCGCGGTGGACGGCGTGGGCGAGTCGATCACGTTCGGCGTGGTCTGTGCGTACGCGACACCACAGGTGAAGCCCGCAGCGATGAGGGTTGCGATGAGTTTCTTGGTCATACGATCTCCTGAGTCGACTGGATGTCCCAGCCTGAGCCCATCCGGCAATCGCCATGCCGCGGCCGAAGTACGCACGCCGGCAAAACTTGCCGAGGTTTGAGATGATGCGCAGCCATGTCTGCAAGCTCTCCCGCATCCCCGCGCGCGTCATTGCTCGTCGCTTGCCTGTGCGCGCAATGGTGCGGGAGCTGTCGCGAGTACCGCAGCCTGTTCGACGAAGTGGCCGATGCATTCCCTGACATGCGCTTCATGTGGGTCGATATCGAAGACGAGGCCGATCTCGTGGACCCGGTCGAGGTGGAGAACTTCCCCACGCTGCTGATCGCGTCCGGTGATCGCACCACCTTCTTCGGCCCCCTGATGCCGCACAAGGAAACCCTCGTGCGACTGCTGCGCGCGCAGGCCGATGCCACCCATGACAGCCTGCCTGCAGCCGATCCCGAGGTGCAGGCCCTCGTGAAACGGCTGCAGGCCTGAAGGCACAGGCCGACCGCCTTTGCTGGCCGCGCGTGCGACGACCACTTGGCGCCCTAGAATGCGAACCGTTCGCATTTGATCGTGCAGGCCGACCTGCACAGCCTGGAGTACCCATCGCATGACATCACCTCGCGCCCAACTGTGGGCCTGGCCCATCGCCATGGGGCTCCTCAGCGCCACCGGCCTTGTCACTGCCCTGGTTTCAGAGAGTTGGGGCGATGTGTGGTCCTGGGTCGGGCTCGGTGTCCCCGTGCTCGTGATGGGCTGGTTCAGCCTTCGGCGCTGATACCGCACACGCGCCTCTCTTGCCCATCAGTACGCAGAAAGACGTCTCGCCATGCTCACCGCCCGCTCGCTCAAGATCTGGTCCTGGCTGCACAAGTGGTCCAGCCTCGTCTGCACGGCCTTCATGCTGCTGCTGTGCCTCACGGGCCTGCCGCTGATCTTCCACCACGAGATCGGCCATTTGCTCGGCACCGAGGTCGAGGCGCCCGAGATGGCGGCCGACGCACCTCGCGCCAGCCTCGATGACGTGCTCGCCTCGGCGCGCAAGTTGTACCCCGAGCGCGTGGTGCAGTTCGTCTCGCAGGCCGAAGACGACGACAAGGTCTGGTTCGTCACGCTCACGCCGACGCCTGATCCCACCGACGATTTCAAGTCGGTCGCGGTGGATGCCCGCACAGGCCAGGTGCTGGCCCAACCCAAGTTCGACGAAGGCTTCATGTACGTAATGTTCAAGCTTCACGTCGATCTCTTCGCGGGCCTGCCAGGCAAGCTGTTTCTCGGCCTCATGGGCCTGCTGCTGCTCATCGCCATCGTGTCGGGCGTGGTGCTTTACGCGCCCTTCATGCGCAAGCTGCAGTTCGGCGACGTGCGGCGCGACCGGTCGCCGCGCGTGAAATGGCTCGACCTGCACAATCTGCTGGGCGTAGTGACGCTGGTGTGGGCCTTCGTGGTCGGCGCCACCGGCATGATCAACACCTGGGCCGACCTGATGATCAAGTATTGGCAGTACGACAAGATCAGTGTGCTGCTCGCACCGTACAAGGGCCAGCCGATCGTGGCCGACACGGATCGCGCCTCGGTGCAACGATCGCTCGACGTTGCCGTCGCGCACAAGCCTGACATGAAGACGAGCTTCATCGCATTCCCGGGCACGGCGTTTTCGAGCCCTCATCACAACACCGTCTTCCTGCGCGGCGACACGCCGCTCACATCGCGCTTGCTGCAACCGGTCCTGGTCGATGCCAAGACGGTGGAGGTCACGGCTGCCCCCGCACTGCCCTGGTACCTGACCGCGCTGCTGGTGTCGCAGCCACTGCACTTCGGCGACTACGGCGGCATGCCGATGAAGATCATCTGGGCGCTGCTCGACATCGCCACCATCATCGTGCTCGGCAGCGGGCTGTACCTGTGGTTGAAACGCAAGGCACCCAGGACGCTGGCAGAGGACGCGGGCGCGATGTTGCCGAGCGACTCGATCGCGTCAGCCAAGTAGGCCCGCGAACTGAGTTGTCGGTGTCCATGGCAGCCATCTCGCGCGGCTATTTTTTGACTCGTCCCGGCCCGTAGAGAGCCCCGGGATCGCGATCAAGGGCCGTGCTTGCGGGTGCCTGAGCTTGCTCAGTAGTGCGGGGGC
The DNA here is from genome assembly GCF_056675995.1 of Piscinibacter sp. PDB1-1. Taxonomy (NCBI): domain Bacteria; kingdom Pseudomonadati; phylum Pseudomonadota; class Betaproteobacteria; order Burkholderiales; family Sphaerotilaceae; genus Piscinibacter; species Piscinibacter sp. PDB1-1. The sequence continues at coordinate 833,162 of NZ_JBWVZJ010000002.1, forward strand.
AGTTCGTCGCGCAAGCTGCGGACGGCGGGCCCGCCGTCGGCCGTGGGCATCTGGTTGCGCAGGGTGGACAGCTCAGTGGTCAGGCGGTCGATCTGGGCCTGTTGGCGCGCGACGATCTCGTTGAGCGTGTCCAGCAGGTCTTCAGTGAAGCTCGCCTTGATCTCGAGATCGGTGAGGCGGGCGTCGGCGTCGGTGGGTTCCATCGACCGCATTGTCTCGCGTCACGGTTGGCCGACGCGTTATGAGGCCTGGACGAAGCGCCAGTGAATGGGCAACCTCCTGGGCCTTTTCCCAGCAGGCCCCTCCTGCTGGCTTTGCATCCCACATCGACCGCGTCCGACCCGATGCAGACGCAGCAGCAGCCTTCAGGCTCATGGCGAAACGAGGCCAGCCTCGCGCATCACCTTTTGCTCGTCCTCATGCGAAATCCAGAACGCAGCCTTGGGTCCGGACCCTGAGTCGAACAGAAAATACGTGATGAAGAAGCGGAAGGTCATCGGCTTCCTCATTTCCTTCTCGAATGTCATCTGCCAGTGCACCTTGGCCATGGTGTACTTCTCGTCGAGAGGCGTTTCCTCCAGGCTCAACACCTCAGCGCGTTTGAACCCGATTTGCGCAAAGAACGTCTTTCGCTGCACGAACGATTCGCGAAGCTTCTCGTCATTGCGCCCGCACGACACGCCATTCGGATCTCCGGCCATAAACTCTGACATGTAGAGGGAGCCCATCAAGTCCGGATCGAAGGTGTTGGCGCCTTCCTCGTAGCGTGAAAAGAAGTCCTGAATCGTTCCCATGTTGCTTCGCGTGTGAATGTCCGCTTCTGGCCGACTCCAGCGACACGTGCGCCGAACGGCGAACCCGGATCAGTCTTGAACTCCCTTTCAGATGGCAGCAGGCGGCCGTGCAGCGGCTACCGTCCCCTCGTTCACATGCGTCCAGCTCAGCTGACTACTACCAAGCGGTCGCTCGCCAGATAGTGCCGATAGATGAATTCACCACCGTGCGGGGATTGAAGCCATGGGCCGAGAATACGCGACTGGCCTAAAAGACTCGTTAGCTGACCTGCTTATCCCGATGCCTCACATCTCAGATACCTCCGAGACCACTTCGGGCTCAACGCCCAACGCGACGTTGGGCGCACCGACCGAGGTGCCGCCAACTGACCCCACAGGGACCCGTACATCGGTGCCGCGGCCCGAACCCAGCGTGGGCGACACCGCGCGCCTGCTGGCGAAGCACTTTCCGGCGCTTTTCGGTGCGGGCGTAGTCAAGCCGGTCAAGCTTCGCATCCAGGCCGACATCAATCAGCGTGCGCCCGGCGTCTTCACCAAGAAGGCACTCTCAGTCTTCCTGCAGCGCCACACCACCAGCACCACGTACTTGAGAGCCCTGGTGGCCGAGGGCGCCACGCGCATCGACCTCGACGGCCTGCCGGTCTGCGAAGTTGCCGCCGATCACCGCGATGCTGCAGGCGCGGAACTCGAGCGACGCCGTAGCATCGTTGAAGCAAGGAAGCATGCGGAGCGCGAGACTCGGACATCGCGACCACCACTTCCTCAACAGTCGGAGCTGTCGCAGGCGGCTCCGGAGGCAATCGGCGAACGACCTGCCACGCTTGGAGCGCGCCCAGTGCTCCGTGACACTTCGGATCGCCCAGGCCGCTCTGCGACGTCATCCCACCCCGGTCAAGCGCAACGACCGCGTCAACCTCGCGTGAAACCAAACCGCGGCCGCGCCGAGCTGAAGCGTGTCCGTGCACCTGAGGACGACCACGTGAACACGCCTGGCCTCCCGCTTGCTTCCGAGGAGTCGCCCGAGGCCAAGGCTCGCCACCAACGCGCAATGCTGTTGCGCAGCTTTGAGCAGAGCCCACTCTCGAAGGCGAACTTTGGGGCCTTGAAGGGGTTGAGTGAGGGTGCCTTGGACGAGCTTCTGACCCTTGCGCGGGAAGAGCGCGGCTCACGGTGATGGCCGCCGTGCGAGAGGTGTCGGGCCGTTTCGTCGCCGATCATGGACGGCGAAGTAGCCACTTGGCAAACCTTGATGGCGCTCAAGCGCTCTGCAGCAGATGTGAGAACTAACGTGCTCAGCAGCGCGGCGATGAGCTTCAGGATGCCAGTGTGGAAGTGAGGCGAAAGCGTTGACTCATCGCTTGGGAAGCTGCAACGGGAGCTAGGCGAGGCAGATCGCCGCGACCATGTCACGCTTCAACGAAAGGATCAGGTAGCTTCTGCGGCAGATCGGTTGTTGGCTGCCGCGTGTTCCGATTCCTGAATCTCTGCGCTGGGCATCGCCATGCGAAGACTTTCACGGTACTGCTCTGCTGGTGCCTCATGCACCACCTCAGCAACGGCATCGTAGCTTTGCCGGATGATTGCCTCGATCTCTTTCAGGTCCGCTCGGAAGAACTCCTTGCGCCCATTGACCCTATTCAGTCGGCCGGCGGCGAAGCGCTCATGAAGCTTGGCCTCCAGCGCAGGCGCGTTGTCTGAGAACACCATGGCATGCACGTCGAACCAGAACGGCACTGAAGCATCGCCGAGCTCGTCCACTCGATCCATCGGATCCAGGCGACGCGTCATGCCAATCTTGTAAATGCCCTCCCCAAACGCTCCGACGTTCGAGATGACGTACGCGTGACCGGCCTTCACGTTCTGCTCTCGGTAGTCGATCACCTTCTCTTCGCTGTCGAGGACGACCTTGCTGACCTCGACCGCCGTGGGCATGGCCTGATCGGCGGCGGACAGCACACCGTCCGCGCCGCGCGTTCGCGCGTAGTGCCGGACTTGATGCCGCCGATGCCTGCACCGTTGAAGGTGACGACTCGCTGGACGCGGGGCTGACCGTTGGGCAACAGGTCTTGGTAGCCATGCAGCATGTTGAAGGCCGTGGCCAGGTGCCCACCCAGGCTGTAGCCCGTCACGGCGAACTGGCTGCCCGCCGGCAGTTTGCCGCTGGCTTGCAGCTTCGCGTACCAGGCTTCCATGTCGCGGATCTGACCGAAGGCAAAGCCAAACTCCTTGATCTCAAGTTCGTTGGTCGCCTTGCTGTCGCGCGCAGCGTCGTCGATGAACTCGGTGGAGCGGAAGGAGATGACCAGCTCGCCCGTGACTCTGTGCTTGAACAGGGTGCCGCTGAAGCCGGACTCGAAGCGCTTGCCGGCGAACCCGGTTGCAGGGTTCGGGTCTTGCTCGAAGAGGGATTGGTCGAGGATTTCCCAGTTGGTGTTGAAGTCTTTGGCCTGCAACTCCGTAAACCGGGATGCGTGTGTATTGCCTAGCACCAAAGCGTCAATGAGCGGCTGCCCCGAATAGCGAGTCGCGCCAGCCTCAGTATTGAGTAGCGCCTCTGCCGCCATCTGCAAGTCGGCGTACTTGAGATAGTCGGCAATGGTGGGTGGTGTTGTTGGCACGTTGATCTCCCTGATCAGGTACTAGAGTTTTGGCTTGAGAACTTTTTCGACGAAATCGAGTGTCTGGTATGGCTGTTCGCTGGCCGCGTGCCCGCTACCGACTTTCGGGCCTTTGAACTCTCTACCGAATGCAGGACAGGCATTGTTTGCTGCAAACAGCCACGGCGACCGATTGCCCGCGCTGCTGCCTTGGGCCCAATCCATCATGTAACCGATGCGCTCGGCGATCACTTCGTTCGTCTGCAGATCGATGACCTTGAGCGAGCTGCCGGCGATCCAGTACTCGCGCTCTTCCCGCGTCGAGATGTCGTCGTAGGTCACTCCATAGCGAGGCGCGACATCGGGAGCCGGAGTCTTGTCCAGGGCGAACATGCGTGTTGTGAATTGCCTGCCGTCTCCTCCCCCGGCAAGGACACCCGACGTAAGCGTTACCTGTCTGACACCTCCCGTGTATCGATACCGCTTGCCATCCATGGGATCGACTGCTTCCACATAACGAAAGCCAAAACGAGGAGGCGCCCCGAGCGGAATGTCTTTGCTACTTGCTTGAAAGCTCCCTCGAAGAAACGTCTCGATGTAGCCATCACCACGGAAGTCGCGTCCATACGGATCATCCAACTTGAACTGATCCCCAAAGTTCACCTCTTGAGGCCTCAACTTGAGGAGCAGCACTCCCTCGACGTTCTCCACCGTCCGATGGATCTTCTCCCCTGCGGTCTTGCACCGCTCCTGGAACATCGCCTGCGCCCTGGACTGTCGCCCTTGTGCTTCTGACTTGCTGGGCCCCGCCCCGCATGCTGCGAGCGCAAAGCCCAGCAGGGCAAGCAGCAACGCGCGTGCACCTTGGCACCGTGTTCTTGCGATGGTCTTCATGCGGTGATCCTCCACGACGTATCGTTGGCGTTGCGAGTCCTGACCGTGAGCACGGCCATCTGGTAGTCGATGTTGGCCTGGGCGATGCTGGAGGCCGGCACGTTCTTGGGCGAGGGTCTGCCGTCTCCGCTGGGCACGCTGGGCACGCTGGGCACGTTGGGCACGCGGGCTGCCTCGTCGCGGATGGCTTTGACGCGAGCGGAGGCGTCCAGAACCATCTGAGCCTGCTCGGCGGTGATGCTGTCAAAAGGCTGGCCTTCCACGGGAGACGTCAGCGCCGTGAGCGTGGCCTGGTCGGCGGCGGAGAGCACGCCGCCCGCGCCGCGCGTTCGCGCGTAGATCGCGTTCAGATCGGCGTTGGTGAAGGTGAACCGCTGCCCGTCGGTATTGGCCGCCAAGGTGGTGAACGCGGTGACGATCTGCGCCAGGTTGCCGGACTTGATGCCGCCGATGCCTGCACCGTTGAAGGTGACGACTCGCTGGACGCGCGGCTGACCGTCGGGCAGCAGGTCTTGGTAGCCATGCAGCATGTTGAAGGCCGTGGCCAGGTGCCCGCCCAGGCTGTAGCCGGTGACGGAGAGCTGGCTGCCGGCAGGCAAATCGCCGTCGGACTTGAGCCTGGCATACCAGGCTTCCATGTCGCGGATCTGGCCGAAGGCGAAGCCGAACTTGGCGATCTCCAGTTCGTTGGTTGCCTTGTTGTCGCGCGCAGCATCGTCAATGAACTCGGTGGAGCGGAAGGACATCACCAGCTCGCCCGCCTTGGCTCCAGTGGCCGGGTCATCCAGGATGCATCGGAAGAGGGTGCCGCTGAAGCCGGTTTGGGTGGTGGCTTCTTGGTCGAGGACTTCCCAGTGATCAGCGAAGTTCTTGGCTTGGATCTGGGTGAATCGGGAGGCGTGCTTGTTGCCGACCTTTAGGGCATCAATCAACGCTTGCCCCGAATAACTCAAACTCCCATCTTCAGCATTGAGAAGCGCCTCTGCCGCCATCTGCAGATTGGCGTACTTGAGGTAATCGGAAACTGTTGGCGGCGTTGTCGTTGCAGGCATGCTGATCTCCCTGATCAGGTCTTAAAGCTTTGGTTTGAGAACTTCTTCGACGAATCTGTCAGCCTGCCAAGCCTGACCCGATGTCCCGCCTCTTCCTGTCGAGGTGAACGCAGGACAGGCGTTGTCCGCGGCGAATAGCCACGGCGAACGAGCACCGGCCGTGCTGCCCTGTGCCCAGTCCATCATGTAGCCGATTCGCTCGGCGATCACTTCGTTGGTCTGAAGATCGATGACCTTGAGCGAACTGCCAGCTATCCAGTACTCGCGCTCTTCACGTGTGGAGATGTCGTCGTATGTCACCCCATAGCGGGGGGGGCACCAGGAGCTGGAACCTTGTCCAGAACAAAGGCTTCAGTAGTGAACTGTGTCTTGCCATCACCGCCCCCCCAGAATGCTCGCAGTGCGCGTTACCTGTTTTACTCCTCCGGTATAGCGATAGCGCTTGCCATCTTGCTGGCCGATGGCTTCGACATAGCGGTAGCCCTGTATCGATTGAGATACATCTGCGGATCTCTTCGAGCGGCTCGCCTGATAGCTCCCACGAAGAAATGACTCGATGTAGCCATCCCCAAGCAGATCACTTCCGTACGGATCGTCCAAGGCGAACTGGTTCCCGTGATTCATGCCTTGCGGGCGAAGCTTCAGCAGGAACACGCCTTCGACGTTCTCCACCGTCCGATGGATCTTCTCCCCTGCGGTCTTACACCGCTCCAGGAACATCGCCTGAGCCTTGGCCTGCCGCTCTTGTGCCTCTGACTTTCCTGGCCCCGCCCCGCAGGCCGTGAGGGCGAGGCCGGTGAGCAGCACAGTCAACATGCGCGCGGCTAGAAGCAGTGGGGTGGCGAAAGTCTTCATGCGGAGCTCCCTGAGATGAATGGCACGGCGGCTCCGTCCTCTTCACGGGACAGAGCCCGGAGGCTGGGGCGTTGGTTGCCTGCGATCGATGCACACGTTGCGGCGCCTTCTTCGCAGCGCGATGGGCCTGCCATGCCAAAGTGCGGTCGAGTTGCGTCACGATATTGGGAGGGCCGGTCAGACTGTCGCGCTGCCTGACCGGCCTCACCCATCTCACATCAATGCACTGACACCCATCTGGTCGATGAGATACGTGCCTCGGTAGGCCTTGCCCTGCATTGCAGTTTCGCCCGCTGGAGCCGCCGAGAAGGTTGCCATCGCCCCCACGAGCCCCTGCACCTGGCTGTCGGTGAGGACGCTGCCATCACTGAAACGGAACTCCTCGACGCGATACTGGCTGCCCAGGTACCAGTCCTGCACCACGATCTTGTCGGTGCTGCCGATGATCAGCGCTTCGAGGTTGTTGCCCACCCGGCTGTAGCTCAGGTCCGACTGCACGATGCCAGCACCGAACTGGATGCGGTCTCTGACGTTGGCCGCGCTGTCGTTGTCTCGCACGGTGTCGGTTCCCCAACCTCTGCCGAAGAGGTAGGTGTCGGCTGCCGTTCCGCCGTCGAGGATGTCGTTGCCGGCGCCGCCATCCAGGGTGTCGGTGCCACCGAGGCCCGTGAGGGTGTTGGCTTGCGCGTTGCCGCTGAGCACGTTCTTGGGTGGGGAGCTGCTGCCCCCGCTGATCAGGCTGGGCACGCGGGCTGCCTCGTCGCGGATGGCTTTGACGCGAGCGGAGGCGTCCAGAACCATCTGAGCCTGCTCGGCGGTGATGCTGTCAACAGGCTGGCCTTCCACGGGAGACGTCAGCGCCGTGAGCGTGGCTTGGTCGGCGGCGGAGAGCACACCGCCCGCGCCGCGCGTTCGCGCGTAGATCGCGTTCAGATCGGCGTTGGTGAAGGTGAACCGCTGCCCGTCGGCATTGGCGGCCAAGGTGGCGAACTCGCCGAGGATCTGCACCAGGCTGCTGGAGACGATGCCGCCGATGCCTGCGCCTTTGAAGGTGACGACTTGGTTGATGCTCGGCTGGCCGCTGGGCAGCAGCTCCTGGCCGTGCAGCATGTTGAAGGCCGTGGCTAGGTGCCCGCCCAGGCTGTAGCCGGTGACGGAGAGCTGGCTGCCGGCGGGCAGATCGCCTTCGGACTTGAGCCTAGCATACCGGGCTTCCATGTCTCGCAGCTGGCCGAAGGCGAAACCAAACTCCTTGATCTCAAGCTCGTTCGTGGCCTTGCTGTCTCGTGCAGCGTCGTCGATGAATTCGGTGGAGCGGAAGGACATCACCAGCTCGCCCGTGGTTCGGTTCTTGAACAGGGTGCCGCTGAAGCCGGACTCGAAGCGCTTGCCGGCGAACCCAGTTGCAGGGTTCGGATCCTGGTCGAAGAGGGATTGGTCGAGGACTTCCCATTCAGCAGCGAAGGCTACGGCCTGCGTCTGCGTGAACTTGGATGCGTGCGTGTTGCCTGTGACAAGGGCGGTAGTCAGATCCGATCGAATGGCGCCTGTGGCCTCGACGACCAAAAATGCTTCAGCCGCCATTTGTAGGTCGGCGTATTTGAGGTAGTCGGAAACCGTTGGCGGTGTTGTCATTGGCACGTTGATCTCCCTGATCAGGTCTTAGAGTTTTGGTTTGAGAACTTTTTCGATGAAGAAGAGCGTCTGCCCGGGTTGTGCGGCACTACCACCACCCCCACTTCTTGTGAGTGGCTGGAAGGGATTCATTTGAAAACCGGGGCAGGCGCTGTCTGCCGCGAACAGCCATGGCGACCGGGCGCCCGCACGACTGCCCTGCGCCCAGTCCATCATGTAGCCGATGCGCTCGGCGATCACTTCGTTCGTCTGCAGATCGATGACCTTTAGTGAACTTCCGGCGATCCAGTACTCGCGCTCTTCCCGTGTCGAGATGTCGTCGTAGGTCACTCCATAGCGAGGTGCAGCACTGGGAGCTGGAGCCTTGTCCAAAGCGAAATCCGTCATCGTGAACTGACGAGCAACACCGTCGCGTGCAGCCAATCCGCTCAGCGTGCGGGCCACCTGTCTAACACCTCCCGTGTATCGATATCGCTTGCCATCCGCGAGATCGACAGCTTCCACATAGAGGTAGCCCACTAAAGGCGGCGCGCCGGGAATGAAGGGGCGTCCGGATTGGTGGTGGAAGCCACGCAAGAAGTTCTTGATGTACGCGTCCCCGCCAAAGTCGCTCCCATACGGATCGTCCAGCTTGAACTGATCACCGAAGTTCACCCCTTCGGGTCGAATCTTGAGAAGGAACACACCCTCAACGTTTTCAACCGTCCGATGAATCTTCTCCCCAGCCGTCTTGCACCGCTCTTGGAACATCGCTTGCCCCTTGGCCTGTCGCTCCTTTGAGGCAGAGTTGCTGGCCCCTGTACTGCAGGCCACAAGAGCAATGCCCAGCAGGGCAACAGAGATGGCGCGCGCAGTGGCGCGCTGTAGAGCAAGGAGCTTCATGTTGCGAGCCTCCCAGAAGTGTCGTTGGCGATGTTGCGCGGGAACGGATCAAAGAAGCGGCTGATGACCGCGCCTATGAGGGTGACGACCTGATCGATGCACGGCGACGGTCGTGACCAAGCAGCGACAACACAGTCGGGCAGCACATGTGGATGATCAAGCTGCGTTGAGCGGCCCAATCATGAAAGACTGAGCAGCTACTTGCGTCTGAACGCCAGCAACGGCAAGCATGAGACATACAGAAACTGATCAGCGCACCGTGATCAACCCGCTCTGAAAGGCCTGATCGTCCACACACGAGCTAGCTCGCCATGGCGCGCATGCGGGCCAGTCGTTGTTTGGGGCCGCCGACCTCTCAGTCGCCGCAACGCCGACGCGGGCACAACGCCCAACGGTCATTTCGCCATCGTGCGAGAAAGATGTGGGCACGGGATGGGCACAAAGCAAAAACGCCAACCGAATGGTTGGCGTTCGCTGCGGTTCTTCGCGTGTCTTCTAGCTAATCTGTGGTTGCGGGGGCTGGATTTGAACCAACGACCTTTGGGTTATGAGCCCAACGAGCTACCAGACTGCTCCACCCCGCGACTGAGCCTGTGACTATAGCATAGATTGGAGCGCGAGTCATCTCACTAGGCAATTGTGTCATGTGACCGAGCGACCTGCGAATATGGCCCGTGCGTAGCGGACCAGATCTTGGCACTGTGGGGCGCATCAAATGCAAAGGGCCAGCATCGCTGGCCCTTTTGTGCTCCAACCGTGAGCGCCTTACTCAGCCTTCTCGGCCGCATTCTCTTCCGCAGGATCAGGGCGATCCACTAGTTCGACGAACGCCATCGGTGCGTTGTCACCCACGCGATACCCCATCTTCAGGATGCGGGTATAGCCACCCGGACGCGCCTTGTAGCGCGGGCCGAGTTCATTAAAAAGCTTGGTGACGATGTCGCGATCGCGGGTGCGATCGAAGGCCAGGCGGCGATTGGCCAGCGTAGCTTCCTTGGCGAGCGTGATCAAGGGCTCGACAACACGACGCAGTTCCTTGGCCTTGGGGACCGTGGTCTTGATCGCTTCGTGCTGCAGCAGCGAGTTGCACATGTTGCGCAGCATCGCGGCGCGGTGCTCCGACGTGCGGTTGAGTTTGCGAAGTCCGTTACGGTGACGCATGGTGCTGTTTCCTTTCTGACTAATTGACCGGCAGCCGTATCAGGTACTGCCGGGTGCACCGGGCCAATTGGCCCTTCTGATTAACGCTTGTCCAGCCCTTGGGGCGGCCAGTTCTCAAGGCGCGCGCCGAGCGTGAGACCACGCGAGGCCAGCACTTCCTTGATCTCGTTGAGCGACTTGCGACCCAAATTCGGCGTCTTCAGCAGTTCAGTCTCCGTGCGCTGGATGAGATCGCCGATGTAGTAGATGTTCTCGGCCTTCAGGCAGTTCGCCGAACGAACGGTAAGTTCGAGTTCGTCGACCGGGCGAAGGAGAATCGGATCGAACTGCGTGCTGCGTTGCGCCGGCGCGTCGAAGGCCGCAATCTCGCTGCCTTCGAGCTGGGCGAAGACAGCCAGCTGTTCGACCAGGATCTTGGCCGACGCACGGATCGCTTCTTCAGGCGTGATGGCGCCGTTTGTCGCAATTTCCATCACGAGCTTGTCGAGGTCGGTGCGCTGCTCGACACGGGCGGATTCGACGGTGTAGCTGACGCGCGAAACCGGCGAGAAGGAGGCATCCAGAACAATGCGTCCGATGGACTTCGTCGGCTCATCGCCAAAGCGGCGCAGCGTGCCGGGCACATAGCCGCGACCCTTCTCCACCTTGATCTGCATGTCAAGCTTGCCGCCTTGCGACAGGTGCGCGATCACGTGATCAGGGTTGATGATCTCGACGTCGTGCGGAGTTTGAATGTCGCCAGCCGTGACCGGGCCTTCGCCTTCCTTGCGAAGCACCAGCGTGACTTCATCACGGTTGTGCAGGCGGAACACCACGCCCTTGAGGTTCAACATGATGTGAACCACGTCCTCTTGCACACCATCAATGGCCGAGTACTCGTGGAGCACGCCGGCGATGGTTACTTCAGTCGGCGCATACCCCACCATCGACGAGAGCAGCACGCGACGCAGCGCGTTGCCCAGCGTGTGGCCGTAGCCGCGCTCGAAAGGTTCGAGCGTAACCTTGGCGCGGTTGCCGCCAAGCGGCTCCACATTGATGGCTTTAGGTTTGAGCAGGTTTGTTTGCATGAGGTCTTTGCTTTCAATACCCTCGGTTCGTTACACCGATAAGGCTGATGGACCAACCGGGGCAGCCAGGGCTGCCACCGGACGAAGGAACACGGAACAGATCGCGGAGCCGGGCACGAGAACCCGCCGCTCCAGCGACCGCGCGCACATCAGCGCGAATACAGTTCGACGATCAGCGCTTCCTTGATGTCGGCACCGAATTCATCGCGGTCGGGGGTCTTCTTGAAGACACCTTCGAGCTTGGAAGCGTCGACCTGCACCCAGCTCGGCATGCCTTGGCTTTCGGCCAACTTGACGGCTTCGGTAATGCGCAACTGCTTCTTCGCCTTCTCGCGAATGCCAACGACGTCACCGACCTTGACGGAATAAGACGCGATGTTGACGACCTGTCCGTTCACGGTGATCGCCTTGTGCGACACCAGCTGACGGCTTTCGGCGCGAGTCGAACCGAAGCCCATGCGATACACGACGTTGTCGAGGCGCGACTCGAGCAGAGTCAGCAGGTTCGCACCGGTGTTGCCCTTGCGACGCTCGGCTTCCGCGAAGTAGCGGCGGAACTGGCGCTCCAGCACGCCGTACATGCGTTTGACCTTCTGCTTTTCACGCAGTTGCAGGCCGAAGTCGGAGGTACGCGAGCCAGATGTGCGGCCATGCTGACCAGGCTTGCTGTCGAACTTGACCTTGTCCCCGATCGGGCGGCGGGCGCTCTTCAGGAAAAGATCTGTGCCTTCACGGCGGGCGAGTTTGCCCTTGGGTCCTAGGTAACGTGCCACGTTGCTTCCTTTGTCAATCTGACGCGGGCCTCGGGAGGCTCGCGCGAGTCTGGCCAGTGTTGTTATGCGGGCTCAGACGGTGGGCTTATGAAACCTCTCGGTTTCGGCTTCACTGAAACCTGGCGGTTTCAACAGAACCGCCGGCGAGCACCGTGAGGCGCTGGCCGGCGACGAAGATCCTTCAGATCTATCAGATACGGCGACGCTTCTGCGGGCGGCAACCATTGTGCGGAACCGGCGTCACGTCGGAGATCGAGGTGATGCGGATGCCGAGTGACGCAAGAGCGCGCACCGAAGACTCGCGGCCGGGGCCGGGGCCCTTGATCCGAACGTCGAGGTTCTTGATGCCTTGCTCTTGAGCTGCACGACCGGCCACTTCAGCAGCCACCTGGGCGGCGAAAGGCGTCGATTTGCGCGATCCCTTGAAGCCCTGGCCGCCACTCGAGGCCCAAGACAGGGCGCCGCCTTGGCGATCGGTGATCGTGATGATCGTGTTGTTGAACGACGCGTGGACGTGCGCGATGCCATCCGCAACGTTCTTGCGGATCTTCTTGCGCACGCGTTGGGCGGCGGTATTGGGTGCTTTAGCCATATCGAGTCTCTCTTGCTGTGCTCGTCTGTGTGCTCGTCAAGGGTGTGCTGCTGCGAACGCAGCAATCACTTCTTGACCAGGGCGCCGGACTTGCGCGGGCCCTTGCGGGTACGAGCATTCGTCTTGGTGCGTTGACCACGAACCGGCAGACCACGGCGGTGACGGAAGCCACGGTAGCAACCCAGGTCCATCAGTCGCTTGATGTTGATCGACATCTCGCGGCGCAGGTCGCCTTCGATGGTCATCCGGCCGATCTCCTCGCGGATCTTCTCCAGATCACCGTCCGTCAGATCCTTGATCTTGCGATCGAACGGAACGCCGCTGGCGGCGCAGATCTTCTGCGCGGTCGTGCGGCCGATGCCATAGATCGCAGTCAGGCCGATTTCGGCGTGCTTGTGCGGCGGAATGTTGATACCAGCAATACGTGCCATGTTCTTCCTCTATTCGCTCTGAACGTCGAAGGCCGGTCAGCCTTGGCGCTGCTTGTGACGCGGATCGGTACAGATCACGCGCACCACGCCTTTGCGACGGATGACCTTGCAATTCCGGCACATCTTCTTTACCGATGCTGCAACTTTCATACTCTTCTCCTAGGGCCGTTGAGGCCGCTTCAAATCCAAACTTCGCGTCCGACCGTCACTTGGCGCGGAACACGATGCGCGCGCGCGTCAGGTCGTAAGGCGTCAATTCGACTGTCACCTTGTCTCCCGGCAGGATGCGGATGTAGTGCATCCGCATCTTTCCGGAGATATGGCCGAGCACAATGTGCCCGTTCTCCAACTTCACTCGAAACGTCGCGTTGGGAAGATTCTCCAGAATCTCGCCCTGCATCTGAATGACGTCGTCCTTCGCCATGCCTTGCTGCTTCGTTGTCTTTCGTTCGACTCAAGCCCGCCTTCAGCTGGCTTTGAAACTTGCCTTCTTCAGCAGTGACTCGTACTGCTGACTCATCACATACGACTGCACCTGTGCCCAGAAGTCCATCGTCACAACCACGATGATCAACAGCGACGTCCCACCGAAGTAGAACGGAACGTTGTACTTCAACACCAGAAACTCCGGCAGCAAACACACCAGCGTGATGTACACGGCACCGGCCAGTGTCAGACGCGACAAGATGCGATCGATGTGCCTAGCGGTCTGGTCGCCCGGCCGAATGCCGGGAATGAACGCACCGCTCTTCTTCAGGTTGTCTGCGGTCTCGCGGCTGTTGAACACCAGCGCCGTGTAGAAGAAGCAGAAGAACACAATTGCGGCGGCGAACAACATCACGTAGATCGGCTGGCCTGGCGACAAAGCCGCTGCCATGTCCTTCAACCACCGCATGCTCTCGCCGGTTGCAAACCAACCCACCGCAGTCGCCGGCAACAGGATGATCGACGACGCAAAGATCGGCGGAATCACACCCGACATGTTGAGCTTGAGCGGCAGGTGCGACGACTGGCCACCATATACCTTGTTGCCGACCTGGCGCTTGGCGTAGTTGACGAGAATCTTGCGCTGGCCACGCTCGACAAACACCACGACGAAGGTCACTGCCGCGATCAAGATCACAATGAACAAGGCGACCAGCACGCTCATCGCACCCGTACGAACCAACTCCAGCAGGCCGCCAATGGCAGACGGCAAGCCTGCCGCAATACCCGCGAAGATCAGAATCGAGATCCCGTTACCCAGCCCACGCTCGGTGATCTGCTCGCCCAGCCACATCAGGAACATCGTGCCCGCAACCAGGCTGACGACGGCCGTCATGCGAAAGCCAAACCCCGGCGAGATCACCAGGCCCGGAGATGCCTCCAGTGCCAGTGCGATGCCCAGAGCCTGGAACAATGCCAGCCCCAGCGTGCCGTAGCGCGTGTACTGCGTGATCTTTCGGCGACCCGATTCGCCTTCCTTCTTCAGTGCCTCGAGCGAAGGCACGACGTAGGTCATCAACTGCATGATGATCGACGCCGAGATGTACGGCATGATCCCCAGTGCGAACACCGTGAAGCGCGACAGCGCACCGCCGGAGAACACGTTGAGCAGGCTCAGAATGCCGCCCTGCTGACCCTTGAACATCTCCTGCAGCTGCGCGGGGTCGATGCCGGGCACCGGAATGTGCGCGCCGAGGCGATACACCACCAGGGCGAGCACCAAGAAGACAAGACGGCGACGAAGGTCACCGAACTTGCCCGTCTTGGCCAGCTGATTCGCGTTGGTTGCCACTGAAGCGTGTTCCGTTTACCGAGAAGTCAAATCAGGCCAGCGAACCGCCAGCAGCCTCAATGGCCGCCTTGGCACCTGCGGTGGCACCAATGCCCTTGAGCGCCACTTTCTTGGTCAACTCGCCGGTCTTGATGACCTTCACGACTTTGGCGATCTGATCGACCAGGCCTGCTTGCTTGAGCGTGAGCACGTCCACTTCGTCCACGCTCAGAGCTTCCAACTGGCTCAGCGTGATCTCGGCGTTGTACTTGAGCGAAGCCGACTTGAAGCCGCGCTTCGGCAGACGGCGCTGCAAAGGCATCTGACCGCCTTCAAAGCCGACCTTGTGGTAACCGCCCGACCGCGACTTCTGACCCTTGTGACCACGACCTGCGGTCTTGCCCAGGCCCGAACCAATGCCACGCCCGACGCGACGCTTGGCGTGCTTGGCACCGCTGGCGGGTTTGATGCTGTTGAGTTCCATCTTCGTTCCTTAGAGGCTCAGAGCACTTTCACCAGGTACTGGACCTTGGTGATCATGCCGCGCACGGCGGGCGTGTCTTCGAGCGTGCTCTCGCTGTTGAGCTTGCGCAGACCGAGGCCGCGCACCGTGGCACGGTGCGACTCGCGCGTGCCGGCGATGCTGCGAACCAGCTTGACGGTGAGAGTTTTCTTGTCAGCCATGATGTCTATTCCTGAGATCAGATCAGCCGGTGATCTCTTCGACCGTCAGACCGCGCTTCGCAGCGATCTCGGCCGGCGTGCTGATGTTCTTCAGCGCGTCGAGCGTCGCGCGAACCATGTTGTACGGATTCGACGAACCGAGGCTCTTGCACACGATGTCGGTCACGCCCATCACTTCGAACACGGCGCGCATCGGGCCGCCGGCGATGATGCCGTCGCCGGGCTTGGCCGGAGCCATCAGGACGCGCGATGCGCCGTGTTCGCCGACCACCTTGTGGTGGATCGTGCCGTTCTTGAGCGAAACCTTGAACAGGTTGCGGCGCGCCGATTCCATGGCCTTCTGAACAGCCACCGGAACTTCCTTCGCCTTGCCCTTGCCCATGCCGATGCGGCCGTCGCCGTCGCCCACGACGGTGAGTGCCGCGAAGCTGAGCGTGCGGCCACCCTTCACCACCTTGGTGACGCGGTTCACCGCGATCATCTTTTCCTTCAGGCCGTCGTCGTTGCCTTCGGCTTGGGCGCGGGGTTGAAACTTTGCCATTTTCTGAATCCTTGCTCGTTGCGCGTGCCGCGCTTAGAACTGCAGGCCGGCTTCACGCGCGGCTTCGGCGAGGGCCTTCACGCGGCCGTGATACGCAAAACCAGCGCGATCGAAAGCAACCTTCTCGATACCGGCAGCCTTTGCCTTCTCGGCGATTCGCTTGCCGATCAAGGTGGCAGCATTGACGTTGCCGCCCTTGCCTGCGGCGCCAAGTTCCTTGCGGATGTCGGCTTCTGCAGTCGATGCGCTGGCGAGCACCTTGGCGCCGTCGTCGGAAATGACGCTGGCGTAGATGTGCAAGTTCGTGCGGAAGACGGTCAGACGGGCGACGCGCTGCTTGGCAATGCGCGCACGGGTCTGGCGGGAGCGACGAATGCGCTGATCTTTTCTGTTCAGTGACATGTTCGGCGCTCCTTACTTCTTCTTGGTCTCTTTGATCGTGACCTTCTCATCCGCGTAGCGGATGCCCTTGCCCTTGTAGGGCTCGGGCGGGCGAATCGCACGGACTTCCGCAGCGATCTGACCCACCACCTGGCGGTCAGAACCCTTGATCACGATCTCGGTTTGCGTCGGGCACTCGACCTTGACACCAGCAGGCATTTCCTTGGCGACGGGGTGCGAGAAACCGATCTGCAGATTGAGCTTGGAACCAGCAGCCTGGGCGCGGAAGCCCACGCCGACCAATGTCAGCTTCTTCTCGAAGCCTTTGCTCACGCCGTTGACCATGTTGTTCACAAGCGCGCGCATCGTGCCCGACATGGCGTCAGCTTCAACCGACTCATTCGTCGGCTCGAAGTTGAGCTTGCCGTCAGCGCTTTTGACGTTGACGAGGCCGTTGACGGGACGCACCAGCGTGCCGAGCGCGCCCTTGATGCTGATCTGCTCAGCGTTGATCGACACATCCACACCCTTGGGGATGGCGATCGGCATTTTTCCTACGCGGGACATTTGCTTCTTCCCTTCCTTAGGCGACGTAGCAAAGCACTTCGCCACCGATGCCAGCCTGGCGAGCCTTGCGATCGGTCATCACACCCTTCGGCGTCGTCACGATCGCAACACCGAGACCGTTCATGACGCTCGGAATGTCGTGGCGGCCTTTGTAGATACGCAGGCCAGGGCGGCTCACGCGCTCAATGTGCTCAATCACGGGGCGGCCAGCGTAGTACTTGAGGGTGACCTCAAGTTGCGGCTTTGCCTTTTCGCCAACAACGGCGAAGTTTTCGATGTAGCCCTCGTCCTTCAGGACTTTGGCGATCGCCACTTTCAGCTTGGACGCCGGCATCACGACAGCAGTCTTTTCGACCATCTGCGCGTTGCGAATGCGGGTCAGCATATCGGCGATAGGATCACTCATGCTCATTCGGATATCTCCTGATCGTCGAGCCGATTACCAGCTGGCCTTGATGACGCCCGGGATGTCGCCCTTGAACGCCAACTCGCGAATCTTGTTTCGGCCCAAGCCGAACTTGCGGAAGGTTCCGCGGGGGCGACCGGTCAGCTCGCAGCGGTTGCGCTGGCGCGTCGGGTATGCATTGCGCGGCAGCTGCTGAAGCTCGAGACGAGCCGCATAGCGCTCCTCGTCGGACTTCTTGGCGTCATTCGCCGTTGACTTGAGTTCGTCGTACTTCTTCTTGTACTTGGCGACGAGCTGGGTGCGCTTCAGTTCGCGCTGGATGAGGGAAGTCTTAGCCACTGATCACCTCAGTTCTTGAACGGGAACTTGAACGCAGCGAGCAGCGCTTTGCACTCGTCGTCGTTCTTCGCAGACGTCGTGATGCTGATGTTCAGCCCACGCAGCGCATCAACCTTGTCGTACTCGATTTCCGGGAAGATGATCTGCTCTTTGACGCCGATGTTGTAGTTGCCACGACCATCGAACGAGCGACCAGAAATGCCGCGGAAGTCACGCACACGCGGCAACGCGATGGTCACGAAGCGGTCCAGAAATTCGTACATGCGCACGCCACGCAGCGTGACCATGCAGCCGATGGGCACCCCATCGCGAATCTTGAAGCCGGCGATTGCCTTCTTCGACTTGGTGACCACAGGCTTCTGACCGGCGATCTTCGTCAAATCGCTGACAGCGTGCTCCATCACCTTCTTGTCGGACACGGCCTCGCTCACACCCATGTTGAGCGTGATCTTTGTGATGCGAGGGACTTGCATCGACGAGGTGTAGCCGAACTTCTTGACGAGTTCGGGCGCGATCGTCTCGCGGTACACCGCCTGAAGGCGTGCCGCAGCCGGGGCCGCCGATTGTTGGGCTTGTTGCTTGGCCATGTTTACGCCTTGATCTCTTCGCCGCTCGACCGATAGACGCGCACTTTGCTCGTCGTGCCGGCCTTGGCGTCAGCCACCAACTTCACACCCACGCGATCGGCCTTGCCGGTTGCGGGATTGAAGATGGCCACATTGGACTGGTGAATCGACAGAGTCTTGTCGACAACACCGCCGGTCGTACCCTTCATCGGGTTCGGCTTGACGTGCTTCTTCACCACGTTCACACCTTCGACGACGATGCGATCAGCATCTTGGCGCGACAGCACGGTGCCGCGCTTGCCTTTGTCGCGACCGGTCAAAACGATGACCTGGTCACCTTTGCGAATCTTGTTCATGAGCTTTTCTCCAACCGCCGCTTAGAGCACTTCAGGCGCCAGCGACACGATCTTCATGAAGCGCTCGGTACGCAGTTCACGCGTCACCGGGCCAAAGATGCGGGTACCGATGGGCTCAAGCTTGGCGTTCAGCAGAACGGCAGCATTGCCGTCGAACTTGACCAGCGAGCCATCTTGGCGGCGAACGCCCTTGGCGGTGCGAACGACGACGGCACTGTAGACCTCGCCCTTCTTCACGCGACCGCGCGGAGCGGCCTCCTTGATGGAGACCTTGATCACATCGCCAATACCGGCATAGCGACGCTTGGAGCCGCCAAGCACCTTGATGCACTGAACGGACTTCGCGCCAGTGTTGTCCGCGACGTCGAGTCGCGATTGCATTTGAATCATGTTCTGTCCCCAACTTGTCCCGCCGAAGCGAGCAGTCTTGGGCCCGTCAGATCTCGACACTGAATGTGTCGATCACCGTTTGGGCGGAGCCGAACCCTCTCGCACCTTGTTAACCCGCCAAGCGACAGGTCGATGCGTTTGGAATTTCGGCGAAGCTTTAGATTATGCGGCAAGAGGCAGTCGATTGTCAACAGCCCCTTGCATTACTCTGGAATTCAGGCGGCAATGTCTTGCGCCTGCTTGAGCAACGTCGCCGAGCCACTGACGTTGAACTTGCCGGGCGCCTCGACGTTGAGCGACTTCACGACACCATCAACCACCAACATGGAATAGCGCTGCGAACGCACACCCATGCCGCGCGCGACAAGGTCGAACTCGAGTCCCGCTGCCTTGGTGAAGGCGGCGCTGCCGTCGGCCATCATCCGAACCTTGCCCGCCGTGTGCTGTTCGCGCCCCCAGGCGCCCATGACGAAGGCGTCATTGACGGACACACACCAGATTTCGTCCACGCCGGCCGACTTGAACTCCTCGGCCTGCTTCACGTAACCCGGCAGGTGCTGCGCGGAGCAAGTGGGAGTGAAAGCGCCAGGCAGGGCAAAGACGGCAATCGTCTTGCCGGCCGTGGCCTGGGCGAGATCAAAGGTGTTGGGGCCGAGAGAGCAGCCATTGCCTTCGACCTCGATGAATTCCTGCAGCGCACCTGCAGGGAGCTTGTCACCAACCTTCAGCATGTTCATCTCCAGACATGGGTTCACGAAAAGCAAAACGGCCGGCGCGCCAAGCTACAGCACACCGACCGCTCTGGCTGGGCGCGAGGCCCGGCACATCGAATCAATTCAGACCGTGCGCGCCTTCTCGACCAGGCGGGTAACAACCCATGCCTTGGTCTTCGAAATCGGACGGCTTTCCGCGATCTCGACCAGGTCGCCCAGCTTGTACTCGCCCTTTTCATCATGGGCGTGGTACTTGCTCGACTTGGCCACGATCTTGCCGTACAGCTCGTGCTTGGTACGGCGCTCGATCAGGACCGTGATGGTCTTGGAACGCTTGTCGCTGACAACGCGACCCACGAGGGTTCGCGTGTTCTTCTCTTTCGTAGCCGGTTTGGCTTGGGCTTCAGTGTTCACTTGACGGCCCCTTTCTTCTTCTCGGCCAGGATGGTCTTGGCGCGAGCAATGTCACGGCGGGTGTTGCCCAGCGTGGTGTGATTGGTCAGCTGCTGGGTCGCCTTCTGCATGCGCAGGCCGAAATGGGCCTTGAGCAGATCGGCGACTTCCTTTTCAAGGCCAGCAACGTCCTTGGCGCGAAGTTCAGATGCTTTCATCGTCTTCTCCTTAAGCGCCGATGGCGCGAGCCACGAACGTGGTGCTCAGCGGCAGCTTGGCCGAAGCCAGCTTGAACGCTTCGCGGGCCAGCTCTTCCGGCACACCGTTGATTTCGTAGAGCACCTTGCCCGGCTGAATCTCAGCCACGTAGTACTCCGGGTTGCCCTTGCCGTTACCCATGCGGACTTCGGCAGGCTTCTGCGAAATCGGCTTGTCCGGGAAGATGCGAATGAAGATCCGACCGCCGCGCTTGATGTGACGCGAGATCGCACGGCGAGCCGCCTCGATCTGACGCGCCGTCAAGCGGCCGCGCTCGGTGGCCTTGAGGCCGAAGTCGCCGAACGAAACGGCTGCGCCACGCGTAGCCACGCCGGTGTTGCGACCTTTTTGTTCCTTGCGGTACTTTCTGCGTGAAGGTTGCAGCATTGTTTATTCTCCTTTGGGCTCAGTCGCCCCAGGCGTCGGAGCCTTGCGCACGCGCTTGACCGCGGGAGCCTTGGCACCATCACCAGCCGGCGCGGCAGCATCGGCCGGGCGCGCGGCACCACGATCAGCACCACCAGCCGAGCGACCACCACGGCCCGCCGGAGCGCCAGGAGCACCCGGACGGGGACCGCGACGCGGACGGCGATCGTCTTCTTGCACTTCGGGCTTGACAGCAGCCACTTCGCCATTGGCGAGGCGGTCACCGCGGTAAACCCAGCACTTCACGCCGATGATGCCGTAGGTCGTCTTGGCTTCAGAGAAGCCATAGTCGATGTCGGCCTTCAAGGTGTGAAGGGGCACGCGACCTTCGCGGTACCACTCGCAGCGGGCGATTTCGATGCCGTTCAGGCGGCCCGACGACATCAGCTTGATGCCTTGGGCGCCCAGGCGCATGGCGTTCTGCATCGCGCGCTTCATGGCGCGACGGAACATGATGCGCTTTTCGAGCTGCTGCGTGATGCTGTCGGCGATCAGCTGGGCATCGATTTCGGGCTTGCGCACTTCTTCGATGTTCACAGCCACCGGCACGCCGAGGCGCCGAGTCAGTTCGGCCTTCAGGTTTTCAATGTCTTCGCCCTTCTTGCCGATCACGACGCCCGGACGCGCCGAGAAGATCGTGATGCGCGCGTTCTTGGCGGGGCGTTCGATCAGGATGCGTGACACCGCGGCGCTCTTCAGGCGCGCCTTCAGGTAGTCACGAACCTGCAGGTCTTCGGCCAGCATGGTCGCGAAGTTCTGGTTGTTCGCGTACCAACGCGAAGCCCAGTTGCGCGTGACCGGCAGGCGGAACCCGGTTGGGTGGATTTTTTGTCCCATGGTCTTTGCCTTTAGTTGCCGACGGTGATGTAGATGTGCGCGGTCGGCTTGCTGATGCGGTTGCCGCGGCCCTTGGCCCGTGCGGAGAAACGCTTCAGCGTGGCACCTTGCTCTACGAAGATCGTCTTCACGGTCAGTTCGTCGATGTCGGCACCGTCGTTGTGCTCGGCGTTCGCAATGGCGGACTCCAGAGCCTTCTTGATGATGCCGGCAGCCTTCTTGGGCGTGAATGCCAGGATGTTGAGCGCCTGGTCCACCTTCTTGCCGCGGACCATGTCAGCCACTAGCCGACCCTTGTCAGCAGACAGGCGGACGCCGCGAACGATCGATTTGGTTTCCATCGTCGTCATCCTTACTTCTTGTTGGCCTTCTTGTCAGCCGGGTGGCCCTTGAACGTGCGGGTGAGCGCAAATTCGCCGAGCTTGTGGCCAACCATCTGGTCGGTGATGTAGACGGGCACGTGCTGCTTGCCGTTGTGCACAGCGATCGTCACACCGATGAAATCGGGAAGGATCGTGGAGCGGCGCGACCAGGTCTTGATGGGCTTCTTGTCCTTCGTGGCAACCGCCTTCTCGACCTTGGCCTGAAGGTGATGGTCGACGAACGGACCTTTCTTGAGCGAACGGGTCATGTGTCAGCCCCTTCTTACTTCTTGCGACGCGAGACGATAAACGTCTGCGTGCGCTTGTTGTTGCGAGTGCGATAGCCCTTGGTCATGGTATTCCAAGGAGACACCGGCACCTGACCTTCGCCCGTGCGGCCTTCGCCACCACCGTGCGGGTGATCCACCGGGTTCATGGCGACGCCACGAACGGTCGGGCGAATGCCCTTCCAGCGGATTGCGCCGGCCTTGCCGTATTGACGCAGGCTGTGCTCTTCATTCGACACTTCGCCGATCGTGGCGCGGCAGTCGATGTGAATGCGGCGAACCTCGCCCGAGCGCAGGCGGACTTGAGCGTATGTACCCTCACGCGCCAGCAGCGTCGTGGAGGTACCGGCCGAGCGAGCGATCTGGGCACCCTTGCCAGGCAGCAATTCGATGCAGTGAATGATCGAACCCACCGGAATATTGCGGATCGGCAGCGTGTTGCCGGCCTTGATCGGCGCTTCAGCGCCACTCAGCACAGTGGAGCCAACCTCCAGACCACGCGGCGCAATGATGTAACGACGCTCGCCGTCGGCATAGCACACCAGGGCGATGTGGGCCGTACGGTTCGGGTCGTACTCGATGCGCTCGACCTTCGCCGGAATGCCATCCTTGTTGCGAACGAAGTCGACCACGCGGTAGTGGTGCTTGTGACCACCGCCCTTGTGGCGAATCGTGATATGACCGTTGTTGTTGCGGCCAGAGTGCTGAAACTGCGGCTCGACCAGCGAAGCCTCAGGGCGACCCTTGTGGAGGTGCGCATGCACCACCTTCACCACGGCACGGCGGCCAGGCGAAGTCGGTTTGACTTTGATGACGGCCATTACGCGGCCTCCCCAGAGAAGTTGAGCTCTTGGCCCGGCTTCAGCGACACATACGCCTTCTTGACGTGATCGCGACGGCCAATCGAACGACCGAAACGCTTGACCTTGCCCTTCTGGACCACGGTCTGCACCGATTCGACTTCGACCTTGAACAGCAGTTCGACGGCAGCCTTGATCTCAGGCTTGGTCGCATCGCGCAGCACCTTGAACAACACCTGGTTGTTCTTCTCGGCTGCTGCGGTCGCCTTCTCGCTCACGATCGGCGCGACCAGCACCTGGGCCAGACGGCCTTCGTCATGCTTCGGCTTGGAAACTTGAGTGGCGCTCATGCGAACATCTCCTTGAGTTGCTCGATCGCAGCCTTGGTCACCAGCACCTTCTTGTAGTGCACGAGCGACAGCGGATCGGCGTGGCGCGGCTCGACAACCAGCACGTTCGGCAGGTTGCGCGAAGCAAGGAACAGGTTGTCGTCAACCTGATCGGCAATCACCAGCACCGAGCTCAGACCCATGGCCTTGAACTTTGCAGCCAGCAGCTTGGTCTTCGGCGCATCGACCGAGATCGAATCCACCACGGCCAAGCGACCTTCACGGGCCAACTGCGAGAGGATCGCAGCCATGCCGGCGCGGTACATCTTCTTGTTGACCTTGTGGGTGAAGTTTTCTTCCGGGCTGTTCGGGAAAATGCGACCGCCCCCACGCCACAGCGGGGACGACGACATACCAGCGCGAGCACGACCGGTGCCCTTCTGGCGCCACGGCTTCTTCGTGGTGTGCTTGACTTCGGCACGATCAAGCTGAGCACGGGTGCCCTGGCGCGCATTGGCCTGGTAGGCCACGACGACTTGGTGCACCAGCGCCTCGTTGTAGTCGCGCGCAAAAACGGTATCGGGAGCGTCGACCTTGGAGGTCGACTGCCCTTGTTCATTCAGGAGCTCGAGCTGCATTACTGGGCCCCTTTCTTGACTTTCACCTTGACGGCAGGGCTCACGACCACGTGACCGTTCTTGGCGCCCGGCACGGCACCGCGGACCAGCAGCAGCTGACGCGCTTCGTCGATGCGAACGATGTCGAGGTTCTGAATGGTCTTGGCCACGTCGCCCAGCTGGCCGGACATCTTCTTGCCCGGGAACACGCGGCCCGGATCCTGCGCCATCGAGATCGAGCCTGGGACATTGTGCGAACGGCTGTTACCGTGCGATGCCCGCTGCGAACCGAAATTGTGGCGCTTGATGGTGCCCGTGAAGCCCTTGCCGATCGACGTGCCTTGCACATCCACCAGCTGACCCACGGCAAAGGTGGTCACAGGGATCTGCGCACCAGGCTTGAAGCCGGCGGCAACATCAGCTGCGACACGGAATTCCTTGAGGACTTCGCCGGCTTCGACGCCCGCTTTCGCGAGGTGGCCAGCCTCAGGCTTGGATACGCGCGATGCTTTGCGCGAACCAAACGCCACCTGGATGGCGCTGTAGCCGTCGGTTTCTGCGGACTTGACTTGGGTCACGCGGTTGTTGGACACATCCAGCACCGTCACGGGAATGGCGTCGCCATCGTCCGTGAAGATGCGCATCATGCCCACCTTGCGGCCCAGCAAACCGAGACGGTTGCTCAGACTCATAGTGTTCTCCAGCCCCCGCACCCTGCGGATTGGAAGCCTTTGTTTCGATACCCGACATCGATTGGCCGGGCTGACTTGGGGTGGAATGCCCGCCGAAGCGAGCTTCCGTCCGCCAAAAGGCGGAAAAGCCTTGGATTATAGCAGTTGCGAGAGAAGCCGCAACTGCCGAACCCTTCGGCTGATTACTGCAGCTTGATTTCGACGTCGACGCCTGCCGGCAGATCGAGCTTCATCAGTGCGTCGACCGTCTTGTCCGTCGGATCGACGATGTCCATCAGGCGCTGATGCGTGCGGATCTCGAACTGGTCGCGTGAGGTCTTGTTGACGTGCGGCGAACGCAGGATGTCGAAACGCTGCATACGAGTCGGCAGGGGCACCGGGCCCTTGACGATCGCACCGGTGCGCTTGGCGGTGTCGACGATCTCCAGCGCGGACTGGTCGATCAACTTGTAGTCAAACGCCTTCAGGCGAATGCGGATCTTTTGCTTTTGCATGACGAATTCCTAGAAAAGAGCGGATGCGGCCGTGGACGGCCGCGGGTGTAAAGGCCGGGCGGCTGAACCAGCCACCCGGTCGTCAGGCAAAGGATTACTCCAGGATCTTGGCGACGACGCCCGAGCCGACGGTACGGCCGCCTTCGCGGATGGCGAAGCGCAGGCCTTCTTCCATGGCGATCGGGGCGATCAGCTTGACGGTGATGCTGACGTTGTCGCCAGGCATGACCATTTCCTTGTCCTTGGGCAACTCGACCGCGCCGGTCACGTCCGTCGTGCGGAAGTAGAACTGGGGACGGTAGTTGTTGAAGAACGGGGTGTGGCGACCGCCCTCTTCCTTGCTGAGAACGTAGATCTCGGCGGTGAAGTGGGTGTGCGGCTTGATGGAGCCGGGCTTGCACAGCACTTGGCCGCGCTCGACGTCTTCGCGCTTGGTGCCGCGCAGCAGGATGCCGACGTTGTCGCCTGCCTGACCTTGGTCGAGCAGCTTGCGGAACATTTCGACGCCGGTGCAGGTGGTCTTTTGCGTGGCCTTGATGCCGACGATTTCGATTTCTTCACCGACCTTGACGATGCCGCGCTCGACACGACCGGTCACGACGGTGCCGCGCCCGGAGATGGAGAACACGTCTTCGACGGGCATCAGGAAGGCGCCGTCGATGGCGCGGTCCGGCGTGGGGATGTAGCTGTCGAGTGCGTCGGCCAGGCTCAGGATGGCCTTCTCGCCGAGGTCGCCCTTGTCGCCTTCGAGGGCGAGCTTGGCCGAACCCTTGACGATAGGGGTGTCGTCACCGGGGAAGTCGTACTTGCTGAGGAGTTCGCGCACTTCCATCTCGACGAGCTCGAGGAGCTCGGCGTCGTCGACCATGTCGCACTTGTTGAGGAAGACGATGATGTACTTCACGCCGACCTGACGGGCCAGCAGGATGTGCTCGCGGGTCTGGGGCATGGGGCCGTCAGCGGCGGAGCACACGAGGATGGCGCCGTCCATCTGGGCCGCACCGGTGATCATGTTCTTGACGTAGTCGGCGTGGCCGGGGCAGTCAACGTGCGCGTAGTGGCGGTTCTGGGTCTCGTACTCGACGTGCGCGGTGTTGATGGTGATGCCGCGCGCCTTTTCTTCGGGCGCCGCGTCGATCTGGTCGTACGCCTTGGCTTCGCCGCCGAACTTGGTCGACAGCACCGTCGTGATCGCCGCCGTCAGCGTCGTCTTGCCATGGTCCACGTGACCAATCGTCCCCACGTTCACGTGCGGCTTGGTACGTTCAAATTTGCCTTTTGCCATTTCAGTTTCTCCAAATCAAAGAGCAGTCCAGTGCGGTGTTTAAGGTCTCCGCCGAAGGCTTGTTTCGCCTGCCACTGGCAGCAGGCGGGGCTTCGACGAAGACCGGCTCGTCTATCTAATTAACTTGTCGCCCGACTTATTTGGTACGGGCGGTGATGATGGCGTCGGCCACGTTCTTCGGAGCTTCGCTGTAGTGCTTGAACTCCATGGTGTACGTGGCACGGCCTTGCGACATCGAACGCAGCGTGGTCGAGTAGCCGAACATTTCCGACAGCGGGACTTCGGCCTTGATGATCTTGCCGCCGCCCACCATGTCGTCCATGCCCTGCACCATGCCGCGACGGGAGGACAAGTCACCCATCACGTTGCCGGCGTAGTCTTCCGGAGTCTCGACTTCCACGGCCATCATCGGCTCGAGGATCACGGGGCTGGCCTTGCGGCAGCCATCCTTGAAGCCCATCGATGCAGCCATCTTGAACGCGTTTTCGTTCGAGTCCACTTCGTGGTACGAGCCGAAGGTCAACGTGACCTTCACGTCGACCACCGGGAAACCAGCCAACACGCCGTTCGGCAGGGTGTCCTCGACCCCTTTCTTCACGGCAGGGATGAATTCGCGCGGGACCACGCCGCCCTTGATGGCGTCGACGAACTCGAAGCCCTTGCCCGGCTCCTGCGGCTCAACGGTCAGCACGACGTGGCCGTACTGGCCCTTGCCGCCGGACTGGCGAACAAACTTGCCTTCGACATCGGTGGCGGTCTTGCGGATGGTCTCGCGGTAGGCCACCTGCGGCTTGCCCACGTTGGCTTCAACGCCGAACTCGCGCTTCATGCGGTCGACGATGATTTCCAGGTGCAACTCACCCATGCCCGAGATGATGGTCTGGCCCGACTCTTCATCGGTGCGCAGGCGGAACGATGGATCTTCTGCAGCCAGACGACCCAGCGCAATGCCCATCTTCTCCTGGTCAGCCTTGGTCTTCGGCTCAACGGCCTGCGAGATCACCGGCTCCGGGAAGATCATCTTCTCGAGCGTGATGATGTGCTCGGGGTCGCACAGCGTCTCACCGGTGGTCACGTCCTTAAGACCCACGCAGGCAGCGATGTCACCGGCCAGAATTTCCTTGATTTCTTCACGCTGGTTGGCGTGCATCTGCAGGATCCGGCCGATGCGCTCCTTCTTGCCGCGAATCGGGTTGTAGACCGAGTCACCGGACTTCAGAACGCCGGAGTACACGCGCACGAACGTCAGCTGGCCGACGTACGGGTCGGTCATCAGCTTGAACGCCAGGGCGGCGAACTTCTCGCTGTCGTCGGCCTTGCGGGTGACAACCTTCTCGTCTTCGTCGGTACCCGGCACCGGCGGGATGTCGATCGGCGACGGCATGAAGTCGATCACCGCATCGAGCATGCGCTGCACGCCCTTGTTCTTGAAGGCAGTGCCGCACAGCATCGGCTGGATCTCGGTCGCGATCGTGCGAACGCGAATGCCCTGCTTGATTTCAGCTTCGGAGAGATCACCCGACTCGAGGTACTTGTTCATCAGCTCTTCGCTGGATTCAGCGGCGGCCTCGATCATGTTCTCGCGCCACTTCTGGGCTTCGGCCTGCAGATCGGCGGGGATGTCCTTGTATTCGAACTTCATGCCCTGCGAGGCCTCGTCCCAGATGATCGCCTTCATCTTGAGCAGGTCGATCACGCCGGTGAAGTTGTCTTCAGCGCCGATGGGGATCACGATGGGCACAGGGTTGGCCTTCAGGCGCGTCTTCATCTGGTCCACGACCTTGTAGAAGTTCGCGCCCGTGCGGTCCATCTTGTTGACGAACGCAAGGCGAGGCACCTTGTATTTGTTGGCCTGGCGCCAGACGGTTTCAGACTGCGGCTGAACGCCACCCACGGCGCAGTACACCATACAGGCGCCGTCGAGCACGCGCATGGAACGCTCCACCTCGATGGTGAAGTCCACGTGGCCCGGGGTGTCGATGATGTTGATGCGGTGCTCGGGACGATCGAGCTCCATGCCCTTCCAGAAGCAGGTGGTCGCGGCCGACGTGATCGTGATGCCGCGCTCTTGCTCCTGCTCCATCCAGTCCATCGTGGCGGCGCCGTCGTGCACTTCGCCGATCTTGTGGTTCACACCGGTGTAGTAGAGGATGCGCTCGGTCGTCGTCGTCTTGCCGGCGTCGATGTGAGCCGAGATGCCGATGTTGCGATAGCGCTCGATGGGGGTCTTGCGGGCCATGGTGGCACTCCAGAAACTGAAACGCGCCCGACGGTCTTTTCGACCGAGGGGCCGCGTCGGGGACTAGGAATTTAGAAGCGGAAGTGGGAGAAAGCCTTGTTGGCTTCTGCCATGCGGTGCACTTCGTCGCGCTTCTTCATCGCGCCACCGCGGCCTTCCACGGCCTCCAGCAGTTCGTTGGCGAGGCGCTGGGCCATCGACTTCTCACCGCGCTTGCGGGCCGACTCCTTCAACCAGCGCATGGCCAGCGCCACACGGCGCACGGGGCGAACTTCCACGGGAACTTGGTAGTTCGCACCTCCCACACGGCGTGACTTCACTTCGACCATCGGCTTGATGTTGTTCAGCGCGACCGTGAAGATCTCGAGCGGATCCTTGCCCGACTTCTTCTCGACCTGCTCGAGCGCGCCGTAGATGATGCGCTCTGCAACGGCCTTCTTGCCGGATTCCATGATCACGTTCATGAACTTGGAGAGGTCGACCGAATTGAACTTCGGATCGGGGAGGATGTCCCGTTTGGGGACTTCGCGACGACGAGGCATTTCTCTTCCTTTTGCTTCAGTTGGCTCGGGCTCTCACCCTCACCTTGGGCACCACCAACTTCTGGGGCCACCCACTTACTCGGCAGACCCAAGGTCCTTGCCGAAACACGCCTGATCCAGCCAACGCCGGACGACAGGCAACTTGTGGCCTTAAGCCTTCTTCGGGCGCTTGGCGCCGTACTTGGAGCGCGACTGCTTGCGGTCTTTCACGCCCTGCAAGTCGAGCGAACCACGCACGATGTGGTAACGAACACCCGGCAAGTCCTTCACCCGGCCACCACGAACCAGCACAACGCTGTGTTCCTGAAGGTTGTGGCCTTCGCCACCGATGTAGGAAATGACTTCGAAGCCGTTCGTGAGGCGAACCTTCGCCACTTTACGCAGCGCGGAGTTCGGCTTCTTCGGAGTGGTGGTGTACACGCGAGTACACACGCCGCGCCGCTGGGGTCCACCCTGCAGCGCCGGCGATTTGGACTTCGTGATCTCGGTCTCGCGACCGTGACGCACGAGTTGGTTGATGGTAGGCATTGGTAACTTGTTCCCGTTTGAAGTCACACGGGCACCGACACCTCCATCCGAAGACAGAAGCGGGCGGTGCCTTGGTTTCATTTCAGTAGAGTCGAGGCGCTCCGCTGGGAGACGAGCCCGAAGCCGCGAGAATCACGGTGGGCCGCCCGACAAAGAGCGCAGCAAAACCTGCTGAAAAGCCCTCGATTATATTCGTGGTAACCCACACCCGCAAGTCGAGGACTTCAGAGATCTTGGAACCCAGGCCCGTTGTCGTGTTGGACACCAATGTGGTGCTCGATTGGCTGGTGTTCCGCAACCCGCAGTGCCGCGCGCTGACGCATGCGGTTGAAACCCGCCAGGTACGCTGGCTGGTCACCGAGGCAATGCGCGATGAACTGGAGCATGTCCTGGGTCGCGGCTTGGTAGACGCCTGGTCTCCGAACCGAGACCGTCTCTGGACGAGTTGGCGCACACTATCTGAAATTACCCCAGCACCGCAGATCGGTGACGCGCAGCGACTGCGCTGCACCGATCAAGACGATCAGAAGTTCGTTGATTTGGCGCTGGCGCACGCCCAATGGCTTTTCAGCCGCGACCGCGCCGTACTCAAGCTCGCGCGGCGCGCGCAACGTTTCGGATTGAAGGTCGCCCCGCCGCATCACTGGCCCGGGGAATAAAAAAGGCGGCCGAAGCCGCCCTTTCCAAGCCTGCGGAAACAGAGCCCTGGCTTATTCGGCCGAGTCGCCCGTGGCCGGTGCCTCTGCCGCAGCAGCTTCGTCCACCGCGGTCATCTCTCGGGCCGCTTCTTCCAGCGCAATCGCGCGGCGTTCGGCGTCGTCGAGTTCTTCCTTGACCTTGCGCGCATCGTGGAAAGCCATGCCGGTACCAGCCGGGATCAGGCGACCGACGATGACGTTCTCCTTCAGGCCACGCAGCTCGTCGCGCTTGCCCATGATGGCAGCCTCGGTGAGCACGCGGGTCGTTTCCTGGAAAGACGCCGCCGAGATGAAGCTGTCGGTAGACAGCGACGCCTTGGTGATGCCCAACAGAACGTCAGCATGCGTGGCAATGGTCTTGCCTTCGGCACGCAGGCGGTCGTTGGTGTCCAGCAACTCTGAACGCTCGACTTGCTCGTTCGAGATGTAGCTGCTGTCGCCCGGGTTGACGATCTGCACGCGGCGCAGCATCTGGCGAACGATCACCTCGATGTGCTTGTCGTTGATCTTCACACCTTGCAAGCGATACACGTCCTGCACTTCGTCGACGATGTAGCGTGCCAGCTCCTCGATGCCCAACAGGCGCAGGATGTCCTGCGGATCGGCTGGGCCGTCGACGATGGACTCGCCCTTGTTCACCACCTGGCCTTCGTGAACGAGGATGTTCTTTTCCTTCGGCACGAGTTCTTCGTAGACCTTGCCTTCCGGGTCGGTGATCTGCAGGCGAACCTTGCCCTTGGTCTCCTTGCCGAACGATACGGTGCCGGTCATCTCGGCCAGCGTGCCCTTGTCCTTCGGGGTGCGGGCCTCGAAGAGTTCAGCCACACGCGGCAGACCGCCGGTGATGTCACGGGTCTTCTGACCTTCGACCGGGATACGCGCAAGCACTTCGCCGGGGGCGAGGTCCTGGCCATCACGGATCTGGATCAGTGCGCCCACCTGGAAGCCGATCGTCACCGAGTGATCGGTGCCGGGGATCTTCACTTCGTGGCCACCCACATCGAGCAGCTTGACCTGCGGGCGGACGACCTTGGTCGAACCACGACGCTTCGGGTCGATCACGACCAGGGTCGACAGCCCGGTCACTTCGTCGACCTGCTTGGCCACCGTCACGCCTTCTTCGACGTTCTCGAACTTCGCCTTGCCGGCGAACTCGGTGATGATCGGACGGGTCAGAGGGTCCCAGTTGGCCAGCACCGTGCCAGCCTTGATGGCCTGGTCGGGCTTGATGTTCAGCACCGCGCCATACGGCACCTTGTGGCGTTCACGTTCGCGGCCGTGCTGGTCAGCGATGATGATTTCGCCAGAGCGCGAAATCACCACCAGGTCGCCCTTGCCATTGGTCACGTAGCGCATGGTGGCGTTGAAGCCGATGCTGCCGTCCGACTTGGCATCAACGCTCGATGCCACGGCTGCGCGCGAAGCGGCACCACCGATGTGGAAGGTACGCATCGTCAGCTGAGTGCCGGGTTCACCGATCGACTGGGCAGCGATCACGCCGACTGCCTCGCCACGGTTCACCACGCCGCCGCGGCCGAGGTCGCGGCCATAGCACTTGGAGCACAGGCCGAAGCGCGTGTCGCAGGTGAGCGCGGTGCGAACCTTGATCTCGTCGACGCCAGCCGCCTCGAGCTCATCCAACGTGTCTTCGTCGAGCATCCTGCCGCCGTCGACCAGCTGAGCGCCGGTCTCGGGGTGCTGCACTTCGATCGCAGTCACGCGGCCGAGCACGCGGTCACGCAGCGATTCGATGACTTCACCGCCTTCGACCAGCGCGCGCATGGCCATGCCGTTTTGCGTACCGCAGTCGTCTTCGGTGACCACCAGGTCTTGCGTCACGTCGACCAGACGACGGGTCAGGTAGCCCGAGTTCGCGGTCTTCAGCGCCGTGTCCGCCAGGCCCTTACGAGCGCCGTGGGTGGAGATGAAGTACTGCAACACGTTCAGACCTTCACGGAAGTTCGCCGTGATAGGCGTCTCGATGATCGAGCCGTCCGGCTTGGCCATCAGGCCGCGCATGCCAGCCAGCTGGCGGATCTGCGCCGCGGAGCCCCGCGCACCCGAGTCGGCCATCATGTAGATGGAGTTGAACGACTCCTGGTCCACCTGCTTGCCGTGACGGTCAGCAACCTTCTGCTTGGACAGCTGCGACATCATGACCTTGCCGACTTCGTCGCCGGTCTTGCCCCAGATGTCGACCACCTTGTTGTAACGCTCACCGGCCGTCACGAGACCCGAGACGTACTGCTGCTCGATCTCCTTGACTTCCTTTTCGGCTCGCTCGATCAGTTGATGCTTTTCCTTCGGCACGAGCATGTCGTCGATGGCGATCGAGATGCCGGCGCGCGTGGCCAGGCGGAAGCCCGACTGAAGCAGCTTGTCAGCGAACACGACCGTCTCCTTCAGACCGCACTTGCGGAACGAGACGTTGATCAGGCGCGAAATTTCTTTCTTCTTCAGCGCCTTGTTGATGTTCGAGAACGGCAGGCCCTTGGGCAGGATCTCGGACAGCAGCGCACGGCCCACCGTGGTGTCGACCAGCTTGGTCTCGGCGACGAACTCGCCGGTGGTCTTGCTCTTCGTCCACTCGGTCAGGCGCACGCTGATCTTGGCGGTGATCTCGACCTGGCCGTTGTCCAGCGCGCGCTGAACTTCGGGCACGTCGGAGAAGATGATGCCTTCGCCCTTGCCGTTGATGCGTTCGCGGGTGGCGTAGTACAGGCCCAGCACCACGTCTTGCGACGGCACGATGGACGGTTCACCGTTGGCCGGGAACAGCACGTTGTTGGAGGCCAGCATCAGCGTGCGGGCTTCCATCTGCGCTTCGATCGACAGCGGCACGTGGACGGCCATCTGGTCACCGTCGAAGTCGGCGTTGAACGCCGCGCAGACCAGCGGGTGCAGCTGGATCGCCTTGCCTTCGATCAGCACCGGCTCAAAGGCTTGAATGCCCAGGCGGTGCAGCGTCGGCGCGCGGTTCAGCATGACCGGGTGTTCCTTGATGACTTCTTCAAGGATGTCCCACACCACCGGCGTGCCCGATTCCACTTCCTTCTTCGCCGCCTTGATGGTGGTGGCGATGCCCATGGCTTCGAGGCGCGAGAAGATGAACGGCTTGAACAGCTCGAGGGCCATCAGCTTCGGCAGGCCGCACTGGTGCAGCTTGAGCGTCGGGCCGACCACGATGACCGAACGGCCCGAGTAGTCGACGCGCTTGCCCAGCAGGTTCTGACGGAACCGGCCGCTCTTGCCCTTGATCATGTCCGCGAGCGACTTGAGCGCGCGCTTGTTCGCACCGGTCATCGCCTTGCCGCGGCGGCCGTTGTCGAGCAGCGAGTCGACGGCTTCCTGCAGCATGCGCTTTTCGTTGCGCACGATGATCTCAGGTGCCTTCAGCTCCAGCAGACGCGCGAGTCGGTTGTTGCGGTTGATGACGCGGCGATACAGGTCGTTCAGGTCGGACGTGGCGAAACGGCCACCGTCCAGCGGGACGAGCGGGCGCAGATCCGGCGGCAGAACCGGCAGCACGTTCATGACCATCCAGTTCGGCTTGATACCGGACTTCTTGAAGGCCTCCATGACCTTGAGGCGCTTGGAGTTCTTCTTGACCTTCAGCTCGGAGCCGGTCATGTCGTTGCGCAGGCGGTCGATCTCGACGTCGAGGTCGATCTCGGCCAGCAGCTTCTGCACGCCTTCGGCGCCCATGAGTGCGACGAACTCGTCACCGAACTCGGTGCGCTTCGCCTCGTAGTCGTCTTCCGACATGATGCTGAACTTCTTCAGCGGGGTCATGCCCGGGTCGACCACCACGTACGCTTCGAAGTACAGCACGCGCTCGATGTCACGCAGCGTCATGTCGAGCACCAGGCCCAGACGGCTCGGCAGACTCTTCAGGAACCAGATGTGCGCGCACGGCGCAGCCAGGTCGATGTGGCCCATGCGGTCACGGCGAACCTTGGTCTGGGTGACTTCGACGCCACACTTCTCGCAGATCACGCCACGGTGCTTCAGGCGCTTGTACTTGCCGCACAAGCACTCGTAGTCCTTGATCGGGCCGAAGATCTTGGCGCAGAAGAGACCGTCACGCTCCGGCTTGAAGGTGCGGTAGTTGATGGTCTCCGGCTTCTTGACTTCGCCGAAGGACCAGGACCGAATTTTCTCGGGGGAAGCCAGGCCAATCTTGATGGCATCGAAATGCTCATCAGGGGTGAACTGGCGGAACAGATCAAGCAAACCCTTCATGTTCTGTTTCCTTCTCTTTAGTTGCGCTCGAGCTCGATATCGATACCGAGCGAACGAATTTCCTTGACCAGCACGTTGAACGACTCCGGCATGCCGGCTTCGATCGCGTGCTCACCCTTGACGATGGACTCGTACACCTTGGTGCGGCCGTTCACGTCGTCGGACTTGACCGTCAGCATTTCCTGCAGCACGTAAGACGCGCCGTAGGCTTCCAGTGCCCACACTTCCATTTCGCCGAAGCGCTGACCACCGAATTGGGCCTTGCCGCCCAGCGGTTGCTGCGTGACCAGCGAGTACGGGCCGGTGGAGCGGGCGTGCATCTTGTCGTCGACCAAGTGGTGCAGCTTCAGCACATGCATGTAGCCGACCGTGACCGAGCGCTCGAAGGCGTCGCCGGTGCGGCCGTCGTACAGCTGAGCCTGGGTGCGCGTATCGGTCAGGCCCTTGGCCTTGGCGATGTCGTCCGGGTAGGCGAGCTTGAGCATGCCGCGGATCTCTTCTTCCTTGGCACCATCGAACACTGGCGTCGCGAACGGCACGCCCTTGCTCAGGTTGGCGGCCATCTCGAGGATCTCCGTGTCCGACAGATGATCCAGGCGCTCTGTCTTGCCGCCCGACTGGTTGTACAGCTCGTCGAGGAACTTGCGCAGCTCGGCCACCTTGGCCTGCGCTTGCAGCATGTCGCCGATGCGCTGACCGATGCCCTTGCCGGCCCAGCCCAGGTGCACTTCGAGCACCTGACCCACGTTCATCCGCGAAGGCACGCC
Source organism: Piscinibacter sp. PDB1-1 (assembly GCF_056675995.1). Lineage (NCBI taxonomy): Bacteria > Pseudomonadati > Pseudomonadota > Betaproteobacteria > Burkholderiales > Sphaerotilaceae > Piscinibacter > Piscinibacter sp. PDB1-1. The sequence continues at coordinate 868,390 of NZ_JBWVZJ010000002.1, forward strand.
CAGCGGGTTCAGAACGATGTCGACCGGCGTGCCGTCGGCCATGTAAGGCATGTCTTCGACCGGATTGATCTTGGAGACCACACCCTTGTTGCCGTGACGGCCGGCCATCTTGTCGCCAGGCTGCAGGCGGCGCTTGACGGCCAGGTAGACCTTGACCATCTTCAGCACGCCCGCCGGCAGCTCATCACCTTGCGTGAGCTTCTTGCGCTTCTCTTCGAAAGCGAGGTCGAAGCTGTGGCGCGTCTGCTCGAGCGAGTTCTTGATCGATTCGAGCTGGTTGGCGACTTCGTCGTCGGCCGGGCGGATGTCGAACCAGTGGTACTTCTCGACGCTGGCGAGGTACGCCTTGTCGATGGCCGTGCCCTTGGCGATCTTTTGCGGGCCGCCGTTGGCGACCTTGCCGACCAGAATCTTCTCGATCCGGTCGAAAGCGTCGGCCTCGACGATGCGAAGCTGGTCGTTCAGGTCGAGGCGATAGCGCTTCAGTTCGTCGTCGATGATCTGCTGGGCGCGCTTGTCGCGCTGGATGCCTTCGCGGGTGAAGACCTGCACGTCGATGACGGTGCCTTGCGTGCCTTGGTCAACGCGCAGCGAGGTGTCCTTCACGTCCGAAGCCTTCTCGCCGAAGATGGCGCGCAGCAGCTTCTCTTCCGGCGTCAGCGTGGTCTCGCCCTTCGGCGTGACCTTGCCCACGAGCACGTCACCGGGGTTCACTTCGGCACCGATGTAGACGATGCCCGACTCGTCGAGGCGAGCCAGTTGCTGCTCGCTCAGGTTCGGGATGTCGCGCGTGATTTCTTCGGAGCCCAGCTTGGTGTCGCGCGCCATGACCACCAGTTCCTCGATGTGGATCGAGGTGTAGCGGTCTTCGGCGATGACGCGTTCGCTGATCAGGATCGAGTCTTCGAAGTTGTAGCCGTTCCAGGGCATGAACGCGACCAGCATGTTCTGGCCCAGGGCCAGTTCGCCGATGTCGGTGGAGGCACCGTCAGCGATGATGTCCTCGGCCGCCACCACGTCACCGCGCTTGACGATGGGGCGCTGGTGGATGTTGGTGTTCTGGTTCGAACGCTGGTACTTGATCAGGTTGTAGATGTCGACGCCGACTTCGCCTGCCACCGTTTCCTTGTCGTTGACGCGGATCACGATGCGGTTGGTATCGACGTAGTCGACGATGCCGCCGCGCTTGGCGGCAACCACGGTGCCCGAGTCTTTCGCGGCCACGCGCTCGACGCCGGTACCGACGAAAGCCTTCTCAGGGCGCAGCACAGGCACGGCCTGGCGCTGCATGTTGGCGCCCATCAGTGCGCGGTTCGCATCGTCGTGCTCCAGGAAGGGCACGAGCGAGGCGGCCACCGAGACGATCTGCGTCGGTGCCACGTCCATGTACTGGATGCGCTCGGCCGAGGTCAGGATCGATTCGCCGTTGTCACGCGCGGACACCAGTTCGTCGATCAGCTTTCCTTCGGAATCGAGCGTGGCCGAGGCCTGCGCGATCACGTACTTGCCTTCTTCGATGGCCGACAGGTAGTCGATCTGCATCGTCACCTTGCCATCAGCCACACGGCGGTAAGGCGTCTCGAGGAAGCCGTACTCGTTCAACTGGGCGTACAGAGCGAGCGAGTTGATCAGGCCGATGTTCGGGCCTTCCGGCGTTTCGATCGGGCACACACGACCGTAGTGCGTGACGTGCACGTCACGCACCTCGAAGCCAGCGCGCTCGCGGGTCAGACCGCCCGGGCCCAGGGCCGAGACGCGACGCTTGTGCGTGATCTCGGAGAGCGGGTTGGTCTGGTCCATGAACTGCGACAGCTGCGACGCACCGAAGAACTCCTTCAGCGCCGCGGAGATCGGCTTGGAGTTGATCAGGTCGTGCGGCATCAGGGCTTCGGTCTCGGCCTGGCCCAGACGCTCCTTCACAGCCTTTTCGATACGCGCGAGGCCCGAGCGGTACTGGTTTTCGGCCAGTTCGCCGACGCAACGCACACGACGGTTGCCCAAGTGGTCGATGTCGTCCACCTGACCGCGGCCGTTGCGCAGCTCGACCAGGATCTTCACCACGTCGAGGATGTCGTCGTTGCTCAGCGTCATCGGGCCTTCGGCCGAATCACGCATCACGCGAGCGTTGAACTTCATCCGGCCCACGCGCGACAGATCGTAGGTGTCCGGGTTGTAGAAGAGACGGTTGAAGAGGGCTTCGACAGCGTCTTCCGTCGGCGGCTCGCCGGGGCGCATCATGCGGTAGATGGCCACGCGGGCGGCCAACTGATCCGCGGTCTCGTCAGACGCGAGGGTCTGCGAGATGTAGGCGCCTTCGTCGAGTTCGTTCGTGTACAGACACTGCAGTTCCTTGACGCCGGCGGCACGCAGCTTCTTCAGCAGCGATTCGGTCAGTTCGTCGTTGGCCTTGGCAATGATCTCGCCGGTGTCGGCGTCGACCATGTTGCGCGCCACGATGCGGCCAAGGAGATAGTCCTCGGGAACGCTCACGAACTGCGTGTCGCTCTGCTCGATCTGGCGGGTGTGGCGTGCGGTGATGCGCTTGTCCTTCTCGACCACCACGACGCCGTTCTTGTCGGTGATATCGAAACGGGCGATCTCGCCGCGCAGTCGGTCGGCCACGAACTCCATCTGGGCACCGGAGTCCATCAGACGGAAGTTGTCGAACACGAAGAAGTTCGCGAGGATCGATTCCGGGTTCAGGCCGATGGCCTTCAGCAGGATCGTCACTGGCATCTTGCGGCGGCGGTCGACACGGAAGTACAGGATGTCCTTCGGGTCGAACTCGAAGTCGAGCCACGAGCCCCGGTACGGAATGATCCGGGCCGAGAACAGCAGCTTGCCGCTCGAATGCGTCTTGCCCTTGTCATGCTCGAAGAACACACCGGGCGAACGGTGCAGCTGAGACACGATCACGCGCTCGGTGCCGTTCACGATGAAGGAGCCGTAGTCGGTCATGAGCGGCACTTCGCCCATGTAGACCTCTTGTTCCTTGATTTCCTTGACCGTCTTGGCCTGCGGGCTCTCACGGTCATAGATGATCATCTGCAGCTTGGCGCGCACGGCGGCGGCATAGGTGAGGCCGCGCTGCTGGCATTCCCGCGTGTCGAACGCAGGCTTGGCCATGTTGTATTCGATGAACTTCATCTCCACAAACCCGTTGTGCGACACGATCGGGAACGCGGAGAGGAATGCGGCCTGAAGGCCCTCGGGGTTGCGCTTTTGCGGCGGTACGTCCTTCTGAAGGAAGGCAACGTACGATTCCTTCTGCATCGTCAGCAGGTAAGGAACGTTGAGGACACTCTCGCGTTTACCGAAGCTCTTGCGGATACGCTTGCGCTCGGTGTAGCTGTACGGGGTTTGTTGCTGCGCCATAGGTGATTTCTCACTCCATCTCAGGGCACCCGGCCTGGCCTAGGCTGAGCACCCGTCGGCGACTGTCTTTCCGGACGCCCCCAAGAAACCGCGTTGCGGTCTCCGCCCCCCGAGGGGGTTGAGTCGACTCGGGACGGCCCGGCGTCGACTCAGGCCTTGCGCCCGAAGCTTGGTGGTTGGCCACTACCAACCGCTGGCGGACAACCTCGGCATTGCACCGAGGCCCGACCAAACCTGGTTCCTTGCAGTCGGATCAAAGAACACTTGGAAAACCCTCGATTCTCTGTCAAGGGGTTTCCAGGTGCTCTCTCATGGTCATAAGACCCTGATGAGCCCTGAAGCGCAAAAGGCTGGGGGCCGAAATCGGCTCCCAGCCCCTCGCGTCGAGCGCAATTACTTGAGCTCGGCCTTGGCGCCGGCTTCCACCAGCTTCTTGACGGCAGCTTCGGCGTCGGCCTTGGCCACGCCTTCCTTGACGTTCTTCGGAGCGCCGTCGACCAGGTCCTTGGCTTCCTTCAGACCCAGGCCCGTGAGTTCGCGCACGGCCTTGATGACCGAGACCTTGTTGGCGCCGGCTTCGGTCAGCACCACGTTGAATTCGGTCTTCTCTTCAGCAGCGGCAGCAGCACCACCACCTGCACCACCGGCGGCCGGAGCGGCCACGGCAGCAGCGGACACGCCGAACTTCTCTTCGATGGCCTTGACCAGGTCGTTGAGTTCGAGAACGGACATGGAGTCCAGGGAAGACAGGAATGCGTCTTTATCGAATGCCATTTTGATTTCCTAGATAGATAAGGTTGAAAGTTTCGTCCGAGGCGAATCAGGCTGCGGCGGGCGCTTCTTCAGCACCGCCACCCTTCTTCGCAGCCACGGCGCCGAGCGCGCGCGCGAAGCGGGCGATAGGCGATTGCAGCAGGCCGGCCACTTGGGTCAGCAGGACTTCCTTGCTCGGCACGGACGCCAGGGCCTTGACCCCGTCGGCGTTCAGCGCCTTGCCACCGAAAGCACCACCCTTGATGACCAGCTTGTCGTTGCCCTTGGCAAAGTCGGCGATGACTTTGGCCGAAGCAACGGCGTCTTCGGAGAAACCATAGATCAGCGGGCCGACCATGCTCTCCGCGACCACTTCGAACGGGGTGCCAGCCACAGCACGGCGAGCCAGGGTGTTCTTCAGAACATGAAGGTACACGCCCTTTTCGCGCGCTTGCTTGCGCAGCACGTCGAGGTGAGCCACGGTGAGGCCACGGTATTCAGCCAGCGTCAACGTCTGCGACTTGGCCGCCTGGGCCGCCACATCCGTCACCACGGTTGCTTTCTCGTTGCGATTGAGACTCAAGGTCTACTCCTCACATCACGTGCCCTTCGGCGTTACCGCCTCCGGACACACCACAATGCAGCGACCTCTGTCCAGGAATCAGGATTCCATTCCAGCGGGACCGCCATCTGCGCGGGTTTCGGATCGGGCTTGGCACCCTCTCGTCGATTAAGCAGCCAGGGCTGCACCTGCGGTCTTGGATGACCTGACTTGGCTTTCGCCTCACCAGCCCACCAAACTCTTCAGATCGGCGCCAGACTCGCGCCGACCCTCAATTGCTTCAGGCCTGCGCCGTTGCGTTGATGGACGCCACGTCCACGCGGGCACCCACACCCATCGTCGACGACACCGCCACCTTGCGCAGATAGACGCCCTTGCTCGTGGCTGGCTTGGCCTTGTTCAGGGCTTCGATCAGGGCGCGCAGGTTGCCGATCAGCTTGTCGGTGTCGAACGAGCGACGGCCAATCGTGCCGTGCACGATGCCCGCCTTGTCGACACGGAATTGCACTTGGCCGGCCTTGGCGTTGCGCACGGCTTGTGCGACGTCCGGGGTCACGGTACCGACCTTCGGGTTCGGCATCAGGCCACGCGGGCCGAGCACTTGGCCGAGCGTACCGACGATACGCATCGTGTCGGGCGATGCGATCACGATGTCGAAGTCCATGTTGCCCGCCTTGATCTGCTCGGCGAGGTCGTCCATGCCGACGATGTCGGCGCCGGCGGCCTTGGCTTCCTCAGCCTTGGCACCTTGGGCGAACACGGCGACACGCTTGGTCTTGCCGGTGCCGTTGGGCAGCACGACGGCGCCGCGAACCACCTGGTCCGACTTCTTGGCATCAATGCCGAGTTGCACCGCCACATCGATCGATTCATCGAACTTGGCGGTGGCACATTCCTTGACGATGGCAAGTGCGCTGTCGATCGCGTACAGCTTGGTGGTCTCCACCTTGCCGGCGAGCGCCTTCTGGCGTTTGGTCAGCTTGGCCATGTTCAGAACCCTTCCACAGTCACGCCCATCGAGCGGGCGGTACCAGCTACCGTGCGAACGGCAGCGTCAAGATCGGCACCGGTGAGGTCCTTGATCTTGATCTTGGCAATTTCTTCGGCTTGGGCGCGCGACAGCTTGCCCACCTTGTCGGTGTGCGGCTTCGCCGAACCCTTGTCGAGCTTGAGCGATTTTTTGATGAGCACCGATGCGGGCGGGCTCTTCAGAACGAAGGTGAACGATTTGTCCGCGAACGCGGTGATCACCACCGGCAGCACGAGACCGGGTTCCATGCCTTGGGTCTGCGCGTTGAACGCCTTGCAGAACTCCATGATGTTCAGCCCGCGCTGACCCAGCGCCGGACCGATCGGGGGGGACGGGTTGGCTTTACCCGCCGGGACTTGCAGCTTGATGAAGCCGACAATCTTCTTTGCCATGTTTCTCTCCTACGAGACCCAACAACTGCTTGGGCCTTGAGTTCAAACGCCAAGGGCTGGTTACCTTGGCTCCTCGTACCGGTGTCTCGTCACCGGCAGCAACGGAGTGGCTTCGGCGCGTAAACGCCAAGCCGCCACCCGGGCTTCAGATCTTCTCGACCTGCGCGAAGTCCAACTCGACTGGCGTGGCGCGACCGAAGATGGTCACGGACACACGCACCTTCGACTTGTCGTAGTTGACGTCTTCGACGGCGCCATTGAAGTCGGTGAACGGGCCTTCCTTGACGCGCACCAACTCACCGACCGACCACTCGACCTTAGGCCGCGGCTTCTCGACGCCCTCTTGCATCTGGGTGACGATCTTCATCACCTCGGCCTCGGAGATCGGCGCCGGGCGGTTCTTCGCACCACCGACAAAGCCGGTCACCTTGCTGGTGTGCTTGACCAAATGCCAAGTGTCGTCGGCCATTTCCATCTCGACCAGCACATAGCCAGGGAAGAAGCGGCGCTCGGTGACGGCCTTCTTGCCATTCTTGAGCTCGACAACCTCTTCCATCGGCACCAGGATCCGGCCGAACTTGTCTTGCATGCCCGAGCGGTCGATGCGCTCGCGCAGGTTGCGCTCCACCGCCTTCTCCATGCCCGAATAGGCGTGCACGACATACCAACGCTTGTTGGATGCCGGCGCCACGGTGGCGGGGGTCACGTCATCGCTTGCGGTTTGCTGTTCGCTCATCAGGTTTACCTCAACGCCTCCAGCCCAGGACCAGGTCGTACAGCACCCACTCCAGAGTCTTGTCGGTCAACCACAGAAACAACGCCATCACGACCACGAAGGCGAACACATAGAGCGTCATCTGGGTGGCTTCCTTGCGGGAGGGCCAGACGACCTTGCGCACCTCCCGGACCGAATCACGGCCGAAGGCGATCAATTCCTTGCCGGGCTCGGAGGTAAAGAAGGCGCCCACCGCGGCCAGCAGCAAGACCAGCAGCGCGACAACGCGCAGCCACATGTCCTGCTTGGCGAGCACATAGAACGCCGCCACCGCAGCAATCACCAGGATGCCGGCCAGGGCGAGCTTCGCCTTGTCAGCGCCCGTTGAAACAGTTTCGATTTGCGGATTGGCCATATTGATTGCGTGTTGCTCGCTTGATCGGCGCCGGTTTCAGAGCTCAGAAACCGATGCCGCCTTTCAGCAGCAAAGCCCGCCGGCTTTGGTTCACCGTGCGGGCTTGGCAGGGGCAGTAGGAATCGAACCTACAACCTCTGGTTTTGGAGACCAGCGCTCTGCCAATTGAGCTATACCCCTGTGGCTTTCAGCGAAAACTCAGACTTACTCCAGGATCTTGGCGACGACGCCCGAGCCGACGGTGCGACCACCTTCGCGGATGGCGAAGCGCAGGCCTTCTTCCATGGCGATCGGGGCGATCAGCTTGACGGTGATGCTGACGTTGTCGCCAGGCATGACCATTTCCTTGTCCTTGGGCAACTCGACGGCACCGGTCACGTCCGTCGTGCGGAAGTAGAACTGGGGACGGTAGTTGTTGAAGAACGGGGTGTGGCGACCGCCCTCTTCCTTGCTGAGAACGTAGATCTCGGCGGTGAAGTGGGTGTGCGGCTTGATGGAGCCGGGCTTGCACAGCACTTGGCCGCGCTCGACGTCTTCGCGCTTGGTGCCGCGCAGCAGGATGCCGACGTTGTCGCCTGCCTGACCTTGGTCGAGCAGCTTGCGGAACATTTCGACGCCGGTGCAGGTGGTCTTTTGCGTGGCCTTGATGCCGACGATTTCGATTTCTTCACCGACCTTGACGATGCCGCGCTCGACACGACCGGTCACGACGGTGCCGCGCCCGGAGATGGAGAACACGTCTTCGACGGGCATCAGGAAGGCGCCGTCGATGGCGCGGTCCGGCGTGGGGATGTAGCTGTCGAGTGCGTCGGCCAGGCTCAGGATGGCCTTCTCGCCGAGGTCGCCCTTGTCGCCTTCGAGGGCGAGCTTGGCCGAACCCTTGACGATAGGGGTGTCGTCACCGGGGAAGTCGTACTTGCTGAGGAGTTCGCGCACTTCCATCTCGACGAGCTCGAGGAGCTCGGCGTCGTCGACCATGTCGCACTTGTTGAGGAAGACGATGATGTACTTCACGCCGACCTGACGGGCCAGCAGGATGTGCTCGCGGGTCTGGGGCATGGGGCCGTCAGCGGCGGAGCACACGAGGATGGCGCCGTCCATCTGGGCCGCACCGGTGATCATGTTCTTGACGTAGTCGGCGTGGCCGGGGCAGTCAACGTGCGCGTAGTGGCGGTTCTGGGTCTCGTACTCGACGTGCGCGGTGTTGATGGTGATGCCGCGCGCCTTTTCTTCGGGCGCCGCGTCGATCTGGTCGTACGCCTTGGCTTCGCCGCCGAACTTGGTCGACAGCACCGTCGTGATCGCCGCCGTCAGCGTCGTCTTGCCATGGTCCACGTGACCAATCGTCCCCACGTTCACGTGCGGCTTGGTACGTTCAAATTTGCCTTTTGCCATTTTTCGCGCTCCTAGCGGTCGAGATTGACAGTGCTGAAGAAAACCTTGGTGCCCATGACGCGGATCGAACGCGTGACCTCTCCCTTACCAAGGGAGTGCTCTACCACTGAGCCACATGGGCCGATCTGTAATGCCTGATCGACACTGGTTTGCGACTTGATTCGCAAACCACTGGCGACCTGCCACTGGAGCGGGAGACGGGAATCGAACCCGCGTCATTAGCTTGGAAGGCTAGGGTTCTACCATTGAACTACTCCCGCTCGGGAGCCCCTTCCGACCACAACCCAGCCGAGGTCTTCAGGGGATTCAACTTGCTTTCGAATTTGTTTCGCTTTGGTGGAGGAGGCTGGATTCGAACCAGCGTAGGCGTAAGCCAACAGATTTACAGTCTGCCCCCTTTAGCCACTCGGGCACCCCTCCAAAGCGAACCCGGGACTATAGCATCAAATTTCGGGAATCCGACTTCACAGGCTCCACCAGTCAACCAATTCCTGCGTGGCGATGAAGTGACTGCCCTCGGCCATGAACTGCTTTCGGATGTCGTACGAGGGGTGGCGAGTGGTCAGCACCCGCGGCGAAACGCCTTGCGGGAGCGCTGTCTTGGCGAGGAACTGCTGAGCCTTCCCACCCCACAAGAGGAACGTCAGCAGATTCGGCCTGCCACACAGCACCGAAACAATTTCGGATGTGAGCGCAAGCCAACTTGTCTTCAGGTGGCTGCCTGCCTGGCCTACCTCGACCGTGAGCGTCGGGTTCAACAGGAGCACACCTTGCTGCGCCCAGGCGTCGAGCTTCCACACGTCCGGAGGGCGCCAGCCGGGGCGGTCCGCCGCCAGGATCTCGAAAATGCGCGCCAGCGAGCGGGGCCGCCCATGCCCGGCCGAGAAGGCCAGGCCGTCGGCATGGCCGGCGGTCGGATAGGGGTCCTGCCCGAAGATCACGACCTTGGCCTGATCGGGCGAGACAAGGCGCAGGGCACGAAAGGGGTCTGAAGGCGCGATCTCGCGATCGCCCGACACCGCCTTCACTTGCTCGATGACACGGGCCTGCGCGGCGGGCGTCCACCCTGGGAGCACCGCGCGCCAGGCCTCGGGCAGCGACGCGAACGCTGCCGGCAGGTCGTCCGCCGTCATGCGAAGAGTTGTGCGAGCGCCGCGCCAGGGTCGGGCGCCCGCATGAAAGCTTCGCCGACGAGAAAGCCGTTCACCTGCGCATCGCGCATGCGGCGCACATCCGAGCGATCGAGGATGCCGCTTTCGGTCACCAGCAGGCGGTCGGCTGGCACACGAGGCAGCAGATCGAGCGTCGTGTCCAGCGTGACCTCGAAGCTGCGCAGGTTGCGGTTGTTGATGCCCAGCAGGGGCGTCTTCAGCCGCAAGGCGCGATCGAGCTCGGCACCGTCATGCACCTCGACCAGCACGGCCATGCCCAGGGCATGGGCTTGCGCCTCGAGGTCAGCCATCTGCTCGTCGTCGAGACACGCGGCGATCAGCAGGATGCAATCGGCGCCCATCGCACGGGCCTCGAACACCTGGTAAGCATCGACCATGAAATCCTTGCGCAGGACGGGCAGCGCGCAGGCCGCACGCGCCTGCTCCAGGTAGGCGGTGGCGCCCTGGAAGAACTGCACATCGGTCAGCACGCTCAGGCAGGCCGCGCCGTGGCGCTCGTAGCTGGCGGCGATCTCCGAGGGCACGAAGTGCTCGCGCAGCACACCTTTGCTCGGGCTGGCCTTCTTCACCTCGGCGATCACCGCCGCGCGCCCGGATGCCACCTTGCCGCGCAGGGCATCGATGAAGCCTCGCACGTCGGTGCGCGCCTCGGCATCGCGACGCACCGAGGCCAGATCTCGTCGAGCGCTGGCCGCGGCGATCTCTTCGCGCTTGACGGCCACGATCTTGTTCAGGATGTCGCTCATGCTCACGCCGCCTTGCTGAACTGCTGTGTCGCGGCAACGTACTGGCTGAGCTTCGTGAGCGCCCCGCCGGAGGCGACAGCCTCTCTCGCGCGCTTCACGCCGTCGGACACCGAACTCGCCACGTTGGCGCAATACAGGGCTGCGCCGGCGTTGAGCAGCACGATGTCACGGACCGGCCCGTCTTCGTTGGCAAATGCGCGCTGGATGCACTGCACCGACTCTGCCTTGTTGGCCACCTTGAGCACGCGCGTGTCGTAGACCGGCATGCCGAAGTCGCTGGGGTGCACGACGTATTCGCGCACCTCACCGTTCCTCAACTCGCCGATCAGCGTCTCGCCGGACAGCGAGATCTCGTCCATGCCGTTCATGCCGAACACCACCATCACATGCTCGGACCCCAGGCGCTGCAGCACGCGCACCTGGATGCCGACGAGGTCGGCGTGGAATACGCCCATGAGCTGATTGGGCGCATTCGCCGGGTTGGTCAGCGGGCCGAGGATGTTGAACAGGGTGCGCACGCCCAACTCCTTGCGAACCGGCGCGGCGTGCTTCATCGACGCATGGTGATTGGGCGCGAACATGAACCCGATGCCGGTCTGCTCGAGGCATTGCGCCACTTGGTCGGCGTTGAGGTCGACGTTGGCGCCCAGCGCCTCCATCACATCGGCGCTGCCGGTACTCGACGACACGCTGCGCCCGCCATGCTTGGCCACGCGCGCGCCGGCCGCGGCGGCGACGAACATCGCGGCAGTGGAGATGTTGAAGGTGTGCGCTCCGTCGCCGCCCGTGCCACACAGGTCGACGAGGTGGGTCTTGTCGGCCACCTGCACCGGCGTGGCGAACTCGCGCATGACCTGCGCGGCAGCCGCGATCTCGCCGATGGATTCCTTCTTGACGCGCAGGCCCAGCATGAGCGCGGCGATCATCACCGGCGACATCTCGCCGCTCATGATGCGGCGCATCAGCGCGAGCATCTCGTCGTGGAAGATCTCGCGGTGCTCGATGACGCGGGCCAGGGCTTCGGTGTTGGTGATCGTCATGTCACGTCTTCTTCAGGCAGTCAGGTAGTCGCGAACGGCGGCGATGGCATGGTCCACGCCCTGCGCATCGACATCGAGATGGGTCACGAATCGCAGGCGGTACAGGCCGGTGGCCAGCACGCCGTGCGACTTCAGATAGGGCAGCAGGCCGGCGGCGCGATCGCCCGTCAGATCGGCAAACACCATGTTGGTCTGCGGCGTCTCGACCGTGAGCCCCGGCAAGCCGGCAAGCCCTTGCGCCAAGCGCCGTGCGAGCGCGTGATCATTTGCCAGGCGATCGACATGGTGGTCGAGCGCATGCAGCGCCGCAGCCGCGAGCACCCCCGCCTGCCGCATGCCGCCCCCGAGCATCTTGCGCCAGCGGTGCGCGCTCTTGATCAGCGCCTGCGGGCCGCACAGGGCCGAGCCCACGGGGGCTCCCAGCCCCTTGGAGAAACACACGGACACGGTGTCGAAATGCCGTGCGATCTCGCGCACGGGGGCGCCCAGTGCCGCGGCCGCGTTGAAGACGCGAGCCCCGTCGAGATGGGTCGCCAGGCCGCGGCTCCGCGCGAGAGCGGTGGCGTCGGCCATGTAGCTCATTGGCAGAGCCTTGCCGCCGAGCGTGTTCTCCAGACACAGCAGGCGCGAGCGGGCGAAGTGCGCGTCGTCGGGCTTGATGGCGGCCTCGATGTCGCGCAGCGCGAGCGTGCCGTCAGACTGGTGTTCCAGCGGTTGCGGCTGCACGCTGCCCAGCACCGCCGCGCCACCGGCCTCCCAGCGGTAGGTGTGCGCCATCTGGCCGACGATGTATTCGTCGCCACGCGCGCAGTGGCTCATGATGGCAATCAGGTTGCTCTGCGTGCCGCTGGGCACGAAGAGCGCCGCTTCCTTGCCGAGCATCGACGCGATGCGCTCCTGGAGTGCGTTGACGGCAGGGTCGTCGCCGAACACATCGTCACCGACCTCGGCGCGCGCCATCGCCTCACGCATGGCAGCGGTCGGCCGTGTGACCGTGTCGCTGCGCAGATCAATGATCTTCACGGCCGCAGATCCAGGAAGTTCTTCAGCATCGCGTGCCCATGCTCGGTGAGGATGGACTCGGGATGGAACTGCACGCCTTCGAGCGGCGTCTTGGTGCCTGCGAGTTCGGTGTGGCGCACACCCATGATCTCGTCGTCTTGCGAGGTGGAGGTGATCTCCAGCTCGCGCGGCAACGTGGCGCGCTCGATCACCAGCGAGTGGTAGCGGATGACGGTGAACTGCTCCGGCAGGTCGGCGTAAACACCGCGCCGGTCGGTCGTGATGACGTCGGTCTTGCCGTGCATCTGCGTCTTGGCGCGGATGATCTTGCCGCCCAGCGCCGCACCGATCGCCTGGTGGCCCAGGCACACGCCGAGCAGGGGCAGCTTGCCGGTGAAGTGCTGAATCGCACTGACGCAGATGCCGGCTTCGGCGGGCGAACACGGGCCGGGCGACAGCACCAGCTTGGCGGGCTTCAACTCGCTGATGCCTTCGAGCGTGATCTCGTCGTTGCGGAACACGCGCACGTCTTCGCCCAGCTCGGCGAAGTACTGCACCAGGTTGAACGTGAAGCTGTCGTAGTTGTCGATCATGAGCAGCATGTCAGAAGCCCTCCTCGACGAGTTCGGCAGCGCGAAGCAGCGCGCGCGCCTTGGCTTCGGTTTCCTTCCATTCCAGCTCGGGCACCGAATCGGCCACCACGCCGGCCGCGGCCTGCACGTACAGCGTGTTGTCCTTGACGATGCCGGTGCGGATCGCGATCGCCACGTCCATGTCGCCGGCGAAGCTCAGGTAGCCGCAGGCCCCGCCATAGATGCCGCGCTTGACGGGCTCCAGCTCGTCGATGATCTCCATCGCCCGCACCTTGGGCGCGCCGGTCAGCGTGCCGGCCGGGAAGGTGGCCTTGAGCACGTCGAGGCTGGTCATGCCGTCTTTCAACAGGCCCTCGACGTTGCTCACGATGTGCATCACGTGCGAGTAGCGCTCGATCACGAAGGCATCGGTCACCTTCACGCTGCCGGTCTTGGCGATGCGGCCGATGTCGTTGCGCGCCAGGTCGATCAGCATCACGTGCTCGGCGCGCTCTTTCGGGTCGGCGCTGAGCTCTTCTTCGAGCGCCTTGTCCTGTTCGGGCGTGGCGCCGCGCGGGCGCGTGCCGGCGAGCGGTCGAATGGTGATCTTCTGGCCCTCGGGCGTGTGCTCCTGGCGCACCAGGATCTCGGGCGAGGCGCCGACGATCTGGAAGTCGCCCATGTCGTAGAAGTACATGTACGGCGACGGGTTCAGCGAGCGCAGCGCGCGGTACAGGCTGAGCGGCGATTCGGTGTAGCGCTTCTGCAGCCGCTGGCCCACCTGCACCTGCATCATGTCGCCGGCGGCGATGTATTCCTTGGCCTTGAGCACGGCGGCGATGTAGTCGTCTTTCGCGAACTCTCGCTCCACCGTGTGCGAGCTGCCGCGCTTCACCGGCGGCGCGGTCACGCTGTACTTGAGCTTGTCGGTGAGTTCGGCCAGGCGGCGCTTGCCGCGGAAGTAGGCCTCGGGCTGACCCGGATCGGCGTAGACGATCAGGTAGAGCCGGCCCGACAGGTTGTCGATCACCGCCAGCTCTTCGCACTGCAGCAGCAGCAAGTCGGGCGTGTCGATGCCGCCCGGCTTGTGCACGCCCGCGAGCTTGTGCTCCATGTAGCGCACCGCGTCGTAGCCGAAGTAGCCGGCCAGGCCGCCGCAAAAGCGCGGCATGCCGGGGCGCAGGGCCACCTTGAAGCGCTTCTGGTACTCGGCGATGAAGTCGAGCGGGTTGCCCTCGTGGCTTTCGACGATCTGGCCGTCGGTCACCACCTCGGTGTGGAAGCCGGTGGCGCGCAGCAGCGTGCGCGCCGGCAAACCAATGAAGGAGTAGCGCCCGAAACGCTCGCCGCCGACCACGGATTCGAGCAGGAAGCTGTGTTTGCCGCTGCCCGCGGCATAGGCCAGCTTGAGGTAGAGCGAGAGGGGGGTTTCGAGGTCCGCGAAGGCCTCGGCCATCAGCGGGATGCGGTTGTAGCCTTCGGCGGCGAGGCTCTTGAACTCAAGTTCGGTGATCACGTTGCAGGGCCCTCCACGGCCCGGCGAGCCTGGGTGCGCGGCTCGCTTGGTGATTGATTCAGACGGTCGGCCACCCGCGGGGGCGACCGGTGGAGCCGGGGCGCGCAACGCTCGTCAGGAAGGAACGTGCATCACCGGCGGCAAACTAAACCTGCGCAGGCCGGCTACGCCAGGGCCATGCTCCCCGGTCGTTCGACCCTTTGGTTTGTTTGCGCGCGATGAACATCCAAAAAGTGTAGCAGCAGGCCTCTTGCTGCAACGCAGCGAGCGCCCGCCGGGAAACGTTCACAGACAAGCGCGACAGCAACTTGCGACAATCGCAGTTTGCGCACACTCGTGCGACATCGACGCCATTCGCGCAGCGAGAGATCGCGCGCCAGCCTCTGGAGACGACCTTGATCCGCCAATTGCTCACCGTCACTCTGGCCGCCCTGCTTGCAGGCGCCGCATCGCTCGCCCAGGCCCAGCCCGTCGAGGTGGGCGGCGTGAAGTACGAACCCACCGCGCAGGTGGCCAACACGCCGCTGGTGCTCAATGGCGCGGGCGTTCGCTACAAGGCGATCTTCAAGGTCTACACCGCCGGCCTGTACCTGACCAAGAAGGCCAGCACGACCGAAGCCGTGCTCGCCACGCCCGGGCCGAAGCGCATCCACATCGTGATGCTGCGCGAGATCAATGCCAATGAACTCGGCAAGCTCTTCACGCGAGGCATGGAAGACAACGCGCCGCGCGACGAGTTCTCGAAGTCGGTGTCGGGCACGCTCAAGCTGAGCGAGCTGTTCTTCCAGAAGAAGAAGCTGAACGCTGGCGATTCGTTCTCGGTCGACTTCACCCCGGGCGTGGGCACCGTGATCATGATCAACGGCAAGTCGTCGACCGACCCGATCAAGGAGCCCGAGTTCTTCTCGGCCCTGGTCAAGATCTGGCTGGGTCAGTCGCCCGCCGACGCGAACCTCAAGGACGCCCTGCTCGGCAAGAGCGCCCAGCAAGGCAACAGCTCGATCCCGAACTGAGCGTCGCCGTCAGGCGAGCGCGTCGAGCCGGTCGATCACGCCATCGGAATCGACGCCGGTGACCGGCTCGCCGTGGTTGAAGCCGTAGCTCACCAGCACGACCGGGCACCCCGCGGCGCGGGCCGCCTGGGCGTCGTTGCTGGAGTCGCCCACCATCAAGGTGCGCGCCGGGGCCGTGCCTAGCGCCTCGCAGGTCTTGATGAGCGGCAACGGGTCGGGCTTCTTGCGCTCGAACGCATCGCCGCCGAAGACCTGATCGAAGTAAGCCGCCAGCCCCTTCTTCTCGAGCAGCGGGCGTGCGAAGGCCGCGGGCTTGTTGGTCAGGCAGGCCAGCTTCAGGCCGCGCCCGCGCAGGGCCTCCAACCCTTCGACCACACCCGGGTAGACCTCCGAGCAGTCGCCGTTGATCTGCAGGTAGTGGTGCTGATAGCGCGCCCAGGCCGCTTCATAGCGATCCGCCGGCGCAGCCACGTGCGCCAGTGTGCGGCGGATCAGGTGCTCCGATCCCTTGCCCACGGTCAGCTCGATGAATGCGCGATCGACCGATGCCAGGCCCAGGTCGCGCAGCATGGCGTTGAGGGCGAAGTCGAAATCACCCAGGGTGTCCACCATCGTTCCGTCGAGGTCGATGATGGCCGCTTGCAGGCGGTCGAGTCGAGGCAGGGTCGTGGTGGCCAAGGCAGGGTGCGGCAGGCGCGAGGGGAGCAGGGCGCGAAGTAGAACCCAACTCTGCGGTCGACACCAGCCACGGGGTGGGCTGCCCATGTTGTACGACAACACAGGGGCCCAGGCCCTCGCTGCGCATGCCTAGTCCCGGCAACGGTTTTTGCATTCCGTGGTTCTACGCACCCAAAGCACCGGGGAAACCAGACCTTGACGGACGCTGAACGGAGATCGATGCTCCCGGCCTTGTCGTCAGACGTCTGACAACTTGCCTGATTCATGCCGGAGAACCACCCGATGCACCCCTTCCCTATCCGCCGCAGCCTGGGCGCGGCCGCGATTGCCGCCTCTCTGTGGGCGCTGCTCGGCGCCGCGCAGGCGGCCACCTTTGTGTATGTGGCCAATGCCGACAGCCGAGACATCTCGGTGCTCGAGCTCGACCGCAGCGCCGGCCAGCTCAAGCCGGTCGAGACGGTGCCGGTGGATGGCATGGTGATGCCCCTGGCGCTCAGCCCCGACCGCCGCGTGCTCTACGCAGCGCTGCGCTCGCAGCCCTTTCGCGTGGTCAGCCTGGCGATCGACCCGGCCAGCGGCAAGCTGAAGAAGCTGGGCGAAGCACCGCTGGCCGACAGCATGGCCAACATCGATGTCGACGCCACAGGCCGCTGGCTCTTCGCGGCCTCGTACCCGGGCCACAAGATCACGGTCAACAAGATCGACGACAAGGGTGTGGTGGGAGCCATCGAGCAGCTGATTCCCACCACCCCGAACGCGCATGCGATCCACGCCGATGCCGCCAACCGCTACGTACTGGCCACGAGCCTCGGTGGCGACAACGTCTCGGTGTGGCAGTTCGACGCCGCCAAGGGGCGGCTGACACCCAACGACCCGCCGCTTGCGACGGTCGCGGCCAAGTCCGGGGCACGCCATTTCGTGTGGGACAAGGCACAGCGCCACGTCTACCTGCTGAATGAACTCGACGCATCGCTCGACGTCTTCCGCTGGGACGCCGCGCGCGGCACCCTGCAGCACCTGCAGCGCACCACCGCCTTGCCGGCCGGTTTCAGCGACGGCAAGCCCTGGGCGGCCGACATCCACCTCACGCCGGATGGGCGCTTTCTCTATGCATCGGAGCGCCGTTCGAGCACGATCACCACCTACAAGGTCGACGCCGAGAAGGGCACGCTGGAGTCTCTGGGCCAGACGCCCACCGAGAAGACGCCACGTGGCTTTGCCATCGATTCGAGCGGGCGCTTCCTGATTTCGTCCGGCCAGGAGTCGCACAGCGTGACCGTGCACCCGATCGACCCGGCCACCGGCAAGCTCGGCGCCGGCAGCCGCTTCGCCGTGGGCAAGAACCCGAATTGGGTCGAGATCGTCGACCTGCCCTGAACACCATCTCACCCCGAGGAGACCGACCATGACCTCTCGCCGCAACCTGCTGCTGTCTCTTGCCGCCGCTGGCCTGCCACTGGGCAGCGCCCATGCCCAGGCCGACACCTGGCCCGCCAAGCAGCCGATCAAGATCATCGTGCCCTTCGCCGCCGGCGGAACCTCGGACTCGCTGGCCCGACTGCTCGGCCAGCGCCTGGGCGAGATCGTCAAGCAGACCGTGATCGTCGAGAACCGCGGTGGTGCGGGCGGCATGATCGGCAGCGATGCGGCCGCCAAGTCGCCGGCCGACGGCTACACCCTCGTGCTGGGCACGATCTCGTCGCACTCGATCATCCCGGCGCTGCAAAAGAAGGTGCCCTACGACGCAGCGAAAGACTTTGCGCCGGTGTTCTTCATCGGCAGCGTCTCCAACGTCGTGCTGGTGGGCGCCGGGCAGCCGATGAAGAACATGAAGGATCTGATCGCTGCCGCCAAGGCCGCGCCGGGGACCATCTCGTTCGGCACCGCCGGCACCGGCAGCTCGCAGCACCTCTCGGGCGAGCAACTCAAGCTCGCCGCCGGCATCGACCTCACCCACGTGCCCTACAAAGGCAGCGGCCCCTCGATGCAGGACCTGATCGCGGGGCAGATCCCGATGAGCATCGACACCGCGCTGGTGGCGCTGCCGCACATCCGCTCGGGGCGCATCCGCGCGCTGGCGGTCACGTCGGGCAAGCGCGCCCTGGCCATGCCAGAAGTACCGACCCTGGCCGAAGCCGCGGGCCTCAAGGGCTTCGACGTGAGCTCGTGGCAGGCGTTCTTTGCGCCGGCCGCCACGCCGCCTGCGATCATCAACGCCCTGCACAAGGCCTTCACGCAGATGGCGGGCGAGACGCAGATCGCCGCGCGCCTGCAGGCGATGGGCGTGGAATACACGCCGATGACCCCGGCCCAGCTCGGCACCTTCCAGCGCAACGAGATCGCGCGCTGGGTCAAGGTGGGTCAGCAGTCGAAGATCGAACTCTGACCGAAAGGGCCGGCGCGCCTCAGCGGGCCAGCTCGGCCCGCATCGCGTCGATCACCGCCTTGTAGTCGGGCTTGCCGAAGATCGCGCTGCCGGCCACGAAGGTGTCGGCCCCGGCATCGGCCACGTGGCGGATGTTGTCCACCTTGATGCCGCCGTCGACCTCCAGCCGGATGTCACGGCCGCTCTTCTCGATGATCCGGCGCGCCTGCTCGATCTTGCGCAGCGTGCCCGGGATGAAGCTCTGGCCGCCAAAGCCGGGGTTCACGCTCATGAGCAGGATCAGGTCGACCTTGTCGATCACCCACTCGAGCACATCAAGCGAACTGGCGGGGTTGAACACCAGACCGGCCTGCTTGCCTTCGCCCTTGATGAGCTGAAGCGTGCGGTCCACGTGCGTGCTGGCGTCGGGGTGGAAGCTCACCAGGTCGGCCCCGGCCTGGCAGAACGCCTGGGCCAGGGAATCCACCGGCTGCACCATCAGGTGCACGTCGATCGGCACCTTGGTTCCGTCGGCCTTCACCGAGTGCTTGCGCAGCGCCTCGCAGATCATCGGCCCGAAGGTCAGGTTGGGGACGTAATGGTTGTCCATCACGTCGAAGTGGATCCAGTCGGCGCCGGCGGCGATGACGTTCTTCACTTCGTCGCCAAGGCGGGCGAAGTCGGCCGAGAGGATGCTCGGGGCGATGCGGAAGGTGGTCGGGCTCATGCGCGAATTCTAGGAGTCTCTTCATCAGGGCATCCCTAGAATCCTCGGATGGCCGAACCCCAATTTACCTGCAGCGTGGTCGCGCGCTACCTGCCTGAAGAGTCGCAGATCGAATCCGGCGTCTTCGCCTTCTCGTACACCATCACCGTGCGCAACACGGGGCCGGTGACGGCGCAGTTGATCGCCCGCCACTGGTGGGTCACCGACGCACGCGGCCATGTCGAAGAGGTGCACGGCCTGGCGGTGGTGGGCAAGCAACCGCTGCTCAAGCCCGGCGAGCAGTTCGAATACACGAGCTGGATGCGCCTGGGCACGCCGCAGGGCAGCATGCGCGGCCACTACGACTGCATGACCGAAGACGCCTCACCGTTCACCGCCGAGGTGCCCGAGTTCGGCCTGTCCATTCCGTCGGCGCTGCACTGATGGGTTGGTTCCACAGAGCACGCGAGGCGGCACGGGCCAAGGTCAAGTCCACGACCAAGGGCAAGGGTGACTGGGACCTGAGCGCGCTGCTCAACGCGGCCGACCCGAACGCGAGCCTGCCCGAGCGCAACCTGTGGCTGGTGCGCCTGCTCGACTGGTTGCGCCGCGCGGCCGAGCCACTGCCCAACCAGCAAACCCCCACGCCGCTGCTGCGCCTGCGGCACATGCTCAACGTGCTGGAGCGCCACCCGGAGCACCGCGCGCGGGTGAGCGCCGTGCTGCAACGCTTCTGGGGCGAGGTGAACACCACCGCCTTGCTGGCCGACTTCGGCTTCCCGCCGAACATGGGGCTCGGGGCCGAGTTGGGGCAGCGCCTGCGCATGCGCCTGCTGCCCGGCACGCCGGCCACCACCAACCTGGCCGAGCTGTTCGGGCTGCTGTTCCCGGTGGCGAGCGACGCCGACTGGCTCGACGCGCTGGACGCCGACACGCTCGTTCGCATCAGCGAGCTGCTGCGGCCTGCCGACAGTGCCGCCACGCCGGCATGGCAGACCGCGTTCCTCGACGCCATCACTTACCTGTGCGCCGCCATCCGTGCCTCCGGCTTTTCGCCGCTGTTGCGCGAGCGCATGAGCCCCGAGCTGCTGTTGCAGTCGCCGTTTCGCCAGCTCGCCAGCGCGGCCGAGAACGTGCGCGAACTGGTGATCGCCGGCGACCAGCCCGCCCTGCTGCGCGAGGTGCAGTACCTGCGCGCCCTGCTCACCGTGTGCCGCCAGTGCGCCGAGAGCGTGCACGAGCACCTTGAAGAACACGGCGTCTCGGTCGACGTGGTGTTCGAGGTCGACCAACTGCGCCAGCGCACGCACCGCATCGAAGACCTGCTGACCTGCGTGATGAGCCCCGACCCCATGCCCGACGCCGTGCGGCTGGTCGCACAACTGGTGCGCAAGGCCGAATCGCGGCGCGGCATCCGCGCGCTGTTCGCGCACCAGTACTCCATGCTCGCGCGCAAGGTGGCCGAGCGCAGCGCCGAAACCGGCGAGCACTACATCACCCGCGACAGCGCCACGTACCGCGAGATGTTCCGCAAGGCTGCCGGTGGCGGCGCGGTGCTGGCGGGCACCACCTTCGTCAAGTTCGCGGTGCTCGCGGTGGGCCTGTCGGCCTTCTGGACCGGTTTCATGGCGGGCGTGAACTACGCGCTCAGCTTCGTGCTGATCCAGTTGCTGCACTTCACGGTCGCGACCAAGCAGCCGGCGATGACGGCCCCCGCCATGGCCGACAAGCTCAGCGACGTCGCCAGCGATGAGGCCGTGGAAAGCTTCGTCGACGAGGTGGCGCACCTGATCCGCTCGCAGGCGGCCGGCATCTTCGGCAACCTGATCGCGGTGGCGCCGGTGGTGCTGGCGGTGCAACTGGCATTCCAGTACGCCTTCGGCCTGCCGCTGGCGGGAGAGGTGGCGGCGATGCACTCGCTGGAGTCGCTCACGCTGCTGGGGCCGTCGGTGTTCTATGCGGCCTTCACCGGTGTGCTGCTGTTCGCCAGCTCGATCATCGCGGGCTGGGTCGAGAACTGGTTCGTCTGGCACCGCATCGACAGCGCCATCGCCTGGAACCCGCGCATCGTGGCGCGTCTCGGCTCGGCGCGGGCACAGCGCTGGGCGCTCTACTGGCGCGCCAACATCTCGGGCTTCGCCGCCAACATCTCGCTGGGCATGATGCTGGGCGTGGTGCCCGTGCTGGCGGCGTTCTTCGCGCTGCCGCTCGATGTGCGCCACGTGACGCTCTCCACTGGCCAACTGGCAGCGGCCGTGGGCGCGCTCGGCTTCGGGCTGGTGAGCCAGCCGATCTTCTGGTGGTGCGTGGCCGGTGTGGCGCTGACGGGGGTGTTCAACCTCGGCGTGAGCTTCTTCCTGGCCTTCAAGGTGGCGCTGCGCTCGCGCGGCATCCGCCTGACCGACCGCAGCCGCATCTACCGTGCGATCCGCCGGCGGCTGTGGCGCGCACCGCTGTCCTTCTTGTGGCCGCCCAAGACACCCAAGGCAGCCGAAACGCCCGTGACGCCTTAGGCGCCGCCCTTGTCCTCGCCGTCGCGGTGATCCTCGTCGTGATCGCTGCGGCGCTCGCCGCCCTTGCGTCCGGAGAACATGGTCCACCACACGATCAACACCAGCACGGCCAACGCGGCCAGGGCTTCGAGCAACAACAGACCCATGATGAGAACCTACCGAGGTGCATGCCGGCTGCTTGCGGCGGCCGCGATTCTAGGCGGGCTGGCCTCCTGCGCAGACTACCCGCAGGCGCCCGAGCCGTCGCAGCCGACCGCCACCTCGGCTCCGGCCAGCGGCGCCGCCAGCACGCCCGCCGTCATGCAACGGGGCAGAAGCCGCTGGGTCAGCACCGAGTGGTCCGAGCTGCCCGGCTGGGAATCCGACGCGCTCAGCGAGTGGTGGCCCGCCCTGCTGCGCGGCTGCGCCGGCACGCCGCCCTTCGAGTGGGCGCGCATCTGCACCGACGCGCGTGGCATGACCCCACCCACTGACGCTGCCGCCCGGACCTGGCTGCGCCAGCGCCTGCGCCCATGGCGTGTGGAGTCGCCCGACGGCAGCCCCATCGACGGCCTGCTGACAGGCTACTTCGAGCCACTCGTGGAAGCACGCCGCACGCCGGGCGGCGCGTTCCGTACCGCGCTGTACGGCCCGCCCGCCGACCTGAACACGCGCAAGCCGTACTGGACTCGCCAGCAGCTCGACGCCAGCAGCCCGGCGCAAGCCTCGCTGCGCGGCCGCGCCCTCGCCTACGTGGCCGACCCGCTGGAGGCGCTCATCCTGCAGATCCAGGGCTCGGGCCGCTTGAACCTCACCGAGGCCAACGGCCAGCGCAAGCTGGTACGCGTGGCCTTCGCCGGGCACAACGACCACCCCTACAAGTCAGTTGGCAAATGGCTGATCGAACAGGGCGAGCTGCGCCCCGACCAGGCCTCGTGGCCGGGCATCAAGGCCTGGGCACGTGCCAACCCCAAGCGCCTGAACCAGATGCTGTGGAGCAACCCGCGCTTCGTGTTCTTCCGCGAAGAGCCCCTGCCCGACCCGGCGGTCGGCCCCAAGGGCGCGCAGGGCGTGCCGCTCACGCCCGGCCGCTCCATCGCGGTCGATGCGCAGAGCGTCCCCTACGGCACCCCGGTGTGGCTGGACAGCACCGAGCCGCTGTCGAGCACGCCACTGCGCCGGCTGGTGATGGCGCAGGACACCGGCAGCGCGATCACCGGCGCGGTGCGCGCCGACTACTTCTGGGGCTGGGGCGACGCAGCCGAGCAGCAGGCCGGCCGAATGAAGCAGCCGCTGCGCATGTGGGTACTGTGGCCACGCTGACCACCACCCGCGCAGCCTGACCCTTCGATACCTCAGGGCGGGCTACGCACTGCGTGCGGATCGAAGGCCCGCACAGGCCGTGCCCGGCTTCGAGACCTCAGCCCGTGCGGGCTGCGGTCTGCGACCCGTTCAAGCCGGCACCCGCGCCGCGGCCTTCATCGTGCTGGCGATCACGCCGTAGACGTCGATCCAGGCGTCGCGCACTTCGGGTGTGAACGCCACCCCGATGCCCTGCTGCAGCGTGCTGAGCAAGGCGGTGCCCACGGTGTCGTAATGCTCGTCGCGCACGCCGTAGTCGGCATGGCGGCGGCCGAGCTGCTCGAGCACGGGGATGAGCTTCTGGGGTTGGTCGAGCAGGCCGACGGCAGCGCCGATCATCTGCATGAGGCGCTCGCCCTGCACCGCCATGTCGCTCTTGAAGAGAGACTGGAGATGGGGATCGAGCGCGAAGAGGTTGGCGTAGAACAGTTCTGCCGCCTGCGGCGCGATCGGCTCGACGAGGTCGAAGCTCTCTTTCACCAACTCGTTGGTGTACTGATCCATGGCGATTCCTCCGTGCGGTGCATGGCGATGCGTGCCGAACGGAGCAATGCAAGCAGCGCGCCGCCCCGGGCCGGTGCGGCGGAGGCAGGCGCCTCGGGGAAAGTCAGGTCAGGGATTGCGCGAGGCCGGCGATCAGGATCGCGGCGCCGGCAAATGCCACCAGCACCCAATTCGGCAGAAAGCCGTGGGGGACGGGGTGGGGGCGATGACGTTGCTTGTCAGTCATGTGAGTTCCAGCATCCAAACCGACTCAATTGGGCGGCTTCCAGCGGCTCAGAGTGGGGTTTCGAGCCGTCAAGGCCGATCAAGCGAACTTTGTGCCAGCCTTTGCGGAGCTCAGTGGCTCGCCCGGGCGGAGGGGCGCCCGTAGAGCTCCACGTAGTGCGCCACGGCGTCGCCGTTGGTGCCCACCATGCGCACGGCGTGATGGACTTGCGCGTCGGGCACGTCGAGCAGCCACGACCAGCGAGCCACTTCCAGCGGGTCGGCCACGTTCACCACCGCGTGGCAGGGGCGTTCATAGGTGGAGGTGGGGTCGGTTTGCATGGCACAACGGGCGGTTGCGTTTGGATGCTTGTTGTATCGGCCGCTGCCCGGGCGACTTGAGATTCGGGCAAGCCCCCAGGGCGGGTTCTAGTGCAACTTCTCAGGCCACGACCGTGCGGTTGCGCCCGCCGGTCTTGGCCTGGTACATGGCGCGATCGGCGCGGTCGATGATGGTGTCGACCTTGTCTTCGAGGCAGCACACGCCGATGCCGGCCGAGAAGGTGATGCTCAGCCCCGGCGCGATGTGGTCGAAGGTGCGCTCGGCCAGCAGCATGCGCATGCGCTCCACGCACATCAGCGCCTCGTCGGCCCCGGTGTTGGGCAGCATCAGCAAGAACTCCTCGCCGCCCCAGCGGGCCATGGCGTCGCCGCCGCGCAAGGCGTTGCTGATGACATCGGCAAAGATCTGCAGCACCTGGTCACCGGCCTGGTGGCCGTGCTGGTCGTTCACGCGCTTGAAGTGGTCGATGTCCATCAGCACCATGCTGATCGGCGCGCGACTGCGCGTCTGGCGGCCACGCTCGGCCATGATCAGCGTACCCATGTGGCGGCGGTTCGACAGGCCGGTGAGTTCGTCTTGCGTGGCCAGCAGCCGGTTCTGGGCCAGGGCGCCTTCCAATTGCGCCCGTTGGTGATGCAACTTCGCGCGGATGCCGCTCAGCAGCACCGACAGGCGGCACACCGTTGCGAGCATCAGCGAGACCAGCAGGAAGTGAAGCAACTCGACCTGCCAGGGGTGCGACAGCGGCTGCAGAACCGCGCAGGCGGCCATCGTTGCGCCGATGGCGGCGGCAGACAACAGCGCAAGCCGCCGGGCCTGCACGGCGGTGAGTGCGAACACGCCGAACACCTGACCGAGCAACAGCGCCATCAACATGGCGCCGCGCACCGGCCCGGCGATGGCATAGGCGGCGCACGCGGCCACCACGCACCCCAGGCACTGCAGCTGGGTCAGTGCAGGGTCGGACACAAAGCGCCGGCTGAAGCCACTGCGAATGGCTGCGTAGAAGACCAGGGACAGCGCGACCACACCACCGATCACGCCCAAGGCAGCCACCAGCGGAATCACGCCCGCCAGCACACCGGCGGCGACGATCACGCTCAGCCCGAAGTACACGCCGGCAGCCATCAGCGACTGCTTGATGCGCACGCGCTGCTGCCGGTCAACGCCCAGCAGGGCGTCAACCCACGGGGTGACTTCGGCTCGATTCATGACTGACGTGCTTATCGGCGTGGCGCGGCGAAACTGAAAGGTACCCCTTCGTCGCCGTGCGCGAAAGCACACACATGAACAGGGTCACCCCCTGAACCGGGGCCCGTGCCACACCGAGCAGCTGTGGCGCGTGAACTGGGGCACGCTCAGCCGGCCCGGGCTCCGTCCTTGGCCGAGCCTTTCAGCCGCGGCGCCGCCGTCGGCAGAGACCACAACCAGATGGCCACCGCCAGACAGCAGCCGGCCGGCGCCCAGCGCCAGGGCGACGAGATGATGAACCAGCACCCGATGGAGCTCGCGGCCATCATCACCGTGGCCAGCTGCTTGGCGCGCAGCGGCACGGCGCGGTGGGCGCGCCAGTCGCGCACCATGGGGCCGAAGCGCGGGTGGGTGAGCAGCCAGCGCTCGCATCGCTCGCTGCCGCGCGAAAAACAGAACGCCGCCAGCAGCACGAAGGGCACCGTGGGCAACAAGGGCACGAAGATGCCGACGAGGCCGGTGAGCATGCACAGCACGCCCGCCATGACCCACAAGGCGCGCAGCCAGCGCGCACGGGACTTGCTCGTCAACTCGGGGTTCGCCATGCCACGGATCGTAGTGGCAGTTGGCATGCCTGCGTGCACTCGCGCTGCCACGGCAGGCCACCGTGGTGGCGGCGCCTTCTCAGGCCTGCGGAGAACCAGCGCGCCTGGTCACCCAGCGCGCCCGCGACAACGCCACCATCTCCACCACGCCCCACAGCAAGGCGCAGCCGATCACCGCCATCGAGTGCGCGGAGCACAGCGGGTTCTGTTTGCGGGGCAGTCCGGTCATGGCCACACCGTAGCGGCGCCATGTGACGGGTTTGTGTCACGCCCCGGTCAAACGCAGGCGCTAAGGTCGGTCACTTGCACGCCGCCCCCGAACTGCATGAACTGCAGCGCCTGATCGAGGAAGGCCGGCCCCACCTTGCCTCCCACCGGCTGCGCGAGGTGAACGCCGGCGGTGACCCGCTGCCCGTGTGGGGGCTCACGCTGGGCAGCGATGCGCCCGACGCGCCGGCCGTCGGCTTCTTCGGCGGCGTGCACGGGCTCGAACGCATCGGCGCCGAGGTGGTGCTGGCCTACTTGCGCAACCTGGTCGCGCGATTGGCGTGGGACGAGCACCTGCACCGCCTCCTCGAAGGCCTGCGCCTGGTCTTCATGCCCGTCATCAACCCCGGCGGGCTGGTGCTGGGCACGCGCGCCAACCCGCAGGGCGTGGACCTGATGCGCAACTCGCCGGTCGAATCGCTGGAGCGTGTGCCCATGCTGCTCGGCGGCCAGCGCCGCAGCGCCGCCCTGCCCTGGTACCGAGGTCGTGAGGGTGATGCCATGGAGCCCGAGAGCACGGCCCTGTGCGCGTTCGTCGAGCAGGAGTTGTGGGGCCGCCCATTGGCCATCGCGCTCGACTGCCACTCCGGCTTCGGCCTGCGCGATCGCCTGTGGTTTCCGCACGCACACAGCCCGCAGCCGATGCAGCACCTGGCCGAAGTCCACGCCCTGGGCGCGATCTTTGACCGCAGCCACCCGCAGCACCGCTACGTGTTCGAACCGCAGAGCCGCCAGTACCTCACGCACGGCGACTTGTGGGATCACCTCTACCTAGGCGCCTGCGAGCGGCACCCGCAACAGGTGTTCCTGCCGCTCACGCTGGAGCTGGGCTCCTGGCTGTGGGTGAAGAAGAACCCGCGCCAGCTCTTCACGCGGCACGGCATCTTCAACCCCTTGATCGAACACCGCCAGCAACGCGTGCTGCGCGAGCACATGCCCTTGCTCGACTTCATCACGCGCGCCGCGGCGAGCCACGCGCGTTGGTTGCCTCGCGATGCGCGCCGCGAGCAGCACCACGCGCAGGGCCTGTCGCGCTGGTGGTCGGCTACAGGCCCAGCTCGCTGAGGCCGGGGTGATCGTCGGGCCGCCGGCCGAGCGGCCAATGGAAGAGCCGCTTTGATTCTGCAATTGCGAGGTCGTTGATGCTGGCGTAGCGACGCATCATCAGACCCGAGCTGTTGAACTCCCAGTTCTCGTTGCCGTAGCTGCGAAACCACTGGCCGGATTCGTCATGCCATTCGTAGGCGAAGCGAACCGCGATGCGGGCGCCGTCGAACGCCCACAGCTCCTTGATGAGCCTGTAGTCGAGCTCGCGCACCCACTTGCGCTGCAAGAAGGCATGCACCTCGGCGCGGCCCACAGGGAACTCGGCGCGGTTTCGCCACTGCGTGTCTTCGGTATAGACGCCGACCACACGGTCCGGGTCGCGCGAGTTCCAGGCGTCTTCGGCCAGACGCACCTTCAGGCGGGCGGTGGCGTCGCTGAAGGGCGGAATGGGTGGGCGGGTTTCCATGCGTTCGTCCTATGGTGCGGGCCTTCGATCCGCGTAGCGGACCCTGCCCTGAGGTAGCGAAGGGTCAGGCTGAGCGGCTGGGGTGTGCTCGTGCGACCTTGCTCTTCGAAGTCCACTTCCCGCTCAGCCTGAGGTCTCGAAGGCCCACTCCGAACGACGCAAGCTCAGTACGTCTTGTACGGCAGGAACTTGCCGCTCATCGTGATGCTCACCCGATCGCCCTTCGGGTCGGCCTCGCGTTGCAGGTCCATCTTGAAATCGATCGCGCTCATGATGCCGTCGCCGAACTCTTCGTGGATCAGTTCCTTGAAGGTCGTGCCGTACACGTTCACGAGTTCATAGAAGCGGTAGATCAGCGGGTCGGTCGGCACGCTGGTAGGCAGCGAGCCCTTGTAGGGCACGACCTGCAGCCACTTCTGCTCGGCATCGCTCAGGCCGAAGATCTCGCCGACGATGCCGGCCTGCTTGGCGTCCAGCGTCATCTGGCCCAGGCAGGCGGCGGTAACCCACTCCTTGCTCAGCCCGACCTTGGTGGCTACATCGGACCACTTGATGCCCTTGGCGACCTTGGTGGTGACGATCTTTTCGGTGACGTCGATTCGGCTCATGTGTTGCTCCTCTGGTTGTGAAAGGGTGAAAGGCAGTTCATACAACGCGCTGCAGCGGCACGCTGCGCGCAGGGGAATCGGTGGCCGGCTCGCTCGGCGGCAGGCCGGGCGTGACCACCGGCGGGTGCGCGGGGGCCTTGCCGTGGGCGAGCTCCTTCGAGCGAGCCACGAGAAAGTCGACCAGGTGGTTGCGGATCAGGTAGTACTGCGGATCGTGGTGCAGCGTGGCCCGCTCGCGCCGGCACGACATGGTGTTAGCCGCCACCTCGGCCACACGCGCCTGAGGGCCATTGCTCATGAGCAGGATCTTGTCGGCCAGCAGGATGGCCTCGTCCACGTCGTGCGTGATCATGAACACCGTCTGGTGTGTCTCGGCGCAGATCCGCAGAAGCTCATCCTGGATCGTGCCGCGGGTGAGCGCATCCAGCGCGCCGAAGGGCTCGTCGAGCAGCAGCATCTTGGGCTGGATGGCAAAGGCCCGCGCAATGCCCACGCGCTGCTTCATGCCGCCCGAGAGCGCCGACGGCTTCTTGTCGATGGCGGCAGAGAGGCCCACCATCTCCACGTACTTCTCGACCTGCGCGTTGACCTGCTCGCCGCTCCAGTCGGGCCACTTGCTGCGCACCGCGAAGGCGATGTTCTTGCGCACCGTGAGCCAGGGCATCAGCGCGTGGCCCTGGAACACCACGCCGCGCTCCAGGCTCGGGCCATCGATCTCGCGGCCGTCCATCAGCACGTGGCCCTCGCTGGCCTGCTCCAGGCCCGCCAGCACGTTCAGGATGGTGGTCTTGCCACAACCGCTGTGGCCGATGATGCAGACGAACTCGCCGCGTTCGATGCCGAAGTTGACGCTGTCGAAGACGGGCTCGGCCGACCCCGGATACGTCTTCCCGAGACCTTCGACCTGCAGGAACGGTTTAGTCATGACGGCCCCATGGCCCTTGTGGGCCGTTCCCCAACGGGATGCGCGCGCGCTGGGGCGGCACGGCGACAAGCTCAATCGACATACGTCACCGCCTTCTGCAGCCGCGCGAACATCGCATCGAGCAGCATGCCCACCACGCCGATCACCACGATGGCGAAGATCACGTTGGTGAGCGAGAGGTTGTTCCACTCGTTCCACACGAAGTAGCCGATGCCCGTGCCGCCCACCAGCATCTCGGCCGCCACGATCACCAGCCAGGCGATGCTCATGCTGATGCGCATGCCGGTCAGGATGGTCGGCGCCGCCGCCGGCAGGATCACCTCGAACGCGCGGCGCAGCGGGCCGACCTCCAGGGTCTTGGCCACGTTCAGCCAATCGCGCCGAACCGTGCTCACGCCGAAGGCGGTGTTGATGAGCATCGGCCACACCGAGCAGATGAAGATCACGAAGATGCCCGAGAGCGACGAGTCCTTGATCGTGTAAAGCGCGATCGGCATCCACGCCAGCGGCGAGATGGGTTTGAGCACCTGGATGAACGGGTCGAGCGCGCGGTACACCAGCGGGCTCATGCCGATCAGAAAGCCGAGCGGGATGGCCACCAGCGCCGCCAGCAGATAGCCCAGCGCCACGCGGCCAAGCGAGTAGCCGAGCTGCAGGCCGATGCCCTTGTCGTTGGGGCCGTTGTCATAGAAGGGCTTGGAGAGCTGATCGACGAAGGTGCCGCCCACCTGCGCCGGTGTCGGGAAGCCCGACTTCGTGCTGCTGCTCGCCGCCCCGTCTTCACCGGTCGGCTTGCCCATCAGCCGCGCGTACTCGATCTGCTCAGGCGTCAGCTTAGGCGCCGCGCTCGCGGTGGGCCGCGTGGCTGCATGCCACGCGCCCATCACGAGCACGAAGATCGCCAGCGACAGAAGCGCCGCCTTGAAACTCATGGAACGCGTTCGGCTCATGGGCTCAGGCGCTTTGCTTGGAGATCGCGAAACTCTTGAGGTACTCGTCGGGTTTGGCCGAGTCGAACACCTTGCCCATGATCGTGAACTTGGGGTACGCGCCCAGCTTCTCGTCGGGCAGCGGCTGGCCGAGTTGCTTCATCGTCTTCTTCGCATCGGTGAGCATGAACACCTTCTCGGCGATCTGCTTGTAGTCCACGTCGCCCTTGATGTAGCCCCAGCGCTTCATCTGCGTGAGCATCCACACTGCCATGCTCTGCCAGGGCATGGGGTCGAAATCGGCGCGGTCGGGCACGTTCTTCACGTTGCCCAGGCCATCGGCAAACTTGCCTGTCAGCACCTGCGCGATCACGGTCTCGGGCTGGTTCAGGTAGGCCTGCGGCGCGATCACCTTGGCAATCAGCTCTCGGTTCTTGGCCTCGCGCGCCATGGCCGCCGAGGTGAGCACCGCACGGTACAGCGCCGCAAAGGTGTTGGGGTTCTTCTGGATGAACTCGGTGCTGGTGCCAAAGGCACAGCAGGGGTGGCCGTTCCACAGGTCCTTGGTGAGCAGGTGGATGAAGCCCACCTCTTCGTACACCGCGCGCTGGTTGAAGGGGTCGGGGCCGAGGTAGCCGTCGATGTTGCCGGCGCGCAGGTTGGCCACCATCTCGGGCGGAGGCACCACGCGGATCTGCACGTCGGTGTCGGGGTTCACGCCATGCTCCGCCAGGTAGTAGCGCAGCAGGAAGTTGTGCATCGAGTAATCGAACGGCACCGCGAACTTGAAGCCCTTCCAGTTCTTCGGGTCGCGGTTGTTCTTGTGCTTCATCGCCAGCGTGATCGCCTGGCCGTTGATGTTCTGGATGGTCGCCACGTTCATCGGCGTGGCGTTGGCACCCAGCCCCATCGAGATGGCCAAGGGCATGGGCGACAGGAAGTGCGTGGCGTCGTACTCCTTGTTGAGCATCTTGTCGCGGATGAGCGCCCAGCCCGCCGTCTTGACCACCTGCACGTCGAGCCCTTGCTTGGCATAGAAGCCCAGCGGGTGCGCCATGATCAGCGGCGTGGCGCAGGTGATGGGGATGAAGCCGATCTTCAGGTCCTTCTTTTCCAGCGCGCCCTTCGTGTCTTGCGCCATCGCCTGCAACGACGCCACGGGCAGCACGCTGCCGATGGCAGCCATCGCCGACCCCTTGCCCACGGCGCGGAGGAGGCGGCGGCGCATGGCGTCTTGCGGGAACAGCGCCTTGACCAGCGTGGCCTCGATGAAGTCGTTCGAGTACGACTCGAACTCAGCGGTCTCGCTGCGGCGCCGGAGTTCGGTCACGGCATCGGCCGCGCCGAGCGCCGCGTGGTGCTCCTCGGCCGAGCTGTGCTGCCCGCAGGCGCAGCTCAGGCGCAGCGGCCGGTCGGCGTTGTACGGATCGAAACGGTTGTCGGTGTCGGCGCGCATGCGTGTTCCTTCGAGGTGATGGAAGGCATGCTAGGGACGTGAGCGCCATCGCGAAATCGTGGGGGGCGGGGTTGTTTTGTAGGGGTGGCACTACAAGGCCGCCCAAGGGCGGATGCGATGCAAGGGTTGCGCTGAGCGGGTGGGTTGGCGACTGTGGTGCTGCTCAAGATGGCCGCCACGAATGGGGGCGGGGCCGCCCGCTTGATTGGAAGGCGCCGTCGGTCGGGGAGGCGACCCTTCCCACCTTCGGCTGTGAGTCACGAAGCTGGGACCTGTTTGCTGGCGTCGGTTTGCATCGGGTTTCCGACGCATTCCGGAAAATTTAGGCGGCCTAAACTGCCGACATTCGATCGCCTGTGGGCGACATCCGCACGGTGTTTATAGGGCCAGCAGGGAGGAATGATGACGCAACACATCGACATTAGGCCGCAGTGGGCCGGACAGCGCATGCGGCCTATTTGACGTTAGGCGTACGAATGCAGCCTGTGGAAAGCCGTGCAGTGAATCAAGCAGCTAGCCACGCGGAGTCGTGCCGTGCTGAGTTCTTCGCGGGTTGCCACTCGGTGTTGTTCGCACAGTGCT